>NZ_JAANYX010000036.1:0-325090 GCF_012274245.1 Mameliella sp. LZ-28 | reverse complement strand
CTGGATCATCGAGGTCGTCGACGGCCTGGCCGCCAACGGCGAGGACAACAACGCCGCGGTCGAGGAAAAGGTCAAGGCTGAGGTCGACGCCCTCTGCAAACGGTTCCCGATCTACCCCGAGCTCTGAGGCCCCCCTTCCTTCCTCTAAGCCCGGAGATGGCGGATCACGATGGTATCGTGATCCGCCTTTTTTGTCCCCGCCACAGCTCTCTGATGCAGAAAAAGAGAAAGGCCGCTGCGAAACACAGCGGCCTTTCCGGTCTGGGGCGAGGGGGGACACCTCAGATGTCGAGCGTGTGCTCGCGCTCCCAGCGGCTGAAGTGGGTCACGAAAGAGTTCCACTCCTGCTTCTTCATCTTGATGTAGGACGAGGAGAAATCCTCCCCCATCATCTTCTTCAGTTCCTTGTCCTTGTCATACTCGCGGATCGCGTCGAGCATGTTCAGCGGCAGCTTGGGTGCGCCCCGGACCTTGTGGCCTTCGGCGTACATGTCGATGTCGTGGCGCTTGCCCGGATCGGCCTTGGAGTGGATCCCCGACAGGCCCGCCGCGATGATCACCGCCTGCAGCAGGTAAGGGTTCACGGCGCCATCGGGCAGGCGCAGTTCGAACCGGCCGGGGCCGGGGACGCGGACCATGTGCGTACGGTTGTTGCCGGTCCAGGTCACGGTGTTGGGCGCCCAGGTGGCGCCGGACATGGTGCGCGGTGCGTTGATGCGCTTGTAGCTGTTGACCGTCGGGTTGGTGATCGCCGCCAGCGCGCTGGCGTGTTTCATGATTCCGCCAAGGAAGTGCTTGCCGCGTTCGGACAGGCCGACCTCACCGGTCTGGCCTTCGCCTTCGCCTGCGAAGACATTGACCTTGGCCGCGTCACCGGGCGCATCCCAGACCGAGATATGCGCATGGCATCCGTTGCCGGTCAGACCCTCGATGGGCTTGGGCATGAAGGTCGCGCGGTAGCCGTGCTTTTCGGCGACGGACTTGACCATGAACTTGAAGAAGGAGTGCTGGTCGGCGATCTTGAGGACGTCGTCGAACTCCCAGTTCATCTCGAACTGGCCATTGGCGTCTTCGTGGTCGGTCTGATAGGGCTTCCAGCCGAGATCGAGCATGTAGTCGCCAACCTCGCGCACCACGTCGTAGCGGCGCATCACTGCCTGCTGGTCGTAGCAGGGCTTGGCGGCGGTATCGAAGGGGTCCGAGATCTTGTCGCCTTCCGGCGTCAACAGGAAGAATTCGGCCTCGATACCGGTCTTGACGTGCAGACCCTCTTCGGCGGCTTCGGCAATCAGGCGCTTCAGCACGTTACGCGGGGCCTGTTCGACGGGCTTGCCTTCCATCACGCAGTCGGCGGCCACCCAGGCGACGTCGGGCTGCCAGGGCAGCTGGATGACGGAAGACGGATCCGGAACGGCCAGCATGTCGGGGTGTGCCGGTGTCAGGTCCAGCCAGGTCGCGAAACCGGCAAATCCGGCCCCGTCATCCTGCATGTCGGCAATGGCCGCCGCAGGAACCAGCTTGGCCCGTTGTCCACCGAACAGGTCGGTGAAGGAGATCATGAAATACTTGACGCCGCGTTCAGCGGCGTAGGTGGCGAGGTCGATCTTTGCGTCCGGCGCGGCCTGATCTTTTGCCATTTTTGTCATCCTCTCTGTCCTATTGTCTCGCGATGGGCGTCATCTTGTTTGCGCACCATCTTGTGAAGCGGCGCAGCCTCTTACAAGAGGCCGCGCCGTGTTGGTTCAGAAGCCGGGTTTGCCGGGGTACCATTCAGTGCCGGCGAGTGGAACGCGGGCCATTGCAGCCGCTTCCATCGTCAGCGCGCACAGGTCCTCGGGTTCGAGGTTGTGCAGGTTGTTGTGACCACAGGCACGGGCGATGGTCTGCGCCTCCAGCGTCATGACGCTGAGGTAGTTGCGCAGGTGCCGTCCGGCCTCGATCGGGTCGAGGCGCTTTTGAAGCTCGGCGTCCTGGGTGGTGATCCCCGCCGGGTCCTGGCCCTCGTGCCAGTCGTCGTAGGCGCCGGAAGTGGTGCCAAGCTTCTGGTATTCGGATTCCCAGCGCGGGTCGTTGTCGCCAAGAGCGATCAGAGCGGCGGTGCCGATGGCCACCGCGTCGGCGCCCAGGGCCATGGCCTTGGCCACGTCGGCGCCGGTGCGGATACCGCCGGAGACGATCAGCTGGACCTCACGGTGCACACCCAGGTCCTGCAGGGCCTGAACCGCAGGGCGGATGCAGGCCAGTGTCGGCAGGCCGACATGTTCGATGAACACGTCCTGGGTGGCGGCGGTGCCGCCCTGCATGCCGTCCAGAACGACCACGTCGGCGCCCGCTTTCACCGCCAGGGCGGTGTCATAGTAGGGGCGGGTGCCGCCGACCTTGACGTAGATCGGTTTTTCCCAGGCCGTGATCTCGCGCAGTTCGAGGATCTTGATTTCCAGGTCGTCCGGGCCGGTCCAGTCGGGGTGACGGCAGGCCGAGCGCTGGTCGATGCCCTTGGGCAGGTTGCGCATCTCGGCCACGCGGTCCGAGATCTTCTGGCCCAGCAACATGCCGCCGCCGCCGGGCTTGGCGCCCTGACCGACCACGACCTCGATCGCATCCGCCTTGCGCAGATCGTCGGGGTTCATCCCGTAGCGCGAGGGCAGGTACTGGTAGACCAGCTTGGAGGAATGCCCGCGTTCTTCTGGGGTCATGCCGCCGTCACCGGTCGTGGTCGAGGTGCCCGCCGCCGAAGCGCCGCGGCCCAGGGCCTCTTTCGCCGGGCCCGAAAGCGCGCCGAAGGACATGCCCGCGATGGTGATCGGAATGTCCAGCTCGATCGGCTTCTTGGCAAAGCGCGTGCCCAGAGTCACCTTGGTGTCGCATTTCTCGCGGTAACCTTCGAGCGGATAACGCGAGACCGAGGCGCCGAGGAACAGCAGGTCGTCGAAGTGCGGGACCCGGCGCTTGGCGCCGCCGCCGCGGATGTCATAGATGCCGGTGGCCGCCGCGCGGCGGATTTCGGCGTTGATCGGGTTCGAGAAGGTCGCCGACTGGATGGGCATCGTCCGAGGGGGCGTCTTGTCCTTGATGTCTTTCACGCTCATGTCTCCCTCAATACGCGTTGTCGACTTTGAAGTTGTACAGCTGACGGGCCGAGCCGTACCGCTTGAACTCTTCAGGCTTGGCATCGCTTCCGGCACGGTCCAGCAGGTCGCGCAGGATTTCGATGTGTTCGGGGCGCATCTCTTTCTCGATGCAGTCCGCGCCCAGCGATTTCACAGAGCCGCGCACGAAGAGGCGCGCCTCGTAGATCGAGTCACCCAGGGCGTCGCCCGCGTCGCCGCAGACCACCAGATTGCCCGATTGTGCCATGAAGGCGGACATGTGGCCGACGTTGCCGTGCACCACGATGTTGATCCCCTTCATGGAGATGCCGCAGCGCGACGAGGCGTTGCCCTTGATGACCAGCAGGCCACCGTGGCCGGTGGCGCCGGCGTACTGGCTGGCGTCGCCATCGATGACCACGGTGCCGGACATCATGTTCTCGGCGACACCGGGGCCGGCAGAACCGTGCACATGCACGGTCGCCTGCTTGTTCATGCCGGCGGTGTAGTAGCCGGTCGAGCCCTTGACGCTGACCTCGATCGGCGCGTCGAGGCCCACTGCGACGGCGTGGCTGCCGCGCGGGTTCACGATTTCCCAGCTGGTCTGGTTGGTGTCATTCGCCTGGGCATGCAGCGCGGCGTTCAGCTCGCGCAGGCTGTTGGCTTGAAGATCGTAGGTCTGCATCATGCCGCCTTCTTTTTCGGGTTGGGGGCCTGGTCATGGGTCCAGAAGTAAACGGTCGCGGGTTCGGGTTCCCAGACGCGGGCGGTTTCGATGCCCGGCAGGTTCACCAGCGCCCGGTATTCAGAGCCGAAGGCCACGTATTGGTCGGTTTCCGCCATGACGGCGGGTTTGCAGGCAATCGGGTCACGGACGACGCCAAAGCCGTCCTTCGTGCCGACGACGAAGTTGAAGAAACCGTCGAGATCCTCGAGCGAGGCTTCGAGCGCTTCGCCCAGCGTCGCGCCGTTCTGCATCTTCCATGTCAGGTAGGCCGCGCCGACCTCAGTGTCGTTCTGGGTCTCGATATGGATACCCTCGCGCTGCAGCTTGCGGCGCAGCGAGTTGTGGTTCGAGAGCGAGCCGTTGTGCACCAGGCACTGGTCCGATCCAGTGTTGAACGGGTGAGCGCCCAGTGTCGTCACCGCGGATTCGGTGGCCATGCGGGTGTGGCCGATGCCGTGGGTGCCCGACATCTTGGCGATGTCGAAACGCGCTGCCACGTCCTTGGGCAGGCCGACTTCCTTGTAGATTTCCAGCGTATCGCCAAAGGACATCGCGCGGACCTCCGGAGCGATCTCGCGCAGGGCGGTACGGGCCTCCTCCGCTTTGCCGGCGGGGACATGCAGAACCGCGTGGGTGTCGTTGCGGGTCAGTGTGACCTTGCCACCCAGGGCTGCGGCCATCTTGTCTGCGAGGCCGTCAAAGGCGGTGTCCGGGTCTTCGGCCTGGACGGTGAGTTTCGAGGCCGAGGTGTCCTCGGCGCCGTAGATCGCGATCCCGGCGCTGTCGGGGCCGCGGTCGGTCATGGTGATCAGCATATCGGTGAGCAAGGCACCCAGCTGGGGCTCTAGCGCCTTGTCCTTCAGGAACAGTCCGACAATTCCGCACATTCTGGTGTCGCTCCACTTTCTTGATTCTACCCGGTTCGGGCTGACCGGTTCAGGCTAGCACCGGAAAAGCGCTGCCGCAACTAAGATGAAAAAATTTTTCCTGAGAGGCAAGGGCAGGCGATGTGCCCGCCCTTGCCGGACTCGGGATCAGTACCGTTCGACGCTTTGCTGGACCTTTTCATGGTCCAGGGCGCGTTTCTTGGCGCGTTCCAGGTGTTCGCTTTCCCGCACGAACTGGATGCGGTGCCAGCCCAGCCAGAAGATCACGCCAAGCGCGACCATCAGCATTTCCGATCCCTGGAAGGGGTAGATCGGACCAACATCCGCCAGGTCTACGGCCCAGCTTTCGTAACCAATCGAGGACATAGTGGACGCTCCTTATTCTGCGGGGGTGAGTTTGGTGGCCAGGTGGGCCTTGTCGGCCTCGATGATGGCCTCCTTGGCCTCCTCGTAGGCATGGTGTTCGGCGTAATCGAGACCTTCAAGCTCGACCTCCTCGGGAATGCGCAACACGCCCATCGCTGCCTGAATTTTGGACACGGCGAAGGCGGGCAGGAACCCGAGACCGAAGAACATGATCATGGCGCCGATGAACTGCCCCAGCGGGTTGACGGTGGCATAGCCTTCATAAGGCGAAGACGGCGCGCCCCAGAGGACAAAGCCCGCGATGATCAGGCCCACGAAACCGGCATAGCCATGTACGGCGACGGCGCCGACGGCATCGTCCAGCTTGAACCGGCGTTCGACCCAGAAGTGCAGGCGGTAGACGATGACCACGCCAACGGCTGCGATCAGCATCGCCTGTACCGGGTGATAGAGGTCGTTGCCCGCGGAGGCGGTGATCACCCCGGCAAGGCCGCCGGAGAAGGTCCAGAAGGCATCGCCCTTGGACACCACGTAAGCCGCCATCAGGCCGCCAGAGAGGGACATCAGGAAGTTGAAGGTGATGCCGGACAAGGACGTCGGCGCCAGGTAGATGTTGGTGGCCGTCCAGGTGGTGCCGGTGATCTGGCCGCCGATACCTTCAGGAGAAATCACGGGCACGTTGCAGGCCGCGTAGAAGCCCCAGAAGCCGGTGTAGATCAGGAAGATCCCGATGGTGAGCATCCAGGGATTGTGCGGGGGAATGTCGCGCGGCGTGCCGTCCTTGGCGAACTTGCCGATGCGCGGTCCCAGAACAGCGATCACGCCCAGTGCGTATCCGCCCGCGATCGCGTGAATCACCCCGGATGCATAGGCATCGTGATAGCCGAGGAATTTCACCATCCAGCCATCATAGTGCCAGCCCCAGGCCGCATCGATGATCCACCAGACAGAGCCGATCAGCACCGCATGCACCCAAAGGGCCGAGGAGCGGATGCGTTCGATCACGGCACCCGACACGATCGAGGCTGCCGTCCAGGAGAACAGCAGGAAGGCTGCCCAGAACACACCGGTGATTCGGTCTGCGGCGTTCGGGCCCATCGTCTGCGCCCAGGGCAGGTTGCCAGAGCCCATCTCGTGGTTGAGCCCGCCGAAGAAGGGGAACATCGGGAAGGCCCAGTAGATCCACCAGCCGAAAAAGAAGAACGTGACGGTGACCAGCGGGATCACCATCACGTTTTTCATGAGCGTGTGCATATGGTTGCGCCGGCGGCTCGCGCCGACCTCGTACATGCAGAACCCGACGTGAATCAGGAACATGAAGACCACGGTCACCCAGTAGTAGAACTCGGTGAACACCGTGGTCAGGGCGTTCAGGTTGCCATCCATTATTTATCTCCCTGTGTGTTGGATTTTGATTTTCGTGCAACTTATTTCACCAATGGGAAGCGAATCTCATTCATCATGTCAAATTTATTTCACTCGCAGGGTAGATTTGTGTCAGTCTTACCCTATGGTCGTTCCGGCTATCATGCTTGTGATGCGTTTCCCGTCAGGAAAATAATCTTAACACAGGTATTGATTTTTTCCGGAGGATCGGTCTCAATATCTCCAAACCTAAGAGTCAGGGAGACAAGGAATGGCGATCATCTACAGGACGTCGGCGCTGGCTCAGCGTCATGCGGAAATCGGTGGTGAACTGGAAGATTGGAACGGCATGGGAACCGCCTGGTTCTATGACCACTCCGACGAACGCGCCAAGGCAGACTACGAGGCGGTGCGCACCAAGGCCGGCCTTATGGATGTGTCGGGCCTCAAGAAGGTTCACCTCAGCGGTCCGCACGCGGCGGCCGTGATCGACCGCGCCACCACCCGCAACGTGGACAAGCTGATGCCGGGCCGCGCGGTCTATGCCGCGATGCTGGACGACCGCGGCCTGTTCATCGACGACTGCGTGATCTACCGCGTCTCGGTCAACTACTGGCTGCTGGTGCACGGCACCGGAACCGGCCACGAAAGCCTGGCAATGGCCGCCTACGGCAAGAACGTCTCGATGATCTTCGACGACGACCTGCACGACATGTCGCTGCAGGGCCCGGTGGCCGTGGACTTCCTGGAAAAACACGTCGCGGGCATCCGCGACCTGGCATATTTCGGGATCATCCAGACCAAGCTGTTCGGTAAGCCGGTCATGATTTCGCGCACCGGCTACACCGGCGAGCGCGGCTATGAAATCTTCTGCGAGGGCCGCCACGCGATCGAGCTGTGGGATGCCATCCTCGAAGACGGCAAGGACATGGGTATCCGCCCGGTCCAGTTCTCGACGCTCGACCTGTTGCGGACCGAAAGCTACCTGCTGTTCTACCCGGGCGACAACTCGGAAACCTATCCCTTTGCCGATGGCAGCGCCTGCGGCGACTCGCTGTGGGAACTGGGGCTGGAATTCACCGTCTCCCCTGGCAAGAAGGGCTTCCGCGGCGCCGAGAACCACTATGCGCTGGAAGGCAAGGAGCGGTTCAAGATCTACGGTGTCCGCCTCGAAGGCACCACCGCCGCGGACGAGGGCGCCGAACTTCTCAAGGACGGCAAGCCGGTCGGTGTCGTGACCTACGGCATGCGGTCGGACCTGTTCGACCACACGGTCGGGATCGCGCGGATGCCGGTCGACTGTGCGGTTCCCGGAACCAAGATGACGGTGCGCAACGCGGATGGCACCGAAATCCCCTGCGTCGCCGAAGAAATGCCCTTCTACGACAAGGACAAGAAAATCCGCACCGCCAAGGGCTGACGCCCGGCCATGCAGAAGGCGCGACCCCCGGGCCGCGCCTTTTTGCCACCAAGAATCCCAAGGGAGACACGGCAGCATGTCGAAGTTCCAATTCCCCGAAAGCATCCGGAGCCGGCCTGTCTATGGCACGCTTGAACCGCGACCGGGCAAGGCGCATCTGATGATCGCGGATGCCGAGGGCGCCGAGGCCCTGCTGGACCTCGCGGCGCAGGACGCGTCGATCTTTCGCGCGGCGCATATCATCTATATCCCCAAGGCCACGGGTGAGACCTATGTCGATCGCCTGAAGGCTCTGGAACCGGCGCAGTTCTATGTCGGCCCGACCTACGAGGCCTCTGTCCAGCGCATCCGCCGGGTGCTCTCGGACGCCCACATGGGCCTGCAGGTCTACCTGACCGGGACCGAGGGGCTGATGGGGCAGGCCCAGAACGAGGCGATGACCGCCGGCATCCCGCATTCCGCGATTCAGACCGAACATCGCGGATCGGTCGCGCGTCGAATGCAGTGCGTGCACTGCAAGGGAATCACCGAGGACGTGATGACCGATCCCTTCGTCTGTTCGCATTGCGGGCTGAACCTGTTCGTGCGCGATCACTATTCGCGCCGGCTGGCTGCCTTCCAGGGCGTCCGGGTGGACGCCGAGGATCCCGGAAACGTGCCCGAACCCGTGGAGCTATACAAATGAGTGCTGCCCCCCAGAAAGCCAAGGCAGGCGCCGAGAAGATCGAGGTCGAGGTCAGCGCCATTGTCCCCCTGAACGATCTGGTCACCCGGTTCGAATTCACGCGCCGTGACGGTTTGCCCTTTCCGCCGTTCTCGGCGGGCGCGCATACCGTGGTCGAGATGAACGACGACGGCCGCACGCGGCTCAACCCCTATTCGCTGATGTCCGATCCGGCGGATTCCACCAAATACGCCATTTCCGTCCGGCGCGATGATGAGGGCCGTGGCGGCTCGCTCTTCATGCACCGGAAGGTCAAGGTCGGCGACGCGATGACGATCACCTATCCGGTGAACCTGTTCCCGCTGGACCTGCGCGGGCGCAAGCATGTCTTTCTTGCCGGCGGCATCGGCATCACACCTTTCATGGCGATGATCGCGCACCTGGAACGGATGGGCGGCGCTTGGGAACTGCATTACGCCTGCCGCAGCGAGGCCTTGGGCACCTATGTGGACGAGCTGACCTCGCGCCATCCGAACAAGGTGCATGTCTACTACGACGACAAGAAACAGGCCATTGCGCTGGAAGATCTGCTGGATGGTCAGCCGCTGGGCACGCATGTTTACGTTTGCGGGCCGCAGGGCATGATCCAGTGGGTGCACAAGACCGCCGCCGCGCACGGCTGGCCGGATGAGAACGTGCATTCCGAGGAATTCCTGGCCCCGCAGCCCGGCAAACCCTTCGAGGTGCGCCTGTGCAAGTCCGACATCGTCATCCAGGTGGGCGAACACGAAAGCCTGCTGGAAGCAATCGAACGCTGCGGCGTCGAGGCGCCCTTCCTCTGTCGTGGCGGTGCCTGCGGTCAGTGCGAGACCGATGTCGTCGAGGCGGATGGTGAGTTCATCCACCGCGATCACTGGCTGGATGATGACGAACATGCCAGCGGCAAGAAGATCATGCCCTGCGTCAGCCGCTTTGTCGGCAAGACGCTGGTTCTGGACCGATAGGGGGAGCGACCATGACGATTCAATTCAACGAAGAGACCTTCCGCGACGATTATTCATTCCGGAATTCGGACTGGGCCATCAAGCGCTTTCCGTTCCCGTTCCACGAAGACAGCTACATGTATTCGGTGAACATGGAGCAGCACCGGGGCGGGCCAGAGGGGTCGGTCTACGAAAAGCGGTTCGACGTCGACGAGCATTACGTTTCGGAAATGCGGGACCGGGCCATCGTCCTCGCGGACGATCCGCTGCGTTGCCAGTCTCTGCCGCACATGACGCTGGCCGGCTGGGACACGCTGGAACTGATCATGGTGTCCAAGTCCGAGGACTACCCGGACCTGTTCGAGCTGCACCGCGACGGCAATCGCTGGCGCTGGATCAACAAGCCGATGGGCATCGACCATACCTTTACCTTCCTCGACGAGACGACACTGCCCTGCGGGCCTTTGGAGTACATCACGCGGCAGGCGCAGGGCGACTACGCGGTGCTCGATCAGCGTAACGACATGCTCTACATGGACGCGGGCATGATCACGACACAGGCGGACTGGAGCCTGGATTTCGACATCGGCATGGATTTCTTCGAGTGGCACGCACCCGTGCCGCTGGCGCATGAGATGGGGATCTTCAAGCGGGCGCTGAAATTCCTGCTCAACATCCAGCAGGGCGCCCCGGCGCGGCGGCTGAACTGGACCATGACGGTCAACCCGCTGCTGGATACCAGCCCCGAGAACTATCACAAATGGGGTGTGCAGAAGACGACCCTGACACCGGAAAACATCGGGTCCAAGCAGCACTTGCGTGTCGAACTGCAGACCTTCTACCGGCTGCCGCGCTCGAACGCGCTGCTGTTCCCGATCCGCTGCTACCTGATCGCCTTCCAGGACATCGTGAGTATTCCGAAATGGGGGCGCCGCCTGCACAGGGTGATCCGCGACCTGCCGGAGGAACTGGCGACCTACAAGGGGTTCATCGACAACCGTCCGATGATGCTGGACTATCTCAGCCAGTATGATGACGGCCTGCCGACCTCGCCCGGTGTCTGGCCTGATCTCGACACCGAGCCGCCGCTGCAAAAGTGACGGGAAACGGAAAAGCCCCCGCAGTGCGGGGGCTTTTTGCGTCACCGGGCCCGGTGATCAGGTCTTTTGCGGATAGCAGATGATCGAGAGATAGCGCGCCGGAAGTTCGATCAGCACCTCGGGACCATGCGGGGCGTCGGCGTCAAAGAACAGCGTATCGCCCGGTTCCAGCGGGTAGTGCTGGTTGCCGTGCAGGTAGCCCAGCTTGCCCTCCAGCATGTAGATCATCTCGATCCCGTCGTGCTGGAAGGTCTTGAAGGTGTCGGACTCGGTGTTCAGCGTGATGAGATAGGGTTCGACGATCACGCCGCTGGAGTTCGACCCGATATGACCAAGGAGGTTGTACTGATGGCCTGCGCGGGTACCGGCCCGTTCGATTTCCAGACCCTCGCCAGCCTTGGTATGCACGGCTTCGCGGCGTTCCTCGTAGCCCTTGAAAAAGGCGGTCAACGGGACCGAGAGGGCATTGGCCAATGTCTGCAGGGTTGTCAGAGAGGGCGAGGTGTTGCCATTCTCGATCTTGGATAGCATCCCGATGGACAGGTCGGTCAGCCGGGACAATTCCGCGACCGTGATCCCCTGTTGCTTGCGATAGGCCCGGACTTCACGACCGATGGCGACCTCCAGTACCTTCTCTCGTTCCTCGCGCAGGCTGTGCGGATCCTGGATGAGCTTGGTCATGGTTTTCGACGACTCTACATTCATGCGGTCTCTCTGGATTTAGCCTCAAATTCCGGTCACTTGTATATGGTCTTAGTGTAGCGAAAATTCACTCCATTGCAAAAAAATATTCCTGTGGTTAAAAATTGGTCGGATTGGTCGGAGATTGGTTCTGATGACGAAGAAGATCGGCTTCCTCCTGTTCCCGGGATTCCCGATGGCCTGCCTGACATCGGTGATCGAACCCCTGCGCGCCGCGAACGAGATTTCGCGCACCACCGCCTTTGAATGGACACTGGTGGCCGAAGCGCCCCGGGCGGTGCAGTCCAGCGCGGGTATCCCGTTTGAGCCGCAGACATTGCTGGAAGACGTGGATGAGGTGGACTACCTGCTGTTGCTTTCAGCGCCGGCGGTCAAGTTTGCCGACCCGCGCAGCGCGGCACATCTGCGACGGCTTGGGCGGCACGGCTGCACGCTGGGCGCGATCAGCGGGGGGGTCTTTCCGCTGGTCCGAAGTGGTGCGGTCCCGGGCGAAAGATTGTCCGTGCATTGGTGCTATGAGGCGGCTTTTGCCACGGAATTTCCGGAGATTCCCCACAGCGACGAGGTCATTGAGGTGTCACGACGTTGCGTCACGGCCTCTGGCGCGGCCGCGGCCTTTGACCTGGCGCTGGGGTTCATCGACGCGGCATTGGGCGGTCATGTCGCGACTGAGGTGGCCTGCTGGTTCCAGCATCCGATGATGCGCAAGATCGGGGTCAAGCAATCGGTGCCGGTGCATCTGACCGGCAGCATCCAGGATGACCTTTCGCCCATCGTGTCCCGCGCGATCGAGGTCTTTGCCGCCGACATGACGACGCCTGTCTCGGTCGCCGAGCTGGCGGAAAGGCTGGATATTTCGCCCCGTCACCTTGAACGCAGCTTCAAACAAGCGACGGGGCAGAACCCGACCACCTATTTTCGCTGGCTCAGGATGCAGGCGGCCCGGCAGATCGTCATGTATACCAACGATGCGGTGGCCGATGTAGCGGCGGCGGTGGGCTATGCCAGCGCCAAGCATTTCACCCGTCACTACCGGGCCGAATACGGGCTGAGCCCGCAGGAAGATCGCAAGCGGATCAACCTTTACAGAACCGAGGGCAACCGTCCGGTGCCCTCGGTCTGATCCGTTCAGAATACCGACCGGCAGGCGGTGATCAACGCATGATGCAGAGATCCGGCAGAACTGCGCGGGCCGATCACCGACAGGGTGCGGGCATCGCGCGCAAGTACGAAACAGCCCAGGTGGTCGATGGTGGTGCGCTGGACCTCGCCGCCTTGCCAGTTGGCCAGGTCGACGGCGCAAAGCCGTTCCATCACTGCCGGGTGGTCTTCTCCCTTCAGGTCGAAGCGGCACCAGGCGTCGGTCTGTTCGGTCACGCTGGCATCGGTGCCAAAGGCCGCGACCAGCCGATGGGCCAGATCCTCGTGGGTGCTGATGGGCGCCTCGACCATCCATTGATCCGGGCCTGTCCAGAAGGCGGTCAACATGTCGCCTGCATGGCGTGACGGGGCAGGGGCCTCGGCCCCGATCAGCTCGCCCAGCGTCTTGCGTGCCGCCTCCTCGGACCCCAGCCGCGCGGCGACCGAGGCCAGGGCGACCGAAGTGATCTCGGTCAGGGTGAGCGGGCCGATATTGTCGACGCGCGGGTCGGCGGCGCCAAGCGGGGTGATGGGTTTCAGATCATGCACGGAGACGTTCCCCCTCTGGGTCGACGAAATGGGCGCTGACGACTTCGACGTCGTGATCGATACCGGTCAGCGGACTGACAAGGCGCACGACCTCGCCCAGGCGTGTATCGCCGGATTTCAGGTAGCCGATGCCGATGTGACAGCCGAGGTTGGGCGAGTAGCAGGCCGACGTGATATAGCCCTGGTCGTGCGCCGCATCGACGGGCGTGCCCTTCGTCATCAGGTGCGCACCGGCAGGAACCTTGTGTTCCGCGTTGACCGGCTTGAAACCGACCAGTTTCAGCGCGTCCTCCTCGTTCAGGCCGGGGCGTTCCGACAGGGTCGACCCAATCGAGTCCTTTTTCTTGGACACCATGCGGCCCATGCCGAGGTTGAAAGCGGAGGTGGTTCCGTTCAGCTCATTGCCCGCAGCGTGGCCCTTTTCGATCCGCATGACGGACAGCGCCTCGGTGCCGTAGGGAGTCACGTCGAATTCCTTGCCCTCCTTCATCAGGCGGCGCATCAGCGCATCGCCATAGCGGGTCGGCACCGCGATCTCGAAGGCCAGTTCGCCTGAGAAAGAGATCCGGAACAGCCGCGCCCGCAACCCGCCACAGACCGTGATCTCGCCACAGGCCATGAAGGGGAAGCCCTCGTTCGAGATGTCAAATTCGGGGTCGACGATCTTTTGCAGCAGCTTGCGCGAGTTGGGGCCGGCGACGGCGTATTGCGCCCAGGCCTCGGTGGTCGAGATCAGCTGCACGTCCATGTCCGGGTACAGGCACTGGCGCACGAATTCCATGTGCCGGAAGACCGGAACGGCGTTGGCCGTGGTGGTCGTGACGACAAAGTGATCCTCGGCCAGGCGACCGGCGGTGCCGTCGTCCATCGCGATGCCGTCTTCGCGCAGCATCAGGCCATATCGGGTCTTGCCCACGGCCAGCTTGGCAAAGCCGTTGGCATAGATCTTGTTCAGGAACTCGGCCGCGTCGGCGCCCTGGACGTCGATCTTGCCCAGCGTGGTACAGTCGCAGACTCCGACCGATTTCCGGGTCTGCAGGACCTCGCGGTCGACGCTTTCGCGCCAATGGGTTTCACCGGGCTTCGGGAACCATTGCGCACGCAGCCACATGCCGACCTCGACAAAGACGGCGCCCTGTTCCTCGGCCCAGTAGTGGCTGGGGGTCTTGCGGACCGGGCGAAAGTCCTTGTCCCGCGACCGACCGGCCAGCACGCCGATGGCGGTGGGGGTGTAGGGCGGGCGGAACATGGTGGTGCCGACCTCGGGGATCTGCTTGCCCGCGACCTCTGCCATGATGGCCAGACCGGCGATGTTCGAGGTCTTGCCCTGGTCTGTGGCCATGCCCAGCGTCGTGTAACGCTTGAGGTGCTCGACCGAGGTAAAGTTCTCCTGGTGCGCCAGTTTCACGTCCTTTGCGGTCACGTCGTTCTGCTGGTCGACCCAGGCCCGCTTGGCGCCTTTGACGTGCCAGAACGGGGCGACGCGCACCGGCGCGTCCTCGGCGCCCGGCAGGTCGGGGCGGGTGACGGTCAGGCCAAGGTCGCCAAGGGCAATGGCCGCCGCGTCCTGGCCCGAGCTGAGCGCCGCATGGGTGCTGAAGGCCCCATTGGCGGCGCCCGCGGGGATCAGGCCGGTCGGCATTGTGCCGCCGGGCACAAAGGCGCAAAGCGTCTCGTCCCATTGCGGGCGTCCGCGCTGGTGACAGGTCATGTGGACGTTGGGGTTCCATCCACCGGAAACACCCAGTCCATCGACAAAAAGCGTCCGCGTGCCGCCGTTCGACAGCTTCACGTCAACGGATTTCAGCCCGAGCCGCCCCTTGGTGTCGACCACCTGTGCACCGGAGAGGATCTCGTAGTCCGGGGTCACTCCGGCGTCGGGGCGGGTGTCGATCACCGTGACCTTGACGCCCTTGGCGTGCAGGTCGGCAGCAGTACGGTGCCCGTCGTCGTTATTGGTGAAGACGGCCACGGCCTTTCCCGGTGTCGCCGCCCAGCGGTTTGCATAGCTGCGCATCGCCGAGGCCAGCATGATGCCGGGCCGGTCGTTGTTTTCAAAGACGATGGGCCGTTCCGTGGCCCCGGCAGAGAGGATCGCGCGCTTGGAATAGATGCGCCACAGGATCTGCCGGGGTTTTCCGGCGGCGGGTTCCGCCAGGTGATCGCTGACCCGCTCGACCATGCCATAGATGCCGTGATCGAAGGCGCCGATCACGGTGCTGCGCGGCATGACCCGTACGTTGGGCATGGCTTGCAGGCGGGCCACCGTCTGCGCGGCCCAGGTCACGCCGTCCTCGTCCGCCAGCAGGCCGTTTTCCGCGTTCAGCCGGCCGCCCAGCAGGAAATCCTCGTCGGCGAGGATCACGCGGGCGCCGGATTCCCCGGCCGTCAGCGCGGCGGCGAGGCCGGCAGGACCCGCGCCGATGATCAACACGTCACAATGCAGGAAACCCTTGTCATAGCAGTCCGGGTCCGGTTCATGCGCCAGCGTGCCAAGGCCCGCGGCGCGGCGGATCATCGGCTCGTAGAGCTTTTCCCAGAAGGCGGCGGGCCACATGAAGGTCTTGTAGTAGAACCCGGCGGCAAAGAAGGTCGACAGCCGGTCGTTGATCGCCATCGCGTCAAACTTCAACGACGGCCAGCGGTTCTGCGAATTGGCGGTCAACCCGTCGAAGAGTTCCGCCGTGGTGGCGCGGGTGTTCGGCTCTTTCCGGGCGCCGCTGCGAAGCTCGACGATGGCATTCGGCTCTTCCGAACCGGCGGTCAGGACGCCGCGCGGGCGGTGGTACTTGAAGGACCGGCCCATCAGGCGCACGCCATTTGCCAAGAGTGCCGAGGCCAGCGTATCCCCGGCATAGCCGCCGTAGCGCTTGCCGTCGAAGGTGAAGGACATGGGCCTGTTGCGTTCGATCAGGCCGCCGTTCAGTCGGTTCTTGTCACTCATCTGGAGCGCCCCTCGGCCCGCGCGACATCGCGCGCCAGCTCTACCTTGGTGATTTCATGGGTGGTGGTGTCGCGGGTCACGACCAGCCAGGACCGGTCGCCCTGTTCGTGGAACCACAACTCGCGGTGCAGACCCGCCGGGTTGTCGCGCAGGTAGCCATAGTCGGTGAATTGGGCGACTGCATCCTCGGCCTGCCAGTCGGGCCGGTGGATGAGCATCGCGTCGCCCTTGTAGACGAACTCGGCAGCGTCGCGGGGGCCGAGGATGGGGTGGTCTATCAGCATGTCCGGTCCTCGCTCAGTGCAGGTTGGGCTGGTTGCCCATGCCCTTTTCGTCGATCATGTGGCCCGTGGCGAAACGATCGAAACGATAGGCTGTGGCGGTCTTGTGCGGGGTGTCGGTGGCCAGCAGATGCGCATAGGCAAAGCCCGAGGCCGGCGTGGCCTTGAAGCCGCCGTAACACCAGCCCCCGTTGAAATAGAGCCCGTCGATATGGGTGCGGTCGATGATCGGCGAGCCGTCCATCGACATGTCCATGATGCCGCCCCACATCCGCAGCAGGCGCGCGCGACCCAGGTTGGGGAAGATCGCCATGCCGCCTTCGCAGACGTCCTCGACCACCGGCAGGTTGCCGCGCTGCGCGTAGGAGTTGTAGCCGTCCAGGTCGCCGCCGAAGACAAGCCCGCCCTTGTCGGACTGGCTGCAATAGAAGTGGCCGGCGCCGAAGGTTATCACCCCGGGGAGGAGGGGTTTCAAACCTTCGGACACGAAGGCCTGCAGGACGTGGCTTTCGATCGGAAGCCGCATTCCGGCCTTCTCCATCAGCCGCGAGGAGGAGCCCGCGACACAGGAAGCGACCTTGCCCGCGCCGATGAACCCGCGCGAGGTCTCGACACCCTTGCAGGTGCCATTCTCGATCCGGAAGCCGGTGACTTCACAGTTCTGGATGATGTCGACGCCGCGCCGGTCGGCGGCGCGGGCATAGCCCCAGGCCACCGCGTCGTGGCGCACCGTGCCGCCGCGATGCTGCGCCAGCCCGCCCTTGATCGGAAACCGCGCGTTGTTCACGTTCAGGAAGGGGTAGCGCTCGACGATCTGCGCAGTGCTCAGCAGTTCGGCATCCGCACCGTTCAGTATCATTGCATTGCCACGCCGGATGAAGGCGTCGCGCTGTGCGTCCGAGTGGATCAGGTTGAGGATGCCGCGCTGGCTGACCATCGCGTTGTAGTTCAGGTCCTGCTCCAGCCCTTCCCAAAGCTTCAGCGAGAACTCGTAGAAGGGCTCGTTTCCGTCCAGCAGGTAATTGGAGCGGATGATCGTGGTGTTCCGGCCTACGTTGCCGCCGCCGATCCAGCCCTTTTCAAGCACCGCGATACGGGCCTGCTTGAACTCCTTGGCCAGATAGTATGCCGTGGCGAGGCCGTGCCCGCCGCCGCCGATGATGACATAGTCATACTGCGCCTTTGGCGTGGCATCGCGCCAGGCCGGACCCCAGCCGCGATGGCCGGTGAGCGCTTCCTTGATGACCTTGAACCCTGAGTAGTGCATAGATTCGGACTCCTTTGGTCCATCTTCCGTCATAGTTAGCTGGGAGTCGCTGCCCCGATCAGACGAAAATGGGCACAAATCGGACATGGGGCATCAAATCTGTCGCCGATGGTTGCATAAGACGCAATCCTTGTTGGGAAAATAATTTTCCCCAAGGTGCATTTTGGGCCAAAAGAGCTTTTGGAATGTGCATCCGGCGCCCTGCGGAGGTGTCGCGGGCGTTCCTGACAGGGGTGGGCGGTATATCGGACATGAAAATGCCGGGAGCACGCAGGGCATGGCCCGTTGTGATCCCGGCGCAGGGGCTGCGGTTGGTCGCGACGGGAGCGAAATACGCCGCGTGCCGCAGGTCGGTCCGGGGCTCGGAGCCCCGGAGGCCATTCGCATCAGTTGCGCAGGTAAACTTCCATGCTGTCGTCCAGCGCGTCTTTCCAGGGCGTGTGGTGCACGGGCGCCATCGTTCCCGTCATCACCGACTTGTAGCGGTTGTTGCGGAAGCCCATGATGTCCTCTGCCTTGTGCTTCTTCCACTCGTAGAAAGCCTGGCAGGCACCGTCGATGTCGAAGCTGGGATAGTCGGTTTCGGCCACCAGTTCCTCGATGTAGTCGGCCTGGTAGCGGATCGCGTATTTCACGTCGTCATCCGCCTCTTCGCGGGTCTCGCGTTCCTTCACGTCCGCCATCATCTCGTCCTTCGAGACCTTGGACAGGTCGATCTTGCCGAGGATCGCGTCACGCACCCACCATGCCTGTGCGTCGAACATGTTGAAAGTGAACCACTGGTCCTGCATCCCCAGGTAGAACATCTTGGGATTGTGGACATAGACCACGCCCTTGTAGAGGTCCGCGCTGGCCAGGCGGTTCGCGGTTTTCAGGCGCAGGTCGTCCGGCAGGAAGTTGAAGAAGTGCTTGTAGCCGGTGCAGAGGATGATCGCGTCCACGTCGCGCGTGGTGCCGTCCGAGAAGTAGACTGTGTTGCCGTCCACCTTCTCCATCGCCGGCTTTTCTTCCCAGTTGTCGGGCCATTTAAAGCCCATCGGCGCGCTGCGATAGCAAGAGGTGATCGACTTGGCGCCATATTTCCAGCACTGCGACCCGATGTCCTCGGCCGAGTAGGAGGAACCGACGACGAGGATGTCCTTGCCCGAGAATTCGCGCGCGTCGCGGAAGTCATGCGCATGGACCAGTCGGCCGTTGAACGATTCGAAACCCTCGTAGTAGGGCACGTTCGGGGTCGAGAAGTGGCCAGAGGCGCAGATCACGTGATCGAAGTCCTCGGAGTAGACGTGGTCCTTGGCGTGGTCATGGACCGTGACCGTGAACATGCCGGTGTCGGCGTTGTAGTTGACCCAGCGCACTGCGGAATTGAAGCGGATCCAGTCACGCACGCCGGCCTTCTTCACCCGGCCTTCGATATAGTCGAAGAGAACGGCGCGCGGCGGATAGGACGCGATCTGCTTGCCGAAGTGTTCCTCAAAGGAATAGTCCGCGAATTCAAGACCTTCCTTGGGGCCGTTGGACCAGAGATAGCGATACATCGAGCAGTGGACCGGCTCGCCGTTTTCGTCCAGCCCGGTCCGCCAGGTGTAGTTCCACAGGCCGCCCCAGTTGTCCTGTTTGTCAAAGCAAACGATCTCGGGAATTTCTTCGCCCTTGTCCGCGGCGGACTGGAATGCGCGAAGCTGGGCCAGTCCGGACGGGCCCGCTCCGATGATCGCGACGCGTTTCTTGGTCATATCTGTCTCCCATGTCTGACAGGCATCAATTGGTTCTTTTTGGTTGAACCAAATCTGGCCATTGATCAGGGGTCCTGTCAATAATTTTTCACATCAGGCAACAAATTTCCCGTCAGATAAAGAAAATCATGTTTTGAGATAGGCGGTTTGAGTGGTAGCAATTGGTATGCTCAACTCCAGCTTCGCTCACCGTATCGCCGTGACATCCATGTTTCCCTCCGACCGGGTGGGCATGAACGAGCCTGTCAGCATCGGTTTCCTGGCCCCATTGAGCGGTCCCGTCAGTTCCTGGGGCTTGCCGGGGCTCAATGGCGTGCGGCTTTGGGCGGAATGGTTGAACAAGGCCGGCGGCATCCTGATCGGCGGCCGCAGGTACCCGTTGCGAATCGTCCCCTTCGATTGCGGGTACGAGCCTGAACGGGCGATGGAGGGCGCCCGCCACCTGGTGCTGAGCGAGCAGGTCAAGCTGCTGATGATGCTGGGCGGGGATACCTTCACCCCGCTGCGCAACTTCCTGACGGAAAATCGAGTCCTGACATCGACCCTTTTGCCCAGCGACCTGTCACCGGACACGCGCTATCTGATCGCGCCGTCAGAGGTGCACCCGGTCTACAACGTGACTGGGGTGGAGTGGCTGGCCAAGAACGAACCGCATCTGCGGCGCATTGCGATGTGCAGCCAGAAGGACGCGCTGGGCCTGCCGTCGACCGCGACCTATCGCGCAGCCTTCGAGGCCGAGGGCCTGCCAGTGGCCAAGGACATCCAGTACGATCCCGAACAGACCGACGTGGCCGAAATCGTCGGGCCGATGCTGGAGGCGGAACCGGACGTCCTGTGCTGGTGCACCAGCTACACGCCAATGGTGCACGCGATGACGGAATACGCCTATGAGAAGGGGTTCAAGGGGCGCATCCTGTCCTGCACGCTGGACAACTACGAACGCATCGTGGCCCGGACCTCCGAGAGTTTCATGGAAGGATCGCTGTTCCAGTTCCCGGATTTCGACGACCCGAAACTGGCGCGCAAGGCGTTCTTCTTCAACAAGCCGAGCGCCTTCTTCAAGGAATACAACAACCGGTATCCCGGGACCTGGAGCGCGGTGAGTTGGGAATATGTTGCCATCCTGGAAATCTGGCACGCGGCAGTGGAAAAGGTGGCCTCGGTTCACCCGGTCTCTGTCCTGACCACGATGAAACAGATGGAGCCGGTCACTCATGCCTTTGGCCCCGCGCGCTGGTGGGGCGAACATATGTTCGGCATAAACAATGCCCTGATCGGGGACTGGCCGGTGGTACGTCTGCGCGAAGGCCGGGCCCGGATCGCCGAGTTCCTGTCCGTCCCCGACTGGCTGGAACGCCACGAAGAGCTGCTTCGCGACCATATGGGCCGGGTTGGCCAGCTCTGGCAGCAGCGGGTCGAGATGGGCGAAATTCAGACCGGACTGACGGCGCGCGAGATCATCGACTGACGGGGCGGGGGCGTCGCGACGGTCAACCCTCGTGCAGGAACAGCTTTTGTTCTTCCACCAGGTGTAGCTTGGTGATCTCGACAGCGGCCTCGACGTCGCGCGTGGCAATTGCATTGAACAGAGAGTTGAACCGCGCCTGGTAGCTTTGAATGCGGCCGGGTGTGAGGTGCTTGCGCATCAGCGCGGTCCGGAAGCTTTGACGGCAAACCTCGATTGTCAGCTCGTAGCAGGCCTCCAGCAGGGGGTTGCGGGTGGCCCGTGCGATCGAGCGATAGAACTCTTCCTCGCAGCGGATAAATTCATTCAGATCAGTGCGCACTGTCTCGATCTGGGCCACGACCTGGGCCAGCCCGTCGAGGTCCTTGGGCGTCATGTTCATCACCGCCATGCGTGTCATCTCAGGTTCGATGATCGACCGGACGATGAGGTGGTCCAGCGGGCTGGTGCGTTCGCCGACGGATCCGGGCATCGGTGCCTCTGCGCGGTGCGACTGGTAGGTGACAAAGCTGCCGCTGCCCTGCCGGCGGCGGATCAGTTCACGGCTTTCTAGGACATCCAATGCCTCGCGCACGGTGTTGCGTGACACGCCCAGTTCCGCGGCAAGGGCGCGTTCGCTGGGCAGGCGCGAGTCGGGCGGGTACTCCCCTGACTGGATCCGTACCAAAAGCTTGTCGACCACGATGCGCACGGTTTCCCCGATGGTGTGATCGGGCGCGACTTCGGCATTTCTGGTGTTCGGCATCTGCTTGTCCGTCAGGGCTGTCCGGCTGTGCTTGTGCAGCATGGTAGGACATGGGTTCAACCCGCCACAAGCTGCGTCGAAAGCAAAAAGGCCCCGGCGTGACGTCCGGGGCCTTTCCTTGGGGGCTTGGCGTCAGCTGCGCGGGACGTTGTCCGCGTGGGTGACGACATCCGGTTCCAGGTCCCAGTAGAGCTTGTCCAGCCCGTCGATCTGGTCGTCGTCGTCGATCCGCAGACCGACGGTGGCCTTGAGGATCACCGACAGGACCAGGGCGGTCACTGCGCCGGTGCCCAGGCAAGTCACGATACCGACCAGCTGCATGACCAGCGAGATCTCACCGTGCTGGAAGGCATAGGCGCCTTCCTCGATACCCAGGTAGCCGCCGCGCGGTGTACCTGCCTTGAAGATGCCCACGCAGATCATGCCAAGCGAGCCGGCGCCGATGAAGAGCGGGAACAGCTTGTGCTCGTCGATACCGCGCTTGAGCGTGAACTCGTACACGATGTAGGAGGCGATCGGCGCGACCAGGCCCACGATGAAGGCTTGCCAGGGCATGTAGACGTCAAAGCCCGAGGCGCCCGCAACGTAGCCTGCAAGCGGACCCAGCAGGGTGTAGGCGTAGTTGCCCGACTTGTAGGCCAGGATCATGCCGGTGATGGCGCCACCCGCCCAGACCAGGGCGTAGTTGTTCAGGGCCACGCCGACGCTGGTTTCCGCCATCGTCACGCTGACCGCCAGGGCTTCGGGATCGAAGAAGAACATGCAGGACAGGATGACCATCGGCAGACCGGCGAAGATCATCAGCAGGCCGGGGGCACAGAGGCCGATGCTGGGGGCCAGGTAGGCCGACACGCGCGGGTGCGGCTCCATCATGCCGGGGCGCTTGCCCAGCATCGGAGTGAAGACCAGCAGCATGCCCGCCGGGAACATGTAGACGAAGCCCACGCCGAAGAAGTCGTGGAAGCCCATGTTGGTCAGCGGACCGACCGACCCCCAGGTTGCCAGGCTCAGCGCCGAGGACACCACCGTGGCGACGACGCAGGTGATGTAATAGGCCGCCGGCTTCATCCGCTCGGAAACCGAGAAATGCAGCAGGATGTTGATGATCCCCGCGAAGACCGCCAGGAAGAAGATGAAGATCTGGAAGGTGTTCAGCCCGGGGAACACCGCCGGGTCGACGTCATGTGCGTGCACGTTGGTCATGGCACCGCCGATCCACCAGTCCTTGATGGAGTCCATCAGCGTGGCGTCGACCATGATGTAGTACTGCGCGGCCCAGAAGCCGAAGCCGATGACGTAGTAGGTGGCGAACCCCAGGAAGAACCCCAGGGTCTTCTCGATGGTCGAGTTGAAAAGGTTCTTGCGGCGGGCGGTGCCCGCGTCGATCAGCAACAGCCCCACGACGACCAGGATCGCCCCCACGGTGCCAGAGGCGTACAGGACGTTCTGGACCAGTGAATTCAGTGTGACTTGTTCGGCGTATATTGCGCTTACGTCGAGTGACATTTCGTCTTCCCTCTTGGACTTTGTCTTGTTCCGGTCTTTCTTGGCCGGCTCACTTGGCTGACACCGAAAAACACGACGGAAGACCAATGCCAGCGAGCTGGGAACCATTTTGAACCACATTCGCGGTCGAATGGACCTGTGGTCATGATGACGGAAAATTGGCACTTTTCAAACAAAACATTCACCCAAGAGAAACAATTTTTCTAACGGAAGGTGGGCGCATCGCCAAAAATCGCCGGTCCATGGAGTGCGGGTTTCAGTTTTTATGTCATCAATTTAGATATTTGCGGGGATTTGCCCAGTTTGTCAGCAGCGCCGGCGCTTGCCGCAAAATTGGTCTATTGGGGGAGGGGGCTGGTTCATTCGGAACGCTGCCAGCCCCTCCTTTCTCCAACATGGTCTAGCGAAGAATGGCCCACTGGTTGCCGAAGATGTACCGGAAATCAGGGATTTGCCGGCTTGAACACGTCCGCCGGCCAGGGGCCAAGGGTGGTGCACCATAGGTGCCCGGATCAAGGGCGATCTGCCCGAAACGCGGGCTTTCCCACCTCCATTGGTTGTGCGGCGTGGCTTGTGCGACCGGTTTGCTGGCCGCTTCGCGGCCCTTTGCATCCTCGTCGGTCCGCCAGAGAATCATGGCCATAGGGCCTTGGGGCAGTCTGGGACAGCCGCCCGCGCTGCATAATGGGTGTGACGCCAAAGGCCGTCCGGTAGACCCTTGCAAAATGGCCGGGGATTTCGAAACCGCAGGCAAGCGCCACGTCGAGGATCGACATCTCTGTCTGAACCAACAGGTGCCGCGCCCGTTCCCGCCGCATCTTCATGTAGTACTTTTTCGGTGAGGCGTTCAGGTCCTTCCCGAAGAGCCGTTCGAGTTGACGGGTCGAGATCCCCAGGTCTTGCGCGATGATCATGGGGGCAATCGGACTGTCGAGGTGATCGCGCGTCCGGGTGATGGCGGCGGCAAGATGTGAATTGCGCATGCCGCTGCGCGACTGGAGCGACACTTTCTGCGCGGTGGTCGCCTCACGCTCGGCGTTGTAGATCATCTAGTCCGCCACTGCGACGGACAGGTCCTGGCCGTGGTCTTCCGCGATCAGGTGCAGCATCAGGTCCGCCGTCGCGGTCCCGCCAGAGGCCGTGGGGTACTTGCCGTCCGCGACAAAGACATTGCGCATCAGGTTCACCTCGGGGAAAGCCTCCATCAACCTGTCGTGGTAGTCCCAGTGGATCGCGGCATCGCGCCCGTTCAGGAAACCGCCCGTGGCCAGCACCCAACTGCCGGAGCAAAGCGCGCCAATCCGTGTCCGGGTCAGCCAGTCCTTGCGACGCAGAGAGGTCAGCAGGACCGAGTGGTCCTGGGTCTGCATCCCGATGCCAGACAATACGAAGATGCGGTCACTATCGGGCAGGGCGTCGAACCCGTGGTGCACCGTGATCTGCGTTCCGTCCGAACTGCGCGCGTATTTCCCGTCAAGCGAGGCGTAGGACCAGCGATACAGAGATTGAGCTGAAATCAGGTTCGCGATCCGCAGCGGATGCACCGCGCAGGCAAAGGCGATATGCGTGAAGTCTTCAACCAGGGCGAAGACGATGTGCTGGGCCTGTCTCATTCCCCTTGGTGCTTTCTCGCTAGGTCGGCAGGCGGGTGGTGCATGGAGTCGGCAGACGCCCCGTGTGCTCGGACGATGGTCCACTGCTTGTCAGGCTGCATGAATTTTTATTGTAGACAAAATATATTACTGGGGTGGGCGGACGACGAAAGGTGTCGGCCAGCGCAGGCGCCCGAGCGGAACGGATCGGAGTTGACGGCATGGGCGAGCAGGCGATTAGCAAGAAGGCGCGGCGCGTCGAGGACGTGCGGCGCAGAATTCTGACTCAGGTGTTCGAGCCCGGCAGCTACCTCGACGAGGCAGAGCTTGCGCAGCCCTATTATATTTCGCGTACGCCGCTGCGCGAGGCGCTGCACCAGCTTCCGGCGGAGAACGCGACCGAGGCACAGGTGATGCAGCTGAAAGACACGCAGGAGCTGTTTCGCAAGGCGATCCGGGAGGGGGATGCCGCCGGGCGTGCGCTGATGAACCAGCGCATTCACGCCATCATCGGCGAGATGGTCGACAACGAGTTCCTGAGGCCCAGCCTGCGGCGTCTGCTGATCGACCGCACGCGGATCGGCATGTCCTTCTACAACCCGGGTACCCGCTCGATGGCCGAGCAGCGCAGCGTTGCGGCGGACCAGCACGACCAGTTCATCGCGCTGATCGAACAGGGCGATGTCGAGGGCGCGACCAGCTTGCCCTTGACCACTGGGAACTGTCGCGGGCCGAGATCGAGAGCTTTGTCACGCCTTTGGGAATGCAGATCCCGCTTGGCCCCGCGCCGGGCACCGGGATGCGCAAACGAGAAAAATGAAGTTCGACGGCATCTATACGCCTGTCATCAAGCCGCATCGCGAGGATGGCAGTGTCGACCGGGAGGCGCTGGCAGCATCGAGTACCTGATCGCCTCCGGCGTGCATGGTCTCATCAACGGCGGCTCGACGGGGGAATACTATGCCCAAAGCCTGGAAGAGCGGCCGGAGATCGCCAGCTTTGCCAGGGACGTGATCGGGGACCGCGTGCCGCTGATTGTCGGCACCGTGGCGATCCGGCTGGAGGATTCGGTTGCGATGGCGGAACACGCCGCCCGGATCGGGGCGGATGCGCTCCTCGTCGGCTCGCCGCCCTATTCGGTCCCGACCGAGCGCGAGAACGCGCTCAATGCGCTGGCCATCGACCGGGCGGCGGACCTGCCGATCATGCTGTACAACTGCCTAGGCCGCATGGGCATCGACATGGGCGAGGCGTTCCTCGACCGGGTGGGCCGCAGCCGCAACTTCTGCGCGATCAAGGAAAGCTCGGGCGACATCAACCGGGTGCACCTGCTGGCGCGGGACTAGCCGCATATCCAGATGTCCTGCGGCATGGACGACCAGACGCTGGAGTTCTTTGCCTGGGGCGCGACTAGCTGGGTCTGCGCCGGATCGCACTTCCTGCCGGGGGAGCATATTGCGCTTTGGCGCGCCTGCCGGGTCGAAGGCGACTTCGACAAGGGCCGCCGGATCATGTCGGCGAAGATGCCCCTGATGCGGGTGCTGGAGCAGGGCGGCAAGTTCATCCAGTGCGTGACGCACGGCTGCGAGAAGATGGGCCATTGCGCCGGCCCGCCGCGACCGCCGCTGCGCCCGCTCAACAAGGACGACAGGCGGCAGATGGAACAGGTGGTGCGCGTCCTCAAACGTACCGTGGCCGAGATCGAGGCCGGACCCCAGGCGGAGGCAGCAGAATGAGCGATCTGTTGACCCGTGGGGAATACAAGGCCATCGCCGCGGGACTGACCCTGCCGGTGCAGGCTTTCGTCGACGGCAGCTTTCGGCCCGCGCAATCAGGCAAGACCTTCGACAGCGTGAACCCGGCCACCGGGGCGGTTCTGGCGCAGGTCGCCGCCTGCGGGGCTGAGGACGTCGGTTTTGCCGTGCAGAAGGCCCGGGACGCCTTCGAGGATGGCCGCTGGTCGCGCCTGCATCCCGGTCAGCGCAAGGAAGTGCTGATCTGGCTGGCCAAGCTGATGAAGCGCAACGCGCGTGAACTGACGGTGATGGAAAGCCTCGAAAGCGGCAAGACGATCTACGACTGCGAGACCGTGGACGTGCCCGAGACGATCCATTGCCTGACCTGGCACGCGGAACTGATCGACAAGATCTACGACCAGGTCTCTACGGCCTCGGACGATCACATCGCGCAGGTTGTCCGCGAACCCGTGGGGGTCGTCGGCCTCGTGCTGCCCTGGAACTTTCCCTGCTGATGCTGGCCTGGAAAATCGGCCCGGCGCTGGCGGCGGGCTGTTCGGTGATCGTGAAACCGGCTGAGGAGACCTCGCTGACCGAGCTGCGTATCGCCGAACTGGCGATGGAGGCGGGCGTGCCTGCGGGCGTCTTCAAAGTGCTGCCGGGCTCTGGCCCGGAGGTGGGAGAGCCGCTGGGCCGTCACATGGACGTGGATGCGCTCAGCTTTACCGGCTCGACCGAGACGGGGCGGCGCTTCCTGCGCTACGCGGCAGAGTCGAACCTCAAGGAAGTCACGCTGGAGATGGGCGGCAAGAACCTGGCCGTGGTGCTGGAAGATGCCGAGAACCTGGACCGGGTGGCGGCCCATGTGGTCAATGGCGCCTTCTGGAACATGGGCGAGAACTGTTCCGCATCCTCGCGCCTGATCGTGCAGAATGGCATCAAGGAGGCCCTACTGGAACGGGTAAAGGCCCATGCCCGGGAATGGCCGATGGGCGATCCGCTGGACCCGGTGAACCGGGTGGGTGCGCTGGTATCCGCCGCGCATTTCGACAAGGTCCGGTCCAAGGGGCCCAAGGTGGTGATGGGCGGCAAGGCCGAGAACGGTTTTGTCGAGCCGACCATCCTGGAGGTGGCCCCCGATACGCCCCAGGCCCGGGAAGAGATCTTTGGCCCGGTGCTGTCGGTGCTGACGGTGGATGGCTTCGACGAGGCGATCGCCCTGGCCAATGACACAGAGTACGACCTGGCCGCCTCGATCTTTACCGCCAACGTCAAGCGGGCAATCCGCGTCGCGCGGGCGCTCCGGGCGGGCACCGTGACCGTCAACAGTTTTGGCGAAGGCGACAGCACGACACCGTTCGGCGGGTTCAAGTCCAGCGGGTTCGGCGGCCGTGACAACGGCATTCACGCCCATGACCAGTACACCCAGCTCAAGACCATCTGGATCGACCTTTCCGACGATGCGGACGAGGCGGTGAATTGAACCGACGCAGTGTCACCCGACTGCCGGCCCTTCCGGGGCTGGCAGCCTGGAACGCAAACCTGGGGCCCGCGCCGGTCTACGCGCCCGCGGCGGAGGCGGGGCGCATCGCCGAAGGCTCTGCCGGGCGCAACTCGGGCTTCATGATCGACTTGAACCGGGAGGCGATCGGCTTTGCCGGCGCGGCGATGGACGACTACGGCATCGACCGGAACTTCTTTGATCGCGCGGGAAAGGTGAACGGCGCCGCCAGCGACACGGCCCAGGCGCACAACCGCAGCTATGCCGCCCACCTTGCCTCGCTGGGCGAAGGCTCCGAGATGCATGACGCGCAGGACATGCGGGAACTCACCGGCTCCGCATATTACCGGTCGAGGCTCTATACGCCCGGCACGGTCATGCTGCAGCCCGCGGGCTATATCCGCGGGCTGGCCGCCGGTCTGGCACGCGCAGGCGTGACGCTCTATGAGCAGAGCCCGGTCACGGCATTGACGCGCGAGGGCGCGGCCTGGCGCCTCGACACGCCCGGCGGCGCGGTCAGCGCGGGCCGCGTGACCCTGACCGTCAACGGCCGTCTCGAGAGCTTCGGCTTCGAGAAGGGGCGGCTGATGCAGGTCTTTCTCTACGCTGTGATGACGCCGGGACTGGACGCCGAGGCCCTGAAAGCCCTCGGCGGGCAGAGCCGCTGGGGCATCACGCCTTCGGACCCGATGAGCACCACGGTGCGCCGCAACGACAGCGGCCAGGGCGGCAACCGGATCGTCACGCGACCTGCGCCACGTTGGCGCCGGGGCACCGGATCGGCGCGGGCCAGGTGGCGCGGGCCGCCCGGGTCATGCAGCGAAAGTTCGACGACCGTTTCCCGCAGCTGCGCGGCATGACGATGGACTATTCCTGGGCCGGGCACCTCTGCCTGACGCTCAACAGCGTGTCGGTCATGCGCCGGCTGGACGAGGGGCTGTTCTCGGGCTGCGTGCAGAACGGGCTCGGCACCGCGCGCGGCACGCTGACCGGGATCGGTGCGGCGGAATTGGCCTGCGGCGTCGACAGCGACAACACCCGGCATTTTGCCGCCGAGGTACAGCCCAGGCGCCTGCCACCGCAGCCCTTCCAGAAGATCGGCGCCAATGCGGTGCTGCGCTACAAGGAATGGCGCGCGCGCAAAGAATGAGCCGCGCGCCTGCCGCTATTGCGGCAGGCTCAGTTTGGCCATGCGGTCTAAGTCCACCGTGTAGACCTGCCCCGTGACAAAGCCGCTTTCCCCGGCCGCCAGGAAGGCCACCAGCGCGGCAACCTTCGGGTTCCATGACCTCGCCGGGGCTCTCTTGTTCAAAGAGATTTTCCACGATCCCTGCGAGCCGATCGTCGATTTCGAGGAGTGCAAAAAAGACCCGCCGGCAAGGGCGGGGCCAGACGGGGAGTTGTCCGTCAATACTCCTGGTTCAGGGCATCTGCGGCGGATGATCTGGGTATAGGCCAGCGCGCTCAGCGCCTCGGCGTTCAGCTGCGCGACCGTGGCCGGCACGCTGGCGGGTGTGTTGGCCCCGCCCAGCACGAAGGGCGAGCAGAGCACCGGCTGGTTGCGGCGGCAGAAGGCGCGCATGGCGCCCAGCGTCGTCTCGTCCCAGACCAGCGGCGAGTTGCAGTTGCCGGTGGTGGCCGGGTTCTGCTCCATGAAGTCCTCGCCGAAGAGGATCGCGCACATCTCCATCACGTCCTCGGCGTTCTTCGGGCTGGTGGTCATGCCCATGAAGGTCTTGTCCGAGTGTTTCATCGAAGAATAGGTGGTGCGCAGGTGCCGCTGCGAAATCGGGTGGTCGCAGGGTTCGACGATGTGATGGGCCGAGGAATGCTGGCTGGGCTGCATGTGCGCCAGCTTGCGGAACATGGCCAGGTCGTCCAGCGTGGGGATGCGCCGCACGTCGTTCAGGTCGCGCAGGTAGGGCGCGCCGGTCATCGGCACAAAGATCGAATGCGGCCCGCCAAGGCGGAGATTGTCGGCCGGGTTGCGCGCCGAGTAGGTGAAGTCGGTGGGGATCGTGGCGATCAGGTCGCGGATCAACCCACGGTCCGGGTAGACCATCTCGCCCTCGACCCTGGCACCCGCCGTCTTCCAGTCGGCCAGCGCGACGGGGTCGCGAAATAGCACGCCGACATTTTCAAGGATGTCCATCGAGGCCGCGTCGATCCGCTCGACCTGGGCCCCGTCCGTCACCTCGCAAAGCGGAATGCCCTGGGTCAGCCCCGGCGGCATCCGCAGGTCCCGCGTGCTGCGCAGCCTGCGGCGGGCAGAACGTCCGCCGGAACGGGCGCGCGGGCGGGTCAAGGTCTCGGTCATCGCGGGATCTCCTCTGGCTCGAGAAGATCATGCCGCCGCCACACCCCCGCTGGCGTGCCGGATTCCGAAGTGCCGGCAACGACAAAGAACCCCGGCCCGCCAAGGCGGGCCGGAGCGTATCAGACGTCGAGTTCGACGGCGCCGATGGGCTTGGAGCAGCAGGCGAGGATGTAACCGTCGTCGATATCGTCCTCGGAGATTCCGCCGTTATGGACCATGTGCACTTCGCCGGAGGTCTTCTTGACCTTGCAGGTGCCGCAAACGCCAAAGGTGCAGCCCGAGGGAATGACGATCCCGGCGCCGCGGGCGACGGCCAGAACGGTGTCCGTCTCGGTGCAGTCCGCCGTGACCTCGGAACGGGCGAAGGCGATGCTGGCGCTGGCCTCCTCGTCCGGGATGACGTCATCATGCTCGGGCAGCTGCTCTTCTTCCTTGACCGGGGCGGTAAAGCTCTCCTGGTGGTAGCGGTCCATGTCGTAGCCAAGCGCGATCAGCATTTCGCGCACGGCATTCATGAAAGGCTCGGGCCCGCAGCAATAGACTTCGCGGTCGAGGTAGTCGCCCGCGATCAGGCCGATCATCAGCTGGTTGAGCCGCCCGCGCAGCCCGGTCCACACCCGGTAGGGATCATCCTCCTCGACGATGAAGAACAGCTTGAGCGAGGGCACGCGCGAGGCCATCTGTTCCAGCCGCTGGCGTGCGATGATGTCCTGCGGACGGTGGGCGCAATGCACGAAGGTGACGTCGATGTTGGTGCCACGGTCGTAGAGGTAGGTGGTCATCGACAGCGAGGGCGTGATGCCGGACCCGGCCGAGATGAACAGGTATTTTTTCTGCTCCTTGCGGGGCAGCGAGAAGATCCCGGCGGGGCCGATTGCCTTGATCTTCATCCCCGGTTGCAGGTGGTCCAGCATCCAGCGCGTGCCGACACTGCCCGCCTGCGCCTTGACCGTGACCGCGATGGTCAGCGGCCGCGAGGGCGAAGACGAGATCGTGTAGGTGTTCCAGACCGTGCCGCCCGGAACGGGCAGTTCCAGCGTCAGGAACTGCCCTGGATCATAGCTGAACTGCGCGCCGGAGGGCGATACAAAGCTGAAGGTCGCGGTGTTCGGTGCCTCTGGCACGACCGCGCAGCAGACCAGCGGCTCGGCGTCGGTCCAGATGCCGTCATCCGCCGAAGCGGTGAGGTCCATGTCCAGTCCCATGTCCTTACTCCGCCGCGATCGGGGTGACGCCGCCGGTGATCGCACGGATCATCGTGTTAGCGTACCAGTCGACGAACTGGATGTTGCCGCTTTCGTGGGTCGGCGAATAGGGGCCGGGCTGGTAGGCGGGCGAGAGAATGCCGCGCTGGTTGTTCTCGACAACTTCGCGGTCCTCGTCGTTGGTCGCGATCCAGACCTCGGTCAGGCGCTTGAGGTCATAGTCCCGTCCTTCGACCGCATCCTTGTGGACCAGCCACTTGGTGCAGACCTCGGTTTCCGTTGCGCTGATCGGCGTGACACGGAACAGCAGGACGTGATCCGACAGGAAGTGGTTCCAGGTCGCGGGATACTTGAATTTCAACAGCGAGCCGGCGTTCCGGAAGGGCAGGTTGGAATTGGGTTTCGTCACCGCGACCTTGCCGTCCATCGTATAGCTTTCGCCGGCGTCCAGCAGCGGCGTGCGCACGAAACGCCAGTCGCCCAGTCCCGATATCTTGAAGGCCGAGGGGGCACCCGCCGCCTCACAGCGCGCGCTGTGCTCCTGCTGCAGTCCGGTCAGTTCGCCGCTTTCGTCGTTGCCGATGGCGCGGGGATCCTCGGGGAAGGTGCGGCAGAGCGAGGGATGGTTGCCAGAGCAGTGATAGCACTCGCGGTTGTTTTCCCAGACCAGCTTCCAGTTGCCCAGCTCGACGATGGTGCTTTCATAGGCAACCTTGGAATTTTCCAGGTCGTGCGGCGCCAGGTAACGCGCGGTTTCTGCGGCCAGCTCGTCGATCGCGGGGGCGTCATCGGCCAGGCAGATGTAGACCATGCCCGACAGTTTGCGGCAGTGTACCTGCTTGAGCCCGTGTTTCGAGGCGTCGAAATCGGGACCCATGTCGCGCGCCCACAGCAGGCGGCCATCCAGTTCGTAGGTCCACTGGTGATAGGGGCAGACCAGCTTGGGGCCGGTGCCCTTCTTGGTCTTGCACAGGACAGACCCGCGATGACGGCAAGAGTTGTGGAAGGCGCGGATTTCGCCGTCGTTGCCGCGCACGATGACGACGGAGTAGGCGCCGATCTCATGCACGATGTAGTTGCCGGGCTTGGGGATCTCGCAAGAAGGGATCGCAAAGAGCCATTCACGGTACCAGATGCGGTCCATGTCGGCCTGGAACACGCCCGGATCGCAATACAACTCCTGTGCGAGGGAATAATCGGGCTTTCGGCGCATCAACGTCGAAAGAACATCGGATTCGCGCAGCATTCGGCACCTTTTCTGCTGTGTGCCCGCCCTGTGGCGGGAGATTGGTCGCGTTGCAAAGTCGATAAGGTCGGCGAGTCGGCGGACCGCCCCCGTGCCTCTTGCGCCGCAATCGCACGAGGCGGTTTCCGCCACGTCGAGAATTGCGACTCTGCATATCGAATTTGCGACCGGTGGCGTTCAGCCTCTTGGATTCAGCAGGATGCCGACGGCGGGCAGATCCTCTTGCGGGCTGGCCTGGGCCTTGCGGTATTCGCCCGGGGCAAAGCCGCGTTCGGCCTTCAGCACGCGCGCCAGGTGGGTGCCGTCGCAGAACCCGGTGGCCAGCCCGATTTCGGCCACGGGATCATTGGTGCTGCGCAGTTTCTGCAGGGCGCGGTCCAGCCGGATATCCAGGTAGAGTTTCGAGGGCGGCTGTCCCAGGTCGGCCAGCACGCGCCGTTCGAGTGTCCGCCTGCCAACCCCCAGTTGCCGGGCGAGCGCGGCAATCGACAGCGGCACCTCGATGTTCTGCTGCATGCGCAGGATCGCGCGTTTCACCAGGTCGTCCCTTGGCGTGCGGGCGGTTTGCTGGCCCGGCTGGGCCTCGTCCCCGCGCAGGGCCTCGTCGATCATCATGATGTTCAGGCTCTTGATGGCGGCGGACTGGCCGACGTGGCGTGAAACCAGGAAGGCGGCAAGGTGGGCGGAGCCATGCCCGCCGGAACAGGTCAGCCGGTCCCGGTCGACGACAAAGATCTGGTCCGAGACCGGCTGGACAGAGTCGAAACGGTTGACGAAATCCTGATGGTGGAACCAGCTGACGCAACAGCGATAGCCGTCCAGCAACCCGGCCTCGTGCAGCAGGAAAACCCCGGTGCAGAGGCCCACGACGGGCGTTCCGGCCTCGGCGCGCGCCGTCAGAAAGGCGCTTTCCGCCCGGCTCAGCGCGGGCTTGTCGCCCATCACGCCGCCGACCACGACGATGTAATCGAACTTGCCCGCCCGGCGCAGCGAGGTGTCCGGCGTGACGCGCACGCCGCAACTGGACCGAACCGGGGTCATCGTGTCCGACAGCACCGCCCAGTCGCAGAGGATGGGCCGCGACATGTCCGCCTCGTCTGCGGCCAGCCGCAGAACGTCCACGAAATTGGCAAAGGCGGACAGGGTAAAGCTGTCCGCCAGCAGAAAGGCGACGCTCAGCCGCTTGCGTGGGGCAGGGGCGGGCGGTGTTGAACTGGTGCGTTTGGCCATGGCGCAAACCTGCGGGTTGGATGGCGCAATCATACCTGCGAGTCGCGCCGGACGCCAGTAGGGCTGCGCGGCAGTATTCCCCAGAGGTGCCGACCATGACCCATTTCAGTGCCTTCAGCCTGCTGAAGAACGCCTTGACCGGCCACAAGGCCTGGACCGAGCAATGGCCCGACAGCCAGCCCAAGAAAGAGTACGACGTGATCATCGTCGGCGCGGGCGGTCATGGCCTGGGTGCCGCCTATTACCTTGCCACGCAGCACGGCATCACCAATATCGCGGTGATCGACAAGGGCTGGCTGGGCGGCGGCAACACCGGCCGCAACACCACCATCATCCGGTCGAACTATCTCTACGACGAGAGCGCGAAGCTCTACGATCACGCGGTCGACCTGTGGGAGAACCTCAGCCAGGAGCTGAACTACAACATCATGTATTCGCGCCGCGGCGTGCTGATGCTGGCGCACAACGTGCATGACGTCCAGAGCTTCAAGCGGCACATCCATGCCAACCGCCTGAATGGCGTCGACAACCGCTGGCTGACGACGCAGGAGTGCAAGGATTACTGCCCGCCTCTGAACATCTCTCCAAACGCGCGTTACCCCGTCATGGGCGGTGCGCTACAGGAGCGCGCCGGGACCGCGCGGCACGATGCCGTGGCCTGGGGTTATGCCCGTGGCGCCGCGATGCGCGGCGTGGACATCATCCAGAACTGCGCGGTCACGGCGATCCGCCGGAACACGGACGGGTCCGTGGCCGGCGTCGAGACCGCCAAGGGGTTCATCAAGGCCAAGAAGGTCGCCGTCTCTGCCGCAGGCCATACCTCGGTCGTGATGGAAACCGCCGGCGTCCGCCTGCCGCTGGAAAGCTATCCGCTGCAGGCGCTGGTCTCTGAGCCGGTTAAGCCGATCTTCCCCTGCGTGGTGATGTCGAACGCGGTGCACGCCTACATCAGCCAGTCCGACAAGGGCGAACTGGTGATCGGCTCTGGCACCGACCAGTACACGTCCTACAGCCAGCGCGGCGGGTTGCCGCTGATCGAGCATACCGTGGCCGCGATCACAGAGGTCTTCCCGATCTTCAACCGTATGCGGATGCTGCGGAAATGGGGCGGCATCGTGGACGTGACCCCGGACCGGTCGGCCATCATCTCCAAGACCCCGGTCGAGGGGCTTTATGTCAACTGCGGCTGGGGCACCGGCGGGTTCAAGGCGACACCCGGCGCGGCGCATACCTTTGCCTGGACCATCGCCAAGAACGAACCGCACCCGATCAACGCACCTTTCACGATGGAACGGTTCCGCACCGGCCGCCTGATCGACGAGGCCGCCGCCGCGGCTGTGGCTCACTGAGGATATCGAGATGCTTCTGATCCATTGCCCCTATTGCGAAGAGACGCTGCCCGAGGCCGAGTTCACCTATGCCGGCCAGGCGCATGTCATCCGCCCCGAAAACCCCTCTGGCCAGACCGACGACCAGTGGGAGGAGTTCCTGTTCATCCGCGCCAACCCCAAAGGGCCGCACTATGAACGCTGGCGGCATTTCCACGGGTGCGGGCGGTTCTTCAACGCTGTGCGCGACACCGTTTCGGACAAGTTCCTGACCACCTACAAGGCGGGCGCCCCGCGCCCCGACCTCTCCAGCCTGACGGAGGGCCTGAAATGAGCCAGTTTCGCGTAGCGGGCAAGGGCCGCGTCGACACCGGTCGGCCCGTCACTTTCACCTTTGACGGCAAGTCCTACAAGGGCGCGCAGGGCGACACCGTCGCCTCAGCGCTGCTGGCGAATGGCGTGCACCTGATGGGCCGGTCGTTCAAGTATCACCGCCCGCGCGGCGCCGTTGCCGCCGGATCGGAAGAGCCCAACGCCCTGATCGGCACCCGCCGCGGCAAGGGCCGGTTCGAGCCGAACACCCGCGCCACCGTGCAGGAAATCTGGCAGGGGCTGGAGACGACCTCGCAGAACAAGTACCCGAGCCTGAAATGGGACATCGGCGCGGTCAACGATGCCGCCTACATGCTGTTCTCTGCGGGCTTCTACTACAAGACCTTCATGTGGCCCAAGAATTTCTGGCACAAGGTCTATGAGCCCTTCATCCGCGCCGCTGCCGGCCTGGGCGTCTCCCCGACCGAGGAAGACCCGGACACCTACGCCTCGCGCTACCTGCATTGCGACGTGCTGATCGTCGGCGCCGGTCCCTCTGGGCTTGCCGCCGCCCGCGCGGCAGCCGTGGACGGGCTGAAAGTCGTCCTGGTCGATGAGAACCCGGAGGCAGGCGGCACGCTGTTGTCCGAGCCGCAGGCACAGATCGACGGCAAACCGGCCTGGGACTGGCTGGCGGCGGAAGTCGAGGCACTGAAGGGCCTTGGCGTCCGGATCATGACCCGCACCACCGCCATCGGCTATTACCACCAGAACATGATCGGCATGGTCGAGAAGCTGACCGACCACTTGCCGGAGCTGCCCGCCGACACGCCGCGCGAACGCATGTGGCGGGTGCGGGCCGGTCAGGTCGTGCTGGCGCAGGGCGCGCTGGAAAAGCCGCTGGTCTTCCACGGCAACGACCGTCCCGGCGTCATGCTGGCTGGATCGGCACAGACCTACCTGAACCGCTACGGCGTCCTGGTGGGCAAGAAGCCGGTTGTCCTGACTGCGCATGATTCTGCCTGGTACGCGGCTTTTGATCTCGCCGATGCCGGCGCCCGTGTTCAGGCCATAGTCGATACGCGCGACACCGTCCGCGAGGATCTGCTGGCCGCCGCACAGGACCGTGGCATCAAGGTCAAGCTGGCGCATACGGCCACCGGCACGACAGGGCGCCTGCGGGTCAATTCCCTGCGGGTGAACCCGGTCAAGGGCGGCACCGTCGGCGATGGCTATACCATCGCCTGCGACGCGGTGCTTATGTCCGGCGGCTGGACCCCCTCGCTGCACCTGTTCTCGCACACCAAGGGCTCGCTCATCTGGGACGACGACCTGACCACCTTTCTGCCCAAGGACACGCCCGAGGATTGCGTCATCGCAGGCGCGAGCCGTGGTCTCTGGGGGATCGAGGCCGTTTTGAACGACGGTGCCGAGAAGGGGCGTGAGGTGGCCGCGGCGCTGGGCAAGGCGCCTGCGACGATAGCCTATGCTGTCGAGGCGGACCGCCCCGGCACCGGCACCACGCACAAGGAGCTGCCGACCGACCGCAGCCCGGGCAAGGCCAAGGCCTTTGTCGACTACCAGAACGACGTGACTGCCAAGGACCTGCGTTTGGCCGTGCGCGAAGGGATGCGTTCGATCGAGCACGTCAAGCGTTACACCACCAACGGCATGGCGACCGACCAGGGCAAGATGTCCAACATCAACGGGTTGAACATCGCCGCCGACGCCTTGGGCAAGAAGCAGCCGCAGGTGGGCCTGACCACCTTCCGTCCGCCCTATACTCCGACCTCCTTCGGCGCCTTCGCGGGTTACCACCGGGGCGAACACTTCGAGGTGACTCGCAAGACCCAGATCGACGGCTGGGCCGAGGAAAACGGAGCGGTCTTTGAGCCGGTCGGCCAGTGGCGTCGCGCCTGGTACTTCCCCAAGGCGGGCGAGGACATGGACGCTGCCGTGCGCCGCGAATGCGTCGCCACGCGCAAGTCTTTGGGGATCTTCGACGCCTCCACGCTGGGCAAGATCGAGGTCAAGGGACCGGATGCGGTCGAGTTCATGAACCGCATGTACACCAACCCCTGGACCAAGCTGGCGCCGGGTCGCTGCCGCTATGGCCTGCTCTGCGGCGATGATGGCTTCATCCGCGATGACGGTGTTATCGGTCGCCTGTCCGATGACTGCTTCCACGTTACCACCACCACCGGCGGTGCCGCGCGCGTGCTGAACATGATGGAGGACTATCTCCAGACGGAATGGCCCGACCTGAACGTCTGGCTGACCTCCACCACCGAGCAATGGTCGACCGTCGCGCTGAACGGCCCCAACGCCGCCAAGCTGCTTGGCGGGCTGGTCGAGGGCGTGGAGCTGACGGATGAGACCTTCCCGCACATGTCCTGCGTGGAATGCACCGTTGCGGGCATGCCCGCGCGGCTGTTCCGCATCAGCTTTACCGGCGAAATCGGGTTCGAGGTCAACGTGCCCGCACCGATGGGCCGCAAGCTGTGGGAGACCCTCTGGGAGGCCGGCCAGCAATACGACATCTGCGCCTATGGCACGGAAACCATGCACGTCCTGCGAGCCGAAAAGGGCTATATCATCGTCGGCCAGGATACCGATGGCACCGTCACGCCCTATGACGCGGGCATGGGTTGGGCCGTGGGCAAGAACAAGCCCGACTTCGTCGGCATGCGCGGGCTGGCACGGCCTGACCTTGTCGCGCCCGGGCGCAAGCAGCTTGTCGGCCTGCTGACCGATGATCAGTCCAGGCTGGAGGAAGGCGCACAGATCGTCTTTGACCCGAACCAGCCGGTGCCGATGAAGATGGTGGGGCATGTGACCTCCTCCTATCACTCGGACGCTGTAGGCCGGCCCATCGCCCTGGCGCTGGTCGAGGGCGGACACGACAAGATGGGCGAGACCGTCCATATCCCGATGCCCGACCGCACCATCGCGGCAAAGATCACCTCGACGATCTTCGTCGATCCCGAAAACGCCCGTCTGAAGATCTGAGGAGCCTGTCATGAACGCACCGATTTCCTCTTTCACCCCCTCGGTCCTCGCGGAAAGCGCGGTAGCGCGGGTCAGCCTTGCCGCACCATGTGCACGGCTGTCCCTGCGGGCGCGCGGTGATCTTGCGCCGCTCAACGCGGCGCTGGGCTTGACGCTGCCCATGCGGATCGGCCAGCGCGCGCAGTCGGGTGAGTCCCAGGCGCTGTGCCTTGGTCCCGACGAATGGATGCTGCAGGCGCCAGAGACGCTGGCGGCGGGTATGCAGGCGGCCTGTGACGAGGTCTATGGCACGCTGCCGCACAGCCTGGTCGACGTGTCGGGGCGCGAGGTCACCTTCGTGCTGGACGGTCCCCGTGCCGTGGATCTTCTGACGCTGGGCATGCCGCGCAACCCCGACAGCATCGCCGTGGGCGAGGGGCGCCGGATCAACTTCGACGGCGTGACGGTCCTGCTCTGGCGCGATGGCGAAACCGCGTTTCGCATGGACGTCTGGCACAGCTTTGCGCCACACCTGCTGCACTTGCTGGAGACCGGCGTGGCAGAGCTGGCCGCCGAAGCGGCCTGAGCCGCGCCAACCAGCGTGCCGGGAAACAGGAAAGGGCGGCCGCGGGGCCGCCCTTCTTTTCATGGGATACCTGCGTGACCCTCGCCGGTTTCAGATGTCCTTGACCAGTCGCAGCGCGTCATAGATCGCCGCATGGGTATTGCGGGCGCTGACGGCATCTCCGATGCGGAACAGTTGGAACCCCTCCGCCGGGCCGCGTGTCACGGTCTGCTGTTGGCCGCCGATCAGCGCGTCGTAGTCGACGGCCCCGCCGTTCGACGACAGCGGTTTCAGGTCGAAATACAGGTCATCCATCGGCAGCGTGCCATAGTTCACCACCACCTGATCATAGCGTTTCTCGGTCTTGAGATCGCTGTAGTCTGTCCCGATCACTGCCTTCAACTCATTGCCGTCACGGGCCACGTCCAGCAGGCGGCGGGTGACGGTAAAGGTCACGTCCTTGTCCTGCAACGCACGCATGTAGGGCACCAGGTTCATCGCCATGATGTCCGGCGCAAAGGTCCGGTCCGGGGTCATCACCTCGACCGTGGCGCCGGCGTTTGCCGCGACCTCGGCGGCCATGAGGCCGGGGTGATCGCCGCTTTCGTCGTAGATCAGCACGTTCTGGCCGGGTTTCACGTCGCCTGCGATGATGTCCCATGCGGTGACGACCAGGTCCTGCTCCTTGCCGCTCTCGAAGAGTTCGGTGTTGGGCATGCCGCCGGTGGCGACGATCACCACGTCGGGGTCGAGCGCGGTCACGTCCTCGACCTCGGCCCAGGTGTTGAAACGGAACTCGACATCACGCGCGGCACATTGCGCCATGCGCCAGTCGATGATCGAGATCATCTCGCGTCGTCGCGGGTTCTGCGCGGTCAGGCGGACCTGGCCGCCGGGGTCGGGCTGCGCCTCGAACACCGTCACGTCATGGCCGCGTTCGGCGGCGACGCGCGCGGCCTCCAGTCCGGCGGGGCCTGCGCCGACGATCACCACCTTCTTGCGGCTGGCGGCCGCAAGGATCGTATGCGGCATGGTCAGCTCGCGCCCGGTGGCGGCGTTGTGGATGCACAGTGCCTCACCCGCGGCGTAGATCCTGTCGAGGCAATAGGTGGCGCCGACGCAGGGACGAATGTCATCCTCGCGCCCCTCGATGATCTTCCTGACCACATGCGGGTCGGCCATGTGGGCGCGGGTCATGCCGACCATGTCCAGCAGGCCCGCCGCAACGGCGTGGCGGGCGGTGGCCGCGTCGGGGATCTTGGCGGCGTGGAAGGTGGGCATGCCCGTCGCCTTCTTGACCGCGCCGGCAAAATCCAGGTGCGGCGCGTTCTTCATGCCCTGCACCGGGATCACGTCCGTCATGGCGGGATCGGTATGGATCCGGCCGCGAATGACGTTCAGGAAATCGACCTTTCCCCCGGCAGCGAGGCGTTTCGAAATCTCGATCCCCTCTTCGGGGGTGATGCCGCCTGTTTCGGCCTCGTCTGCGGTATAGCGCAGGCCAACGATGAACTCGGTGCCCACCCGTTTGCGAATGCCGTCCAGAACGTCGTTCAGCAATTGCATCCGGGACTCGAGTGTCCGGCCGCCATAGGGGCCATCAAGATCATTCGTGAGCGGAGACCAGAACTGGTCGAGCAGGTGGCCATAGACCTGCAGCTCGACCCCGTCCATGCCGCCGGCCTGCATCCGTTCGGTGGCATCGGCGAAATCCGTGATGATGCGCTCGATGTCCCAGTCCTCGGCCAGTTTCGGGAACGCCCGGTGTGCCGGCTCGCGGTGTTTCGAAGACGAAACCGAGGGCAGCCAGTCGCCCTTGTTCCAGGCGGTGCGGCGGCCTAGGTGCGTCAGCTGGATCATCACCGCGCTGCCGTGTTCGTGGCAGGCATCGGTCAGGTTGCGGATCCACGGCACGACCTCGTCCTTGTAGGCGAGGATATTGTTGAAGACAGGGGGGCTGTCCTTGGACACGGCGGCCGAACCGGCCGTCATCGTCAGCGCCACGCCCGCTTTCGCCCGTTCCGCGTGATAGGCGGCGTAGCGCTCCTTGGGCATCCCGTCCTCGGGGTAGGCCGGTTCGTGGCTGGTGGTCATGATGCGGTTGCGCAGCGTCAGGTGCTTGAGCTGGTAGGGCTGCAGAAGAGGATCGTTGGACATGGGGCCTCCGCGTGTTGACAGGCCAGCGATGCCCCGAATGTTCACTTATGTCAAGTTTGTGTTCATGTATGTCGAGTTTCTTGTGGCAGCTCGGTCCTGCTGCTAGAAGATCCGTCATGACGCAGGATACGGACGAAAAACCGAAAGGGTGGCGGGGTTCGCGAGAGCTTTGGCTCGACGCGGCGCGCGAAGCCTTCATCGCTTCAGGCATCGACGCGGTGAAGATCCAGCCGCTGGCCAGCAGGCTTGGCCTGTCGCGAACCAGTTTCTACTGGTTCTTCGACGACCGGGAGGCCCTGCTGCAGGCGCTGCTGGACGATTGGGAAGAGATCAACACCCGATGCCTTGTCCAGGCGACCGAGGGCTTTGCCGAGACCATCACCGAGGCTGTGCTTTCGGTGATCGGGGTGTTCCTGCCCGGGGGCGGGTTCGAACCCCGGCTGGACCTGGCGGTGCGGGGCTGGGCGCACCAGTCCGACGCCATCGCCGCCAAGGTGAATTCCACGGACGAGCTGCGCCTTTCGGCCATCCGGGCGATGTTCGAGCGGTTCGGCTTTGATCCGGATGAAGCCGACGTGCGGGCGCGCACGATGTACCTGGTGCAGATCGGCTATATCTCGATGCAGGTGCAGGAAGATGTCGGCCTGCGCCTGGCGCGGATCCCCAACTACGTGAAGACCTTTACCGGGCAGGCCCCAGATGCGCGCGACCTGGCGCGTTTCGAGGCGCGGCATGGCGGTGCCGACCTGGCAGGGTAGGTGGTGTCAGGGCAGGTTCTCGCGGAAGTAGATTTCAAGCCGCAGGGGGCGTGGGCGCGGTTCGGGCTGCGACAGCGCCCGGATCGCGGCCTCGATCAACAGGTCCGGGTCCTGGTCGAAGACGGCGTCCATGCTGCCCTCCAGCAGGGCACGGCGCGTGTCCGGGGTGAGGCCGTGACCGATGAAGGTGACAGTCGTCCTGTCGCGCTCGCGCAGGGCGCGGCTGATCCCGTTGGATGATCCGCCCACGTTGTAGATGCCGACAAGATCCGGCGCCTGGTCCAGCAGGGCCAGCGTATGACGATAGTTCTCGCCCGCGTCATCGTGCCCCTCTCGCATGCCGATCACGCGCAGGTGCGGGAACATTTCTTCCTGGATGCTGAGAAAGCCGGCCTCGCGTTCCGAATGGGCGCGGTAGTGGCGCGATCCGGCAACCAGCGCCACGGCCCCGGTATCCGAATGCGCCAGCCGCCCGATCAACAACCCTGCCGTCCGCCCGACGGCACGATTGTCCAACCCGACGTGGGCGACATCCGGCAGAGTTCCCAGGTCCGAAACGATGGTGACCAGCCGGGTGCCGCCTGCGGCCACTTCCAGCGCGGCTTCGCGCACCTCGGGATGTTCGATGGCGAAAAAGGCGATGGCATCGGCCCAGGCAGCATTTTTGCGCAGCGCCTCGGCCAGTGCGGTGGCATCGAAACTTTCAATAAAGAAACAGCGCAGGAACGGGTCGTTGATACCTGTCCGACCGATCCGCGCCTTTACCCGTTCACCCAGCAGGCGCAGGTAGGGGTTCGACCCCGCAGGCAGCAGCATGACCATGTTCAGGGGGCGTTCCGTGCCATAGCGTTCAACGTCCTCGGTCGAGAGGAACCCGATCTCGCGGGCTATTTCCAGGACCCGCCCGCGCGTGCGTTCCTTGACACCCTTGCGTCGGTTGATGACCCGGTCGACCGTGGCCAGCGAAACGCCTGCGCGTGCGGCAATATCGGAAAGTTGTGGTTTCGTGCTGTCCGTCATTCTGCGCTCTTTTGACGGACCTCAAAAACCGTCATTTCATTTCCTTTGACGAAGCGTGGCTCAAAACCATAACCTTGGTCAAGGCTGTTGAAATCATGAATTGGGGCCAAGCCAAGGCATGATGAAACATCAAAACGCATCATAATCTGGGAGGAGACCCGATGCTGAAGTCTCAAGGATTGACCCGCCGTACCCTGCTGGCCACCGGCGCCGGCGCCCTGGCCGCACCCTTTCTGGCGCGTCCCGGTCTTGCCGCCACGACCCTGCGCTATGGTCACAACAACGAGGTCGCCTCTGTCGCGGGCGCCCAGGCCGACTGGTTCGCCGAGGCGCTGGGCCAGACGTCGGGTGGCGACATCAACGTGCAGGTCTTCCCCAACAGCCAGCTGGGCAAGCTGCAGGAACTGGCCGAGGCCGTGTCGCTGGGCACCATCGCCTTTTCGCACAACACCGCCGGCGCGCTGGGCTCGCTCTACCAGCCCTTCGCGGCGCTGGACACGCCGTACCTGTACCGTGACGTCGATCACCTGATGAAGGTGACGGATGTCGAAAGCCCGGTCATGCAGGAGCTGAACGAGGGCCTGATCGCCGCCGCCAACGTGCGCGTGATCTATGCCCATTACTTCGGCCGCCGGAACCTGACCTGCAACAAGGCGGTCATGTCGCCCGAAGACCTGGCCGGGACCAAGATCCGCGCCGTGCCCTTCCCGATCTACACCACCGCGGTCGAGGGCATGGGCGCCGTGGCCGTGCCGGTCGACTGGTCCGAGGTGCCGACCGCGCTGGCCACCGGCGTCGTGCAGGGGCAGGAAAACCCGGTCAACGTGGTGCTGAACGTCAAGCTCTACGAGGTGCAGTCACACCTGATGCTGACCGGCCATATGTCCAACGCCGAGGTTGTCGTGATGAACGAGGACGCCTGGCAAGGTCTCGACGCCAAGCAGAAGGATGCGGTGCGCGAAGCCTCGGAGCAGACGCGCCAGAAGGCGACCAAGGCCATCCTCGACAACGAGGAAGCCGAGACGCAAAAGCTGCGCGACCTGGGCATGACCGTGATCGGCGCCGAGGACGGTCTGCAGCTGGACGCCTTCCGCGCCTCGGTCAGCAAGCTGGTCGACGAACGCTTTGGTGCCGAATACGGCGACCTCTACTCCAAGATTGCGGCGGTCGCCTGATGCCGCATAGCGAACCGGGCCGCGCGATCCTCGCGCGGCTCGCCCGTTTCGGTGTTGTCCTGGGCATGGGCCTGCTGGTGTTGATGGCCGCTCTGGTCGTGACGCAGGTGGCCGCGCGCAACTTCTACGACCTGGGCCTGCCCTGGGCGGATGAACTGGCGCGGTTTTCCGGCATCGGGCTGGTGTTTCTTTCCGTGCCCTGCCTCGCCGGGCGGCATGTGCTGGTTTCGGTCTCGATGCTGCCTGATGCCTCGCCCCCGGCGGCGCGCAAGGTCATGCACCTGATCGGGGACATCGCCACGCTGGCTTTCGCTGCGCTGATGCTCTGGAGCTTTGCCGAGTTCCTGCCACGCGCGGGCAAGTTCCTGACCCCCGCGATGCGCGTGCCCAACTGGGTCTACTACAGCCTCGCGTTGACCGGCAGCCTGTTCCTCTTTGCCGTCGCGCTGCACCGTGTTGCCCGCACCCTGACCGGCCACGCCCCCACCGAGCCCTACCATGATCCCAGGGACGATAGCGGACTACCCACATGAGCCTTATCCTTGTCGCTCTTTTCCTCGCGCTGCTGGCCGTCGGCGCGCCGATCGCGGTTTGCCTGGGCCTGTCCTCGGCCGTCGTGATCGTGATGCAGGGCCTGCCAGTTGCGGTCCTGTCGCAGCGCAGCCTGAACGCGCTGGACAGCTCGCCCCTGCTGGCGGTGCCGCTCTTCATCCTTGCCGCCAACCTGCTGAACGCGACCGGGGTGACGACGCATCTCTTTGACCTCGTGCGGATGATCTTTGGCCGTATTCGGGGCGCCGTCGCGCAGGTCAGCGTCTTTGTCTCGCTGATCTTCTCGGGCATTTCCGGCGCGGCCCTAGCCGACATCGGCGCGCTTGGCGCAATCCAGATCAACCAGATGAAGGCGCAGGGCTACCGCGAGGAATTTGCCGCCGGTGTCACCGTCGCCGCCGCCACCATCGGACCGATCTTTCCGCCCTCGATCCCGATCATCATCTATGCCTCGGTCGCCAATGTCTCGGCGGTGAAACTGCTGCTGGCGGGGATCATTCCGGCGCTGTTGCTGACGGGCCTCTTGATGGCGCAGATCGCGATCATCGCCCGGGTCAAAGGCCTGCCGCGCGACACCGTCCGGGCCGAGCCCAAGGCGATTGCGCGCAAGGCGGTGATCTCCATTCCCGCGCTGCTGGCACCGGTCCTGCTGATCGGCGGGCTGATGAGCGGATGGTTCGGCCCGACAGAGGTCGCGGGCGTCACCGTCGCCTATGCCACGCTGATCGGGATCGTCGTCTATCGCTCGCTCACCCTGCGCAAGATGGGCGCGGCCCTGCGCGAAACCGTCGAATCCACGGCCAACATCCTGTTTGTCGTGGCCACGGCGGCATTGTTCGCCTGGGTGCTGACGCTGGACCAGGTGCCAATGAAGGTCTCGGGCTTTCTGTTGGGCCTGTCGGAAAACCCGCTGGTGCTGCTGCTGATCGTCAACGTCTTTCTGCTGATCGTCGGCATGGTGCTGGAAAGCATCGCCGCCATCCTGATCATCGCGCCCATCGTGGCGCCCGCGCTGACCGCTGCCGGGGTGGATCCGCTGCAGCTGGGGATCGTCTTTGTCCTGAACCTGATGATAGGTCTGCTGACGCCGCCGGTGGGCATGAGCCTCTACATGATCACCATCATCACCAAGATGCCGATCAACCGCGTGATTGCCGGGGTGCTGCCCTTCTTCATCCCGCTTCTTCTCTCGCTCCTGGTGGTCTCTGCCGTGCCGGCGCTGTCCACCTGGCTCCCCGAAACACTGATGAACTGAGGTTCGACATGAGCACCCTTTTGGGCCCGATCCGACAGCTTGGCTATGTCGTCGACGATATCGAGGCCGGCATGAAGCACTGGTCAGAGGTCATGGGCGTGGGCCCCTGGTTCTACAACCCGCGCGTCCCGATCGAGGACTACCATTACGACGGGCAAAGCTATCAGCCGGAAAACTCCGTTGCCCTGGCCAACTCCGGCCCGATGCAGGTTGAACTGATCCAGTGCCGCAACGATGTGCCCTCGATGTATCGCGATTTTCGTGAAAAGGGGCTGCGCGGTCTGCAACACGTCGCCTTCTGGACGACCGACTATGATGCCGATCTGGCCCGGATGCTGGACCGTGGCTTTACCGTCAAGATGTCCGGCTGCGTCGGCCAGAACGGGCGCTTCTGCTATTTCGCCGAGGAACATCACCCCGGCACCTGCATCGAACTGTCCGAAGTGCTGGGGCCCAAGGGCAAGATGTTCGACATGATCCGGGCGGCCTCGGTCGATTGGGACGGATCTGATCCCGTGCGACCCTTCCCGGACCTGTCGGCGTTGTGATGGACCTGATCGTCGCGGAATACCTGCTGGAAACGCCCTTTCCGGTCGAAGAGGTCGCCGCCATGATGGCGGGCGAGCAGTCTTCCGGCACTTTCGTGCGCGTCGCGGGCGAAACAGACGAGTTGCGCGCGCGCGCTGCCGCGCAGGTCCTGTCGGTCGAGGTGCTTGGGCAGGTGGACAGCCCGGCTCTGACCTCGGCCTATGTCGAGCGCAAGGGAAAGGCAGGGCCTTTCACCCGCGCCCGCGTCCGCATCGCATTTCCGCCCGGCAATATCGGGCGCAACCTGCCGACGCTGGCGGCCACGGTCTCTGGCAATCTCTACGACATCGGCGAGATCACCGGCCTGAAACTGCTGTCGGTGGAGCTGCCCGCGGATTACCGTTCCCGCTATCCGATGCCCGCGCAGGGTATTGCGGGTACGCGCGAAACGCTGGGTGTGACCGACCGGCCTCTCTTCGGCACGATCATCAAGCCCAATGTCGGCATGACCTCCGACGACATCGCCGCGCTGGTCGACCGTCTTTGCGCGGCGGGGGTCGATTTCATCAAGGATGACGAGGTCTGCGCCAATCCCGACGTGGCGCCGCTGGCAACCCGCGTTCCGGCGGTGATGAAGGTGCTACGCAAGTGGAAGGACAAGGGCCACAACGTCATGATGGCCTTCAACATCACCGACGAGAGTGACGCCATGCGCCGCCACGCCGATCTTGTGGCGGCAGAAGGCGGCACCTGCGTCATGGCCAGCCTCAACTGGTGCGGCCTGGCGGGGATGGAAAGCCTGCGCGCGGCGACGCCGCTGGCGATCCACGGCCACCGCAACGGGTTCGGCGCGATGAGCCGCCACCCGCTGTTGGGCATGGGGTTCCCCGCCTACCAGTCACTTTACCGGCTGGCGGGGGTCGATCACATGCATGTCCACGGCATCGGCGGCAAGTTCGTAGACCATGCCGACGAGGTGACAGAGGCCGCGCGTGCCTGTCTTGCCCCGCTGACCGACGGCGCCGATGACCGGGTCATGCCGGCCTTTTCCTCGGGCCAATGGGCGGGAACCATGCCTTCGGCCTATGTGGCGGCGCAGGGCCCGGATTTCATATTCATGTGTGGCGGCGGCATCCTGGCCCACCCGGATGGACCGGCCCAGGGCATCGGCTCGCTGCGCGAGGCGTGGGAGGCCCTGTCTGCCGGTGAGGACCTGGAACAGGCGGCGCAGAGCCGGCCGGCGCTGGCTGCTGCCTTCCGGTTCTTCGGGGCGCGCTGATGGCGGGCCTCGTCTTCCTGGGGGACGATTTCACCGGCGCTTCGGACAGCCTGGCCACATATGCTCGCTTCGGGCTGACGTCATGTTTGGTGCTGCGCCCCGAGGCAGCGCCGGGGGATCTGGATGCACTTGGCCTGCCGACCGACCTGCGCTCGCTGGCGCCGGAACGCGCCCTCGCAGAGCTTGACCGCCTCTGGCCCGCGATTGCAGCAGCCTCCCCGCAAGTCCTGCATTTCAAGGTTTGCTCGACCTTCGATTCCGCGCCCGCCGTCGGATCCATCGGCGCGGTCACGGGGGCCTTGATCGACCGGTTCCAGCCCGATGTCGTCGCGGTGATCGGCGGTCAGCCCAGCCTTGGGCGCTATTGCCTCTTCGGGCATCTTTTTGCGCGCGGTCCCGACGGCAATGTGCACCGGATCGATCGCCACCCCGTCATGGCCCACCACCCGGTAACGCCGATGGGAGAAGCCGATCTGCGCCGTCACCTGGTGGCACAGGATTTGGAGGGGCTGACCCTGGTGCCCTTCACGCAACTGGATGAGACGGAAGCGGTGGTCGAAACCTTGCAGGCTGGTCCCGTGCTCTTTGACCTGGCCAGCGAAGCGGACGGGCTTGCCATCGCGCGGGCGCTGCGGCAGGCCGGGGGCCGCCAACTGCTGATCGGCGCCAGTTCCGTGGCCGAGATCCTTGCCGGGTCCAGTGAGCGATCCACGCCGCCATCGGCACTGCCGGCCGCGCCGTCGGGGGGCGTTTTGATGTTCGCAGGCAGCCGATCCGCCAACACCCGTGCCCAAGTCGAACAGTTTTCCGGAACACGCCTGGCCTTGACCCCCGGTGCCCTGCGCGATGGCTCTGCCCTGGTGCAGGCCGCCGGCCTTCTTGAGGCCGGGGCGCCATTGCTGGTGCATCTGGAACAGGGGGCCGACTACGGGCTCTCGCCGGGCGGGCTGGCCGATGCCTCGGCGGGTTTCGTCGCGCAATTGCTGGATCGCTGCCCGGTGGCCTGCCTTGGACTTGCGGGGGGCGATACATCCAGCCGCATCTGTGCACGCCTCGGTCTGGACGCCCTGGCCTATGACCGGGCGATGGGCGCAGGTGTCTGCATCTGCGTCGCCAGCCACCAGGACGCGCGCCGTGACGGAATGCGGATCATGTTGAAGGGGGGGCAGATGGGGCAGCCCGATCTGTTCGATCGCTTCGCAGGGGTCGCGGCCGGGCAATTGGCCTGACCCCATGCCGGTCTGCAATCGTACGGCGGCCCTCCCGGTGATGGGGGGCCGCCGTCAAGGCATCGTCAGTCCGTGACCTTGCGGTACTGGGGCAGGAATTCCAGCGGCATGAAATAGACCTTGCGCCCGAACTTGTCGGTGTAGATCCAGTCATATTCCCGCAGGTTGCGGAAGGTATAGGACCCCTGGTCGCGCCGCCAGACAAGATCGCCCCGGTTGCCGTTCTCGTCGAACTCATAAGGCTGGTCGAGTCGGCCGCCATTGACCATGCGGCTGACGAGGACCGCGCTGCGGCACAGTTCGCGCCGGTGGGCGTCGATCTGGCGCGGCTTGCTCTGGTTCAGGATGTCCAGGTTCATCTGCCGCAGATCGTCGGCGCGGAACAGGGTGCGCGTCGCCAGTGGCAGGCTGCCCCGGTTTCGGAAATAATCCTCGAAGTCCTGGCCCTCCTGGATCGGGTCGCCGGTCAGGACGGACAGCATCTCTACCGCGGCCTGCGAGACCAATTCGCCCGATCCGCCGTCGCCGAAGCCCCGGCAAGCGGTGTTGAGCGCGCCCGACAGCTTGACCGCGACTCCCAGAGGCAGCGAGGCATAATAGCTCCAGTCCTCTTCCTCCTCTTCCACCGGCGCTGTCTGGACATATCCGACCGCGGCGATGGTGCGCTGGGTGATGTCATTGGTGCCGATGGACCGTTCGAAATCCTTCAGGAAGATTTCGTAACCGGCTTCCAGCACCTCGGAGTAGCCGGCCGGAAAGGCCGCGCTGCGGTCCGCGGTTCCAGTGCTTGGTGTCTGGTTGTAGGCGCGCCGGATGGCTTCCTGCCGCAGCTGTTCGCCGTAGAGGAGTGCGCCGCGAATGGCCAGGCCGATGGCCTCGAACTCGGCGATCTCGTCCTTGGCGCCGGTGGTATAGGTCTTTTTCACCTCGACCGACAGCGCCTTGCCCGAGGGCGAGACGTGTTGGTTCCGGATCGCGTTGGAATGCTGCAGGAAGGCTTGGCTGGCCGCCAGAACGGCCTCGCCGCGCACCGGGATCGGCGCGTAGAAGATATTGGCCTCTTGCAGGGCCTCGATCAACTCGGGGCTGGGGGGCTGGCGGTCGCCATGGTCGGCGATGTGGATGATCCACTTGGGCGCATCGCTGCGCCAGTCCGTTTCCTCGGCAGCGCGCAGCAAGGCTGCATTCGAAGCCTCGGGTTTGTCCTTGAGCGCATCCTCGATGTAGAGATCGACGCCGCTGAGTTCCGCGAACTCGTCGCCGCGCAGGATGGGTTGCAGGGCGATGGGATAGCGGAACTGCATCGGATCGCGCAGCCGGGTGGCCGAAGGCGACAGGTAGTCACCGTACATCGCCACGCCAAAGCGGAACGAGGCATTGCCCACATAGTCACGTGCCAGCCCGCGCACCGCGCGCGACACGATGTCGAAATAGCTGCGCATGGACTTGGTGCCGTCGATCAGGAACAGCACGTCGGTCTTGTTCAGCGCGTCAAAGACCTCGGGCGGGGGCGTGTCGTCGATCCGGGAACAGACGCCCGCACCGCCGCTGTCGCAATAGGCCCCGATGAAGGCGACCCGCAGGTTGGGCAGGAAGTTGTTGTTGTCCGAGCTGGCCTGCCGGTTGTCCTGCAAGACCGGGTATCGCTGGAACTCCGGTCCCTCGGTGGCGACGCGGTCCAGATTGCCCGGGACGCCGGCGATGGGCTTGGCGTAGGGGCTGTGCGGAAAGTCCGACAGCACCTGTCCGTCGCCGCCGGTCTTGAAGAAGGTGGTCAGGCGCGAATACCAGACCTGTCCCGCCTGCGCGTCCACCCAGCCGATGGGCTGTTCGCCCGAAAGCAGCAGATAGCGCAGCTGGCCATCCGGGCCCCGCGCGATCTCGCGGATCAGCAGCACGTTGAAGATGTTGATCGTGCCCGAGCGTTCGCGGTCATCTGGCAGGGCGTAGACGGGGATTTCCACCGGGCTGAGATCGCGGACGCTGGCATCCCCGGACAGGCCGGTGTTGTCGACGATGAACTTGGCGTCAAAGACCGACCGCGCGATCGAGGCGTCCTTGCACTCGGCGGTTTCCTCGCCCATGTCCTTGAGCCGCGAACAGAATTCCGACACCCGCATCGGCAGGATGTCACCGCAGTATTCGCCCCCGACGATGGTCCGCAGGGTCGCGGACATCTTGCCGGCCAGCACGTCGTCACCGTCGATCCAGCCGCAGTAGGGGGTTTCGCCGGTGCTGGACACCAGCACCTTGTCGCCGGCTTCGAAATGGCATGTCAGCCGCGTCAGAGGCGGCACCTTGGTCGGCGTCGGGATCGGGTTGCCGCCGCGCGTCTGGAAGATCTGGGTGTCGGCCACGGTCAGCACCGCGCCACCCGTGCCCTGCGGGTCGGGCAGCGAATCCAGCTGCTGGATGCTGCAAAGACCCTCTTCGATGTAGAAATCCTGCGGCGGCGTCCCCTGGGCATGGGCCAGGGACGCAAGCGTCAGTGTGGCCGTGAAACCGGCGACACCGATCACCCGGCGCCATTGGTCGGTCTTAGTCCGCATGGGTCGCGTTTCCTCCTTTGAGGCCCTCGAAGCTGACGGAGAGCTCATCCGGTGTCGGTCTGATGAACACGCTGTCGGGAAAGATGATGATATGCCTGTTCAGCTGGTCACGGCACCGCAGGGTGCGCACGTCGGCGTCCCGCACGGTGTTTTCCTCGCCGAGGCTGCTGGCAAGGTCGGGGAAATAGTTGCCGGAGGCGAACTCGACGATGCTGACCGTGGACCCCTCGTAGCCCAGAAAGGCGGAGGGATCGCAATAGTCGTTGCGGTCGGAAAAGCCGGTGCGGCCCACGACGTGAACGCCCGTCGGGACATCCGCGGACAGGGCGCCCGCCGCGCGCAACTCGTCCAGAACGGCGGTGACGCGAACATCGGCATAATCCGCGTTCGGTTCGACCCGGGCAAAACGCCCCAGTAGCTCGCGCAGCCAGTCGGGTTTCTGCCGCATCTCCAGCGGTGTCAGGCGGGCGACCTCGCGGTGCAGGCCGTTTTCGTCGGGCGCGAAAAAGACGAACTCGGCCGAACGGCTCTCTTCCAGCGCATCCTCGACGGCGAAATCGACATATGCTGCCAGGTAATGCAGCAGGTCGCTCCTTTGGTTGGTGAAGGCATAGACACCTTCGCCCTGTTCGGCGGTGCCCACCAGAGAGGCGCCCAGGTAGGTGTTCAGAAAGAAATACTCGGTGGCGGCATTGGGCAGCAGCCGGACCTCGGAAATCGTCACCACGCCATCCAGGTCGATCGAGACACGCGGGTCGCTGTCCGCGTCGCGCAGCGACAGGATCACGGGTTCGGCCAGGCGGCAGGCCTGGTTGTCGGCATCCTGCGGCGCGGTGATCTCGATCGCGATCTCGTCCAGCCGGGCCTTGTCGGGGAACAGTGCCTGAACTTCCTGCTCTCGCAGGAACCAGCCGGCCGAAATGTCACGCCCGGTAAAGAGCCGGGTCGATTTGCCGGCAAAGACCGGATCGGCATCCGTTCCCGGGGTTTCGGCGAAACGAACGCTGAGCGTGCAGTCGAGGTAGAGCGTCTCGGGGATCTCGAACCCGACGACCAGGCGCTTGAGGAAGGCCGACCGCTTGCGGGCCAGCGCGACGTTCACGACCAGGCGTTCGGTGGTGACGCTGGCCTCGACCAGGCGGGCGGACGCCGCTTCGTATTCCTCGTCGAACTGCAGGCATTCGGGGCCATAAAGCTGGGTGGCCAGCCGCGCCAGGTTGGCGTCCCAGGCCGGCGCCGCGTCCCTGCAGGCGATCTGGTAGGGCGGGACAGTGACTTCCTGCCCCTCGAAGAGGAAGACCGGCTCGACCAGATCCAGGAGGCTGCTGGCCCAGAGCTTGGAATAGGGGATGCCCGGTTCCGCCGGGGGCAGGGGCGTGGCCGTCACCTCGGGGCGGTCGACAGGCGCTGGATCGGGTGCCGGGTCTTCGTCCGGTTTCGCGGTCTGAACCGTCACCGGTGCGTCCGGTTCGACCGGTTTTGGCGGCGTGACGACCAGGGGCGCGTCCACCGCTTCCGGCAGGTCCGCAAGGTCCGCGGCGCAATCGTTGATGCACAGCAGCATAATGACCCCCTGTGACAGGTCGTCGGCGTCACGGGCGATGATGCGATAATACTTGGCAAGCCTTTCGCTCGTAAACTCCCCGGACCCGGCGGGGTTCGACTCCTTGCCGTCAAGGTTGGGCCAGAACTGGCGAATGGCCAGGCCGAAATTCGGTTCTGTCGTGTCAGTGACCGGCTTGTAGAATTGCAGTCCGACGCCCGGCAGATCGCCCGCGTCCTCGGGCATCGGGACGTCGTTGTAGGCGATGAGGCGCAAGGGAAAGCGCAGGAAACCCTCTGAATTGGCGTCGCGGCCGGGCAAAGGGTAGTCCAGCACGAGCCCCTCAGTGACCAGGCAATGCGGGTCGTCCGTGGCGACGGTGCGTCTTTCACCGCCCGCCCATTTGACCTTTTCCAGTGCCTCGTTGGACCGCGCCAGCGGGATCGCGTTCCGCGCAATCATCTGGTCACGCACCTTGGAGGCCAGCCCTGCCGGACCGCCCAGCAGGCGGTCGGGCTGATCGCGCATGATGCGCAGGTCCTCAAGGCAGGTCTCGGCAAGGGCGGGGGCGGCGGCGGATATGGTGGCCAGCAGGAGACTCGTGAAAAGCCTGTGACGTATCATTGCTTTCCTCCCTCAACGACGATGTGGGCTTTGTCCAGGCGGCCGGCAGAGACGACCGACCATTGGTCTCCGACCAGCTTGCACATGGCGATTTCGCCCTCCCTGGTGACGTAAAATGCATCGGCAATCCGGTTGGCCGCGCTGTCGACCAGCCATTGCCCGGCCTCCTGGCACATGGCGGCATCCGGCAGGTCGGGGATCATGGCGGCCAGCGGTCCCTGGTCCAACCCGAATTCCCGTTGGGCCGGGAACAGGGGCAGGCCATCCGGCGTCTGGCGCAGGACAAAGGGATCACCTTCGGCCACAACCGGGCCGGTGTCTTCGCGTGGCGTCGGCGCGGGGTCCGGATCTTCGGCAATCACCGGAGGTTCCGCCGTCGGCGCGGCAGGACGTGCGCGCAGCTCGGCAAGTTCGCCCTGCAAGGTGAGGATGGTGCGGTTCAGCTCGTCGATCTGGGCCTGCAGCGGGTCAAGGTCCGGCGGATCCGGGTGCAGGTGCAGGCAATCGGGCGGATCGGCCTCGTAGCCTTCGTTGGTGCAGACCTGGCGGAGCAGCTTTTCATGCGCCGCGACCTGTCCTTCCAGCGCGTCGATCCTTGGGCGAAGCTCCTGCATGTCCTCCAGCGCGGACAGCAGCGTGTCCATCAGCAGGTCGACATCGATACCGCTGTCTGCCGCCGGCGGCTCCGGCGCCTCGGGGGGCGGATCGGGAACCGGTGCCGGATCGGGAGGGGCATCCGCCGGCCCCGCGCCTTCGTCTGGCGCGGCGGGCGGATCGGCGTCCTCGGTTGCCGGGGCGGCGGCGGGATCATCGGCGTCCGGTGTTCCGTCCGGCGTGACCAGGCGGCCCTGTACCTCTTCCGAGACATCCGGCCCGGCGGCTTCATGGGACTCCGGGTATCCGGCGGTGGCCGTCAGGCAAAGGACGGACGCCGTGGCGGCCAGGACGGTGGATATTCTACCCAATGCTTTCCCTCAGATCGTTTGTAGCGTTTCACTCAAGTAGCGGTTCTTTCGCCACCATGTCCCGATAACGACGACGGTTACCAAGAGTGATAGCAGGAAAACCGCGATGAATGCGCGCCAGAAAAGCCCCTGTTTCATCGCCAGCCATTCCACCGGCAGGTCAAAGGCATTGGCGGCATAGGGCGCCGCGTAGGTCTGAAAGATCCAGTGCAGCCCCAGGAACCAGAAGATCGCAAGGCACAGCAACACGGCAATCTGCGTCTGGATCATCATCGCCATGTGGGCAACGGTGTAGCCAAAGGCCTTCATCACCGCGATCGACTTTTCGTTGCGCTGGACAAAGGCGGCGGTGGCCAGCGCGGTCGAGATCACGATGGTGGCGGCAAAGGTCCAGGACAGCACAGCGAAGGACACACTGGCCCCGTCCATTGCCCGCAGCATCCCCCGCACCTGGTTCAGGATGTCCTGGTCCAGCTTGAACCCGAACAGGACTGGCGTTTCATCCGGCGTACACTCGGGCATGTCGGGAAACTTGCAGACCACGTTTTCAAAGCTGGTCTTGTCGAAATAGACCGCCGCCTCGCGGTAGGTGGGCAGGGTGATCTTGCCGTTCTGCACGAAATTGTCCGGCGGGGCCTCCAGGAAAAGGTCATGATAGACCAGTTCGGTCACCGCCAACGGGTACTTGCGTTCCCCGCCGCCGGGGAATTCCTCGGCCACGCCCAGAACCGGCAGGCCGATGGTGCGATTGAACAGTTCCAGGCAGATCTCCTGACCGGCTTCGATCCGGAATGTTTCCATGAACCCCTGCGTCGCAAGGATGCCGGGCCTGGTGCGCCATTCGGGGTCGGCCTCCACCCCGTTCCAGGCCGGAAAGGAAAGATCCTCGAACAGCGGTTCGCGCGCGTCAAAGACCTGCATGGTGCGGATATAGGGTTCGATCCCGTCCAGGGGGCGCGTGTTGCAGGTGCCGTCCTTGGATTCATCGGGGAACCAGAGGTACTGCTGTTCGTGGACGCGGCGGCCAAAGACGCGGCGCGCTTTGTCGCTGGCCTCGGTGGCGATGGGGGCGGCATCGAACAACGTCTTGTCCAGCACCCCCAGAGAGGCGATGTCCAGCGTTTGCCCGCCGTTGTAGACCGTGCGCATGGTGAAATGCGACATGCTGGGTTGCGACAGTTGCGCGTTCAACGCGGCCTCTGTCACGTTGCGGCCAAGCGCCACGAAGTAAAAGACCGTCAGCCCCAGAAAGAGGATCAGGGTCAAGGAGCGCGTCATCGCCTGGTAGAGACCGCGCAGATGCGCCCAGATCCGGTTTGACCCGGCGGCGACGGCCCGGCGCATCCCCAGCGACACCTCGTCGACAGCGCAGTTCACGACAAAGCCGTAGGACCGCAGAGAGCCGGGGCGCCAGCGGGGCGCCCGCGCCAGCTCCATCTCGTCCGGTGCCGCATCGCCCGGACGGTCGATCATCCGGTCGAGCGCCTCGACCGTCAGGGCGGGCTGCTTGCGGCCCTGTTCGATCAGGTCATGCAGGATGTCCAGGCGTTCCTCGTAGGGCGCGTCCAGCGTCCAGGGCTGGCCGGTTTCCGCATCACAATAGACCCGGCCAGACGAGACCAGTGCCACCCGGTCCGCGTAATGTGCTGCCAGGTCCAGCTCATGCGTCACCCAGAGCACCGCGCAGCCGGTTTCATGGGTCCACCAGCGCAGCGCCTCGATGACGTTCTGGCTCATGGTCTTGTCGAGGCTGCTGGTCGGCTCGTCGCAGACGATCAGGTTCGGCTCGACACAGAGCGCGCGGATGATGGCGATGCGCTGGGCCTGACCGCCAGAAAGCGTTTCCGACAGCTTGTCCCACTGCGGTCCCAATTCGAAGTCCTGGGCCAGGTCGCGGGCCAGTTCCCCGGCATTGCCCTTGTTCGAGATATGGCCCGCCATCTTGGCATTGGCGCGGGCGGGGATCGCCTTGATCAGCTGCGCTTCCTGGAAAACGAAGGCGATCTCGCCCGGGGGCGGCCGGTTCTCGCGCAGCTGGTCCCAGACACGCCCGTCCTTGCCCCGGTACAGCAGTCGGCTCTGGTCGTTGAGGCGGTTGGGCTTGCGCAGTCCGGCCAGGATGCTGAGCAGGGTCGACTTGCCGGACCCGGACTCACCGATGATGGCGGTCACCTGGCCGCGGGGCAGGGTGAACTTGTCGGCATAGACACCGCTGGACGGTTGGTTTCCAGAGCCATTGTCGGCATAGACACAGCCAAGCCGCTCGGCTTTCAAGACCCAATCGTCACCCGCTGTCAAAATCGCCTCCGGTCGCCATGCGTTTATGTATTACATCAAACAGTAGGCAAATTAGGTCTGGCCAATCCAAAGAGCAACGGGATTCCTGACCGCCTTGCGCTGCTTTGCGGCAGGTCTTCCATCTCAGGCCTGTTGGAGATGTGGCGGGAAAATATTCCGTGGGACAGTCGCTTGCGCAGGGTTTGTCGCGCCCGGGTCGCGGTTCTTGAGGGCCAAGCCGGTCCATTTGTCGCCAGCAAGTCAGGAAAAGGTGAAAGTGGATCATGGTTAACGGACCCAGGGTTCCGGGTCCCTGATCGGTAAACAATTCCTGCCTGTGTTGGGCGATTGGTGCGCGCTTGGAAATCGTCGTCGCCCAAAGGCCGTATCTGGGGCGTTCGCCGCACTCTCCGGCTTCTTCCCGCTGCCCGTTTTCGAGGCAAATCAGGGGCAGGGGCTGCGGCTGCTGCCCTGGGCAAGCGCCCTTGTGACCTACAAGGGTGTCACCTAGGATCGTGAGCGTGTTGCGAAAACAGGAGATTCGGTTTGCATGTTTAGGCTTGTGCCAAATTCCGGAATTCAGTTTTTCGATTTTGAGTTTAATGTAAAAGACTTTCGCAGCATCCGGTTTTCCGTCGTGCGCGAGGAACGGACCCTGCGGTTTTCCCGCCTGCAATTGCACGAGGACGGGGAAAGCTACATCGACGAGTCCGGGCGTCCCGTCGCAGACGATGACCAGGTGTCCGGCAGCGTCGAGGCCGCGCTGCGGGACTTTGCCGGGCAATGGCTGCCCTTGCCGTTCTTTCGCAATGACAGGACCGGACCTCTGAACTGGGCGCGGGCCTATTTCCCGCGCAAGCAGCGGTCCGCGGACGTCAAGATCGTGCTGGTTTTCGATACCACACTGGGCGAGCACGAATCCGGACGCGCGCTGGAAGGGGACGAGCTCAACCGTATCGCCTCGCTCATGCCGGTCGAAAGCGACGTGGTGGCGGGCGAGACGACCTTTGGCGTGCCGAAGGACCACGAGGGCATCCGCACCTTCTTTGAACAACGCTGGGTCGGGGACTGGATCAAGAAAAGCTGGGTGCGCCCCGAACGGATCAACCCCGAGGCTGAAGAGATCCGCAATCGCAAGGCGCTGGCCAACTACCTGGCGCTGCTCTATTCCTTCGGCTCATCCGAGACGGTCGATTTCCCGCGCTGCCGCTTCATCGACAATACAGCCGACTCCACCCACCGCCCGATCGACGTGGACCTGGTGCTGGACATCGGCAACTCGCGGACCTTCGGCCTGCTGATCGAGGATGACGAGCGCGAACCGCATGTCGACCTGACCCGCAGCTATCCGCTGGAATTCCGCGACATCTCGCAACCCGACCAGGTGCACAATCGTCCCTTCGAAAGCCGGGTGGAATTCTGCAAACCCTTCTTCGGGCCTGCCAACCTGTCGCGGCTGACCGGGCGTCGGTCGGCGTTCCAGTGGCCCTCGGCGGTGCGGATCGGCGACGAGGCCGTGCGCCTGTCGCATGAATACAGCAGCGTCAACGGCGTTACCGGCATGTCCAGCCCGAAACGCTATCTCTGGAGCCGTACGCCGGTTTCCGTCGAATGGCGGTTCAATTCCGGCGGGCGCGAATCCGAGGACAGCGCCCTGGACACCGGCGGCTATTTCCGCAACTTCGCTGCCGACGGTGAATACCTTGCCGATGTGCCAGACGCGCTGCCGGCGGTGACGGCGAGTTTTTCGCGCTCTTCGGTCATGACCTTCTTCCTGATGGAACTGCTGTTGCAGGTCCTGCGCGAGATCAACAGCCCGTCACGCCGTGAAAAGCAGGGCCAGCAGCTGCAGGCCCGGCGCCTGCGCCGCATCGTGCTGACCATGCCGACGGCGATGACGCGTCCGGAACGCTCCATCCTGCGTCGCCGCGTCGAAACCGCGATCAAGGAAGTCTGGCAGGGGCTGAACTTTGCGCCCGACACGCAACCCAAGCTGCAGATGCAGTGGGACGAGGCCTCTGCCACGCAGGCGGTCTTTGTCTACAACGAGGTGGTGGAGCGGTTCTTTGGGGACACGGCGTCGTTCATGTATGCCTCGTCGCGCCCCGAGGCCCGCGACCGTCCCTTGCGGATCGTCAGTCTGGACATCGGCGGCGGGACCTCGGACCTGATCATCAGTTCCTACCGGAACGATGAACGCTCTCTCACGCCGAGGCAGGAATTCCGCGAAGGCTTTCAATGTGCCGGGGACGACATCGTCAAGGCGGTGATCGAGAACCACGTGATCCCTGCACTGACGGAATACCTGGCGAAACAGGATGTTCCGGGGGCCAAGAACTTTGTCGTCTCGCGCCTGGGCGCGGTCAGGGCAGGGGAAAGCGCGAAACGGCTGATCCGGCGCCAGCAGTTCTCGCAACAGGTGCTGACGCCCTTCGCCTACTGGCTGCTGGAGGCGCACGAGGGCAGTGACCGGTTCGGCGAAGACCTGCAGCTGAGCGCATCCTGGGACCGCGTCTTTGGCGAGACCCAGCCGACGCGCGAGGTGCTGGACCATATCTGCGAGATCGACGGGCTGGCGGAGCCGGTCGACCTTTCGGGCTTTTCCTTCTCCGTCACCTCGGCGCAACTGACACACACGGTCTACAAGGTCATGGAGCCCTTTATCGACTGCCTGGCCGAGGCGACCTATTATTTCGACTGCGATTTCATGCTGCTGGCCGGGCGGCCCTCGCGGTTCCCGGCCCTGCGGGCGATGATCGCCCAGCGGATGCCGGTCATGCCAGAACGCATCGTGACCATGCATGACTATGAGGTCGGCGCCTGGTATCCCTTCCGCAACTTCAACGACGAGATCGGCGACCCCAAGACCTGTGCCGCCGTCGGCGCGATGATCTGCGCCCTGTCCGAGGGGCAGCTCAACGACTTCCACATGCGCACCAGCGAGCTGACCATGCGGTCGACCGCGCGCTACATTGGCCAGATGAACCAGGGCCGCATCCGCGAGGATCAGCTGTTGTTCCGTAACGTGGACATGGAGCAGGACGACCAGTCGATCGAGGACGCGGTGTTCCGCTGTCACCCGCCGGTCGCGCTGGGCTTTCGTCAGCTGGACCTGGATCGCTGGCCGGCGACGATGCTGTACAACGTGACCCTGTCCAAGTCGAACCTGGAACGAGACCCGCCCTCTGTGATGGACGTGACGCTGACGCGGTTGCGGCCAGAGGATGATCCGTTGGAAAAACTGTTCGAGATCGAGGCCATCGTCGATGGCAACAAGGAAGACCTGCCGCGTGGCCTGGTGCGGATGAACCTTCAGACGATGGTGACGACGGATGTGCATTGGGCCGAGTCGGGCAGCTTCAACCTTGGGGGGATGATGTGATGTCGGGGGCTCAGGAGGCATTGGTGAGCGCGATCTCGGCGCACCGCGCCATCGCGGGCAAGTACAAGACCTGGGTGCGCAAGCATGCGGATATCGTCGGCCTGCGCCACGACCCGGTCGAACGTGAATGCGTGCTGATGGAAACCGAACTGGGCCGCCTGGAACGGGCGGCGCAGCGGCGCATGTGCGTCGGCGTGTTCGGTGCCAGCCAGGCGGGCAAGTCCTACCTGATCTCCTCGCTGGCGAGCAAACCGGGGGAACAGCTGCTGGCAAAGGCGGGCGACCGGACGTTGAAATTCATCGGGGACATCAACCCGGCAGTCAGCGGCAAGGAAACCACGGGCGTGGTGACGCGGTTCACCAGCACCGAAACGCTGGATGATCCGAACTACCCGATCGAGCTGTCCCTGCTGTCGGAAATGGACATCGCCAAGATCCTCAGCAACTCCTACTTTTCGGACTTCGAGACCGATGCCCTGAAACGGGTCTCGGGCGACGAGATCGAAGCGACGCTGGGCGAGGTCGCCCTGGCCGTGGATGCGGCGCGCAGCGACAGGGCCTATGATCTTTCGGCCTACCTGGAACGCCAGCTGCACCCGGATGTCTACCGGGCGAATTTCGCGCAGTTCAAACCGCACTGGGGCCGTATCTCGGAAATCCTCGAACACGGGGCAGTGGCGGACCGGGTGCGCGCCTACAGCCTGTTCTGGGGGCGCAACAGCTATTTCACCGAAGTCTTCGAAAAGATGATCTCGGCGCTTGAGGAATTGGGCCACGCGGATCGTTGCTGGGCCACGCCAGAGGTTTTTGACCCGCAGGCCAACGTGATCCTTGTATCGGCCCTGCAGCAGATCTGGAACGGCAGCGGGCTGGAGGCAAATATCCGGACCAACAGCGGCGAGATCCGCAAGGTGGATCACGCCACGCTGTCGGCCCTGGTGACCGAGCTGAAGGTGGTCATCAAGGAACCGCCGGCGGATTTCTTCGGCACCACGGACCTGCTGGATTTTCCTGGCGCTCGTACGCGGAGCGAGGAAAAGGCCATCGACGAAACCGTGGTCGGCAAGGCGCTGGTGCGCGGCAAGGTGGCCTATCTCTTCGACCGCTACCTGGACAACCGAGAACTGACGGCGATGCTGCTCTGTGTCGGGGACGGTCCGCAAGAGGTCGGCCCGCTGGCCGGGATGATCGAACGCTGGATCACCGTGACCCACGGCAAGACCCCGCAGGCCCGCGCGGATCAACCCTGCGCGCTGTTTTTCGTTGCCACCAAGGCGGACCTGACCTTCAACATCGCTTCGCGCGATGCGGTCAACATGCTCGAGGACCGGATGCATTCCATGCTGGAACGGTTCGGCGGCGCGCGCAGCGGCGACGAGGCGGAAACCGGTGCGGCGTCGATGTCCTGGGTGCGCGAATGGCAACCGGGCAGCCAGTTCCGCAACATGTACTGGCTGCGCAATACCAGCCAGCCTTCCACGGGCATCCTCAGCCGGGGCGAAAAGAACACGCCAGAGTTCGAGGAGACGGGCTTTGACACGCATCACACAGAGGTCTTCAAGGCCCTGCGAGAGGCGGTCACGACCTCGGCCAAGGTCAGCCAGCATTTCCGCGAGCCCGACAGGGCCTGGAACGAGATGTTGGAGCTGAACGACGGCGGCCGCACCTACCTGATCTCGAACTTGCAGAGCGTCTGCCACGTAGGGTTCAAACGCGATCAGCTACAACGCGAGTTCGCCGAGTTTCAGCAACGGCTGGAGCGGCTGTTGAGAGAGTTCCATGCCGACGGCGATGCGGAAAGGGTGTTCAAGGAACGCTCCAGGGCGGTGCGCGCGGCACTTCAGGACGTGCGTGCCTGTGCGTTGCAGCAGAAATTCGGCGAGTTCCTCCTGATGTGCTACATGTCGGAGCGCAGCCTGAAAGGCATCCTGCGCCAGTTGGAGCGCGAGGATCCCGATACCGGCCCCGCCGTCGTGCGCAAGGAAGACGATGGTTGGGACGCCATCTTTGACGACGACGACGAGGACATTGCCGAGGACGAGGCGCCCGAGATGCCAAAGGAACGGCACGATGTCTTTGCCGATCGCGTCCTCAGCACATGGTCCGATCAGTTGCAGGCCGTGCTGGAGAACCCGCGCGTGTCGCGCTACCTGAACATCTCGCCCGAGAACCTGGAAACCATGTTCAACGAGATGCGCGAGGGCGCGCAGCGTGCCGGGCTGGCCGACAAGGTGGCCCAGACCTCGCGCGATGCCTCGCAGTTCCCGCGCTCCTCCGAACGGTTGATCCCGCACAAGGCGCGCATGGCCTCGCTGACGGTCAACCATTTCGTCAACCAGCTGGGCTACGAGGCGGGCGAACTGACGCTCAAGGACAAGGCGCGGACCCCGCTTTTCGACCGCCCCGTCACGCCCGATGGCGGTGTTCCCGACCTGCCCAAGACGGCCGAACCGCGCGCCGTCAAGATGGCGCAGCATTGGGCCTGGGCCTTCAAGAACCTGTCCGAGAGCAATGCGCGGACCGATGATGGCCTGTCCGGAGTGGATCTGGCGGCCAACGCGGAACTGGGGGGGCTGATACAGGCCATGACGGACAGCAAGGCCTGACCGCGTGACCAGGCTTTTCGACATAGAGACGGATGATGGCCTGGGCCTCTTCGCGGTTGTCGAGGCTCCCGAGGGCGAGGTGGCGGCGTGGTCGATCACCCGCACCGGCTCTCAGGACACCCGGCTTTATGCCAAGGACGATGACTGGACCTCGGAACGCCACGAAGAGGTGTTCCGCCCGGCGGAGCAGCTGGAAAAGGGATCTGTCGGTGTCCTGATCCCGCCGGAAATGGCGATGAACCTGGAACCGGGGGTTCCGGTCACTCTGAACCTGCGGACAGCGCAGGGGGGAGAGGTCTCTTTTGGCCTGCCGGTGTCCACCAGCCACCCGATGTGGGGCGGGGCAGAGGCCGCCGGGCTGGCGCCGGATCCGGCCAGCACCGATGTCGTGGAATCCGAACTGCGGCTGGACGGTGCCGGGGCCAAGGCACCCGAGGACGAGGACCCGGCAGAGCCTGCAGGAGGGCCAGGACCGGAGACAGAGCGCACCGGCGACCCGGTGACCGACCCTGCGCGCCGTCGCTGGCCCTGGTGGCTGGCGTTGCTGTTGCTCCTCTTGCTGGCGGTTCTGGTCTATTTCCTTTTCCTTCGTGACGAAGGGCCAGAGCCGATCGTGCTGCGCGACGACCGATTGCACCTGGCGGCGGGCGAAACACAGGGCGAGGTTGCACTTTTTGCCAATGACGACCTGCCTGCCAGCGCCCGCCTTGCGGGGTGCGACGGTGTGTCGGCGCTGCCCGGCGCGACGGATGGCAGGGTGACGGTCCTGCGCAGTGCGCTGTCCGATGGTGCTCCGACCGTCTGGACCTGCCGGATCGACCCGGGGGATGGGCGCGCCATCCAGACCAGCCTGTTGACCGTCAGTGCCGATCCTGAAACGCCCAAGGAAGAGCCGGAGCCTCAGGTTCCCATTGAGCCGCCCGAGGTGGATCAACCGCCGAAGGCTCAGGAGCCGCCCGTAGATCTGACGCCGCGGGAAAAACCGGAGGTGCCGGGCACGTTGGCCGACCCGGATCCCGATACGCCACCCTCAGGACCACGCCAGACGGACGCCGAGGCCTGCCAGTCCGGGCGCTACCCCGAGACGCCGCTTGGGGATGGGACGAACCCGCCCATCGCCTGCGCCGACCGGTTCCTGCTGCGTGGCGACCCCAGCGGTCAACATCGGCTGGCGCCCTTGCGCAACGATCTCGACGATGCAGGACGTGCCGGGCTGCGGATCGCCTCTTGCGAACCGGCGCAGCGCGGCGATCTGACGGTTACTGTGTCCGGGGATGGCACACGGATCGTTCTGACCGACGCACAGGTGCCTCGCACGTCCACCTTTGGCCTGCGCCTCAGTTGTGTCATCAGCGACGGCGACGGGCTGACCGCGCAGGCGCCGGTCTCGGTGATCCTGGTGCCCGGAGACGCGGCGCTAGACGACAGTGCACCGGACAGGGCGCCGGACGGTGGGACTGCCCGGATCACCACCGATGGCCGCATTTCCGGTGCTCCTCCGGCGCCGACCCCGGATTTGGACAAGTAAGGATTAGACCCGATGAAACTGCTGACATCCGAGCCAAGGTCGCGCGTTTCAGGGATCGGATGGTCCGAACGCAACGTCATGCAGCTGTTCCAGCAGTTCGAGACCGCCTTCAAGATGCGCCTGTCCAAGGATGCGCAGACCTTTTTCGCCATGCCCGAGGCCGTCGGCGACGACCGGATCGATTTCTACACCGAAGATTACAAGACGGCGGTGAAATACGCCGACCAGCGGCCCGACACCCGCAAGGAGATCGACGGCCGGATCGAAGCCATCGTCAACGAGATCGAGGCTTTTCGCCAGGGGCTTGCCGACAGTGGCGACAGCAACAATCGCAACATCGCGCTGGCGTTGGAAAAGGCCTTTCGCGTGCCCAGCCGGGATGCGATCTGGATTGTCGATGGCGCGCCTGTGGTCACGTTGTGGGGGTTCCAGTCCGATGGCGCGTCTCTGGATCTGCGCAGCATCAAGATCCCGAAAAAGGACAAGCCCGTCGCGGGGGCGGCGGATGACGCGGGCCGCAACCGCAAACGGCTGTTGTTAGGTGGGCTCGCGCTGTTGCTGCTCTTGCTTGGCCTTCTGGCCTTTCTTTTCGGTCCTGCGCTCTTGTGCGACTTCGGCCTGCGTGCCTGCAACGCGCCGATTGCACAGGAAGACCGGGGCGTGCTGCCGGATGGGGCGGATTTTGTCGATGTGAACGTCGTCGCCAATGACAGCGATCCCGATGGCGACCCGATCACCATCGCCAGTTGCGATGCGCCGGGCATCGTGCGGGACGACCAGACCGTGCGCTTTGCCCGCGATCCGGCGCAATCCTCGGGCGAGGTGAGGTTCAGCTGCACGGTGCAGGATCCGTCTGGCCTGACCGATGCGGCGGATGTCGTGATTGCCGTTGGCGGTCAGGGCGGCGCCGGGGCCGGTACGGGCGGGGGCGTATCGGGCACGGCGCCGTCGGCGCGCACGGTGTCGGCCATCCTGCCCCCGGGTGAGCCAAGCGTCTCGGTGGACGTCCTGTCGGGCGTGGTGAACGGCGGCAACCGGGTCTGGCAGGTGGTTGGCTGTGATGCGCCTGGCGTGGTGGAAAATGGCCGTGTCACCTATCCGCGCAACCCCGATGACACCGTCCAGAGCGAGACATTCGACTGCCGCGTCCAGAGCGATGACGGGTTGACCCTGACCGTGCCCGTCGAGGTCGCGCGCGAGGCCAACCGTTGCACGCCCTTCACCACCAACCTGCCGGTCCGCCTGCTGATCGGGGCCGACTGGTCGTCCAGCATGGACCAGAACCGCCAGCAGCCGCCGCACAACTTCAGCCGGATGCTGGACGCGCTGGAAGAGCTGCGCACACGTCTTCCGGCAGAAACCTTCGCCACGCTCGAGCTCATGCGGGGGGAGTTCCCGGTCGACCTACGCACCGAAGGCGCGGCCTTTTTGTCCGATCCCACGGCCAACGGGCGCCCGACGCCCCGGTTTGCCGCCTATATCGAGTGGCTGCGCCAGGAGATCCAGAAGGCGGGAACCGATTTCTCGTTGATCACCGTGGTGACGATCACCGATGCCCAGGACAACCCCGAGGATTTCCTTGCTCAGTTCGAGGCCGCCTTCCAGACGTCCCGCGTGCCGATCGAACACACGCTGATCACCCTGACAGAGCCCAAGCCGCAGTGGGCGGACCTGTATCAGCGCATGGTCTGGCCTCCGGATGAAACCCGCAACTACCGAGAGTTGCTGGATGCCCCAGCTCAATCGCGGTTGCCCTCCGAGATCCTGCAAGCGGCCCGCATGGTGGTGCGCGAAGAGTGCGGAACGCCCTGATGGCTTCCAGTTTCCTGATCCGGACGGATGAAAGCCAGCAGGCGCCGCAGGGGGCCTTTGGCCGCCCCATAACCGCCTATTTCCCGCAGCTGCGCGCCTATGTCGCCGAGTACCTGGGCGGGGAAACGGCCGGCTATTTCGCCGAACCCGTCCGTGAGGCCGAAAGCGGCTTTACCGATTGGTTCACCGATGCGGCGGGCGACCCGCAACCGCTGTCTGCCCTGCGCGGGCCGGAACGGCGCGAGGCCCTGGCCCAGCTGGCCGAGTGGCGCCGCGAAATGCGCGCCTTCGCCGAAGCGGCCCCGGCGGAAAACGCGGGACAGATCCACAAGATCCTGTCGCTGGCTCTGACCGACCCATCCGAGGATGACGTCTTTGTCACGGGCGGCAGACCTGTGGTGGTGAACTGGGGGTTCGAGCCGCCGCGCGATTTCGTGCCGCTAACCTATCCCGGGACAGAGCGCCGCGCGCCGCCGCGGCCCGAACCGCCCAAGGACCCGGAAACAGCCGGGACAGAGCGCCGCCTGCTGGGGGTCAGCGTCCTGACGCTGTGTATGATTGGGGCGCTTTGTCTTGCGGCATTGACCCTGTTCGGAAAGTCGGCGGGGCTATTCGATGCGCCTCTGGTTGTCGCGGCAGAGCCTGACGGCAGCGATCCCGCCGAATTGGCCGAATTGCGGCGCCTGCAGGCCGCGAACGAGGCTTTGCGCCGGGACGTGGATGGGCTGCAGGAGGATCTGCTGGATCGTGCCCTGGCCTGTCTTGGGCAATGCACCGCGCCGCCTGTGCCGGTGGACCCGACACCGCCCCCCGTTCCGAACCCGGAAGGTCCGCCTCAGGGTACGCCGGTTGATCCGCCCGCGTCACCCCCGGCAGACGAACCGCCCGCCGATGATCCGCCGCCGGATGAGCCGCCGATCGTGGACCCGGCCCCAAGCGAGCCGCCTGCTGACGACCCGCCCGCCGGTGATCCGCCGCTGGACGAGCCTCCGGCCGATGCTCCCCCGGCTGACGAGCCTCCGGTTGATGACCCGCCCGTGGACGAGCCTCCCGTGGACGAACCTCCGGCCGACGCGCCTCCGGCAGATGATCCGCCCGCTGACGACCCGCCTGCGGACCCTGACCCCGAGGGTGATCCGCTTGTGGTGCCGGACGGGGCCGAGGATGTCGACGACCTGTCCTTCCTCGAAGGCACCTGGCGCTCCGTCGCCGAACAGCTTTTCCTGACTTTCTCGGACAGCGAACGCCCGGACCTCAAGATCGTTGTCGAATATGACATCGATGCCTCCGGCGAGGGCACGCGCCGGGTCCTGCTGGAGGACGGGACCGTTTGCACGGGCACCGTGACCGCCTCTTTCGATGCGCAGAACCGCCTGCAGATGGTCGAGGGAGAACGCGCCGATTGCGGCGAGGGGCTGTTTGTCGTGCCCTATGCCGTGACCTGTGAAATCGCCCAGGACCGGACCGCGGACTGTACGCTGACGCCCCGCGATGCCGGGGATGATGCCAGCGTCAAGACAGAGTTGAGGCGCCTCCAATGACCGCGAAAACCAGCCCCCAAGCCCCCGCCTGGTGGACCATACTGCGTGCGGCGGTGATCTTTGCCAGCGGGTTGCTGATCGCCGTGATGATCGCGCCCCGCTTTCTGTCACAGCCGCCCGACCTGCCCCGGCAAAGCTCGGACCCCTCGGTGCTGTCGTCGCTCCTGGCCTTTGAACAGGGTGTGGGCCAGCGCCTGCAATCCCGGGTGGCCGAGGCGGAGCAGCGCCTCTCCGGGTTCCAGTGCACCATCGACCAGGCCAGCCCGAACACGGGCCCCGCGCCGACCGTCTTTGCCGGTCGCCCTGACATGTCGCGCCTGCGAGCGGTCGCCGATGGGGCCGTGGTCTTCATCCAGGCGGGCGAGGGATCAGGCACTGGATTCTTCGTCACGCCACGGCATGTCGCCACCAATGCCCACGTCGTGGGGTCGGAGGTCGATGTGCTGGTCTATTCCGAAACGCTGTTCCCGACCCCGGTCCGGGGTCGTGTCACTGCCCGCACCGTCAAACGGGGCGAGGGCCTGGCCGAACGCGACTATGCCATCGTCGAGGTGGAGGGCGCCCAGGGTGTGCAACCATTGCAGTTCATGAACAGAGTGACCGAACTGGACCCGGTGGTTTCCGTCGGATTTCCGGGCCTGTTCCAATCCTTCCAGCAGACCGGCCTGCCGCGCATGATCTTTCGCGCGGGCGAATTCATCGACGCCCTGCCGCAGGCGGACGGGCGCGAGGTCTTTGCCCATTCCGCCGAGGTCCTGCAGGGCAACAGTGGTGGCCCGCTGATCAACGCCTGCGGGCAGGTCATCGGCATGAACACCTTCATCATCTGGGCCAATCCCTCGGGCGAGGGGGCATCGCCCAAGGTGAAAACCGATTTCGCCCTGCCATCGGCGGACCTGGCGAACTACCTGGCTTCGGAAGGGGTGACGGTCACCACCGCACAGACCTGCGAGCCCTGAGGGTCACTCGGCCTCCTTCACTCAGCGCGCCACGCGAACGCATTCCAGTGCTTGTGGCACGCCGCAATAGATCCCGACGACGTGAATGATGGCGCGGATTTCCTCCCAGGAAATGCCGTTTGTCCGGGCGCCGCGGCAGTGGGTTTCCCATTCCTGCATCTTTCCCAGCGCGCCGATCATGGCAAGGTTCATCATGCTGCGTGTCTTGGCGTCGATCACGTCGTCGCCCCAGCCGAACCCCCAGCACCAGGCGGTCATCGCCTCCTGGAAAGGGCGGGTGAAGTCATCGGCCTCGGCCAGGTTCCGGTCAACATAGTCTGCGCCCAGCGTTGCCCGGCGTTGATCCAACCCTTTCAGGAACAGGTCTTCGTCGATGTGCTCATCTGCCCATATCCTCGTTCAGCATCTCCAGCAGCGAGGCCTCTATCTGCCCCGCGCAATAGACATCCGCGCGATCGGCCCAGTCGTTGCGCAGACGCACCAAGGCGGGCAAGGCGGCCACGCGGTCCACCAATGCGGTCAGCACCGGCGCGTGCTCATGCAGCAGGGGCCGAAGTGGCGGCAGGCGATCGACCATCGTGTGCCACAGCGCGGCCAGCGTGAGGTCGGCGAGGCCCGGCGCCTCTGCGCCGGAGACGAACCCATCCGTTGCCGTGCCCCTCGTCTCCATCACCAAGCGTTCGTGGCCCCGCATCCAGCGTGGCAGGCGATCCTCCCGGAAGGCGGTCCAGCTGTCCCGCGTCCACATGGTGGCACCATGATGGCAGGTGATCTCGAGCAGGATGTCCGAGGCATCGCAGAGCAGGCGCAATTCCAGGTCCGGATCGTGCGACAGGTCGTGTTTGCGCCCCAGGTACATGCAGATGGCGGGCATCTGCGACAGGGCCCGCCCGGTGTCATGGTCGATCAGCACGGGCGGGCCGATGAAGGGCGTCGGCTGCTCTTCGGGGCGGGCGGTCTTGGCGGCCAGGACGGCGTCAAAGCCCGGTTCGTCCCACTCTGCACCCGCCTGGGCCAGGATGAACCGAGGCACATGGCCCCGGAAGGGGATGGGCCAGTAGAGCAATGTGTATGACATGGGGCCTCCGGTCTTCGGCCCGAGGCTACGCCGATTCCGCCTGCGGGGTCATCCCTTTGCGGAGTCGCGGCGCGGTTCAGATCACCAGGTCGATTTCTTCCGGCGCGGGGTCTTCCGGGGGCGGCTCGGCGGCCTCTGGCGGCTGCATCAGCGCCTCGTACAGGGTGGCCTGGTCGGGATCGGTCGCGGTCAGCTGGTATTCGTCGGCGACGTATTCGCGCTGAACCCAGTCCACGTAAGAGCCGATAAGCGCGCCATCGCTGCCAAAGACCAGCGGATCATGGGCGGCATAGGTGTCAAAGGTGGTTTCCACCACGGTCTGTTCTTCGGGCGTCAGGTTTTCTTCCAGCCCCCAGGAGGCATAACCGACATAGCTCGTGACCGTGAGATCCGCGTTGTAACCGGTCACGGCATCGGTCGCAAAGGCCGCCGTGGTCAGGTGGTCGGAATGCTCGATGTCGGCCAGGTCGCTGGTGTGGTCCTGGATATGGATATGGTCCGGCGTGTGCCGTTCCATCAGCGCGGTCAGCAGGCCGGTCAGCTCTTCGGAAGTATAGGTGGCGCTGCCATCCACTGCCGTCACGCTGTCGATTTCTCCCTCGGCCAGCTGCTCGAGGCTCTGGTAGCCGTAAGCGGGAGAGCCGCTGCCATCCCCGAACCCGTCCGGCAGGCGCAGGAAATACAGGCGCACGTCGGGATCATCGGCCAGGTAGGAACTGGCCACTTCGTAGGTCGTGTCACCGACCGTCACGCTGACGGTTTCATCCACCCACTCATCGGACCCAGCCATGTAGCCATAGGCCGCCTTTTCCCCGGCCTCGCGTCCGGCCCAGTAGTCTTCGCCGCGCCCTGCATCACCGGCGGTCAGGTAGATGGTGGTCACGGGCGTGTCGCCGTCGATCAGCGTGTCCAGCGTCGGGTTCATGAACAGCAGGTCGTCGTCCTGGTGAGCCACGATCACCATGTCGCCGCTACCGGCGACGGGCGGTCCGGGATCGACGGGATCGGTCGGGTCCACCGGATCGGTGGGGTCCGTTGGGTCCGTGGGGTCGGTCGGATCGCCCGGGTCTGCAGGATCTGTGCCATTGGTGACGGTCAGGACCGCGACTTCGCCGATCAGCGGTGAGTCCCCGTCCCAGTTGGAGCTGCCTACCAGCAAGTTGGCACGATCCACGTCCGCCGGAACCACGCCTTGTTCCTCTGCCAGCCGCACGCCATTCTTGTCGATCCACATCAGCCCGGTTTCGTCGATGCCGAAACTCCAGTCGGCGGTCTCTCCCTCCACGATGGCGGCCTCGGCCACGACGCGATAGACCTCGCCGTCCTGCCAGAGTTCCAGCATGATGCCAGAGGTGTTCTCGATCTGGGTGAAAAGGATATTGTTCGTGGCCGGGCCGTCGCCAAAGTCGATGACCCGCTGCCAGTATCCGCCCTCGATGTCATCGAAACGCACGGTCGTGTCGATCCGGAAGGCCCCGTCGATCTGTTGCGGGCCATCGACAGGCTCCACCGGATCAACGGGATCAACCGGGTCGGTCGGATCTACCGGATCAACCGGGTCCGTTGGGTCCACCGGGTCCACCGGGTCCACAGGATCGCTCGGCCCCTGTGTCACCGTCAGGTCCAGCACGACGCCGTCAAGTGGTTCTCCGTCGGGCCCTGCGGCGCTCCCGACCGACAGCGGACCCCGGTCCACGTCCGCAGGCACCACCCCGGCGCCCTCTGCCAGCAAGGTGCCGTCCTTTTCCAGCCACATGCGCCCGTCCGGGTCTATGCCGACGGACCAGACCGCGTATTCCCCTTCGACCAGGGCTCCTTCGGCGATGATCTCGTGGGTGGTCCCGTCCTGCAGGATGGAAAAACGCAGGGCATCCGAGGTCCCCACCTGTTGCAACCGGATCGCGCCCTCTGGGCCGTCCCCGCCAAAGTCGAAGAGGGTCTGGTCCTGCGCGGCGTCAAGATCGTCGAACCGGGCGACAAGGTCCAGTTGAAAGGCGCCGTCGATCTGTTCCGGCATGTTCAGGCGTCCGCCATCAACGGTGTCGCCGGTGTTGGTCACGTCTATTCCCAGGACGGCACCGTCCAGCGGCGTGTCATCCGCCCAGTTCGACTCTCCCAGCAGTTCGTTGAGCCGCACCGTGTCGGTGGGGACCACGCCGGCCGCTTCGGCCAGTCGGACACCGTTCTTGTCGATCCACATGGTGCCATCAGCCGCGATGCCGACGTTCCAGGTGGCGGTTTCGCCTTCGACGATCGCCTCTGGTGCGGTGACGCGGTAGGCCTGTCCATCCTGGTAGAGGACGAACATCAGGGTGTTGGTGTTCTCGTATTGTGTCAGCAGCAGGTTGTTGCTGTCCGGCCCGTCGCCAAAGTCGAAGACACGCTGCCAATAGCCAGCGTCGAGGTCGTCGAAACGCGCGACCACTTCGATCTCGAAGGCGCCGGTCACATCCTCGAAGTCGTCAAGCGGCCCTGAAATTCCCAGAGGTGGCATGGCCTTTCTCCCTTGGCCCGCACGGAAGTCCACCGTTCGGAGGTTATGGATTTCTGGAATACTTCGGCCGGGGGCCGTCAATCGGACTGAAAAACAGGTCCATGTTAGCAGTTTCTCGCATGGGTTGTGCAACGGGTATTGCTTCAGGTGGAAACTCTGCATTGCCGGATTGGAAACAATTGACCGGCGTGGAGGCAGCCACCCTGGACCAGGCTTGCGCCGCCCCTGTCGGCCCCGCATGCTCGCGCCCAAAATGCGGATGGGAGAGACGGACATGAGGGTGGTGATTTTCGGCGTTGGTGCAGTTGGCGGGGTCGTCGGGGCAGCGCTCGCCCAGGCCGGGCACGAGGTGATCGGCGTCGCGCGCGGGCGGCGGCTGGCAGCGGTGCGCGACAAGGGTCTTTTGCTGCGCGGCCACCAGGGCGAAAAGCGCGTCCCGCTGGACCTGGTTGAAAAGGCGACAGAACTGGCACCGCGCGACGACGACATGATCTTGCTTGCGACCAAGAGCCAGGACAGCGCGGCGGCGCTGGGCGACCTGCGTGCCGCTGGCTACGTCTCGCAACCTTTCTTCTGCATGCAGAACGGTGTCGCGAACGAGGACCTCGCGCTTCGGTTCTTCGACAACGTGCATGGGATCAACGTGATGCTGCCCGCCGAATACATCGCGTCGGATGAGGCGATCTGTTTCGGGCGCCCCAATTACGGTGTTTTCGACATCGGACGCTATCCCGGAGGTTCCGATGCGGCGGATCAGGCGTTGGCAGAGGCGCTGACGGGGGCCGGCATCCGGTCATTCGTCACGGACGCCGTGATGGAAAACAAGTTCGGCAAGCTGATCGTCAACCTCGGCAATATCGTCGAGGCGGCCCTGGGACGGGGCGTGAAGGCGCCCGAGATCACATCCGCCCTGCGCCAGGAGGCTGAAACCGTGTTCCGGGCTGCGGGCGTGTCCTGGCAGGACATGGGCGAAGGTGACCCGCGTCGTGGCACGCTGTTGGAGATTGCGCCCGTCGAAGGCGTCGACCGGGCCGGCAATTCCACCACGCAGAGCTTTCTGCGGGGGGCGGGGTCGGTCGAGACGGATTACCTCAACGGCGAGGTGGCACTGATCGCCCGGCGCAACGGTGGGCACGCGCCCCTCAATGCGGCCATAACAGCGCTTGCCGCCCGACTTGCGCGTGGTGGCGCGGCGGCGGGCGGCATGACGCCGGAGGCGCTGGCCGCAGAACTGGGTATGTGAGTCAGAAGGCGGTGAAATACTCCGCCTGCTCCCATTCCGAGATCGCTGACAGGTAACGCTCCCATTCGGCCCGCTTCAGCCGGGCGAGGTAGGACACGGTCTCTTCCCCCAGTGCCTCGCGGTACATCGGTGATGCCTCAAAGGCGGCGATCGCCTCGCCCAGGGTGGCGGGCAGTTGCTCTGCCGCGTCGTCGTAGGGGTTCTCAAGCGGGGCGGGGGCAGGGTCTCCGGCCTCGATCCCGTCGAGCCCCGACAGGATCTGGAAGGCCAGCGCGAAATAGGGATTCGCGGCGCTGTCGGCCACGCGGTTCTCGACCCGGCTGGCCCCGTCCCCGGGGGCCATCAAGGCGCGCAGCATGGCGCCCCGGTTGTCTGCGCCCCAGCCGATCCGGTTCGGCGCAAGCTGGTAAGGCGCGTAGCGTTTATACCCGTTCACCGTGGGCGTCGTCGCGATACAGGAGGCGCGCGCATGGGCCAGCAGGCCGCCGATCCAACCCGAGGCCACATCTGTCAGCACACCGCCCTCATCCGGGATCAGCAGGTTGCGCCCGTCCATGTCGGTCACGCTCTGGTGGATGTGCCAACCATTGGCCGCGGCGTTTTCCAGCCGGGGCTTGGCCATGAAAGATGCCAGATAGCCCTCGCGCGCGCAGACTTCCTTGACCATCGTGCGGAACAGTACCGCGCGGTCGGCAATCGTCAGCGGGTCATCGGCGGCAAAGGTGAACTCGAACTGGCTCGGCCCCATCTCGACCTCGACAGAGAGGACCGGCAGGCCCATCGCCTCGGCGCTGCGTCGCAGGATGTCGAGGAGCGGTTCGGCGGCGTCATAGCGGGTCTCGGTGAGATACTGCCAGCCCTGGTTCACGCCGCGCGTCAGCGGCGGGCGCGGTGGCATGGTGGCGTCGGCATGGTCCAGCGCGGCTTCAACCGGTTCGAAGACCTGGAACTCCACTTCCAGCCCCATGACAGCCCGCATGCCGCGCGTCGCCAGCCTGTCGATGGCCCCTTGCAGCAGCGTCTCCGGTACGAAGGGGATCGCGCTGCCGTCGGTGCGCAACACACGGCAGAGGATCATGGCCGAATGCGGCGCATGGGGCAGGGGACAGAAGGTCTCGACCCGGGGCACCAGCAGCACGTCACTGGCGCCCGCCATAGGCGTATCACCCGCTTCGGACCAGATCGGAAAAACCGTCCGGTGCGACAGGTCCTTGAGCAGGAGCGTGGAGGGCACCCGCAAGCCGGATTTCAACGCGCCCTCCAGCCCGCGCCGCGTGACGGTCTTGCCGCGCAGGATGCCGTGGGCATCGGCAAACAGCATGCGCAGGGTTTCGATCCCCTCGGCCTCGACCCGCGCCATCAGGTCTGCCGCAGCTTCGGGCTGCAACAGCCCGTCGCGACACAGGCGGCCCTGCGCCAGGTGGTCCCGCATCAGAGGCCCGCGTCCCACGGACAGGCGTCGCGCCGTTCGGCATCGGCCCGCAGGCTGGCCGCGTCCCAATCGGCGCTGTCGGCAATGGCATCGTTTGACAGCGGTCCCTTGAGGGTCGACGGATCAACCGCGCCCCGCATCGGCAGGGCCTCTTCCTCGCCTTTTTCCAGCCCATCCATCGCGGCGCGCAGCATGCGGCGATAGCGGATGATGCCGACGTCGGTCTTGCCCAGGTGTTCGTCAGTGCGGTCCTGGATCGGTCCCATGCTCTCGACCGCCCACTGGTCATGCACGTTGATGTCCAGCCCCATGCCGGTATAGGTCTCGCGTGCCTGTTCCTCGGGGTCATAGCCGTAGTCGTTGCGCTTGTTCTTGAGCGGCGCGTAATCCGGTAGGCGGTGTTCCTTCAGCCGTTGCTCGCGCATCAGCTCCTTGTTCACCGGCTTGTCGAAGCTGGTAAACATAGAATACCAATAGCAATTCTCATCATCGATGGGGACGTGCCACTGGGTGATCGTCATCTCGCGGCTCATCGGGATGCAGATCGCCTCGGGGAAGATCTGGTTGGTCACACGCACATGGGTCAGCCCGTTTTCCATGTGCCGCAGTGCCGTCAGTTTCAGCCCAAAGTCGGTTTCCTCGACGCGGATCTCGGGGCGCGGGTAGTCGCGCAACAGCTTGGTCATGGGGATGTTGGTATCCGCCGCGCTGTCGCGGAACTGCTTGCCGTAGCTGTCCTTGGGGTCCTCGTCTTCCAGAAAACGGTGCAGGAACGAGGCGTGCGCCGGATCGATGCCGACCTCCAGCGCTTGCAGCCAGTTGCATTCCCACAACCCCTTGAAGGCAAAGACATGGGTGTCCGGTGCCCGGAAACAGTCGAAATTCGGCAGGGGCGGGGGGTCTCCGGGCCCGAGGTAGGCAAAGACGATGCCGTTGCGTTCCACCACCGGGTAGGCGGGCGTGCGGATCTGTTCATGCATCTTCGAACCCTCGGGCTCTCCGGGTTGTTCGACGCATTGCCCGGTCCGGTCGAAGTGCCAGCCGTGGAAGGGGCAGCGCAGACCGTTGTCCTCGCGACGCCCGTAACACAGGTCGGCCCCCCGGTGCGGGCAATGCCGCCCGATCAGGCCCAGTTCCCCCTCGTTGTCCCTGAACAGAACCAGCTTTTCGCCCAGCAGGGTGACCGGCACGAGGGGGCGGGGGCCTTTCAGCTCGTCGCTGAGGGCGGCAGGCTGCCAGTACCGGCGCAGGACCTGGCCCGCAGGCTGGTCCCGGCCCACCCTCGTCAATCGATCATTGAGCTCCTGGCTGATCATGCCGCATTCCTCCCGCGTTTCGGCTGTCTGGCTTTGGGCGGAGTTTGGCGGGCAGGTTGTTGCGGCGTCAAGGTGAACGCCGCCCGCGGAGAGGGTGCCGCAAGGTCAAGCCTGCTCGACGGGCACAAGGTGAATACGGATTGGCGGTCTCGCAAGGCCGGGCCTGTGGCCCGCCGGACACAATCCGCGCTACAGGTTTTCCGCGCTCGACGTGACAGGCCGGCCCGCCTAGGGTAACGGCTGATCCAAACACCTGAATGGACAGGATAATGTACGCAGAGCCAGCACGCGGTCAGGATGGACAGTCCGGCGGTGCAGCGGAGGATCCGCAGCGTGACCGGACCGGGCTGACGCTGGTCGTCGATCTCGACGGGACGCTGTTGCGCAGCGACATGCTGTACGAAAGCTTCTGGACCGCGTTCGGCCGTGACTGGACCGTGGCGCTGACCGCCATGCGGGCGCTGACCCAGGGGCGCGCGGCGCTGAAACGGCGGCTGGCCGAAACCGCCCGGCTGGAAACAGCGACCCTGCCTTTCGACCGAGAGGTGCTGGCCTATATTCGGGCGTGGCGCGAAAAGGGCGGGCGCACCGCGCTTGTGACGGCCTCGGACCAGAGCTTGGCCGACGCCATTGCCGGCCACCTGGGCGTCTTCGACGAGGTGCATGGCTCTGACGGAACGCGAAACCTCAAGGGAAAGGCCAAGGCTGCCTTTCTCGCGGATCGTTTCGGGGCGGCGCAGTATGTCTACATGGGCGACAGCTCCGCCGACCTGCCGGTCTGGGAACAGGCCGCCCGGGCGGTGACCGTGAACGCCTCGCAACGGCTGCGGTCCGAGGCAGAGGCCATCGCGCCCGAGGTCGAGCACCTGACAACCAAGCCCGTGACACTGCGGCCCTACGTCAAGGCGCTGCGTCCGCACCAATGGCTGAAGAACATCCTGGTTTTCCTGCCGATGCTGGCCGGGCACCAGTTCGATCCGGCGACGGTGTTCTTGGCCATGTCGGCCTTCGTCGCATACAGCCTGGTGGCCTCCAGCGTCTATGTCGTCAACGACATGACCGACCTGAACGCCGACCGCGCCCATCCGCGCAAGAAACGGCGCCCCTTCGCCTCGGGCGCGGTGCCGCTTTCGCACGGGATGATCATGGCGCCCGCGCTGTTCCTGGCCGGCGCGGCAGTGTCATTGGCGGTGAGCCCGGTCTTTCTGGCGGTGGTCTGCGGCTATTTCGTGCTGACAACGGCCTATTCGCTGAACCTCAAGCGCAAGATGGTGATCGACATCTGCACACTGGCGGGGCTTTACAGCATGCGCATCGTGGCGGGCGCGGTGGCCACGGGCATTCCCCTGTCGGTCTGGTTGCTGGCCTTCGCGATCTTCTTTTTCCTCGCCCTTGCCGCGGTCAAACGGCAGGCGGAACTGGTCGACAGCGCCCGGCGTGGGACGCTGCATGCGCGCGGGCGCGGCTACAACGTCGGAGACCTGCCGATCATCACCATGATTGCCATCGCGGCGGGCTATGTCTCGGTGCTGGTGCTTGTGCTCTATGTGGATTCGCCGGATGTCAGCGATCTCTACAATGCGCCATACATGCTTTGGGGGATCGGCGCGGTTCTGCTGTTCTGGATCACGCGGACCATCATGATCGCCCATCGAGGCCAGATGCACGACGACCCGCTGGTCTTTGCCGCCCGTGACCGCGTCAGCCAGCTCTGCGTGCTGCTGTGCCTCGGGTTCGCCGTGATCGGTGCCTTGTGAGATGACGCGCCGGATGCTCCTGCTCCGCTACGCGGTCTTTGCGGTGCTGGCCACGCTCGCCAATCTTGCCACCCAGCGGCTGGTCCTGCTGGCGGGGGACGGTGGGACCGCCTTTGCCCTTGCGGTGGGGGCGGGTACGCTGGTGGGCCTGGTGGTGAAGTACCTGCTCGACAAGCGCTGGATCTTCTACGACGACGCCACCGGCCTGCGCGCACATGGGCGCAAGTTCACGCTGTATACGGTGATGGGGATCGTCACCACGGCGGTCTTCTGGGGAACCGAAACCGCCTTCTGGATATTCTGGAAAACCGATGTGATGCGCGAATTGGGCGCAGTCCTCGGCCTCACCATCGGCTACGTCATCAAGTACAATCTCGACCGGCGCTTTGTCTTTACCGATGCGCGGCTGGGAGCAATGTCATGAAACTTTCCGGATGGGGCCGTTTTCCGCAGGTCGAAACAGAGGTGCGTGCCCCGCGCGACGAGGCGGCGCTAAGGGCACTTGTCACCGGCGACAGGCCGGTCATCGCGCGCGGCAACGGGCGGTCCTACGGCGACAGCGCGGTGGGCGCCGGCCTGACGCTGGACATGCGCCACTTCAACCACATGCTGGAATTCGACGCGGAAACCGGGCGACTGGTGGCCGAGGCGGGTGTCCTGCTGGGAGATGTGATCGACGCCTTCCTGCCGCGCGGCTGGTTCCCGCTGGTGACGCCGGGGACGAAACTCATCACCCTGGGTGGCGCCATCGCGGCGGATGTGCACGGCAAGAACCACCATGTCGAGGGCAGCTTTGGCGCCTGCGTCGACTGGGTCGAGATCATGGGCCCGGATGGAGAGGTGCGCCGCGCCACCCGCAAGGACGAGGATGACCTGTTCTGGTGGACCATCGGCGGCATGGGCCTGACCGGCGTGATTCTGCGCGCCGCCATCCGCCTGCGGCCCGTGGAAACGGCCTGGATCAGGCAGACGATCCACCCCGCGCCCGACCTCGCCACGGCGATGGACCTCTTCGAGGCGCATGGCCATGACACCTATTCCGTCGCCTGGATCGACTGCATGGGGCAGGGGCGGCATCTTGGCCGTTCACTGGTCATGCTGGGGGAACATGCGACGCGGGCCGAACTGGACCCGAAGAAGGCCGCCAACCCGCTGGACGCGGGCCACAAGGGCAAGCTGTCCGTGCCGCTGGATTTTCCAGGCTTCGCCCTGAACCGCTGGACGGTGCGCGCCTTCAACGAGCTTTACTACCGCATGGGCGCGTGGAAGGCGGGCACGTCGCTGGTCGACTGGGACAGCTATTTCTACCCGCTCGACTCGGTGCTGAAATGGAATCGCATCTATGGCCGCCGCGGCTTTGCCCAGTTCCAATGCGTGATCCCTCTGGCCTCGGCCCGCGAGGGCCTGACAGAGCTGCTCAAGGCGATTGCCGATGCCGGCGCGGGGTCGTTCCTGGCGGTGCTGAAACGGTTTGGTCCGCAGGACAGCGCTTTTTCCTTCCCGATGGAGGGCTACACCCTGGCGCTGGACTTCCCGATGAAAGCGCACACGCTCGACCTGCTGGAACGGCTCGACGCCATCGCCGTCGCCCATGGCGGGCGCTTCTACCTGGCCAAGGACAGCCGGATGCGCGCCGAGACCCTGCGCCAGGCCGATACCCGCGTGCGTGACTTCACCGAGATGCGCGAAACCCTTGGTCTCAAGGCGCATTTCGCCTCTGCCCAATCCGAAAGGCTTTCCCTGTGACCGATCTGCCCGTCCTGATCCTTGGCGCCCGCTCCGACATGGGTCAGGCCATCGCCCATGCCTTTGCCGCGCAGGGCCACCCGATCCAGCTGGCCGCGCGCAACGCCGCCAGCCTTGACGCGGCGCGCGCCGACCTGGCCCTGCGCCACGGAGTCGAGGTGACATTGCACGACTTCGACGTGCTGGACAGCGACGGCTTTGCGCCGTTCCTCGACAGCCTGCCCGCGCTGCCGCAGGTCGCGGTCAGCGTCGTGGGCTACATGGGGGACCAGGCAGAGAATGAGCGGGATCTCGACAAGGCATCGCTGGTCCTGCGCAGCAATTTCGAGGGCCCCGCAGGCATCCTCGCCCTCCTTGCTAACCGGTTCGAGGCGCGGGGCTCGGGCACGCTGGTCGGCGTCAGCTCTGTCGCGGGCGACCGGGGGCGGGCCACCAACTATGTCTACGGTTCCGCCAAGGCCGGGTTCACCGCCTTCCTGTCGGGCCTTCGCAACCGACTGGCCAAAAAGGGCGTGCATGTGGTCACCGTGCTGCCGGGCTTCGTCAACACCGCGATGACAGAGGGGATGGACCTGCCCGCAAAACTGACCGCCGAACCGCAGGAGGTGGGCGGCGCCGTGCTGAAGGCGGTGCAGAAGGGGCGCAACGTGATCTATGTGCGCGGTATCTGGTGGCTGGTCATGGCGATCATCCGCAACATCCCCGAACCTGTCTTCAAGAAACTCAAGATCTGACGGCAGACACACCGGTCTTGTGTCCGGTGACGGTATTTTCCCCGCAAGCTAGCGACGGCCCGCCCTTGCAGGGCTGCGCCCGGCACCCGAAATCACCATCAAAGACCCGCCGCAAGGCAACAGGAGAGCAGGGACGTGCAGAAGACCCATTTGCCCGAGCGGCCGCATTGGCGTGATCATGCCAAGGAGGTCGGCTTTACCTTCGCCGACATGCATGGCGAGCCCTACTGGGACGAAAGCTCGGCCTATGCCTTCACGCTCGACCAGATCGAAAACGATCTTGAGGACCCGGCGACAGAGCTGCATTCCATGTGCCGCGAGGCTGTTGCGGAGATCATCACCTCCGAGCGCCTGATGACGCAGCTTGCGATCCCGGAAAACCGCCGCGACCTTGTCGCCAACAGCTGGAAGCAGGGCGACCCGGAAATCTATGGCCGGTTCGATTTTGCCTATGACGGCAAGGGGCCGGCGAAGCTGTTGGAATACAATGCCGACACGCCGACCTCGCTTTACGAAAGCGCGGCGTTCCAGTGGCAGTGGCTGGAGGATCAGCTTGCCGCCGGTGTGTTGCCCGAGGGCACCGACCAGTTCAACGGTATCCACGAGGCGCTGGTCGCGCGCTTCGATGAGGTCTTCGAGGCCAACAGCGATCTGCATTTCACGGCGGTCGCGGGCAACCCCGAAGACTACGGCACGGTCGAGGCGATGGGATGGGCCGCGCGCGAAGCGGGCCTGGGTGCGCATTACTGCGACCTCGACAAGATCGGGTTGAGCGAGGACGGCCAGTTCCTCGATGACGAGGATCGCCGCATTGCCGTCCTGTTCAAGCTCTACCCCTGGGAAGACCTCTTCCTTGACGATTATGCCGATCACATCGACGGGTCGGGCTGTCTATTCCTTGAACCCGCGTGGAAGGCGCTGTTGTCGAACAAGGGGTTGTTGCCGGTTCTCTGGCAGATGTTCGAAGGCCACCCCAACCTGTTGCCCGCCTTCTTCGAGGCGGACATCGCCGATGCACTGGAGGGCACGGGCAGTCCCTCCGCCGGGGCCGCACAGGCATTCTCCCGGGCCGAAGCCGACCTGGCCGCAGGCCATGTGCGCAAGCCGATCCTGTCGCGCGAAGGCGCTTCGGTGTCGATCCTGAAGGCGGGCAAGATCCTCGAAGAGGCCCAGAACACCGAGTATTCCGAACACCCCCGGATCGTACAGGCCTACGCCCCCTTGCCGCAGTTCGACGGTTTCCGGCCCGTTGTCGGCACATGGATCGTCGGGCAGTCCTGCGCCGGGATCGGCATCCGCGAAGACCGCTCTCGCATCACGCAGGATTTGTCGCGGTTCAAACCTCACTATATTCAGGCATAAGCCGCGCAACCAACTGACCGCCCTCCGGGCAGAAGGAAAGAGTGTCATGTCCAAACGTTCGAAACGGGTTGCCATCGCGATCGTCGGCGCCGCCGCCTTTACACTTGCGGGCTGCAAGGAAGAACAGGTGGACGCCGCCGCCTTTCCCGACCTCCAGACCTGCAAGGATGAGGCGCTGCGTGGCGGCATGTTCTCGGCGCAGGACTGCGAGATCCAGTTTGCCGAAGCGCAGAAGCTGCACGTCGAGGCCGCGCCGCGCTATGATAGCCGCGAGGTCTGCGAGGAGTTGCACGGCCCGGGCGCCTGCGGCACCGAGGCTGCGGTGACGGAAGGTGGTTCCGGCAGCATCTTCATGCCGCTGCTGGCCGGCTACCTGATCGGGAACATGATGGGCGGACGGTCCGGCATGTCCGCCGCGCAGCCGCTTTACAAGACGCAGGACGGACGCTTTACCAATGCGGCGGGCACCAGCGTCTTTTCAGGCAACCGGGGTGCGACCAAGCTCGGGACCTCGCAGTTTGCGCGCCCGGCCTCGACCATCGGCGCCAAGCCCATGTCCCGCGCCACCGCGATCTCCCGTGGCGGGTTTGGCAAGACGGCAGGAGACCGCACGCGGTTCGGCGGCTGACCAAGCTCACTGCCGACACCGTTGGAGGGGCGCGGCAGCAAGCGATTGACCGGTTTGTTGCCGGTCACGAAAACCGGATCTGTGCCTTCATCGCCCGGCTACGGTCCGAGGCCAGCCTGAATCCTTCCTCGGCCTCATCCAGCGCGACTTCATGGGTGATCAGGGGCTTCACGTCGATGCGGCCCTTGCGCATCAGTTCCACGGCGGCAAAGAATTCCTCGTGAAAGCGGAAGGACCCGCGCAACTCCAGTTCCTTGGCAGTGATCGCCTGCACCGGCAGGGTCATGTTGCCCCCAAGCCCAAGCTGGAGGATCACGCCCCCGGGCCGCATTGCCGGGATTGCCGAGACCAGAGCAGGCGCCGCGCCCGAGCATTCGAACAGCACGTCGATCTGGCCTTTCTCAGCGGCCAGGGGCGCCAGCCCGTCAGGGTGTTTGCCCATGTTCACAACCCGGTCGGCGCCCAGTTTCGCCGCCATGTTCAGGGTGAAATCGGTGAGGTCCGTGGCCACGATTTCGACCGCGCCCGCTGCACGGGCCACCAGCACCGCCAGCATTCCGATCGGTCCGCAGCCGGTCACCAGCACGCGTTTTCCCAGCAGGTCGCCTGCGCGCCGCGCCGCGTGCAGCACCACCGAAAGCGGCTCTGCCATCGCGGCCTCGCCGGCGCTCAGGTCCCCGGCGGGCGCACATTGTGCGACATCCGCCACCAGGTACTCTCGGAACGCGCCCTGGATGTGGGGGAAGGGCATGGCAGAGCCGTAGAACCGCATGTTCAGGCAGTGGTTCGGCTGGCCCGCGTGGCAAAACCGGCAGGCATGGCAGGGGCGAGAGGGCGAAACGGCGATCCGCAGCCCCTCAGCCAGTCCGCTGACCCCTGCGCCAAGGGCCTCGATCCGGCCCGCAACCTCGTGGCCCAGGATCATCGGCTCTTTCAGCCTTACGGTGCCAAAGCCGCCCTGGTGGTAATAATGCAGGTCGGAGCCGCAGATGCCGCCGGTTTCCAGCCGGACAAGCACCTGCCCCGATCCCGGAACTGGCATCTCGCGGTCCTCGATCCTGAGGTCATGCGCGCCGTGGGCAACGATGGTCTTCATGCTGGCTCCTCCCCTGTTCCGGGCCATGATGGGGACGGGGCCGGGGCTTGTCGAGGGGCGTTCAGGTCAGGTGCTTTTCCAGCCCTTGCAGCATGTGCAGGCAGGCCGAGAGCTGGTCGCGGCTGACGTATTCGTCCGGCTTGTGCGCCTGTTCGATGGACCCGGGGCCGCAGACCACGCAATCCATGCCCAGCGATTGAAACAGCCCCGCCTCGGTGCCAAAGGCCACCACGTCCAGCCCGTTGGCGCCGGTCAGGGCCGAAACGATGTCCGCCACTTCGCTGTCCTTGACCGGGTGGAGGCCTTGGGTTTCGGCGATGACCTCGCGGGTGATCGCGACCTCGGAATGCACGGACAGCATCGCGGGCAGCATCTCCTCGGCAAAGCGGTCGATCTCGGCCAGCACATGTTCGGCGTCGGAACGCTGCACCGGACGCATTTCCCAATCGATTTCCGCATGGTCGGGGATGACGTTATGCGCGTGACCCGAATGAATGCGGCCGATGTTCAGGGTGGTCCAGGCCGGCGAAAACGGGCTGCCCTCGGGCGCGCGGGTCCGCAGTTCGCCTTCCAGTTCCATCAACCGCCCGGCATAACGCGCGGCGCAGACGGCGGCATTGACCCCGTGATCGGGGGCCGACCCATGCCCGGCACAGCCGGTGATATGGGTGGTGTATTCGTAACAGCCCTTGTGACCGTTGATGACGCGCATCATCGTCGGTTCACCCAGGATCGCCATCGCCGGGCGGATTTCGCGGGCACGCAGGTCGTCGACCAGCGCGCGGGCGCCGAAACAGCCCACTTCCTCGTCATAGGTCAGCGCGATGTGGACCGGGCGGGTCAGCGGCCATTCGGCGATGCGCGGGGCCACCGCCAGCACGCCGGCGATGAACCCCTTCATGTCGCAGGCGCCGCGCCCGTAGAGCCGCCCTTCGCGGTCGTCCATGACAAAGGGGTCCGAAGACCATTCCTGGTCCTCGACCGGCACCACGTCGGAATGGCCCGACAGGACCAGCCCGCCGTCGCCCTCCGGGCCGAATGTGGCAAAGAGGTTGGCCTTGTGCCCGGTCTCGTCCAACGTCACGTCGCAGATCGCGCCCAGATCCTTAAGATAGTTCGCGGCCCAGGCGATCAGGTCCAGGTTGCCGTCCGCGGAGACGGTCGGGAAGGCGATCAACTCGCCCAGCAGTTCCTCTGTGCGGTAGAGCAGGTCCATATCAGTCCTTGACGAAAAGCTGGCGCGGACGGTCGCACAGGCATTCCGCCGGCCCGTCCTCGCGGATCAGGATGGATTCGGTGATTTCCAACCCCCAGTCTTCCATCCAGAGGCCAGGCATGAAGTGGAAGGTCATGCCCGGTTGCAGCACGGTTTCGTCGCTGGTGCGGATCGAGATCGTCCGCTCTCCCCAGTCCGGAGGATAGCTGAGGCCGATGGGATAACCGCAGCGCCCGGTGCGCTGGATGCCGCCCTTGGCCAGTGCCGCGTAAAGGGCGCGGGCGATGTCGCCGGCGGTATTGCCCGCTCGCGCCGCCTCCAGCCCCATTTCCAGCCCTTCGACCAGCGCCTTTTCCGCGTCCAGCATGTGTTGCGGCGGCTTGCCCAGGAAGACGGTCCGACAGAAGGGGGCGTGGTAGCGGCGATAGCATCCCGCCAGTTCGAAAAAGGTTGCCTCGCCCTCGGCAAAGGGGCGCCCGTCCCAGGTCAGGTGCGCGGCAGAGGCGTCAAGGCCCGAAGGCAGCAGTGGCACGATGGCGGCGTAATCGCCCCAGTGACCGTCGGCGCCGCGGATCGCATCGGCATAGATCTCGGCGACCAGTTCGTTCTTGGGCAGGCCCGGTTCGACGCGCTCGAGAATGCCATCGACCATCTTCTCCGAGATCTTGGCGGCACGGCGGATAAAGGCGATTTCCTCGTTGGATTTCACGGCCCGTTGCCAGTTGACCAGAGCGGTGGCGTCGATCAGTTGCGCGTCCGGCAGTTCCTCGACCAGCGTCGCATGTGCCCGGGCCGAGTAATAGTAGTTCTCCATCTCGACGCCGATCCGGCCCGTGTCCAGACCGCGCGCACGGATATGCGCGGCCAGATCCTGCATCGGGTGAATGTCCGTGGCCTGAACGTAATCGTCGGCATAGCCAAGGATGCGGTCGGGGTCCATCCAGACGGTGCGCAGCGCGCCGTAGCCGTCCATCGACCGGCCCCACCACAGCGGCGCCTCTCCGGGGATGACCAGAACGCCCTGGTGAACGTAGAAGGACCAGCCGTCATAACCGGTCAGCCAAGCCATGTTCGACGGGTCCTCGACGAAAAGCGCATCCAGCCCCAGGGTTTCCATGCGCGCCTCGACCAGGCGCAGGCGCCGGTCATATTCGGTCTGCGAGAAGGGAAGGTTCGGGGCCGACATCTATTGCACCTCTTATCATTGTCCGTTCCGCCATGGTTTGGCGAAACGGAGGAACTGCAAGGAAAAACCTTATGGGACAGCTTGAAGTCCTAGGTGGCGATTGGTCATTGTGCAAGAAGGGGGACCGACACCACTTGGTTCGAAAACGACCGGCAGGGGGCACAATGACCGACTTCGCGCTGGACCGCGTCTTCGCCGCACGCGCCCGCATCGCAGGAATTGCAGACCGGACGCCGCTGGTTCCTTCGTCGCTCAACGCGCGCTTTGGTCAAGAGTTCCTGCTGAAACTGGAGATCGTCCAGCCGGTGGGGGCCTTCAAGCTGCGCGGGGCCGTGAACGCGATTTTCGGGCTGGATGCGGATGTGGCCGGTGTGACCTGCTGTTCCACCGGAAATCACGGGCGCGGCGTGGCCTATGCGGCGCGGGCGCGGGGGCTGCGGGCGGTGGTCTGCATGTCCCATCTCGCCCCCCAGGCCAAGGTGGCGGGCGTACGCGCGCTGGGTGCCGAGGCGCGGATCGTGGGGCAAAGCCAGGACGAAGCCCAGGCCGAGGCAGAGCGGCTTGTGCGGGAAGAGGGGCTGACGGAAATCTCGCCCTTCGACGACCCCCTGGTGATCGCGGGGCAGGGGACCATCGGGCTGGAACTGATGGAGGCGCGGCCCGACCTGGACACGATCCTGGTGCCGCTTTCCGGGGGCGGGCTGGCGGCGGGCGTCGCCTTTGCCGCCAAGACGATCAATCCGAGGGTTCGGGTGATCGGTATCACGATGGATCGGGGAGCGGCAATGTATGCCTCATTGCAGGCCGGGCACCCGGTCGAGGTGACAGAGGTCGCCAGTCTTGCCGACAGCCTGGGCGGTGGGATCGGTTTGCAGAACCGCCTGTCCTTTCCGCTGTGCCGAGACTACCTGGACGACGTGGTGCTGGTCACCGAGGACGAGATCTATCACGCGTTGCAGACGATCTACTACGAGGATCGCATCGTCTGCGAAGGGGCCTGTGTCGTCGGAATCGCGGCCGTTCAGGCGGGCAAGGTGGCCCTGCGCGGACCCACGGCCACGATCATCACCGGGCGCAACCTGGACATGTACCTGCACGCGGCGATCATGGCGGGGCAGGACGTGACGCTGGGGGAGCTGACCATCAAGGGGACGCGCTATGAGCCATGATGTGACCATCCTGACAGAGGCCGATTTGCGCGCTGCCGTCGCCCTGGACCTTACCGCGGTGGACGTGGTCGAACGCGCTTTTGCCGCGCTGGCCAGCGGTGACGTGGTGATGCCGCCGATCCTGTCGATGGACCTGCCGCAGGTGAACGGAGAGGTCGACGTCAAGACGGCCTATATCCCCGGCTTTGACGGCTTTGCGATCAAGGTCAGCCCGGGGTTCTTTGATAACCCAAAGTTGGGCCTGCCCAGTCTCAACGGGCTGATGATCCTATTTTCCGCCCGGACCGGGCTGGTCGAGGCGCTGCTATTGGACAACGGTTACCTGACCGATGTGCGCACGGCGGCGGCAGGGGCGGTTGCCGCGCGCCATCTTGCCCCGACCGAGGTCACAACTGCCGGGGTGATCGGCACCGGCGTGCAGGCGCGTTTGCAGATGCAGGCGGCGCATCTTGTGCGGCCCTTCAAACGGGCGCTGGTCTGGGGGCGCGACCCGGTCAAGGCTACGGCCTGTGCGGCGGACATCGCGCAGGCGCTGGGCGTCGAGGCCGAGGTCATGACCGATGCCCGCGACCTGGTGGCGCAAAGCCAGCTGGTCATCACCACGACACCGGCGCGCGCACCTGTCCTGATGGCGGACTGGCTGCATCCTGGGCTGCACATCACGGCGATGGGCTCGGACCAGGCGGGCAAGAACGAGATCGATCCGGCGGCGCTGGCGCGCGCGGATCGCTATGTCTGTGACCGGATCAGCCAGTGCGAGACCGGCGGAGAACTGGAAGCCGCGCTCGCGGCGGGCCTGAGCCTGTCCCCGGTGGAACTGGGCGAGCTGATCGTGGGCAAGGCGCCGGGGCGCCGTGCGCCGGAGGACATCACCCTCTGTGACCTGACCGGCACCGGCGCGCAGGATACGGCCATCGCCACCCATGTGATGCAGGTCCGTGGCACTGCCGGGACGACGATTGCCACATGACCCGTCTGGACGCACGCGACCTCAAAATCCTCTCGGTCCTCGCGAAAGAGGGCCGCATCACGAAGGCGGCGCTTGCCGACAAGGTGGGTCTGTCTGCGACGCCCTGCTGGGAACGGCTGAAGCGACTGGAGCAGGCCGGCCTGATCACAGGCTATCGGGCAGAGATCGATCTCAAGCGGATCGCGCCCCATGTCACGGTCTTCGTCGCCGCCGAACTGGCGGATCACACGGCCGCCAGCATGCAGGGCTTTGAACGCGCCATGCAAGGCTACGACGAGGTGGTGAATTGCTGGGCGCTGGGCGGCGGGTTCGACTACCTCTTGCAGATCGTCGCGCGGGACATCGACGCCTACCAGCGCCTCATCGACGCGATGCTGGAGGCCCGGATCGGGCTGGCGCGCTATTTCACCTATATCGTCACCAAACCGGTGAAATCTTCGGCCATGCCTCCGTTGGATGCGCTGCTGGGCGATTGAAACCAACGATTTGGACTGTCTCGAGGCCGGATTGGAGAGGGTTCTTCTGATCTGGTGGCTGGATTTGGTCTCGGACCGTGCCGGGTTCAGGACATTCTGCACCTCAGAAAATGGAGGTGTGACATGACCCAGACGGTTCTTTCCGCGCGTGAGGAAGTCTCTGACAAGTCGCTGGTCCGCAGCTTTTCCTATGTCGGTGGCAAGTGGATCGCGGCGCGGGACAACGCGGTGCTGCAGGTGACGGACCCGGCCAGCGGCGCCGTGGTCGGAGAGGTCGCCAGCCTGACCGCCGAAGACAGCGCCAGCGCCGTGGACGCGGCGCAGCGCGCCTTTGGCGCCTGGTCGGTGACCTTGCCGCAGGAGCGGTCCGCCCTGTTGCGGCGCTGGTTCGACCTGATGGTCAAGCACAAGGAAGACCTCGCCCGGATCATGGTGCTGGAACAGGGCAAGCCGATCTCCGAGGCGCGCGGCGAGATCGACTATGCCGCCAGTTTCGTCGAATACTACGCCGAGGAATCCAAGCGCCCGAACATCGAGGGCGTCACCAGCCACCTGCCCGATGCCGAGGTGGAGCTTTGGCTGGAACCGGTTGGCGTGGCAGCGCTGATCACGCCGTGGAACTTTCCCTCGGCCATGCTGACCCGCAAGGCGGCGGCGGCGCTGGCGGCGGGTTGCACCGTGGTCGCCCATCCCAGCCATGAAACCCCCTTCAGCGCGCTTGCCCTGGCCGAGCTGGCAGAGCGCGCGGGCTTTCCGCCGGGTGTCTTCAACGTGGTGACGGGCCGCGCCTCGACCGTGGTGCCACCCTGGACCGATGACAAGCGCGTGCGCGCACTGTCCTTCACCGGCTCGACCGAAGTGGGGCGGCTGCTGTACCGCGCCTCTGCCGAGACGATCAAGAAACTGGTCATGGAACTGGGCGGCCACGCGCCGGTGATCGTCTTCAAGGGCGCGGATCTCGACGAGGCGGTGGCCGAGACGATCAAGGCGAAATTTGCCACCTCCGGCCAGGACTGCCTTGGCGCCAACCGCATCTACGTCGAACGGCCCATCTATGACGCCTTCTGCGAGAAATTCGTGGCCGCCACCAAGGCGCTGAGCATCGGTGCCGGCATGAGCGATCCCGACATCGGGCCGCTGATGAACGAAGCGGCGGTGAAGAAACAGGAAGAGCATGTCGCCGATGCGCTGGACAAGGGCGCCAAGCTGGCCTGCGGTGGCAAACGCAATGCACTGGGCCCGCTGTTCTACGATCCGACGGTGCTGACCGACGTGCCGGACGACGCACAGATCATGAGCGAGGAAACCTTTGGCCCGGTCGCCCCGATCACGCCCTTCGATACCGAGGACGAGGTGGTGACGCGCGCCAATGCGGGCGAATACGGGTTGGTCGCCTATGTCCACTCGCTCGACCCGCGCCGCATCTACCGGCTGAGCCGCGCGCTGCAGTTCGGCATGGTGGCGGTGAACCGCACCAAGGTGACGGGCGCGCCGATCCCGTTCGGGGGTACGAAACAATCCGGTCTTGGTCGCGAAGGCGCCCGCCGGGGGATGGAAGAATTCATGGACATCAAATACGTCTGCCGCGATTGGGCGTGAGGCGAGGAAAGGACCGAGATGCTTAGAAATGATCAACTGGACCAGTGGGACCGCGACAACTTTTTCCACCCGTCGACCCACCTGGCCGAATTCGCCCGGGGCAACGTGCCCAACCGCATCGTGACCGGCGGTCAGGGTTGCCACATCGAGGACCGCGAAGGCAACAAGCTGTTGGATGCCTTTGCCGGGCTCTATTGCGTGAACGTGGGCTATGGCCGCAAGGACATTGCCGATGCCATCGCCGATCAGGCCAGGGAACTGGCCTATTACCACGCCTATGTCGGGCACGGCACCGAGGCAAGCATCACGCTGTCCAAGATGATCCTCGACCGCGCGCCCAAGGGCATGTCCAAGGTCTATTTCGGCCTGTCGGGCAGCGACGCGAACGAGACCAACATCAAGCTGGTCTGGTACTACAACAACATCCTGGGCCGCCCGGAGAAAAAGAAGATCATCTCGCGCTGGCGCGGCTATCACGGCTCGGGCCTGATGACCGGCTCGCTGACGGGCCTCGAGCTGTTCCACAAGAAATTCGACCTGCCGCTGACCCAGGTGATCCACACCGAGGCGCCCTATTACTACCGCCGCGACAACCTGGACCTGACGCCGGAACAGTTCACCGCCCATTGCGCGGCAGAGCTGGAGGCGCTGATCGAACGCGAAGGCGCCGACACCATCGCCGCCTTCATCGGCGAGCCGGTGCTGGGCACGGGTGGAATCGTGCCGCCGCCGCCGGGCTACTGGGAGGCGATCCAGGCGGTGCTGAACAAGCATGACATCCTGTTGATCGCCGACGAGGTCGTGACCGGCTTTGGCCGTCTGGGCACCATGATGGGGTCCGATCACTACGGGTTGAAGCCCGACCTCATCACCATCGCCAAGGGCCTGACCTCGGCCTATGCGCCGCTGTCGGGCTCCATCGTCGGCGACAAGATGTGGAAGGTGCTTGAACAGGGCACGGATGAGAACGGCCCCATCGGCCACGGCTGGACCTATTCCGCGCATCCGATCGGCGCGGCGGCGGGGGTCGCCAACCTGAAACTTCTGGACGAGCTGAACCTGGTGCAGAACGCGGGTGAGGTGGGCGCGCATTTCCAGAAGGCGCTGCACGACGCGCTGGATGCGCACCCGAACGTCGGCGAGGTGCGCGGCGAAGGCATGATGGCGGCGGTGGAATTCGTCTCGGACCGTGACAGCCGCACGTTCTTCGATCCGTCGAAGAAGGTCGGGCCAAGCGTGGCCGCCGCGCTGCTGTCGCGCGGCGTGATCGGGCGCGCGATGCCGCAGGGTGACATCCTGGGCTTTGCACCGCCTTTCTGCCTGACCCGCGAAGAGGCCGAAGAGGTCGCCGGCAAGACGGCAGAGGCGGTCAGGGAGGTTCTGGGCTGACCCCGACCGGAATCGCTTCCGCGCAGGCGGACGCGGACCTGCGACCACAGGGCGCCCCCGGAACGGGGCGCCTTTTTCGTCTGTGCCTGTTGCGCGATGAACGGGTTTGCTAAGCCCGGCGGGGGGCTATGTCGCCCTCTCGGAGGGTAGGTCATGTTGCTGCAGGTTTCAGGCGTCACCAAGAGCTTTGCCGGGGCAGAGGGGCCGGTTCCCGTCCTGTCCGGCGTCGACCTGTCTCTGGACCTTGGCCAGACCATGTCGCTGCAGGGCGAGTCCGGTTCCGGCAAGAGCACGCTTCTGCACATCGTCGGCGGGTTGGATACGGTCGACGGCGGACAGGTCCTGTTCGACGGGCGCGACGTCGCCGCTTTGGACGAGGCCGGGCGGGCAGCCTTGCGGCGGTCGGACGTGGCGGTGATCTTTCAGCAGTTCAACCTGATCCCCTCGCTGGACGTGTCGGACAACATCCGGTTCCAGGCGCGGCTGGCAGGGCGAGAGGATGCCGCGCAGGTGGCGCGACTGATCGAAACGCTTGGCCTGGGCGATCACCGGCACAAGTATCCTGAACAGCTGTCCGGGGGACAGCAGCAGCGTGTCGCGATTGCGCGCGCGCTTGCGGCCCGGCCCCGGTTGATCCTGGCGGATGAACCCACTGGCAACCTTGACGAAACGACGGCGGCAGAGGTGCTGGACCAAATGCTGGCGCTGGTGGTCGACACCGGCGCGGCGCTGATGGTGGTGACCCATTCGCCTGCCGTGGCAGCACGCATGGACCGGCAATTGCACCTGCGTGCCGGAAAACTGGCATGACGCGCGCGGTGCTGCAGGCGCTGGCCGCGCACTGGCGGCGCAATCCCTTGCAGTTCTTTACCTTTCTTGCCGGTCTCGCCCTGGCGACGGCGCTGTGGTCCGGCGTGCAGGCGATCAATGCCGAGGCGCGGGCCAGCTATGACGCCGCCGCCGCGACACTCGGTGAGGGGCGCTTTGACCAGCTTGTGCCAAGGGCCGGGGACAGCTTTCCGCAAGAAACCTATGTCGCGCTGCGACGGGCGGGCTGGCAGGTGTCGCCCGTGGTCGAAGGGAGCTTGCGCACCGATACCGGGCGGGTCCGGATAGTCGGGCTGGATCCCTTGACCACGCCCGGTGCACTCAGCCCCGTCGGTGGTGCCAGAGATATCGACCTGAACAGCTTCCTGACGGTGGGGGTGCTGTTTGCGGATGCCGCGACGGCGGATCGGCTGGCGGGCCTTCCGCAAGAGGTTGTCAGGGATCCTTCCGTGGCGCCGGACACGGCCCTGACGGATGTGGGTGTGGCGCAACGCCTGCTGGACCGGCAGGGAAGGCTCAGCCGGTTGATCGTCGCACCAGATCAGCCACTGGGCCTGCCGCCGAATGACGAGGTGGCGCCGGGACTGACGCGCGTCGCGGCGCAATCGGGCAGTGACGTGGGGCAACTGACCGGCAGTTTCCATCTCAACCTGACGGCCTTCGGCCTGCTGAGTTTTGCCGTCGGCATCTTTATCGTGCATGGCACCATCGGCCTGGTCTTTGAACAGCGCCGGGGCATGGTGCGCACCCTGCGCACCCTGGGCGTGCCCTTGCGGCGCCTGATCGTGCTGATGACGGTCGAGCTGCTGTTGCTGTCACTGCTGGCCGGCGCGATCGGCGTCGTGCTTGGGTATTTTGTTGCCGCCCTGTTGTTGCCGGACGTGGCCGCGACGCTGGAGGGGCTTTATGGCGCGCAGGTGTCCGGTGGTCTGCAACTGCGCCCGGTTTGGTGGCTGTCCGGGCTGGCGATTGCCGTGCTGGGGGCCGGGATGGCGGGGGCCGGGTCGCTTTGGCGGATCGCGCGGATGCCCATCCTGGCCAGCGCCCGCCCGCGCGCCTGGGCAATGGCCGCGGGCCGGGGGCGCTGGTTGCAGGGCGGTGCGGCGGTGCTGCTTTTGGCCGTGGCGGCGGGGATTGCCCTGGCCGATGCCGGTCTGATCGCCACCTTCGCGCTGTTGGGCTGCCTGTTGATCGGGGGCGCGCTGGCGCTGCCCCTGATCCTTGGCGCCGTCCTTGCGCTGGGCCAGTCCCGCGCCAAAGGTGTGATCGGCGGCTGGTTCTGGGCCGACACGCGCCAGCAATTGCCTGGCCTCAGCCTTGCGCTCATGGCGCTTCTGCTGGCGATGGCGGCGAACGTGGGCGTGTCGACGATGGTGTCCAGCTTTCGCCTGACTTTCATCGATTTCCTCGATCAGCGCCTGTTCGCGGATACCTATGTCCGTGGCATCGACAGCGATCGGATGGCCGGGATAGAGGCGTTCCTGCAGGAACGGGGGGCGACAGTGCTGCCCCTTTTGCGGGTCGACAGCCGCCTTGCCGGGGTCCCGGCCGAGCTGATGGGCGCGCGGATCGGGCCCGCCTACGAGGACAACTGGGTCTTTGTCGATGCGCGGCCGGATGCCTGGGACAGGGTCGCGGCGGGCGAGGCGGTGATCGTCAACGAACAACTGGCGCGCCGGGCCGGGCTGTGGTTGGACGACAGACTGGACCTTGGCGGAGGTCTGCGCCTGCCGGTCGCCGGTGTCTACGGCGATTACGGCAACCCTCTGGGCCAGGCGGTCATCTCCGAGGCGCGGTTCGCCGGGATTTTCCCCGACGAGACGCCGCGACAGTTCGGTGTGCTGGGCCTTGACCCCGAAGACCTGCGCAGCGCGCTGGGCGAGGCATTCGACCTGCCGCCGGGCAGCGTGGTGGACCAGTCATCGGTCAAGGCCTTTTCGCTGGCTGTCTTCGAGCGGACCTTTACCGTCACGGCGGCGCTCAACGTGCTGACGCTGGCGGTGGCGGGCTTTGCCATCCTGATGAGCCTGCTGACCCTGTCCGCCATCCGCCTGCCACAGCTTGCGCCAGTCTGGGCGATGGGGCTGACGCGCGGCAGGCTTGCCCGGGTCGAGCTGATCCGGGCGCTGGTGCTGGCGGCGCTGACGGCTCTGCTGGCCCTGCCGCTGGGGCTGGCGCTGGCCTGGGTCCTGTTGGCGATGGTCAATGTGCAGGCCTTTGGCTGGCGCCTGCCGATGTATCTCTTTCCGCTGGACTATGCACGGCTGGGGCTGCTGACCCTGCTGGCGGCGGCGCTGGCCGCGCTCTGGCCCGCGTTGCGCATGGCGCGCACGCCGGTGTCGCAATTGCTGAGGGTCTTTGCCAATGAACGCTAGGCTGATCGCTTTCCTGCTGCTCTGGCCGATGGCGGCGCTGGGGCAGGGTTTTGCCGGGCTGGGCACGGATGCGACGGGCTTTGCCATGCCCGCCCCGGATCCGGTCTTTGACTTCCCCGCCGATCACGGCCCGCACCCCGATTATCGCATCGAATGGTGGTACGTGACCGCCAATCTGGCCGGTCCGGATGGCACCGACTACGGGGTGCAGTGGACGCTGTTCCGCTCGGCCCTGGCACCGGGAGAGGGGGAGGGCTGGACCTCGCCGCAGGTCTGGTTCGCCCATGCGGCGGTGACCACGCCCGGGGCGCACCATGTTGCCGAGCGCTTTGCCCGTGGCGGCATCGGGCAGGCGGGTGTCACGGCGCAGCCTTTCGATGCCTGGATCGACGACTGGCAGATGACTGGCGAGACGCTGGACAAGGTGACCCTGACGGCCAGCGGGACGGAGTTCCGCTATGATCTGCGGCTGGCGGCGCAGGGGCCGCTGGTCTTTCACGGTGACCGGGGATTTTCGGCCAAATCGGCGGAGGGGCAGGCCAGCTATTACTATTCGCAGCCCTTCTACCGAGTCGAGGGTGTCCTGGATCTGCCTGACGGCCCGGTGCCCGTGACCGGAGAGGCCTGGCTGGATCGCGAATATTCCTCGCAACCACTGAGCAGCACGCAATCGGGCTGGGACTGGTTTTCGCTGTCCTTCGATACGGGGGACAAGCTGATGGGATTTCGCCTGCGCCAGACAGATGGCAGCGCCTATACCTCGGCCACCTGGATCGGTGCGGACGGAGCGACACAGGCTTATGGTGATGGCGCCCTGACCGTAGAACCATTGCAGGACGCAGAGGTCGCCGGGCGAGAGATCCCGGTGACCTGGCGCGTGAGGCTTTCGGACCGGGACATCGACGTGACGGTCGAGGCGCTGAACCCTGAAGCATGGATGGCGGTTTCGATCCCCTACTGGGAAGGGCCGGTGCGCGTCGGTGGCAGCCACGCGGGACGCGGCTATCTTGAGATGACGGGATACGAATGACCGTCTTGCCGCCCGCGTCCATGGTGCGCTTTGTGCTGTCGGGGCTGTGAAGGCAGATAGGCCAGCGAGGGGACGAAAGGGATAGGATGCGGTGGCTGCGAAGGATCTTGGCACGGACGGCGCTGGTGGTTGCCGGCGGTCTGACCTGCTCGCCGGTCCTGGCCGATCGGGTCGAGTTGATCGTTGCCCGCGATGACCGCTCTGTCGAGATATTCATGGGCATGCCCGTCCTGACGGCGGTCGACACCTTTGGCCTGGATGCCGGAATGCTGATAGGGCCGGACGGGCGTGTGCGTTTCGAGAGCCTGCAGGAGGGAACCTGGCAGATCGCGGATGCGCTGTGGGAGCGGGTCGAGGCGCGTATCGCCGGGCAGACGGCAACGTTCGAAGGCATGTCCCTGATGGTGCATCCGCTGAACCAGCCCCTGCCGTTTGTCACACCGCTGGACGGGCTGACGGCGATTTCCGTCTGCGGTGTCCCCGCGCCGGAGGCCCCGCGAGGCCTGCGGGATCTCTATCTCTACGCCGGTTTCGTGGCATACCCGGATGACCCCGGCGCACCAATCACTCTGCGCCTGCCCAACCCCGAGGGATTGGACCTGTTGGTGCAGGATCATGGCTTTGGCGGGCCACTCCGGGACCGCCATGTGCACCTGTCGCCGGGTAAGCCGCTGGAACTTGCCGTCCCCCGCGGCCCGGTGGCGGTTCCGGTGGCGGTCATGGTTGTTGTCATGGTGGCGGTGTCCGGTCTGTTTCTGGCCTTTGCGGCGGGCCGGTCCCGGTGGTCGGTCCGTGCCTCTGCCTGAGCTGCGGACAAAGCGCCGCATCACGCCCGTTTCCGGATGTCAGACGGACCCTGAGGTCTAATTCACAACGCGGAAACCGGCCTATGGGGCTGCGCCACGCTGGACAAGGTTCCGGGGATTGCCGCAACGTGCCGGCATCCCGCGCTGGCCTTCCCAAGGGGACCGGTGTGCAATCCCGATGGAGGAAGACTTGACCCGTTTCATCACACGACGCACCGCGCTTCTTTCTGCTGCGGCTTCGGCCACGCTGGCCCTGACCCTGCCCGGTCGGGTGCTTGCGGCGACGACACATGAAATCCAGATGCTGAACCAGCACCCCGAGGATCGCAAGCTGCGGCAGGTGTTCTTTCCGCGAATCGCTGTGATCGAGCCCGGCGACAGCGTCAAGTTCCTGGCCACCGACAAGGGCCACAACGCCCAGTCCGCCGACGACATGATCCCCGACGGTGCGGAACCGTTCCGGGGCCGGATCAACGAGGAGATCGAAGTGACCTTCGACACCCCCGGGTTCTACGGCTACCAGTGTCAGCCGCATTACGCCGTCGGCATGGTTGGCCTGATCGTGGTCAGGGGCGACGGCATGATGGACAATCTCGAAGCCGCAAAGGCTGCGCGCCACCGGGGCAAGGCCAGGGCGGTCTGGGGCGATATCTGGGCCGAGGTCGATGGCATGGACCTTTCTGCCTGAAAGGTCCGAAAAAGGGTTGGGAAAGGGGGGCAGCGCCTCTCTTTTCCGGGGACAGGTCATCCGCGACAAGACATCGGACCCGACCCGGGCGTGAATTCGAAAATGAAGGGGAGGAATGGTGGCGTGGGGGGGACTCGAACCCCCGACCTAACGATTATGAGTCGTTCGCTCTAACCAACTGAGCTACCGCGCCAAGCAGTGTGGGGGGTCGGATACGGAAGCCGCGCGCCGCCGTCAAGCGCAAAATCGCACCGGCGCAAAACCATTCCGCATGGCACCGCGTCGAAGGCTGTCCCGGGGGCTGGCGTAGGTCAATCTGGATGGATAAACCGGTCCGGCATGTCCCACCTTACCGGAACTCTCCTGGCCTTTTGCGCGGGTGCGCTGGGCGCGCTGGTCTTCGGGCTGATCGGCTTTCCGGCCGCGGCGCTGACCGGTTCCGCCGTGGGGGTCACGCTGGCCGGGTTGGCAGGCCTGCGGTTCGACCTGCCGGTCTGGATGCGGACAACGGCCTTTATCCTGCTGGGCGTCAACATCGGAACCGGTGTCACGCCGGAGACACTGCAGGCGGCGGCCTCCTGGCCGCTCAGCATCGCGGTCCTCGGTACCAGCCTGCCCTTGGGGTTGGCGATCGCGAAAGCCGGCATGGTGCGCTGGATGGGCTTCAGCCAACGTGATGCGATCCTTGCCTCGGCGCCGGGACACCTGAGTTACGTGCTCAGCATGTCGTTGGAACAGGGCGGCCCCACGGCACAGATCGCGGTGATCCAGAGCATCCGGGTCCTGTTCCTGACGCTCTGCGTGCCGCTTCTGGTCAGCGTCGTCTTTGGCGCCAGCGGGGCGACCCTCCTTCCGGTGGCCGACATGACGCTGATCTCGCTGGGCCTGCTGGGGCTTGCGGGTCTGATTGTGGGCTATGGCTACCAGAAGCTGCGCGTGCCGGCGGCTTTCCTGATGGCGGGCATGACGGTCAGTGCGCTGGGCCATGTGACTGACCTGACGCCCGGGCGCCTCTCGGCGGGGCTGGGCGACGCGGCTTTTGTGGTGATGGGGACGATGATCGGCTCTCGTTTCGCGGGACAAAGCGGGGCCGTGCTGCGCAACTCGGTCGTGGCCGGTGCCTGGCTCACACTGGTCAACGTGATCACCACCTTGATGGCGGTGACGGTTGCTCTGGTCCTGATGGGCGTGCCGCCCGCCGTCCTGATCGTGGCCTATGCCCCCGGCGGGGTCGAGGCGATGGCCGCCATCGCCGTGACCCTTGGGCTGGACCCGGCCTATGTGGCGGCACACCATGTGATGCGGTTGTTGATCCTCAGCCTTCTGTTGCCGATCTGGATGGCACGGATCAGGGAGGGTTAGCCCCCTCGCGCACAGAGGGGACCGGGCAAGCCACCCTCACTTCACGATTTTTTCGTCCTTCACGAACATGTTGCTCCAGGCGCGGTCGATCAACTCGGGGGTCATCTTGTAAGGGATGCCCTCAAAATCACAGACGGCGATCATCTGGTCGATCAGGAAGACTGGCTGGTAATTCGCGTAGATGTTCTTGATCGTCGGGTACTTGTTCTTGAGCAGGTGGACGAGGCTTGCCTCGTCCAGTTGCATCTTCTTCTTGCGGGCCACAAGGCTGAAGATCTTGAGGAAATCCTGCTGGTTCGGCCCGTCGATCTTGATCTTGAAGAAGATCCGGCGCAGCGCGGCCTGGTCGAAGATCTCGTTCGGGTGGAAGTTGGTCGAGAAGATCACCAGCGTGTCGAAAGGCACTTCGAACTTTTCGCCCGACTGCAGGGCAAGGATGTCCTTGGATTCCTCCAGCGGCACGATCCAGCGGTTGACCAGCTTCTGCGGTGGTTCGGCCTGGCGGCCAAGGTCGTCGACGATGAAGATGCCGCCGGTGGATTTCAGCTGCAATGGCGCCTGGTAGGTGCGCGCCGTGGGGTTGTAGACGAGGTCGAGCATGTTGAGCGACAGTTCGCCCCCGGTGATGACCGTGGGCCGCTGGCACAGGACATAACGCCTGTCAAAACGCGCGCGGCGGCGCAGGGCGTTGGGGTCTTCGGCGTCGTCCTCGGCCTTGGAATGCACGATCGGGTCGTAGACCGTGATGACCTGGCCGGAATACTCGATGGCGCGGGGGACGTATATCCTGTCGCCCATTGCATCGCGGATGCCGTTGGAGATCGAGCTTTTGCCGTTGCCCGGTGGGCCGTACATGAGGATCGACCGGCCCGAGGAAACGGCGGGCCCGAGGTTGGAAATCAGGTCTTCGGGCAGGACCAGGTGGCCCATCGCGCCGGTCAACTGATCGCGGGTGATCTGGATGTTGCGGATCGACTGGCGCTTGACCTGTTCGGCGTAGACATCCAGCGGGATCGGCATGGCGCCGAAGTATTCGGACTGTGCGAGTGCATCCAGCGCGCGGGCCTTTCCGCTGTCCGTCAACTGGTATGGCATCTCGGAGGAGACCTCGCCCGAGGGGCCGAGCGTGCCCATCGCCTCCATCAGGCCCTGGCCGCGGCACATGTCGATCAATTCCTGCGCGACCGTCACCGGAAGGCAGACGGTGCGTGCAAGATCCGTCACGATGTTGGTGTTCTTGCGGAACATCGTCTTGAGCACGATGTCACGCATCATCACCAGCGGAAGCTTCATTTCCTCGATCCGCCGTGGCTGCGGCGGGGCCAGGACGGCGCCGGTTTCCATGTTCATGTCGGATCTGCCCTTAACTGCTTTGGCAAGCAGACTGGCAGGGGATTGTGGCAGGATGAGGGAGCGACTGCGGAAATTCCGAACCGCCCGCCGGGGCAGGGCGTGCCGGTGTCACGCCCCGTAGAACAACCCCAACCCGAGGTAGATCGCCAGTGTTCCGCCCAGGGCAAGCCCCATCGGGAATTTCGACCCGGCCTCCCAGCTGTGCCAGTGGGGTGCCAGGTGGCGCAGCGGCGTGCGCTTGGCCAGGCGGTGCGCCACGAAGGCCGCCAGCAGGTTGGCGGCAAAGAGCGCCATCAGGAACCGCAGGTCCCCGATGTGGATGAAGGGGGCGGCGGCGGCGGCGAATTTCGCGTCGCCGGCCCCCATCGCCCCGCCCGCATTCAGCGCGATGCCCGCCACCAGCACCACGACAAGATGCAGGTAGCGCCAGAAATAGACATCCAGCGGCAAGGCGACCACGCCCACGAAGAGGTAAACCAGGAACAGCGCCACAACCGCATGGTTGGGGATGCGCATCCCCTTCATGTCGGTGTAGCAGATATAGACACAGATCGGCAGGACGAAGGGCAGGAACCACAGGGCCGCGGCGGCACTCAGCGACATGGATCTCAGGCCTCGTCAAGCGCCGCCAGCGCCCGGGCCGCGGCCTCGAAGTGCTGCGGGTGCGTCTCCATCGCTTCGCGCAGCAGGGCCTTGCCGGTCTTGACGTCACCACTCTTGATCGCGGCCAGGCCCAGCGTGTGCAGAAGTTCCGCCTTTTCGACCTGGGTCATGGGGATGACGGGCAGGATGTACTTACCCTGCGCGCCGCGCGCCATGACCAGGTTGTTCTTGGCGGTATACAGCTTGTCGTCGTGGCGGATGGCCTCGAGGAAGAGCTTTTCGGCCTCGGGTAGATCGCCACGCGTCAGCTTGGAATACCCCCAGTTGTTCAGCACCGAGGCGGGTTTGGTCGTCAGGCCCACCGCGACCTCGTAAAAGCTGTCGGCCTTTTTCCATTCCTTGTTGCTATCGGCGATCATCGCCTCCAGCCGGTAACGCTTGTAGGTCTCGACGGTGGGCGGGATCGCGTCCAGCACCTTTTCCGCCTGGTCCCATTCGCCCGCGCGGATCAGGACATCGGCCAGTTGCACCCGGTCGTCATCGGTCGAGTCCTCGTGCTCGACGACCTTGGCCCAGGCCACCTTGGCCTCGGGGATGCGCTTGGCCCGGACCAGAGACTGGGCAAGGCCGCGGCGAATGTCGATCCGGTCGGGGTTTTCCTTGAGCGTGCGCTGGAAATAGGCCACGGCCTCGTTCGGGTCGCCCACGGTCAGCATGACCTCGTTCAGGTCGCTTTCGTCGACCACGTTCACGCCCTGGAACTTGCGGTCCATTTCGGCGGTGTCGATGCCCTTGTCACAGGCCGACAGCGCGACGACGCCCGCCGCGCAGAGGGAAACGATGATGGGATGGCGCATTTTGCCTGCGTCCTTGTGCTGCTCTGCCTCTCGCCCGCCTTTTCGGCGGTTGTTCTTTTGCCCCGTTGTCCGGGGCGGATGATCGTCAGCCGCCAGTGCGCCGGATCAGGTAGTCCCCGTGCCCGCGGCGTACGATCTTGTATTCTTGCTCTAACTCATCACCATAAACGGAATTTTCCATTTTTGCGAGCGCCAAGCGAAGATTGTCGCGAATTGAGTCACTTTGGCCATTGTCCAACGCAAAGGCCCGGCGGAAGACCTCGGAGGCCTCGGCGGTCTCACCCTTTTCGATCAGCACGATGCCGAGGTTGTTCCAGGCTTCGGCCCAGTCCGGTTCTTCCTTTACGGCGCGGCGCAGCAGCGGTTCGGCCTGGTGCAACCGCCCCAGCGCCAGGTTGGCGGACCCCAGGGCCATCAGGACCTCGGCGGTCAGTCCCTGGTCGGCGGCGGCGCGGGTAAAGGCCTCGAGCGCGAGTTCGTGCTGGCCGGCGGCCATCAGGCGGTGGCCCACGGTCAACCCATCCACCGCTTCGCCCCTGGGGTCGAGGCCGGGTGCGTAGGGTGAGGCGGGTTCGTTATGCGCGAACGGGCCGCCTGCGGTGCAGGCGGCCAGCGGCAGCGTCATCAGGGCGGCCCAAAGAGCCTGTTTCATGCGGTCAGTTGCCCACAGCCATCGAGCCCATTTCGGAAATGCCAACCGCGGACGGGCCCACGAGAATGATCAGCAGCGGCGGCACCGTGAGCATCATAGTGGTCAGCGTCATCTTTGTCGGCAGTTTGTTCGCAGCTTCCTCGGCACGCATGACTCTTTTGTCACGCATTTCGCCGGCGTAGACCCGCAGCGCATCGGAGATCGAGGTGCCGAAGGTCGCCGCCTGGTTCAGCACGGTGACGAAGGACGAGATGTCGGGCAGGCCGCAGCGGTCGGCCATGTCGTTCAGGACCTGGCTCTTGTCCTTGCCGGCCTTCATCTCGTAGCTGATGATCTCGTATTCCTCGGCCAGCGGAGGGAAGGAACTGCGCAACTCGCGGGCGACGCGGACGATGGACTGGTCCATCGACTGGCCTGCCTCGACGCAGACCAGCATCATGTCCAGGCTGTCAGGAAAGCCCTGCTGGATCTGTTCCTGGCGGCTGGCGACCCGCTTGTTGACCCAGTACTTGGGCGCCATGTAGCCAAGGCAGCCGGGGCCGAGGATATACATCAGCTTGGTCTGCATCGTTGCCGTCTCTGGGTCGATGAAGAAGATGTAGTACACGACCCCTGCGCAGAGCAGGGCGATCCCCAGCGCGAATTGCAGGAAGTAGTAGATCTGCACCGCGTCCTTGGACCGGTAGCCGGCCTGCATCAGCTTGGTGCGGATCTCGGAGTATTCCTTGGCGTCCTGCGGTTCCAGGAACTGCGCATACTTGTTGAGCTTTTCGTTCTTGCTCTTTTCCCGCAACACGGCGCGGGTCTCTGCGTCCATGCGTTTCTTGCCGTCCTGCTTGAGCTTGTCCAGCGGGTCGGGGCGGGAGTTGAGGAACATCGGGATGGTGGCGACGATCAGGAGCGCCGCCAGTCCCGCGACCACGATCAGCGGACCGGCGGGACCCAGCGTATCGGTGATCATCGTGTTGAGCGTGTCGAGCATTGGGGCAGCCTTTCTCAGACCTTGATATTCACCAGCCAGCGCATGACGATCATGTTCGCGACCAGCATGATGCCGACAATGAAGCAGGCGGGAATGAACCAGGGGTGATCGAGCACCTCGTCATAGTAGTCGGGCTTGGCGACCTGGATGAAGATCAGCGCCGCGACCGGGAAACCTGACAGGAACTTGCCTGACCATTGCGCCTCGGCAGTGATCGCCTTGACCCGGCGGAAGAGGCGGAAACGGGCGCGGATCACCTTGGCCAGGCCTTCGAGGATCTCGGCCAGGTTGCCGCCGGCCTGCTGCTGGATCGCCACGGCCACGGCCAGAAAGCGCAAGTCCTGCATGTCCAGCCGTTCGGCCATGTGCTTCAGTGCCTCGCCCACGTCACGGCCATAGGTCGATTCATCCGCGATGATGCCGAATTCCGTGGCCAGCGGGTCCTTGAGTTCCTTGGCGACGATCGAAATGGCCGAGCTGAACGGGTGCCCCACGCGCAAGGAACGGACCATCAGTTCCACCGCGTCGGGTAGCTGTTCCTCGATCATGCTGAGGCGTTTCTTGGCGCGGTGATTGACCCAGAAATAGACACCGCCCACGCCCATGAAGACGGACATGACAGCGCGCACGGCGGCGCCTGCCTCTGTCCCGATGCTGAGGCCGACGAAGGCAAAGACGGAGGCTGCGACCATGACAAGGATCAACTGTTGCGGCGTGAAGGCAAGCGCCGCTTTCTGGGCCTTGCTCGCCAGCATCGAGTAGATGGGCAGCGAACGGCTTTGCATGTGCTGGTCCATCTCCTTGCGGAGCTTGGCCAGGACGTCCTCTCGGCGTTCGCCCTTGTCGAGCATCTCCAGCCGGCGGTTGACCCGGTTGGTGAGGCTGATCGACTTGCCGAAGGCGACGAGGTAGACGCCGTTGACCAGGATCAGCACGCCCAGGAAGATCCCGCCGTAGATGATCGGTTCTGCGCTGAGCATATGCGTTACTCCGGTCTGAAGGGTTCGTAGATCGAGGCGGGCACGTCGTAGCCCCACATCCGGAACCGTTCGGCAAAGGCGCTGCGAACGCCGGTGGCCGTGAAATGGCCGATGATCTTGTTATCGGGGGTCAGGCCGACGCGCTGGAAGCGAAAGATTTCTTGCATTGAAATCACATCGCCTTCCATGCCGGTGATCTCGGTGATCGAGGTCATGCGGCGCGAGCCGTCCTGCAGGCGGCTGGCCTGGACGATCAGGTTGACCGCGCTTGCGATCTGGCTGCGCATGGCCTTGAGCGGCATCTCGATCCCCGCCATCGCGATCATGTTTTCCAGACGCGCAACACCATCGCGGGCGCTGTTGGCATGGATCGTGGTCATCGAGCCATCGTGGCCGGTGTTCATGGCCTGCAGCATGTCGATGACCTCCTCGCCGCGAGTCTCGCCGACGATGATACGGTCGGGACGCATCCGCAGGGCGTTTTTCAGGCAGTCGCGCGGGGTGACGGCGCCCTTGCCCTCGACGTTGGGCGGGCGGCTTTCCATGCGGCCGACGTGGCTCTGCTGCAGCTGCAGTTCGGCGGTGTCCTCGATGGTCAGGATGCGTTCGCTGTCGTCGATGAAACTGGACAGCGCGTTGAGCGTCGTGGTCTTGCCCGAGCCCGTCCCGCCCGAGACGATAATGTTCAGGCGCGTGGCGACGGCGGCCTGCAGGTAGACGGCCATTTCCTCGGTGAAGGCGCCGAAGTTCACCAGGTCGTCGATGCCCAGCTTGTCCTTCTTGAACTTCCGGATGGACACAAGGCTGCCGTCGATGGCCACGGGCGGTACCATCGCGTTGAAACGCGACCCATCCGCCAGACGGGCGTCGACGTAGGGGTTCGATTCATCGACGCGCCGGCCCACGGCCGAGACGATCTTGTCGATGATCCGCATCAGGTGGCGTTCATCCTTGAAGGTCACGTCCGACAGCGTCAGCTTGCCGTTCTGTTCGATGAATATCTGCTGGGGACCGTTGACCAGGATGTCCGAGATCGTCTCGTCCTTGAGCAGTGGTTCCAGAGGGCCGAGCCCCTTCACCTCGTCGTAGAGATCGGCCATCATCGCGCGGCGTTCGTCGCGGTTCAGAACGACGCCCTTCTCCTGCAACGTCTCGTTGGCGATCGCGCTGATTTCCTCGCGCAGCTCCCCTTCCGAGGCCTTGTCCAGCGCGGCCAGGTTCAGGTTTTCCAAGAGAGCGCGGTGTAGTTCCAGCTTGATTTCGCCAAGCCGTTCCTTGCGCTTCTTTTCCTTGTCCACGGGGGCCGCCTGTGCGGCGGGTTTCGCCTTGCGTCGCACGGCTGTGGGCTGGACGGCAGGCTGCGCGGCGGCCGGGGCCGCCGGGGCAGGGGCCTTGACCGGCTGGGCGCCGGGAGCGGAGTTTTTCTTGTAACGCGAGAACATGTATATCCCCTGGATCAGGCGGCTTCGGCGTCGCTGTCGCCGATGGCGTTGAGCTGCTGGGCAAGCTTGACGATTTCGCGGCGCAGCGGGTTCTTGGCCGCGTGGCTGGCCAGCGGCAGCCCGTGGTCGCAGGCCTGCATGACGGTTCGGCCGCCATCCGGGAGCTGCACGTCCAGCGAGATCGCCAGGCTGTCGGCCAGCCGCTTGACGCGGCTCTTGCCCTGCAGGTCGGTGAATTTCGGCGCCCGGTTGAGCGCAAAGCGGATCTTCTCGAAAGGCAGTTCCTCGGATTGCAGCGCCCGTTTCAGGCGCAGCGTGTTCTGGGCCGACCGCATGTCCAGTTCGATCAGCGCGAAATACAGCTGCGCCTCTGTCAGCACGGTTTCCGTCCACTGCACGACGGTGGAGGGCATGTCGACGATGACATAGTCGAAATGCTCACGCGTGATGTCCAGCAGGCGTTTGATCTCGGTCGGTCCGATGATGTCCAGTGGCAGGATGTCCGAGGGTGCGGTAAAGACCTGCATCTTGTCCTCGAAGCTGACCAGTGCCTGGCCGAAACTGTCACCGTCCATCGCCTCGATGTCGGACAGGGTTTCGTAGACGGCTTCGCGGCGGGGCAGGTCGAGATAGGTCGAGACAGAGCCGAACTGCAGTCCAAGGTCGATCAGGCAGACCTTGGGCTGTTTTTCCTTTCCGCCGGTGGCCAGCTCATAGGCCAGGTTCACCGCCAGGGTCGTGGCGCCGACGCCGCCGGCAAGGCCGTGAACGGCGATCAACACGCCGTCACCGCCACCGGACAGGCGGACGCCTTCGGCATTGGTGGCGGGCGCGGGTTCGGACTGAACGGCGGCGGGTGCAGGCTGGCGCAGGCGTTCCAAGGCCCCGGCCAGCTCACCCTCGGGCAGGGGGTAGGGCACGAATTCATCGGCCCCGTCGCGCAAGAGATGGTGCAACGAGGCGGGCGTCACGTCTTCGGCGATCAGGATGACCTTAACGCCATTTTCCTTGGCGGCGTGAATGACCTGGGACAACATCGGCAGGTCCGGCTCGTCGATGGCGTCGATGGCCATTGCCACGAATTCCAGCGACCGTCCGTCAGGCTGGTTCAGGAAGGCCGTGGCCTCGTCGAAGCCGAGGTCCCCCCATCCTTCTCCAAGCAGGGCTTCCATGTCGTCGATGAGCAGGTCGAAGTTCTGGACGTCGCGGCTGATGGTGCAGGCGACGATCGGCGCCGGCTCCGTTTGCTGTTGTGTCGCGTTGGTCATGCCTGTCGTCCTTTACTTTTGCCGGACCGGGTGGACGTGGCTAAGAGAAGTCCCCCGGACCCGCGGTGCGCGACTCGGGATTTGCGCACGCACTGGTTCTCCAAGGCGACAGTCCCCCATAATCGAGGCAACATTTGGGCCAAAAAACCGAAATTGTACGGTGAACGGGGACTGACGGCGGGCCTTGGTACGCCCTCGCATCCCTCCAGTGGTCAATAGGATTATTCGATCAATTCAAACGAGTATGGTGCATGCGCATGAATGACCCTCCCGTGCGCGGACATGAAAAAAGGGGCCGTTTGGCCCCTTTCCTTGCCGGTCCCAAGTCAGGATCACTCGGTGATCGCGAGATCCTGTCCCTGCTGTCCGGTCAGCCCGGTCTTGGGTTCGGCGCTGTTGATATACTCGCGATAGATCACCTCGGCATATTTGCCATCCAGCACCGTGGGGTGGCTGGACACAAAGCCCGACACCTCGGTCACGGTGCGGCGGTTGCGGCGTTCGCGGCCCTCGGTCACAATCAGCGGCTGTGTCTCGCCGTAGGAAACGACGGCTTCGAGGCGCGAACGGCTGATGCCCTGGCTGACGAGGTAGTTCACGACCGCATTGGCCCGCCGCAGGCCCAGGCTCTTGTTGTAGCCGTTGCTGCCGACCTTGTCGGTGTGACCGTAGACGCGGAACCGGATTTCCGGGAACTGGCGGATCCACTGGGCCTGTTCGCGCAGCGTGTCGCGCGCGCCGTGGTCCAGAACGGCGCTGTTGAAGGCAAAGTTCACCGTCGTCATCACTTCGGAGGCAAAGCGTTGCGACATGTCGTAGATGATCTGCTTTTCGCCGGTCATCAGCTGGTGATTGTTCATAGTGGCATTGCCGAAGTGACCGGTGTCGATCAGCGCGCCCGCCTCGCGGTCAAACCCGACAGGGGCCTGGCTGCATCCGGCGATCAAGAGGCCCGCGGTCAGCGCGGCGGAAAAGGGAAGCCTGATCATCATTCGCCTCTGCATCAATCCATCACATATCCGTAGGAGCCGGTGAAGTCCTGCTTGGCCACTTCACCCGCGGCCCCGGAATTCGGCGCCTTCTGCCCCGGCTTGCCGGCGACCTTGCCACGCAGGAAGAGGTCACGTTCGGTCGGGGGAACAACGCGGTCGGTCGGAAGGGCCAGGTATTCGCCTCGCGTCGGCGTCACCAGGTGCGGGGTCACGATGATCACCAGTTCGGACTGCGAGCGCTGGTATTCCGCGCTGCGGAAGAGCGCGCCCAGCACCGGCACGTCGCCCAGCCAGGGCAGCTGCGAGTTGCGGTCGGTGAAATCGTCCATCAGCAGGCCCGCGATGGCAAAGCTTTCGCCGTCACGCAGTTCGACAGTGGTCGAGGTTTCGCGTCGCTTGAAGCCGTTGATCGAGATGTCCGAAAGAACGATCGAGTTGTTGGTGTCGATCGACGAGACCGCGGCCTCGAGCTCGAGGTTGATCAGGTCGCCATCGACCACCCGGGGGATGAAGTTCAGCTCCACGCCGAAGGGCTTGTACTCGATGGTGATGGTATTGTTCTGCTGGCTGACCGGGACGGGGTATTCGCCACCTGCCAGGAACTTTGCCTCCTGGCCCGACAGTGCGGTCAGGTTCGGTTCGGCCAGGGTGCGCACGATGCCCTTGCGTTCCAGCGCCTCCAGCATGATGCCCACTTCGAGCCCGCCGGCGTTGAAACCAAAGAGAACTGCGCCCTCGACGTCCAGTCCCTGCGGTGCCAGCTTGTCGGCGACGGCGTCGACCGCCGCATCCGAAGCGGCGCTCAAGGTCCCCAGTTCAAGGCCGAGATCGCCGCCTGCAACCGATCCGCCGGTGGCCAGCGAGGTTCGCAGCATCTTGGCCGCTGTGCGTTCCATCTCGGCGAAACGGACCTTCAGCATGACTTGCTGCACGCCGCCCACGGACATCAGGTTCGACACGCGGTCGGGCGCATAGCGCTGTGCAAGGTCCAGGGCGCGTTGCATCCTGGCCGTCGACGACACGGTCCCCGACAGCACGATGCCGTCATTGGCGGTGCGCACCTCGATCTTTTCCTGGGGAAGGATCTGGCGCAGCCGTTCCTTGAACTCGGACACATCGGGCGAGACGCGGATATCGACGTTCGAGATCAGCTCACCCGCCGCGTCGAGAATGGTGAGCGTCGTCGTTCCAGGCGCCTTGCCGAGCACGTAGATATTGCGGTCGTTCAACGACGAGATGTCCGCGATCGCAGGATTGGCGATGGACAATTCCGCAAAGGGAATATCGCTTTCGACCACCAGTGCGCGGTTCATCGGGACGTTGAGCACAGGTTGCGTGCCATTGCGCAGGATGCGCAGGTTGTCCGCCTGTGCGTACTGCACCGCCAGCGGGGCGACCGCAAGCGACAGGCCCAGGAGGGCCGTCTTCAGGAATCTGTCAATGGTCATGTGACCTGCCTCTCGATCACTGCTCGGACGCAGGTCTGACGCCTGCATTTTTCCCGAACATGCGGCATTTCGTGTTTTTTTGCAAGAATCAATGGCTTCAGTGTTGCGGCTTATGTGGACAACCCGCAACACGCCGGGTATTTTCGCAACAAGAGGCCCCCGCCAAGGCAGGGGCCTGATCTTTTCAAGCGGTTGAATTCGCCGTTCGAATTTGCGCGTCAGTTGGTGCAGGGGATCGGGATCTCGACCACTTCGGCGCCGCGACGCACCCGGGTGGTGCAGGTCTTGTCGGCTTTCTTCTCGGCGCGTTCCTCGGCCACGATCCCCAGAAGTGACCGCTGGTCCACCTCGATCGCCTCGGCAACGGTATCGTCCAGCTGGGACATCAGCGACAGAGACAGCTTTCCGGTCGACTGGGCCTGCGCAAGGGCGGCGACCTGTTGCGGACTGGCGGCCACGGTCACGGTGCGGGCAATGGTTGCGGTGTTGTATTCAGTGTCGGCGGTCTGGTCGATGGCAATCAGGCGGATACCGGTCTGGATCAGCTTGGTTACCTCGCCGGACGAGCGTTCACCGATCTCGCCGGGCAGGCGGCCTGTCCAGTAGACATCGACCCGGTCGCCCGGACGCAGGAAACCGGACACGCCCGAAGCCACGTCGACCTTGATCGCAAAGGCGCGCTGCCCACGATCAAGGCGCGAGGTCAGGCCTGCGTCGCCGCCGGGTTCGGACACCTTCACCTTCATCAGCACTTCGGCCTTCTCGATCGGGCGCATGGCGAGGCGGGGTTCCTGGCCGTCGACGAAGAAGGGATTTTCCTCGTCGAAATAGTCCTCGGGGAGGGCCTGCCTGGGCCAGTGGGTCAGCACGACGTCCTCCGGCTTGATCTCTTCGCCGTAGTTGATGGCGCGTTTCGTGATGAAGACCTTGGCCACCGGAACAGAGGCGCCTGCCTTGGCACGCTCTTCTGCCAGGGCGCTCTCGTACGCCCCGATGTAATTCTGCGCCATGTAGACGGCAAAGCCCGCCAGGGCGAGGCCGGCGATCAGCACAAGTCCGAATACGAGTCGCATATGTCACCTCACTTGGACAAACTTGGATTCGCCGGTTTCCCGGCCCGGATCATCCTGGCGGGGGAATGCGGCAAGAACGGGACACTCGCTGGGCGGTTTGGCGACGCCTCTGCCCTCCTGTGGCAGAACGCGGCGACGGGCGGCCCGCGCAACGGGCCGCCCTTGCGAATGTCGTGGCAGCAGGGGGTCAGAAGTCGTTCTGGCGGACAAGTTCGGCGGCAAGGCCGTCGCGCAGGCCGAGCGTCGAGTTTTCCGCCGCGGTATAGGCCGCGATGCAGAAACCGACGATTGCGGCGGTCAGAATGACCCAGTCCACGGTCACGGCACCATCTTCCTCGGCCGCAAAGGCTCTCATCAGATCACGCATGGTGTTACTCCGGGCTGGACCGCACAAGCAGAAATGCGGTTGTGAAAAAGGCGCGCGCCGCGGCGGGCGCGCGCCTGGGTCTTCAGGTGATCGCCATCGGGCGATCAGGCAACTCAGAAGTCGTTTTCGAGAGCGACGCGTGCGGCGGCGTTGTCGATCAGCGTCTGCGAGTTGGTCTCGATGGTGGTGTAGGCGGCGACGGCCAGGCCCACGACGGCTGCGGTAAGGACGACCCAGTCGACAGTCACGGCGCCGTTTTCGTCTTTGCGGAAGTTCTTGATGAAGTTGATCATTGGTTTTCTCCGGTCGACCTCTCGGTCGGTCATGTCTTGATGAAGTTGATCATTGGTTTTCTCCGGTCGACCTCTCGGTCGGTCATGTCATGTGCGGTAGGGAGGGCCAGCCGCCAGGCGGCCGGGCCCAGGGGGATACGCGGCGCTCAGGCCGCGCCCGACTTAGAAGTCGTTTTCGAGAGCGACGCGTGCGGCGGCGTTGTCGATCAGCGTCTGCGAGTTGGTCTCGATTGTGGTGTAGGCTGCGACGGCCAGGCCCACGACGGCTGCGGTCAGGACAACCCAGTCGACAGTCACGGCGCCGTTTTCGTCTTTGCGGAAGTTCTTGATGAAGTTGATCATTGGTTTTCTCCGGTCGACCTCTCGGTCGGTCATTTCATGTGCGGTAGGGAGGGCCAGCCGCCAGGCGGCCAGGCCATGAGGGATACGCGGCGCTCAGGCCGCGCCCGACTTAGAAGTCGTTTTCGAGAGCGACGCGTGCGGCGGCGTTGTCGATCAGCGTCTGCGAGTTGGTCTCGATGGTGGTGTAGGCGGCGACGGCCAGGCCCACGACGGCTGCGGTCAGGACAACCCAGTCGACAGTCACGGCGCCGTTTTCGTCTTTGCGGAAGCTCTTGATGAAGTTGATCATTGGTCTCTCTCCGTAGATATCTTGCTTTGCTTTCAGCGACCGTCTTGGGCGTTGCGGGCCTCTCTCACCTTGCCCTGTCCCTCGTCGGTATGAACTTATTAAGCAGTTGGTTTGGGGCGAGAGTGTGGCTCGAATGGATTGATTTTGCAGCCGGGTCGGATTTTTGAGAGAATCCATATAGGTACTTGTATTGGTTTCAAAAAATTCTGTTTTCTGGATGTCCAGACCGTTAATTTCGGCCCTGGAATGCCTGCTTTCGAAGGCGCCGGTTCGGCCTTTCGCAACACTGATGGATAAATTCCGCGGATTGTGCGAGACTGTGGAAAAGTCAGACCGAAAAACGGGGATCGAGCAGGCCCATGGTCGTCAGAATGCTGATTTGCGCCGCAATTGCGGCCAGTTTGGCCTGTGCGCAGGGCGCCCAGGCACAGGATGGGACCGGGGCACCGGCTCAGGATTTCACTTTCAAGCGGGTGACGCCCCCCAAGGCCGGGGTCAAGAAACGCATCACCGTCCAGATCGCGCCGCGTGCCAACCCGGCTGTGGCGCCGCCGCTGCCCTCTGCACCCGCAAAGGCGCCGACCGCGGCACCGCAGGCAACCGCCGCCTTGGCTGCCGTGCCTTCAGTCCCGCTGGGTAGCTACTCCTGGTTCTGGACCGCCGTTTCGCCCGAGGCTACGGCCACCGGGCCGGGACGATTGGCCCCCGCGCTGGCCACGCTGACCAAGGGCCCCGAGGGGCAGAGCGTCGGCGGCCCGCGCCTGCAGGCGCTGCAGGACATCGCGCAGGTCCACGGCGTCGACCTTCTGCGGGAGACAGTGGGCACCCGCGTTTCGCCGGCCTTTGCCCTGGCAGTGATCGCCGTGGAGTCCGCCGGCGCGCCCAGGGCGCAAAGCAAGGCGGGCGCACAAGGGCTGATGCAACTGATGCCGGCCACCGCCGAGCGCTTCGGGGTCAAGGATTCCTTCGATCCGGTTCAGAACATCCGGGGCGGGGTCGCCTTTCTGGACTTCCTGATGGAGAAATTCGAGGGTGATCCAATCCTCGTGCTCGCCGGCTACAACGCAGGCGAGAACTCCATCGGTCAGCACGGGGGCGTGCCGCCTTACGCCGAGACGCGGGATTACGTCCCCAAGGTGCTGGCCGCCTTTCAGGTCGCCAAGGGGCTGTGCATGACGCCGCCCGAGTTGATCTCGGACGGCTGCGTGTTCCGGGTGATGTCGCAGTAAGGCGGCTCTGTCCCGGGCCTGCACCGGGACCCCGCCGGGATCAGCCCCGCAGGACCGCGCCCGGGTTCATGATGCCCTTCGGGTCCAGTGCCGATTTGATCGCCCGCATCGCGGCGAGCTTGGCCGGATCGCCATAGCGTTCAAGGTCATCGACCTTCAGCCGCCCGATGCCGTGCTCTGCACTGACGGAACCGCCCAGTTCATGCACAAGGTCGTGCACGCAGGTCTTGATCGCGTCGCGCTGATCGACATGGTCGGCCTTGGTCCGGCCCGGGACCGGGAACACATTGTAGTGCAGGTTGCCATCGCCTGCGTGGCCGAAACAGTTGATGCGCCAGTCCCCCAGCCGGGCCAGCGCCGGACCGGCCCGCGAGATGAACTCGGGGATGGCGCCAAGCGGGACGGAAATGTCGTGGCTGGAGACGGCCCCCACAAGGCGGTTTGCCTCGGACATGTGCTCTCGCAGTGTCCAGAGCGCCTCGGACTGGGTCAGCGACTGTGCCACGATGCCGTCCGTGACCAGGTCGGCCTCATGCGCTGCGGCAAAGAGGGTTTCCAGCGCCTCGGCAGGATCGGCGCCACGCCCCAGGCCGATGTCCATCAGCACGCTCCACTCTGGCGGCGTGTCCCAGGGTTGGCGCAGGTTGGGCAGTTTCTCTGCCAGGAAGTCGAACCCGGTGCGGTGCATCAGCTCGAAGGCGCTGATCGTCTCGCCCAGCTGGCCGCGCGCAAGTGCCAGAAGGGTCAGCGCTGCCTCGGGCGAGGGGACCGTCAGCAGGGCCGTGCCGGTGGCCGCGGGCCGGGGCGCCAGTTTCAGGCTGGCTGCCGTGATGATGCCCAATGTGCCTTCGGCCCCGATCAGCAGGTGGCGCAGGTCATAGCCGGTGTTGTCCTTGCGCAGCCGTTTCAGCCCGTGCCAGACCGACCCGTCGGGCAGGACTGCCTCCAGTCCCAGAACCTGGTCGCGGGCATTGCCGTAGCGCAGCGTGTTGATGCCGCCCGCATTGGTTCCCAGCAAGCCGCCGATCCTGGCAGAGCCTTCGGAAGCCAGCGACAATGGGAACAAACGGTCCACGTCGGCAGCGGCGCTCTGGACATCGGCCAGGATTGCGCCGGCTTGGACCACGGCCGCGTTTTCCTGCGGGTGGACCGAACGGATGGCCGACATGCGTTCCAGCGAGACGATCAGAGGTGCAGGGCCGTCCGGTTTCAGCTGGCCGCCGACAAGGCCGGTTCCGCCGCCAAGGGGGATGATGCCGACGCCTGTTTCGGCACAGGTCCGCACGATCGTGGAAACCTCTTCCGTGGACCGGGGCAGGGCGATCCATTCCGCCGTGCTGGTCCAGCGTCCACGCGGTTCCTCGCGGTGGCGGGCCTCTGCGGGACGCAGGGTGTCATCGGGTAGCAGCGCCGAGAGGCGCTGGACAAAGGCGTGATCGGCGGGGGCAAGCGGCATGGCATCCTCTTTCTTCGGATGCCCGCACTTGTGGCACGCGGGTCAGCGGGGGGCCAGCCCCTCGCGCTCCCCGAGGTGTGTGCCGCCCAAAGAGGGCCGGGTCAGTCCGGGTCGGTCAGGTAGCGAGGCTGCAGCACGATGACGGTGGGTCGGCGCGGCAGGTCGCGCAATGAGATCTCGAGCGTCGCATCGCTGCGCCGGTCGATCTGGAAGGTGTCGCTGACGTCGGCCAGGAACCGTTCCAGGGCGTAGCCGGAGAACCAGTGCATCGGGATCACGACCGAGCTTTTCAGCCGGTCGACGATCCGTTTGACTGTCGACAGCGGCATCGTCATGCCGCCGTCCACCGGCACCATCAGCACATCCGCCCGCCCAAGCGCGGCGTATTGCCGGCCGGTCGGTTCGTGGTGCAAGTGGCCAAGATGGGCGATGCAGAGGCCCTCGACCTCGAAGATGAAGATGGAATTGCCGTTCGGCTCGTCCCCGCCATAGGCAGAGCGGATGTCGGTCGAGACATTGCGGATCAGCATTTCACCAAGGTCCAGGTAATGATCGACGCCTTCGCCAAAGACCTCTCCCCATCCGCGCAGGACGTGAGGGATGGCCGGATCGACGGCATGGGTCCAATGCGTTGTGTGGGCGTGGTTCATGGTGACGATGTCGGGGATCATCCGCGTGGTGCCGATATTTCCGTTGTAATCGGTCACGGCCTCCAGCCCGCCGCGTGTCTGGATCAGGAAGGAGGCATGGGCGATGTAGTGGATGCGAACCGTGTATTCGGGGATCGGCGCGGTCCAGCTAGCCTTGTGCAGGTATTCGATCCCCGGGGCCGCATCCGCTATGGCGATGCAGTGCGAAGGTCGGCGCTGTTCCTGGGCCTGTACCAGCGTGGCGGTCAGGAAAAGAAGGGCGGCGGCAAGGCGGATCATTGGGCGCTCCTGTCGGGTGACGTCCCGGAAAGGGTAGCGCGGCTGCGGCCCCGGCCAAATTCACAATTTCGCCGGGAACGGCCGGTCAGTGTATGGGGATGCTTTTCTGTGCATCAGGATGAGGCCCAGAGGCGTCTAGCCGACCTCGGTCCGGCCACGCCTGTCCGACCGCAACGAGGCATAGAGCACGTGGGTCCGCCAACGGCCATTGATCTGCAGGTAGCTTTGCGCCACGCCCTCGTACTTGAAGCCCGACTGTTCCAACAACCCGCGCGAGGCGACGTTTTCCGGCAGGCAGGCGGCCTCCATCCGGCTCAGCCCCATCTTCTCGAAGGCCTGGTGAACCATCATGGCGATGGCCTCGGACATGTAGCCGCGCCGAGTGTAGCGTTCGCCGATCCAGTAGCCCAGCGTACCCGCCTGTGCCGGGCCGCGGCGGATATTGTCCAGCGTGATCGCGCCCAGCAGCGCCTGGTCCTCGCGGCGGATCAGGAACAGCGGCAGGGCCGAGCCGGTCCCGATCGAGCGTGAGGCCCAGTAGACACGGTTGGTAAAGGCCTTTCGCGTCAGGTGGTCGGTGGACCAGGATGGCTCCCAGGGGGTCAGGAACTCGCGGCTTTCGCGGCGCAGGTTCGACCAGGGCGTGAAATCGGAATGCACGGGCGGGCGCAGCGTCAGGCGCTCTGTCTCGAGCTGTACCTTGCGCCGGAACGCCAGCATCATGCCGCCCGGCGTGCCTGCAGCTCGGAGAGCGTGGGGGCCTCTGCGACGGGACCGTAAAGCGCCATCGCGGCGGCGGCCTCTGCGGCCTGCGCCTCGGCAAAGCGCAACACGTCCTCGCGCGTGACCGCGTCGATCTTGGCGACTGTGCGCTCGATGTCGGGGACTTCTCCCCAGATCTGGACCATGCGCGCGCTGCGTTCGGCGCGGGACGAGGGGCTTTCGAGGCCCATCAGCAGGCCGGCCTTCATCTGGGCGCGGGCACGCTCGATCTCGGCGGGGCTCATGTCCTCGGCGCTGCGTTTCATTTCGTCCACGGTCAGCGTGATCAATTCCGGCATCTCGGCGCCGGAGGTGCCGGCATAGATCGTCGTCATGCCGGTGTCGGCATAGGCGCCGTTCTGGGCAAAGATGGTGTAGCAGAGGCCGCGTTTCTCGCGGATTTCCTGGAACAGCCGCGATGACATGCCGCCGCCTAGGGCCACGGAGTAGATCTGGGCGGTGTAGAATGCCGGATCGCGATACCCCGGTGCCTCGAAGGCCAGAGCCAGGTGCGCCTGTTCAAGATCCTTGGTCCGCCGCGTTTCGCCGCCGTGGAACCGTGCGGGATCGGCAGACAGGGCGCTGCGCGGAACCATGTCGCCAAAGAGCGCCTCGGCCTGTTTGACCAGCGAGTCATGATCCACCGCGCCCGCGGCCGACAGGATCATCTGGTCCGGCCCGTAATGTTCGTTCACGAAGCCCGCGAGGTCGCCACGGTCGAACCCCTGCACGCGCGCGGCCTCGCCGAGGATGGTGCGGCCGATGGGCTGATCGGGATAGGCCTGTTCCTGCAACCAGTCAAAGATCACGTCGTCGGGCGTGTCATGCGCCTGGCCGATCTCCTGCAGGATGACATGGCGTTCGACCTCGATTTCCCTGGGGTCGAACACCGGGTCCCGCAGGATGTCGGCGATCACGTCCACGGCCAGCGCCACGTCCGGTTCCAGAACGCGGGCGTAGTAGGCCGTGACCTCGCGCGAGGTATAGGCGTTGATATAGCCGCCCACGTCCTCGATCGCCTCAGCGATCTGCAGGGCGCTGCGGGTCTTGGTGCCCTTGAAGGCCATGTGTTCCAGGAAGTGCGCGATGCCGTTCTGTTCTTTGCGTTCGTGCCGCCCTCCGGCCGTGACCCATAGCCCGACCGCGGCACTTTGCAGGCCGGGCATGTTTTCGGTCACGACGCGCAGTCCGTTGGAAAGGGTGGCGATCTGAACACTCACTTGGCAATACGCTCCTGGATGAGGGATTCGAGGGCGGCGAGGTCGTTCTGCACCCGCGTCACCCGTTCCGGACGCTCATACAGATCGGCCATGCGATTTGGAAGAGGGGGGCGAATGCCGCTGGCCTTTTCCACCGCGTCAGGGAACTTGGCCGGATGCGCGGTGGCCAGCGTGATCATCGGTGTTGCCGGGTCGCGCTGTGCCTCACCCACGCGGACACCCACAGCAGAATGCGGGCAAAGCAGCTCTCCCATCGTGGCATGGGCGGTGCGGATCGTTTCCAGCGTGTCTTCTTCGGACACGCGGCCCGAATCGAAATGCTCGCGCAGGGCCTCCAGCGCGCCCTGGCTGACCTTGAAACCACCGGCTTTCAGCTCGTCCATCAGTTGCGCCACGGCGGCCCCGTCGCGGCCATAGGCATCAAAGAGCGCGCGTTCGAAGTTGCTGCTGACCTGGATGTCCATCGACGGGCTGATCGAGGGATGGACCTCGGAGGTCTGGTAGTCGCCCGACGACAGGCAGCGGTGCAGGATGTCGTTCTGGTTGGTGGCGACTACCAGCCGGTCTATGGGCAGGCCCATCTTCTTGGCGATGTAGCCGGCAAAGATATCCCCGAAGTTGCCGGTGGGCACGGTAAAGCTGACCTTGCGATCCGGCGCACCCAAGCTGACGGCGGCGGAGAAATAGTAGACGACCTGCGCCAGCACGCGCGCCCAGTTGATCGAGTTCACACCGGCCAGCCGTACGCCATCGCGGAACTCGAAGTGGTTGAACATGTCCTTGAGCCGCGCCTGGCAGTCGTCGAAATGCCCCTCCAGCGCCAACGCGTGCACGTTGGCCTCGGCCGGAGTGGTCATCTGGCGGCGCTGCACCTCGCTGACCCGGCCATGCGGGAACAGGATGAAGACGTCGACGTTGTCCAGCCCCTTGAAGGCCTCGATGGCCGCCGATCCGGTATCGCCCGAGGTCGCGCCGACGATGGTCACACGTTCTCCCCGGCGTTCCAGGGCCTCCTGGAACAGCTGGCCAATCAGCTGCATGGCAAAGTCCTTGAAGGCCAGCGTGGGGCCGTGGAACAGCTCGAGCAGGAAATGGCCCGGCGCCAGTTGCACCAGCGGCGCCCGCGCGCCGTGGCCGAACCCGGCATAGGCCTTGGCGATCAGGTCGGCGAACACTTCGTCGGTAAAGCCCTCGCCGACGAAGGGGCGCATCACGCGGAACGCCGTTTCCTCGTAGCTGAGGCCGTGCAGGGCGCGGATGTCGTCCGCGCTCATCTGAGGGATGGTTTCAGGGACATAGAGGCCGCCGTCACGCGCGAGACCGGACAGCATCGCCTCTTCGAATGTCAGCGCAGGCGCCTGTCCGCGGGTGGAGATGTAACGCATGTCAGGCCTCCCTGCCTGTTTTCAGCCGCCTGATCCAGACGCCTGTCATGATGAGCCAGACCGCGGCGAGCGAATACCACGTTATGGCGTATTGCAAGTGATCGTTGGGAATGCCGCTGGTGTCGACGGGCAGGGGCGACACACCCTCGTCGGCGGGCGACATTGTCCGTGTCACGACCAGCAGGGGTTCGGTATCCAGCCTGTCCGCCATCTGTTCTAGATCGCGTGCAAACCATGTATTGTCCGCCGGATCGTTGTCGGGGGTCGAGGAATTGCGGTCATCGGGCCAGTGCAGATTGCCCGTCACCTCCGCCGGTCCGGCGTAGCGGGGTCTGTCCTTCCGGTCGACGGGGACAAAGCCGCGATCAATCAGCACGCGCCGCCCCTCCGCTGTCTGAAAGGCCGAGATGAGACGCCAGCCGGCGCCACGCTGTTTGACGGAGACAAGCACGGCCAGTGTCTCGGCGCCGATCTCTCCGGTCAGGGTCGTGGGCTGGTAGCGTTGCGCCTCGGGATCGATCAGCCGGGGCAGGGGCTGTGGGGCACTTGCGATCGTGGTCTCGATCTCGTCGAGGATGCCCCGTTTCCATTCCAGCCGCTGCAATTGCCAGGTGCCCAGCCAAAGCAGGATGGCGATGCCTGTCAGGCCAATCAGCAGGGGGGCGATGTAGCGTCTCAAGCGGAGCTCCGGAAACGAAAAAGGCGCGCCCGGGTGGGGCGCGCCTTGGTGTACCTTGTGGGCCGTGAGGTTCAAGGCCTGATGTAAGGCGGGGGTCGCCCCGCCGCATCTTCAGCCGCCCCAGATGTAGACCGCAGCAAAGAGGAACAGCCAGACCACGTCGACGAAGTGCCAGTACCATGCCGCCGCTTCGAACCCGAGGTGGTTGGTGGCGGTGAAATGGCCGCGGTAGACGCGGATCAGGCAGATGAACAGGAAGATCGTGCCGATGATCACGTGCGCGCCGTGGAAGCCCGTCGCCATGAAGAAGTTGGCGCCGTAGATGTTGCCACCGAAACCGAAGGCCGCGTGGCTGTATTCATAGGCCTGGAAGACGGTGAAGATCAGGCCCAGCAGGACGGCAATGATCAGGCCCGACTTGACGTCCTGGCGGTTGTCCTCGTGCACCAGCGCGTGGTGCGCCCAGGTCGCCGCCGCGCCCGAGCAGAGCAGAATCAGCGTGTTGATCAGCGGCAGGTGCCAGGGATCGAAGGTCTCGATGCCCGCGGGCGGCCAGACGCCGTCGACGGCGGGCGAGTTGCCGTCGGGATCCATCGGGTACATGGCGTGTTTGAAGAACGACCAGAACCAGGCGAAGAAGAACATCACCTCGGACATGATGAACAGGATGAAGCCATAGCGCAGGCCGATCAGCACGACCGGCGTGTGATCGCCGACCTGGTTCTCCGCCACAGTGTCCGACCACCAGCCGAACATGGTGTAAAGCACGCCGACAAAGCCGATCAGGAACATCCAGGGGCCGTTGTCATGGAACATCAAAACCGCGCCGAACAGCATGACGAAGCCGGCAACCGCCCCGAGGAAGGGCCAGATAGAGGGGTTCAGGATGTGGTAGTCGTGGTTCTTTGCATGCGCCATTGCGGTTCCCTCGTTAGGCGTTAGTTCACGGACGCTTTCGCGTCTTTCTTGGCGTCGAGCGCGGCCTGCGTCTCTTCGGGCAGGTCGATCTCGTAGAAGGTATAGGACAGCGTGATGTGGTTGGTGTGCTTGGCGTCCCGATCGGTGACGATCTCGGGGTCGACAAAGAAGCTCACCGGCATCTGCACGCGTTCACCGGGCATCAGCACCTGTTCGGTAAAGCAGAAGCATTCGATCTTGGAAAAGAAGGCGCCGGCCTCGTAGGGGGCCACGTTGTAGGAGGCCTGCCCGGCGATGGGACGGTCGGTGGGGTTGTAGGCCTCGTAGAAGGCCAGGCCTTCTTCGCCGATGCGAATGGTCATCTCTGTCTGCATGGGTTTGAACTCCCACGGCATCCCGCGTTCCTTCGAGGCATCGAAACGCACCTTGATCGTTTGGTCCAGCACGTCGCCGGCCGCCACGGCCACGTTGGGCGTGCCGCCAAAACCGGTCACCCGGCAGAACCAATCGTAGAACGGTACAGAGGCCCAGGCGAGGCCCCCCATCAGGACGACGACACCGACCGTCTGGTAGACCGTCTTCAGCTTGCCATCAGTTGCCATCAGTTACTCCCTGTTGCGGTTGCATCTGGAAGTCCCCCCGGGTGACTTTCACGACGGTCAGCCCGAATATTATCGCTATGAATGCCGCCAGCACCAGTCCGACGCCGATGTTGCGACCGCGGCGGCGCTTGTGCAGCTCGTGTTCCTTGACCAGGCTCATGCCCAGACCCCCATGCGATCCAGACCCGCGTCCACCAGGATCGCGCCGAAATGCGCGAAGAGGTACAGCAGCGAGAGCTTGAAGAATTTCTTTTCCACCTTGTAGCTGTCCGCTTCGGCCTGCGCCTCGTCGCGGCGCGCAATCTGCACGGCGCCTTTCAGGAACAGGGCGTTCAGCAGCAGGGAGGTGGCCAGGTAGACCGGGCCGCCGACCTGGGTAAAGCCCAGCCCGATGGCGAAGATGGCCAGCAGCACGGTGTAACCCAGGATATGGCGGCGGGTCGCGCGGCGACCGTGGGTCACGGTCAGCATCGGCACGGTGGCATTGTCATAGTCCATGCGCACAAAGAGGGCGAGCGCCCAGAAGTGCGGCGGCGTCCAGAGGAAGGTGAGGCAGAACATCAGCACCGAGGCGGTTGAGATGTCGCCGGTTGCGGCGGCCCAGCCGATCATCGGGGGGAAGGCCCCGGCGGCACCGCCGATCACGATGTTCTGCGGCGTCAGCCGTTTGAGCCACATCGTGTAGATCACGACGTAGAAGAAGATGGTGAAGGCCAGCAGCCCCGCCGCCACCCAGTTGGTGGCGAGGCCCAGGAAGACCACGGCAAAGACCGACAGGGTCAGGCCGATGGCCAGCGCTTCGTCCCGGGTGACCTTGCCGGCGGGAATCGGGCGCTTGGCGGTGCGTTTCATCACCGCGTCGATATCCGAATCGTACCACATGTTCAGGGCGCCCGAGGCACCGCCGCCCACGGCAATGAACAGCACCGCGCAGAATCCCACGAAGGGATGCACACCGACCGGCGCGGCCAGCAAGCCGACAAAGGCGGTGAAGACGACAAGCGTCATCACCCGCGGCTTCAGCAGGGCGAAGTAGTCGCCGAACTGGGCCTCGTTCTCGTAGGGGCTGGCGTGCAGGCTGGCGTCGCTCATCTTTGGTCCCTGTGGTCAAAAGATGCGCCGGACGGGCGCACCTTGCAAGTTGGGCATGGGATGGGTCCTGGGACCCATCCGGTCTCAGTTGGTCAGAACTTCGCGAACGTCGGTGTAGCCACCTTCGTCGATAGAACGCTGCAGCCAGGCTTCGTAGGCCTCTTCGCTGACGACCTTGACGGTGATCGGCATGTAGGCGTGCGCGATACCGCAGAGTTCCGAGCACTGGCCGTAGTAGACGCCCTCTTTCTCGGGGGTAAACCACAGTTCGGCCAGGCGGCCGGGAACGGCGTCCTGCTTCACGCCGAAGGCGGGAATGGTCCACGAGTGGATCACGTCGGCACCGGTCACCTGCATCACGACGGTCTTGCCCACGGGCAGGACGATGGCGGTGTCGGTGGCCAGAAGGAAGTCGCTCTTCTCATAGCCGGCATCGACCAGCTGTTCCTCGACGGCCGGGGTCATGCGGTTGTCGCCACCGGTGGCGGGCGAACCGATCATGTAGGCGTCGTAGATCAGGTCGGTTCCGACATATTCGTAGCCCCAGTACCACTGGTAGCCGGTCACCTTGATGGTGATGTCGCCCTCGGGGATCTCCTGCTGCTTGAACAGCACCGGCAGCGAGAAGGCGCCGATGAAGACGAGGATGACGATCGGGCCGATGGTCCAGGCCACCTCGAGCGGAGAGTTGTGCGTGAAGGAGCTGGGGTTCGGGTTCGCCTTGCGGTTGAACCGCACGTAGATGAAGGCCATCAGGGCGACGACCAGCAGGCAGATGGCGGTGATGATCACCAGGATCATGCCGTCCAGCCACTGCAGATCGGCCGCCAGTTCGGTGGCGGCGGGCTGGAAGCCCATGCCACCGTCGTGGGGTTTGCCCACGACGGGAAGGTCCTGCGCCAGTGCCGGCGCGGCGATGAAGGCGCTCAGAAGGCCCAAAAGCATCGGTTTGCTTTGCATGTCTCACCCTGATCGGTTGCGAGTGTGGTCGGACGGGAGGAACACCGCAGTAGACACGGCAGTTCACGCACCTCCCATTGCGTTCTGTCTGCTTAAAATCATATTCTGGAATGCCAGGAAAGCACGGTTCTTGCGGCAAACCGCCGCTTTTTTTGATCCAGATCAAGCGGCGATGTCGCAGGGCATGTCCTGCGAGGGCAATTCGGGCAGGCATAGGCGTGCCCGTTTCGCCGGTTTCAAAGCGTCTGAGCGCGGTCGTGAACTGTTACTTGCCGATGGGCGTGCCTCTGGTGTCTGGCCCTGTATCTATGCCGATGCCCGCGCCGTCCACCTTGTGAGGGACGTTTTCCGACATGGGGGGCAGGGATCCGGGCTTTTCGATGGTCAGCGTGCTGGTGTTCCGGTCCAGCGTCACCCCGCCCCCGCTTGGCGGGGCCTGCAGCATTTCGATCACGTCGATGTACTGGGCCGAGGCACCGCCAGCGCTGAGGGCAAGGAGCAGTGCAGTCAAAGTCTTGCGCATGGATCGTCCTCCCGAATGACATTGCAACCTAACACGACGTGCCTCCTTTCCCAAACGCGCCCGACCTCTGCCGTGGTCAAGCCGATGCCGATGGTCTAGGTCTTGGGGCAACAGACGCCCTGACCGATCCCGGAGTTTCACATGTCCAACGCTCCCTTTCGCCCGTTCGAGACCCATCTGGACCTCGATGCCACCACAGCGCTTGTCCGCGACGCGCTGGCCGGTGCCGAGGATGGCGAGCTTTTCATCGAGCGCGCCCGTTCCGAAGCGCTCGTTCTCGATGACGGACGGGTCAAGACCGCCAGCTATGATTCCTCCGAGGGCTTCGGCCTGCGTGCGGTGCGCGGCGAAGTGGCGGGCTATGCCCATGCTTCCGAGATCAGCGAAGCGGCGCTGAAGCGGGCGGTGGACACGGCGCGGCTGGCCATCGGAGATGGCGGCGGGATCATGGCGCCGCCCCCCGCGGGCACCAACCGGCACCTTTATACGGACGCCGATCCCATCGAGGGAGCCAGTTTCCCGGTCAAGCTGGAAACCCTGCGCGAGATCGACGCCTTCACCCGTGATCTCGATCGCCGCGTCGTGCAGGTGACAGCGACAATCGCCGCCTCCTTGCAGGAGGTCTCGATCCTGCGCGCCGACGGAACGCTGGTTTCGGACGTGCGGCCGATGACACGGGTCAATGTCTCGGTCATCGTCGAGGAGAACGGCCGCCGCGAATCCGGCACCGCGGGTGGTGGCGGGCGTGTGGCCCTGGACGGGCTGCTGGCGCCGCAGGACTGGCAGTCCAAGGCGCGAGAGGCGCTACGCGTCGCGCTGGTCAACCTCGAGGCGGAACCGGCCCCGGCGGGTGTCATGGACATCGTGTTGGGCCCCGGATGGCCGGGCATCTTGCTGCATGAGGCTGTGGGTCACGGGCTTGAAGGGGATTTCAATCGCAAGGGCTCGTCCGCATTTGCCGGCCTGATGGGCCAGCAGGTCGCCGCAAAGGGCGTGACGGTGCTGGACGATGGCACGATTCCGGACCGTCGCGGCTCGATCACCGTGGATGACGAGGGCACGCCCTCGGGCAAGAACGTGCTGATCGAGGACGGCAAGCTGGTAGGTTTCATGCAGGATCGGCAGAACGCGCGCCTCATGGGGGTCGACCCGACGGGCAACGGACGGCGGCAGAGCTATGCCCATATCCCGATGCCGCGCATGACCAACACCTACATGCTGGGCGGCGATTCGGATCCCGCGGATATCGTTGCCGATCTCAAGGATGGCATCTGGGCCGTTGGCTTTGGCGGCGGACAGGTGGACATCACCAATGGCAAGTTCGTCTTTTCCTGTACCGAGGCCTACCGCGTGAAGAACGGCAAGGTGGGCGCCCCGGTCAAGGGCGCGACGCTGATCGGTGACGGGGCAAATGCGCTGAACCGTATCCTGGCGCTTGGCAACGACATGGAGCTGGACCCGGGCATGGGCAATTGCGGCAAGCAGGGCCAATGGGTGCCGGTGGGCGTGGGACAGCCGACCGTGATGATCGGGGGGCTTACGGTTGGCGGCGCCCAGGCCTGACCCCTGGTGGCACCCGTTCCGCAGCGATCCCGGTCTTGCGGATCGATTGAGTATCCGGGTGCATCTATTGGCCGTGGGCATCGCCCTCACCGGCACGGTGGTGTTCGGGGTCATCCTGGGCATGAATGCCTCGCTCCTGGCGGGGGTTTCCTCCGAAATCGCCGGTGTTTTCGGCGCCATCGGGATCGTTCTGGCGTTCTCGGCCCTGTTCAGCTGGGCGGGTCATCTGCCTGGGGCGGTGGTCCTCCATCTAGCCTTGGTCAACGGGTGGGGCGGCTGGGCCGTGGCGCTTGCGGGCGGATTGGTGATCGGCACCCTCCTGTCGGCTTTGATCGGCGGCATTCTGGCGGTGATTCTGGGGCCGTTCCTTGCCCTGATCCATCTTGTCGCGTTGCGCTGGATGGCATCAGTGTTTCGGCCTGCAGGTGACGCGGGCTCTCCACCGGAGCCGGAGGGGCTTGCCTAGGCGGCGCAAGGCTGACGTCAAGAGTTTTGGAAAAACAGTGTATTACACGAAATCCTGCGGGTGATCCTGCGCGATTCACCTATGGTTAACCACTCTGGCGCTATCACTGGTCCTGCAAGAAGACGGGGTCAGGATGCGCGACGAAAGCTACTCTTCCACTCACCCCCCACTCCCACCCACCACGGAAGATCATCGCGTGGATTGGCTCCGTCTCTTGCGCTCTCGTCGCGTTGGGCCGACGACTTTCTGGAGATTGATGAACGAACATGGCAGCGCCGCCGCCGCGATAGACGCCTTGCCGGATGTCGCCCGCGCCGCCGGGGTCGAGAAGTACGAGGCCTGCCCGCGTGGCGTGGTCGAGGCAGAACTGGCCGCCGGGCACCGCGCCGGGGCCTGGCTGCTCTGCCGTGGAGAGCCGGGGTATCCCTCGGACCTGGCGGAACTTCCAGACGCGCCACCGCTGCTTTGGGGCCTCGGCGATAGGGACGTGCTGCGGCGCCCCATGATTGCCCTGGTCGGCGCACGCAGCGCCTCGTCCCTGGGTACGCGCATGGCGCGGCGCCTGGCCGAAGGACTGGGAGAAGTCGGGTTCGTGGTGGTTTCCGGGCTGGCCCGGGGAATCGATACCGTGGCCCATGTCGGCGCCCTGCGCAGCGGCACCGTGGCCGTCATGGCCGGTGGTGTCGATGTGCTCTACCCGGCCGAGAATACACGTCTGGCGGACGAGATATGTCAGAGTGGCGGCTGTCGGTTGAGCGAACAGCCGATGGGCCTGCAGCCCGTGGCCCGGCATTTCCCGACACGCAACCGGATCGTTTCCGGCCTGTCTCGCGGAGTCGTCGTTGTCGAAGCGGCGGCAAAGTCCGGGTCGCTGATCACCGCGCGCACCGCGCTTGACCAGGGACGCGAGGTGCTGGCGGTTCCCGGTCACCCGATGGATGCCCGCGCCAGCGGCTGCAACATCCTGATCCGCGACGGCGCGCGCCTCGTGCGCAACGTCGAGGACATCATCGAGGCGCTGCCTCCGCTGGACACACCGAACGCCAAAGCCCAACCCGAACTGGACCTGCCAGATCCGTCACAAGGCGCGGAACGTGTAGATCGGGCATCGTCCCATTCGCAGCGGGCGCCGGACCGGAAACCCGCCCTTCGCAAGGCCGCGGCACTGCACCAGCAGATTCTGGACCGGCTTGGTCCTTCGCCCTTGGCCGAAGACCAGTTGATCCGCGATCTGGGCGCACCCGCCGGCAAGGTCTCGCCGGTGCTGACCGACCTCGAACTGGACGGACGCATCCGGCGCCAGCCGGGCGGATTACTGTCCTTGGTGGTGCGGCACTGATCCCGGGATCAGCAGAACTCCGGGATCACCGGCCCCCAGGTGGGGCAGAAGGTGGGGTCCGACCACCAGACATCGGTGGCGCCGATGGCGTGCTGGACGGCGACCCAGGTCGATCCGGAACGCTGGTACAGCACCTGGATGTCCGGCCCGCCCCAGTCAAAGGGATTGTCCCAGCCGGGCCGGACGGGGATCTCGTCCCGCGTAATCTCGCGTCCGCCGGGGCGGACGGGATGCAGGCTGGCAAATCCCACGTCGCCGCTGACCCGCAGGTCCGAGACGACGAAGATCACCGGCGCCCCAAGCACCCATTCCGCGTGCGGCCGGATCGCGTCCATCAGGTCGGTTCGCAGAGCGGTTCCGCGTGCGGGTTCCTGCCAGGCGCTGGCCGACAAGGGCGTGACGGCCAACGAGATGGCGGCCAGAAAAGCGGTAAATCGGGTCATGGTTCTAGCTCCGTTACATGCGGGGAACCTAGCCGAAACCGGAGCGGCGCGGAAAGCGGCATCGCCAGCGTCATGGCGCCCCGGATTGACAAATCCTCCTTGCGCACCACATCTTGCGCCGCCATACGCGGCTCAAGACAAGGCCCTCACACGGCCCCAAAGAAATTTAACGAGGTAGCAGAACCCCATGCCCGTCGTCGTCGTCGAATCCCCTGCCAAGGCCAAGACAATCAACAAGTATCTGGGGTCCGACTACACTGTTCTGGCGTCCTACGGCCACGTCCGTGACCTGCCGCCCAAGGACGGTTCGGTCGATACCGATGATGATTTCGCGATGAAATGGGAGATCGCCAACGATTCGCGCAAACACGTCGCGGCGATCGCTGAGGCGCTCAAATCCGACGACGAACTGATCCTCGCCACCGACCCCGACCGCGAGGGGGAGGCGATTTCCTGGCACCTGAAAGAGGCGCTGACCAAGCGCCGGTCCATCAAGAAGTCCACCAAGGTCGAACGCGTCACCTTCAACGCGATTACCAAGCAGGCGGTCAGCGAGGCGATGAAGAACCCGCGCGACATCGACGCGCCGCTGGTCGAGGCCTACCTGGCGCGCCGGGCGCTGGACTACCTCGTGGGCTTCAACCTTTCGCCGGTGCTCTGGCGCAAGCTGCCGGGCGCGCGCTCTGCGGGGCGGGTGCAGTCGGTTTGCCTGCGCCTGATCGTCGAGCGCGAGATGGAGATCGAGGCCTTCAAACCTCGGGAATACTGGCAGGTGAAGGCGCAGTTGACCACGCCGCGGGGGCAGAGCTACGAGGCCCGGCTGACCAATCTCGCGGGCAAGAAGCTCGACCGCTACGACCTCGCCAACCTGACCGATGCCGAGATGGCCGTCAGTGCCATCGAAAAGCGCGCATTGAAGGTATTGTCGGTCGAAGCCAAGCCGACCTCGCGGAACCCTTCCGCGCCCTTCATGACCTCCACCCTGCAGCAGGAGGCCAGTCGCAAGTTCGGCATGGGCGCACGCCAGACGATGAACGCGGCGCAGCGCCTGTATGAGGCCGGGCACATCACCTACATGCGGACCGACGGCATCGACATGGCGCCGGAAGCGGTCATGGCCGCGCGTGACGCGATCAAGGATCGCTACGGTGCGAATTACGTTCCCGACAGCCCGCGCATGTACAAGAACAAGGCCAAGAACGCACAGGAAGCGCACGAGTGCATCCGGCCCACGGACATGACCAAGGACGCCGAGAGCCTGCGCCTGTCCGAACCCGATCAGCGCAAGCTTTACGACCTGATCTGGAAGCGGACGCTGGCCTGTCAGATGGAAGCGGCACGGCTGGAACGGACCACGGTCGAGATCGGCAGCGACGACGGCCAGGTGGGCCTGCGCGCGACGGGTCAGGTGGTCCTGTTCGACGGCTTCCTCAAGATCTACGAAGAGGGCCGCGACGAGCCGGTCGAGGATGACGACAAGCGGCTGCCGCAGATCATGCAGGGAGAGGCGGCCAAGTTCGACGCCGGCGCCCTGAAAGGCGAACACGCCAAGGCGGTCGAAAAGGCGGTGGGTGATGCGCGCAACGCCGTCATGTCGAATGACGGGGCCACGCTGGCCACGCAGAGCTTCACCAACCCGCCGCCGCGCTACACCGAAGCGACGCTTGTCAAGAAGATGGAAGAGTTGGGCATCGGTCGCCCGTCGACCTATGCCTCGATCGTGACCACGATCCAGGAACGGGAATACGTTCGCAAGGAACAGAACCGCCTGATCCCCGAGGACAAGGGGCGCATCGTCACGATCTTCCTGCTCAACTTCTTCAAGCGCTATGTCGAGTACGATTTCACCGCCGCGCTCGAGGATGAGCTGGACAGCGTGTCTGCGGGCAACGAGGACTACAAGGACCTTCTGGCCAAGTTCTGGCGCGACTTCAGTGCCGCGATTGCCGAGACTTCCGAGTTGCGGATTTCCGAGGTTCTGGACGTGCTGGACGAGGCTTTGGCGCCGCAGCTGTATCCGCCGCGTGAGGATGGCAGCGATCCGCGCATCTGTCCGAAGTGCGGGCAGGGGCAGTTGCACCTGAAGACCTCGCGCACCGGCGGTTTTGTCGGCTGCGGCAACTACCCGGAATGCACCTATACCCGCCCGATCGCGGGTGAAGGCGCCGAGGGCGAGGAGCGCCTGCTTGGCGAGGACGGCGGAGACGAGATCTGGCTGAAGGCCGGGCGCTTTGGGCCCTATGTCCAGCGCGGCGAACCCACGCCCGAGAACAAGAAGCCGCCGCGGGCCTCGCTGCCCAAGGCGCGCGGGCAGTTCCTGCCGGGGTGGGAGCCGGATGGCATGACCCTGGAAAAGGCGCTGACCCTTCTGACATTGCCGCGAGAAATCGGGATGCACCCCGAGGGCGGCGTGGTCAAATCGAACCTGGGCCGCTTTGGTCCATTCATCATGCACCAGAAGCCGGACGAGGAAAAACCTGTCTACGTTAACCTCAAGGAATTCCAGGAGGTTTTTGAGATCGGCATGAACCGTGCAGTGGAAATGCTGGCCGAGAAACGGGCTAACCCGGGACGCGGTCGTGGCGCGGCGGCCAAGCCGCTGCGGGAACTGGGGGACCATCCGGACGGCGGCGCGCTGAGCGTCTACGAAGGGCGCTACGGGCCTTACGTCAAGTGGGAGAAGGTCAATGCGACTTTGCCCAAGGATGCCGATCCCAAGGAGATCACGCTGGAGGCCGCGGTTGCGCTGGTGAACGAAAAGGCGGCCAAGAGCGGCAAGAAGAAGGCTGCTCCCAAGAAGGCAGCGGCCAAAAAGCCGGCCGCCAAAAAGAGCACCGCGAAAAAGGCCACGGCCAAGAAAACCGCTGCGAAGAAAGCGGCGGGCGACGAGGGTTGAAAACACATTTCGTCAACTGGATGTGATTGGTGCCGCATCGCGGCGCGGAGTAAGGCTTGCCGTGGAATACTACAGGCAAGGAGAGCATCATGAACAAGGGAATGTCCCGCCGTGGCCTGCTGATCGCGGGCGGCGCGGCGCTGGTCGTGCCGGCCCGGGCCCGGGCCGAGGTGCGCGAAGAGGCGACAGTCGTGCGGCGCAACATCTCGAGCTTTTCGAGCCAGGACTGGCGTGACCATTTTGACGAACTGGGCGTGGGCTGCATCGTCTGCGATACCGCTAGCCGCGCACTGCATTACTGGAACGCGGACGGCAGCGACTATCGCGTCTATCCGACCTCGGTGCCCAAGACCGACGAGCTGACGAAACGCGGATACACCAGGATCGTGCGCAAGAAGGAGGCTCCCTCCTGGACGCCGACCGCGTCGCAGATGGAACGCTTTCCGGATTGGCGACCGGTGGAAGGGGGCGCGCCGGACAATCCCCTGGGCACGCATGCGATGTACTTTGACTGGCCGGCCTACCTGATCCACGGGACGCACGACACGCGCAAGATCGGGCGACCGTCGTCCGATGGCTGCATCGGTCTTTACAACGAAAAGATCGCAGAGCTGTACCAGATCACGCCGATCGGCACGCAGGTGCGCCTGATCTGATACCCTCTGGGTCAGGTGCGAAATCCCGCGGGCGGGTCGACATCGGCCCGCCCGCGTTGACTCTTTGCTGCAGAGCGGCGACAACTTGCGCCAATCCAGGTGAACAGGGGGAGTCCCATGAAAAAGGTCTACGGTTCGGCGGCAGAAGCGCTGGACGGTCTTCTAGAAGACGGCATGCTGATTGCCGCCGGGGGCTTTGGCCTCTGTGGCATTCCCGAACTGCTGATCGATGCGATCGTCGAGAGCGGGGTCAAGGATCTGACGGTCGCGTCGAACAATGCGGGCGTCGACGGGTTCGGTTTGGGCAAACTGCTCGACACCCGCCAGATCAAGAAGATGATGTCCTCTTACGTGGGTGAAAACGCCGAGTTCATGCGCCAGTACCTCTCCGGCGAGCTGGAGCTGGAATTCAACCCCCAAGGCACCCTGGCCGAGCGGATGCGGGCCGGTGGCTGCGGGATCCCTGGGTTCTACACCAAGACCGGCTACGGCACGCAGATAGGTGAAGGCAAGGAGGTCAAGGTCTTCAACGGGGAACACTATATCCTCGAGGAAGGCATCTTTGCCGACCTCTCGATCGTGAAGGCGTGGAAGGCGGACGACACCGGGAACCTGGTGTTCCGCAAGACGGCGCGGAACTTCAACCCGCCGGCGGCCATGTGCGGCAAGGTCTGCGTGGCCGAGGTCGAGGAAATCGTGCCGCGCGGCTCTCTGGATCCGGATCACATCCACCTGCCGGGGATCTACGTGCACCGGATCATCCAGGGCGACCACGAGAAACGGATCGAACAGCGGACCGTCCGCAAGCGGGAGGAAGCCTGATGCCCTGGGATCGCAACCAGATGGCCGCGCGCGCGGCGCAGGAACTCGAAGACGGCATGTACGTGAACCTCGGGATCGGCATCCCGACGCTGGTCGCCAACTACGTCGGCGACAAGGACATCACGCTGCAGTCGGAAAACGGCATGCTGGGCATGGGCCCCTTCCCCTTCGAGGGCGAAGAGGACCCGGACCTGATCAACGCCGGCAAGCAGACGATCACGGAACTGGCGCGGACGTCGTATTTCGACAGCGCGATGAGCTTTGGCATGATCCGCGGCGGCAAGATCGCGGCGGCGATCCTGGGCGCGATGGAGGTGGCCGAGAACGGCGACCTGGCGAACTGGATGATCCCGGGCAAGCTGGTCAAGGGCATGGGCGGGGCGATGGACCTCGTGGCCGGTGTCGAGAAGGTGGTGGTGGTGATGGACCACACCAACAAGCACGGTGACTCCAAGCTGCTGAAGGCGTGCACGCTGCCGCTGACGGGCAAGGGCGTGGTCGACCGGATCATCACCAACCTGGGCGTTCTGGACGTGGTCGAGGGCGGCCTCAGGATCGTCGAATGCGCCGAGGGCGTGACCGAGGACGAACTGCGCGCCGCGACCGAGGCGACCATCGTCTAATCCCGGGACGCTTTCCGGACCAAAGGGCGCGCCCGCGAGGGGCGCGCCCTTTTTCGTTGGTGCATTGAGCAAATGAAAAAGGGCAGGATCCGAAGATCCTGCCCCAGGTCCTTGCGCCAAGGTTGGGAGGAGAGGCGCAATTTCCGTCCGGTCTAGACCGGATTACTTGGCCGGCGCGGCTTTCTTGGCGGTGGTCGTCGCCTTGGTGGCCGTCGCGGTCATCTCGTCGGTGGCCTTCTTGACCGCCGCGGTTGCGTCCTCGGAGTAATCCTTGCCGGCCGCCATCAGCAGTTCGACGGTGTCCATCTGGACCTTCTTGGCGATTTCGGCGAAGGCGGCGGTGTTTTCGGCCGCGATCTCTGCCTGTGCCGAGGCGAAGTCGGTCATTGCCTTGGCGTAGTCGGCGGGCTCTGCCTTGGCCTTCGACATCTCGGTCATCTTGGACAGGGTGTCTTTGGTCCAGGTTGCCGACAGTTCGGTCGATTTCTTGGCCGCTTCCAGCGCGACGCCGGACAGCTTCTCGCTCAGGGTCGCGGTGGTCTTGAAGGCGTCGTCCATCGCCTTGGTGTCGACGGGGAATGCGCCCATCATTTCTTTCATCATGGCGGTGATGTCGTCGGTCTTTGCCATCTGTCTTGATCCTTTTTCCAATGTTGCGCCGTCTCCGGCGTGCTGCGTTCCACTGACCCAAAGATGGATGCTGCGTCGCAGCATTTCAAGATTTTTCTGCTGCGATGCAGCAAAAATTATGTCGCACCCCTTGTCGCAGGGGCAAAGTAGCGATGGACAAGTTCCTGCCAGGCAAAGAAAAAGGGGCAGGATCCGAAGATCCTGCCCCAGGATATTGCGCCAAGTTTGGGAGGAGAGGGCGCAAAATCTTTCGGTCGAGACCGATTACTTGGCCGCGGCGGTTGCCTTCTTGGCGGTCGCGGTCATCTCGTCGGTGGCCTTCTTCATGGCCGCGGTCGCGTCCTCGGAGAAATCCTTGCCGGCTGCCATCAGCAGCTCGACGGTATCCATCTGGACTTTCTTGGCGATCTCGGCGAAGGCTGCCATGTTCTCGGCTGCCACTTCGGCCTGGCCGGATGCGAAATCGGTCATCGCCTTGGCGTAGTCGGCCGGCTCTGCCTTGGCTTTCGACATGTCGGCCAGCTTGGACAGGGTGTCCTTGGTCCAGGTTGCCGACAGCTCGGTCGACTTCTCAGCGGCTTCCAGAGCAACCGCCGACAGCTTTTCGTTCATGGTCGCGGTGGTTTTGAACGCGTCTTCCATGGCCTTGGTGTCCACGGGGAATGCGCCCATCATCTCTTTCATCATCGCGGTGATGTCCTGGGTCTGTGCCATCTCAGTCAATCCTTGTGTCTTGCTGCCCCGGGCCCGCCCCGTCGTTCAGCAACTGACTAGAATATGCATGCTGCGACGCGGCATTTCAAGAAAAATTTCTGCGCCGCAGCATCTGGCTGACAAGTCACTGGTTTTGCTGGGCCGCTTTCAGCTTAACGTAGGTGCCGGGGGCGGGCGCAAGCGGCGCATAAGCCGAATCGCCCGGTTCACGCGCGGGGACCTTCTTGCCCGAGCGTTTGCGCAGCCAGCCTTCCCAGTGCGGCCACCAAGAGCCTTCCTGGAACTCGGCGGTCTCTTTCCAGGCATCGAAGTCACCGGACAGGTCGTCGTTGACGAAATGGCCGTACTTGCCCTTGGAGGGCGGATTGACGATCCCCGCGATATGGCCGGACTGGCCCATCACGAAATGCTTGGACCGTGATCCCATCATCTGCACGCCACGATAGACGTCACGCGCCGCGGCAATGTGATCTGTCTCTGCCGCGATGGACATCAGCGGCACATCCACGTCCTTGACGCTGAGCTTTTCCCCGAAAAGCTCGAACGTGCCTTCGGCGAATTCATTGCGCTGGCAAAGCCCGCGCAGGTACTGGCTGAACATCCGCCCCGGTAGGTTCGCCCCGTCGCCGTTCCAGTACAGCAGGTCGAAGGCGGGCGGGGTTTCCCCCATCATGTAAGAGCGGATCGCAGGACCGTAGATCAGGTCGTTCGACCGCAAAAAGGAAAAGGTGCGCGCCATGATGAAGGAGGGCAGGATGCCTTCCTGGTCGATCTCCTGTTCGATCCCGTCCGCGAAATCGTCCTGCAGGAAGGGCGTGAATTCTCCCTGGTCGCTGAAATCGGTCAGCGCGGTAAAGAAAGTGGCCGATTTCACCGACTTGTCGCCACGCTTTTTCATCAGCGACAGGGTCAGGCTGAGCGTCGTGCCGGCGATGCAATAGCCGACCGCGTTGATCTTGTCGGTCCCGCAGATGTCCTTGGCGACCTCGATCGCCTTGAGGAAACCCTCGTCGACATATTCCTCGAGGCCGACGTCGCGGTACTTGCCGTCCGGGTTGATCCAGCTGACCACGAACAGGGTATAGCCTTGGTCCACGACCCAGCGGATCAGGCTATTCTGCGGTTTCAGGTCGAGGATGTAGAACTTGTTGATCCAGGGCGGGAACAGCACGATGGGGGTCTCGTAGACCTGTTCGGTTGTCGGGCTGTACTGGATGATCTCCATCATGCGGTTGCGATAGATCACCTCGCCCTGGGCGGTGGCGATGTTCTCGCCGATCTCGAAGGCGCTGTCATCGGCCAGCCGCACAACAAGCTCGCCGTTGTTCGCTTCAAGGTCGCCGACAAGGTTTTCCAGCCCGCGCACCAGGCTTTCGCCCTCGGTCTCGACCGCCTTCATCAGCGCGTCGGGATTCGTGGCCAGGAAGTTGGTCGGCGCGAACATGTCGACGATCTGCTGGCTGAAATAGCGCAGACGCCGCTTTTCCTTCTCGTCCATGTCCTCGATCGCGTCGATCGCATCGCGGATGGCGTTGGCGTTGATGAGATACTGTTGCTTGACGTAGTTGAAATAGGGATGACTGTCCCAGAGCGGGTTCTTGAACCGTTTGTCGCTGGGGCCCGGGTTCTCCGGCGCGGTCAGCTTGCCGCGCGCCAGTTGTTGCTGCGCCTCGACAAAGGTGGTGACGGTCTTGCCCCAGAAACTGACCTGCTGCTCGATCAGCTTGGCCGGGTTGGTCATCCATTCCTGCATGTAGGCCTGTGCGGCCTTGGTATACAGCGCGTGGTCGGGGCCGTTCAGCGCCTGCGGCGTTGGATGGCGTCGGGTCAGGGCCGAAACGAGCCGCTTGCTCAGTTCCTCGACCCGCTCAAGGTTCTCCTCCAGCCGCGCCCGGCTTTCGCCTGCGGCAACCTCGTTTGTTGTCATTGGAAACAAATCCCCCTATCCTTCGCAAGTGCAGAAATACCGTCGTGGGTTTCGGGGGGCAAAGCGACGAATTGGCTCGGGCCTGGGTGCGCGGCAAGCCGCTGACCCCGCGAAACAAAAGGAGTGCTGTCGTGCGCTACATGGCGACCTATGATCTGATGGAGAGCATCCGCAACACCAACGCCTGGATGGGCGCGACGGCGCGGACGATGGCCTCTTACCCGGTGTTCTCGGCCTTTCCCAACCCCGGGCTGGAGTGGATGGCGGCATGGGGTGCCGTCACGGAACGCACCTTCGAGCGCATGGTGGTCAAGCCCGACTGGGGGATCCGCACGTTCACCTGCGAAGACGGCAAGGATCACCTCGTCGACGTCGCCACCGTGGTGGAAAAACCCTTTGGCAACCTGATCCATTTCAACGTCTCCGGGCGCGAGGAACAGCCACGGAAGATCCTGCTGGTCGCGCCCATGTCGGGCCACTATGCCACACTACTCCGCTCGACCGTCAAGTCGCTTATCGTGAACTGCGAGGTCTACGTCACGGACTGGCACAATGCGCGCGACATTCCGGTGAGCGCGGGCAAGTTCGATATCGAGGATTACACGCTCTACCTGATGGAGTTCATGCGGCACATGGGGCCGGATACCCATGTGATCGCCGTGTGCCAGCCGGCGCCGCTGACCTTGGCCGCGACCGCCTACCTGGCTGAGCTGGACCCGGAGGCGCAGCCGCGCACCCTGACCTTGATCGGCGGGCCGATCGACCCGGACGCCACCCCCACCGACGTGACCGACTTTGGCCGCCGCGTGACGATGGGGCAGCTGGAAGAGACGATGATCCAGCGTGTCGGCTTCAAGTACAAGGGCGTCGGCCGCATGGTCTACCCGGGCCTGTTGCAGTTGGCCTCGTTCATGTCGATGAACGCGGATCGCCACTCTGCTGCCTTCCGCGATCAGATCATCCGCGTTGCACGCGGAGAGGCCTCGGACCACGACGCGCACAACCGTTTCTACGACGAATACCTGGCGGTCATGGACATGCCGGCGGAGTTCTACCTGTCGACCGTCGAGCGGGTCTTCAAGAATCGCGAGATCGCCAAAAACGAATTCATCGTGGACGGCCATCGGGTGGACATCGGCAAGATCACCAAGGTCGCGGTGAAAACCGTCGAAGGCGCGAAGGACGATATCTCGGCGCCCGGGCAATGCGTGGCGGCGCTGGATCTGTGTACCGGCTTGCCGGACGAGAAGAAGGCCAGCCACCTGGAGCCGGGGGCGGGCCATTACGGCATCTTCGCCGGCAAGAGCTGGCGCAACAACATCCGCCCGCTGGTGCTGGACTTCATCGACGCCAATTCGGACCTGCCCAAGGGCCCTGCGGCCGTTCCGGTGAACCTGGCCGATCACCGCTGACCGATCGGTGATCCAATTGTGCGCGCCTGCGGGCGCGCGCTTTGCCTGTCGTCCTTGCGCGGCAAGCGCGCCGTCCTCCGGCAGGGGGCTCTGCCCCCGCGCCTTTGGCGCTCCCCCGAGGTATTTTTGAAACCAAAGAAGCTCGGAGCGGGTGTCAGAGACCGTCGAAGGTACAGAGTGTATGGACGTCCATGTCCATTGCTTCGAGCCTTTTGCGGCCGCCCAGGTCCGGCAGGTCGATCACGAAGGCGCAGCCGATGATCTCGCCGCCCAGGCGTTCGACCAGCTTGATGCCGGCCTCGGCGGTGCCGCCCGTGGCCAGAAGGTCATCGACCAGCAGCACCTTTTCGCCCGCCTCTATGGCGTCGTCGTGGATCTCGACCACCGCCTCGCCGTATTCCAGCTGGTAGTCTTCGGAGATGACCGCGCCGGGCAGCTTGCCCTTCTTGCGGATCGGCACGAAACCGGCGGAGAGCTGGTGCGCCACGGCGCCGCCCAGGATGAAGCCGCGGGCCTCCAGCCCCACCACCTTGTCGAAGCGCACCCCGGCGTAGGGGTGCAGGAGCTGGTCGACGGCCATGCGAAAGCCGCGCGGGTCGGCGAACAGCGTGGTGACATCCCGAAACATGATCCCCTCGTGCGGGAAATCGACGATGGTCCGGATGTAGTCCTTGATCTCTGTCTTGCGCGGCATGGAAGGGTCCCCGGTTGAAACGCCCGCCCGCCGTAGCGTGGCAGCGGCGGGCTGTGCAAGTCTTCTGCCCGCAGGCCCCCTGTCAGGCGCGGCGCAGTGTTGCCGTCAGCACGCCCATCCCGATCAGCGTGGCGCCGCCCGCGCGGGTCAGCCAGGCCAGGATCGAGGGTCGTTGGATCATGCGCCGCAGCCGGTCGGCAGCCAGCGCATAGGCGAGGGCGTTGAGCGCCGCCAGGGTGACAAAGGTGCTCACAAGGATAGCGAACTGCGGCAGGAGCGGCGCCTGGGGGGTGACGAATTGCGGTACGAAGGCGATGAAGAAGGCGATGCTCTTGGGGTTCAGCGCGGTCACGGCGAGATTGTGGCCAAAGACGCCGCGCGCGGTCACGTCGCTGTCGGGCAGGGCCAGCCCCTCACGCGGGGCCGAGCGGATCAGCTTGATCCCCAGCCAGACGAGATAGGCGGCGCCGACCCATTTCAGCACCGTGAAGAGCGTCGCCGAGGCGGCGACCAGCGCACCGAGGCCCGCGAGCGACAGGCTCATGGCGATGAAATCGCCGGTGGCCACGCCGGCGGCAGAAGCAATGGCCACCGACCGGCCCTTGCTGAGCGCATAGGACAGGACCAGCAGAACGGTGGGGCCCGGGATCAGCAGGAGGGCGGTCGAGGCGGCGACGAAGGCCAGCCAGAGATTCAGGTCCATGCGGCTACTCCCGTGGCGGATAATGGCGTCGCAGGGCCTTGAGATCCTGCGGGCCGAGGTCCTTGGATTGATTGTCATCCTGCGAAAAGATTGACCTGCCGAGGTAAGCGGGATTCCGGATGTCGGTCAACAGGCCCAGGGCCTGGGTCAGTTCCTCGATCATGGCGGATTCGTAGTGGCGGATGTCCAGCCGGGTGCCAAAGATGATCCGCGCGCGCTGGATCACATGGGTGTCGCTGCGCGACCAGACGATGACGCGCGCGCCGGTGACGCTCATGCCGTCCACGCCCTTGATCCCTGTGCCGCTGATCGGCGTGGAGCCGTCCGTATCGACGAGGTAGATGCGGATGTCGGCCTCGGCCTCCGGCGCGACTTCGCGGAGCGAGATTCCGGCCCCGGCACGGTTGATGTACTGGATGGCCCGTTCCAGCGCGGCGCGCGCGCGTTTCTGCCGCCCGCCCAGAAAGGCGCGGTCGATCCGGGCAAACTGCACCCGCAGGGGGCGGTCTGTGGGCCAGCGCACCATGTCCTTGCGGCAGGACTGGCCCGGGGGGGCGGCGCAGGCGACCAGCCGGTAGAAATCCTCGTCGCTGAGCAGACCATCGGTTTCGACATAGTCCACCGCCCCCGAGGCGGCGCAGGGCAGGGCGAGTGCCAGGCAGAACAGGGCAGGTCTCAGCATGGCCGGGCGTCAGTTGCCACCCAGCATCCGGCCGGCGACCGCATCGAGCTTGGCCAGTAGCGCGGGATCGCGCTTCTCGGGCGCGGTGAGCAGGGCATATTCCAGCGCCCGGTCGCAGCCGTGCGGGCAGGGGGCACGGTCGGCCCCCAGGAGGGCGGGCAGGCGGCGCACCATCTCGCGCCCCTTGTCGGCGTTGCCGGACAGGGTCTTGATGATGTCCATGATGTCGACTTCGCCGTGGTCGGGGTGCCAGCTGTCATAGTCGGTGACCATCGCGATGGAGGCGTAACAAAGCTCGGCCTCGCGGGCGAGCTTGGCCTCGGGCATGTTCGTCATGCCGATCACGTCGCAGTCCCAGCTTTCACGGTACATCTTCGACTCCGCCAGGGTCGAGAATTGCGGCCCTTCCATCGCCAGGTAGGTGCCGCCCTTGTGTACGGTGATACCGGCGTCCCTGGCGGCGGTGAAACAGGCATCGCCCAGGCGCGGGCAGGTGGGATGGGCGACCGAGACATGGGCGACGCAACCGGTGCCGAAGAAGGATTTTTCACGCCCGAAGGTGCGGTCGATGAACTGGTCGACGACGACAAAATCGCCCGGCGCCATTTCCTCGCGGAAGGAGCCGCAGGCAGAGACGGAGATCACGTCGGTCACGCCGATGCGTTTCAGCGCGTCGATATTGGCGCGATAGGGGACCGTCGTCGGCCCGTGGACGTGGCCCCGGCCGTGGCGCGGGAGGAAGGCCATCTTCACGCCGTCCAGCGTGCCGGTCAGGATCTCGTCAGAGGGCGTGCCCCAGGGGCTGTCCACGGCCTGCCACGCCGCGCCTTCCAGCCCCTCGATGTCGTAGATGCCCGACCCGCCGATCACGGCGATCATCGTATCCGTCATGTCTGTACCCCGTCCTTGCGTGGCGTCGCGGCGCCCGGTGTTTCGCTTTGCCCGAAGTGTGCCGGATGCGTGTCCGAGGGCAAGCGCCCGAGCAGGGTTTCGTGATACAATCCAGCAGGTGTTGCCGCTGTGGGATACCCGCTGGCTGTGGTCCGGTCGCATACGGAAGAATTCCGTGCATCTTTGGCCAGGTTCCGCTATGAGGCCCTGAATCGCGAACATGCTGCGATGCGGCGTTAGCGGCCACAGGCTGCCCGATGCTGCGCCCAGGAAAGGATCCCCGATGAAAAAAGCCCTCTTGGCGCGTTTCGCCAACCGTGTGGAATTGCCCGACCTGTCCCTGATGCCGGACGAGAAACTGACGCCCAGCCGGTGGCGGATCGAGCTTTTGGCGGGTCTGACCGTGGCGCTGGCGCTGGTGCCCGAGGCGGTGGCCTTTGCCTTTGTCGCCGGGGTGCACCCGCTGGTGGGGCTTTACGCGGCCTTCCTCGTGGGGCTGGTGACGGCGCTGATCGGCGGGCGGCCGGGCATGATCTCTGGCGCGACGGGGGCGCTGGCGGTGGTCATGGTGGCGCTGGTGGCGCAGCATGGGGTCGAATACCTGTTCGCGACCGTCGTCCTGATGGGCATTCTGCAGGTGATCGCCGGGGCGCTGCAATGGGGCAAGTTCATCCGCCTGGTGCCGCATCCGGTCATGCTGGGCTTTGTGAACGGGCTGGCCATCGTGATCTTTCTGGCCCAGCTGGGTCAGTTCAAGGTCCCGGGAACAATGGAAAATACCGGGCACGGCATGGGCGGGGGCGAATGGCTGTCGGGGATGCCGCTGTACCTGATGCTGGGACTGACGGCGCTGACGATGGCGATCATCTGGGTCATGCCGAAGGTCAGCAAGGTTGTGCCCGCGCCGCTGGCCGGGATCTTTGTCGTGGCTGCGCTGGTGATCGGCTTCGGACTGGACGTGCCGCGCGTGGGCGACTTGGCCTCGATCCAGGGGGGCTTGCCGCCCTTCCACATCCCGGCGGTGCCTCTGAACCTGGAAACGCTTGAAATCATTCTGCCTTATGCCGTGATCCTGGCGGCCATCGGGCTGATTGAATCGCTCCTGACCCTGAACCTGGTGGGAGAAATCACCGGCAAGCGCGGCGGCGCCAGCCAGGAATGTATCGCGCAAGGGGCCTCGAACATCCTGACCGGCTTTTTCGGCGGCATGGGCGGCTGTGCGATGATCGGCCAGTCGATGATCAACGTCAAATCCGGCGCGCGCACGCGGATCGCGGGCATCGCAGCCGCGCTGTTCCTGCTGACCTTCATCCTCTTTGCCGCGCCGCTGATCGAACTGATCCCGCTGGCCGCGCTGGTGGGGGTGATGTTCATGGTGGTGATCGGGACATTTGCCTGGAACTCGTTGAAAATACTGACAAAGGTTCCGGCTATGGATGCCTTTGTCATCCTGCTGGTGACGGTCGTCACGGTGATGGAAGACCTGGCCGTCGCGGTCGTCGTCGGTGTCATCGTCTCGGCCCTGGCCTATGCCTGGAACAACGCCCGGCGCATCCATGCCAAGACGCGCGAGTCGCACACCGATCTGGGTGCCAAGGTCTACGAGATCCAGGGGCCGCTGTTCTTTGGCTCCAGCGACGGGTTCATGGAACTGTTTGACGTCGAGAACGACCCGGACGTGGTGATCGTGGATTTCAACGAAAGCCGGGTGGTCGATCAGTCGGCCCTGCAGGCGATCGAGGCCGTCGCGGGCAAGTACCAGGACGCCGGAAAGCAGATCAAGCTGCGTCACCTGAGCCGGGATTGCCACAAGCTGTTGACCAAGGCGGGCCACCTGATGGTCGATAGTGACGACGACCCGGATTACGAACTGGCGGTCGATTACAACGTTCGCACGGGCATCCTGGGCGGGCACTGAGACCGGGCGGCGTTTTGTACGTTTTGTACAAAACGTACGCCGTTTTCAGCATTTTGTACAAACCGGCAAGGTTTCGTTAAGGGCGCCCGCGAAAGGGCGCCCTTTTTTCGCGTTCAGCCGGGATCTGCCGGCGCGATTTGCTGCAGCGCGGCAACGTCGCCGGCCTCCAACGCCGGACGGGCCCGGGCGACAAGCTCGGGCGGCCAGTCCCACCAGGCCAGCGCGTTGAGCGTCTCGATCTCTTGCGGGGCAAACCGCATCTTGACCACCTGCGCCGGGTTGCCGGTGACGACGGCGTAATCGGGCACCGTGCCGCGCACCACGGCGCCCGCACCGACGATGACGCCATTGCCGATCCGCGCGCCGGGCAGGACCAGGGCGCCATAGCCCAGCCAGACGTCATGGCCGATCACCGTGTCGCGGCTGTCGGGCTGGTAACCCAGCATGGTCGACGGGTCGAAGACCGCAAAGGGAAAGGTGGTCAGCCCGTCCATCGCGTGATTGGCGGAACTGCCGATGAACCGGACCCCGTGGGCGATCTGGCAATACTTGCCGATGCGCAGCTTTTCCTGGCTGAAGGGGAACAGGTAGGGGGCCAGCCGCGCCGCCCAGTCCTCAGGCGGGTCGAAGTCCGAGGCGTAGGTGTAGTCGCCGACCACGAAGCGCGGATGGTCGATCACGTTTTTCAGGAAAACCGTGCCGCGATGCGGGGTGCCGTCGGGCAGGGTGATGGGAAAGGCCGCGTCTGGCGCGGGCAGGGAAGGACCCGGCTTGGATGGATCAGGCATGATGCCTCCTTTGAACTCTGGGGAAATGTCAGGGGTTCAAAGGGTCTGGTCCATCACTGCCTCCAACGTTGCAGGGCAGAGGTAGCACGTCCGGCACCGGAATGCGAGAGTGCGGGGCCATGCGGATCCGCATGGAGGGCATACGGGGTGGAGGGTTGCAGTCCGAAGCGGCGAGTGCACGTCACGAGCCGGCCCGTTGGAGCGGACCTTCGGGGGTGGTTGTATGAGTGACGGGTTTGCGGGACCTTGCTGCCGTTGACATCGTAGATATGAAGGTCTGCATCCGCCGCAATCACTGTTGGTCAAGCTTCTGGATTCCCCCTCAACAATCGTCCCATAACAAAACTCATCAAGCTTCCGATCAGGATCCGCCGAGGGAAATACCAAGGCCCATCTTGAGTTTCGACACGAACGTCCTTGGGGTCATCGGGGTCGTACTTGATATCCAACTCAGTTCCGACCGGCACATTGTAGTAGCTGGCCCTGACGCGAGGGGTCGTGACGTGGGTGGTTCCATTTTCGTGTGTCCATTTAAGCGTCAGTTGATAGACTGCAGCACCATCCGATGTTTCGCCCTCCTGCACCTCCAAAACTTCTGAAGTTGCAGTGAGCGCGTCTAACTCAAAATGTGCTCTTTGAACGATCCAAACCAACCCAACCATGCAACCGGTTATTCCCACAAACATTAGGTTGGCCCCCGAGCCTCTTCTCGAGAAGACGCCCAACCTTTGACCATCTTCAGTCCGATGCAACATGCCTTCTAAGAATGCGACACGTAGCAAATCCCAAAACCTCGCTAAAATGTTCATCATGCCTCCACTCCCGAGACCCGACATTAGGTGCGTTGCCTAATTTTGGAAAGCTGGGCTCTTTGCCAGCTTTCCCCGCACCACACGCGAAAGACCGCTGTCGGGGAACGGACATGACGTTGAACAGTCCGCTCCCCGTATACAGCCGTTGATCGCCCGGCGCTGTCGCGCGGTATCCGAAGCCGCTGTCCAAGGCGCCAGTGTGGGGCTGTCCCGTCATTCCCCCGGGCGCTTCAGTTCGAACTTCTCGCGCACGACGGTGTAGTCGCGATAGCCCATGCGGCTGAGCGGGTTGAAGGTCAGCACGTCGAAGATGCCGTCGACCAGGCAGTTGTCGCGGATATGCACGCCGGTCACCTCTCCGAAGACGGCGAAATTCGCTTTTCCGGGCAGTTGCACGATCTGGGTCAGCTTGCATTCCAGGTTGGCGGGGGCCGCCGCCACGCGCGCACAGGCGATGGTCTCGCACTCCGCTTTCTCAAGGCCCGCCTCGGCGAACTCGTCGACCTCCTTGCCGAAGAAGGCGGAGGTGGCGTTCATCGCGTCGCGCATCTCGTATTCCACGATGTTGACGCAGAAGACGCCGGTGTCGCGGATCTGGGCTACGCTGTCCTTGGTGTCGCCGCGGTCCTCCTTGGCCGAGGTCGAGGCGAACATGACCTGCGGCGGGACATAGGCGACCGCGTTGAAAAAGGAATAGGGGGCCAGATTGTCGTGCCCGTCGGCCCCCCGGGTCGAAATCCAGCCGATGGGGCGGGGTGTCACGATGGCGTTGAACGGGTTGTGCGGCAGGCCGTGGCCGTCCTCGGGACGATAGAACAAGGGTGTCGCTCCTGTTTGCGCGTGAGTTTGTCGCGTGATACGCGGCCTTGCGCCGGAATGCACGGGGGCAGGGGGCAGGACTGGTGTTCACGCTTGCACAGGAAACAGCGGATGACTGGTGGGAGGTCGAGGCCCTCTTCGACCTGGCCTTTGCGCCGGGACGCACGGCGCTGTCGTCCTACCGCCTGCGCGAGGATGTGGCGCCTGTGGCGCCCCTGTGCCGGGTGGCCCGGGACGAGAACGGGATCATCGGCGGGGCGATTCGCTATTGGCCGGTGCGCGTGGGCGATCACGACGCGCTTCTCCTGGGGCCGGTCGCGGTGCACCCCATCGCCCAGGGCGAGGGGCTGGGCGCGGCGCTGATCCGGGACACGGTGGCGCGGGCAGAGGAACAGGGCTTTGCGCGGGTGCTGCTGGTGGGAGATGCGCCGTATTACGCGCGCTTCGGTTTCCAGCGTCTTGAGGGGGTCGAGATGCCGCCGCCGACCAACCCGGACCGGGTGCTGGGGCTGGAGCTGGTGCCCGGTGCCTGGGCCGGTGTCACGGGTCCGGTGACGCGCGCGGCTTGATCGCGGGCCGCTCAGATCCCATCTTTGTGAGGATCGAGGAGGGCCCAGACGTGACTGACACGACATTGCCGGTACTGCACCACAAGGCGGAAATTGCCGCCCTGGCCAAACGTTATCACGAGGCCGGGTCGATCGGAATGCAGGTGTTGTCGCTGATCGGCGGACAGGCGGGCAATCTGCTGGAACGACTGCCCGACCATGCCAAGGACCGGCTGGAAGAGGGGACTCGGCGGGCACTGACCGTCGCCCTTCAGGCGGCGCAGCAGTCGCGCGGCGTGGTGCCGGACCAGAAGGGCTGGCTGAACACGGCGCTGGCCACGGCGATGGGGGCTGCGGGCGGATCGGGCGGGTTGCCGACGGCGCTGGCGGAATTGCCGGTTACTGTGACGGTGCTGTTGCGGGCAATCCAGGGAATCGCGGCGGAATACGGGTTCGATCCCGATGACCCGGCAGTGGCGCGGGAATGTCTGACGGTCTTTGCCGTGGCAGGCCCGCTGGAAGCGGACGACGGCGCCGATATGGGCTTTCTCGCGGCGCGGGTGACGGTGACGGGCGCGGCGGTGCACAGCCTGATTGCCCGGATCGCGCCGAAACTCTCGGTCGCGATGGGCCAGAAACTGGCGGCGCAGACGGTGCCGGTACTGGGGGCCGTGGCGGGGGCGGCGACGAACTACGCCTATACCAGTTACTACCAGCAGATGGCGCATGTGCATTTCGGCCTGCTGGCCCTGTCCGAGCGATCCGGCCTGCCGCGGGACGAACTGGTGGCCGAGCTGAAAGCCCAGATGGCGGAACCGCGGTTAACGCGGAATTAGGCTTAACCGCGGTATGTGAGTCGTACCGGGGCGGAAAGCCCCGGAACGAAGCGCCCGTCCCACGAAAGGCCCGGCTTCGCCGAAGGCCGCGCCAAAAGCACAGGGGATAGGGTCTCCATCCGCGCAGAATGCGCGGGCGGCGCTCTGGCCAGAACGGTAGGGGCGAACTCGTGTAGACAGTCCTGGAACCCGGTCACATGCCGAAGGCTGTGACCGGGTTTTTTCATGGGCTGTTGCCTGGACGGGCGTCCCGGTCAGTCGTGCGGCGGATTGCGGCCGGCGTGGATCTCGCGGATGCGGTCCGGCCAGGTCGAGCGGATATAGGCCAGCACCTGCCAGATTTCCTCGTCCGAAAGCGTGTCGGCGAAACTGGGCATGCCGCTGGTGAAATTCTTGAGCCCGAGGTCTGTCACAACCGCCTGTCCGCCGCGTTTCGTGTAATCGAAGAGATCGGCGTTGGCATGGTGCCAGGTGTGACCGGTCTCGTCATGCGGCGGCGCGGGGTAGATGCCGTTTGCGTCCGGGGTCTGCCAGTCCGGCTGGCCCTGCAGGTTGACTCCGTGGCAGCTTGCACAATTTTCGGCATAGATCGCCCGCCCGGCGTCAATGTCGCGCCCGTCGAGCTCATGTGCCGCGAGGGCGGGCAGGGGCAAGAGGACAAAGGCCAGAATCGCGCGCATCACGCCACCTCGACCCAGGTTTTCATGCCCGAGGCCTGATGCCCCAGCATGTGACAATGCAGGAGCCACTTGCCCGGATTGTCGAAGACCACGAGGATTTCGCGCGTCTCGCCCCGCATCAGCAGGGTGGTGTCGCGCAGGTCGCCGGGGCTGCCGTCCTCGTTCACCTCGTGGAAATGGTGGCCGTGCAGGTGGATGCCATGCGGAAAGGCGGTGTCGTTGACGAGGCGCAGGCGCGCGGTCTCCCCCCGGTCGAAGCTGGCCCAGGGGCTGTCGGGCAGGCCCGAGACGCCGTTGAAGGACCAGATGTCATCGCCCGCGTGCTGCCCGCCCATCGCGCCGCCCTGCATCCGCAGGGTCAGGGCGCGGGGATTGTCCGAGGGTGTCGGGCGGGGGCTGTCGGGCAGGGCGGCAACGGGTGCCTCGCGCGGCGTCACCGGGTCCTGTCCGGGTTCCAGCGTGCCCATGACAAAGGCCTCTTCCGGGGTGGGAAAGAGAAAGCGGACCGTGTCGGTCACGTCCCCGATCACGTCGATGCGCTGCGCAGGGGAAAGCGAGACCTGGGACAGGTCGCGCGGTTCCGGCAGGGGGCGGCCATCCAGCGCCACCACACGGCCCGCGATCCCGTCGAGCGCCAGCGGAAAGACCCGCGCGGTGGCGGTGTTGATGATGCGCAGGCGCAGGCGCTGGCCCCGGTTCACCGTGATCTCCGGGAGGATCGCCTTGGCGAAATTGCCCAGCCGGCCGGCATGGGCGAAATCATGCATGTTGCCGAAATCGCCCGCCATCTTGCCGGAAGGCTCCAGCCGCCAGTCGTCGAGGATCACGGTGATGTCGTGGTCGACATCCGGGGGCGTGGCCTCTTCGACGATGAGCGGGCCGTAGAGACCGCGCGCCACCTGTTCCCAGCTCTGGTGATGCGAGTGATACCAGTAGGTGCCCGCGTCCGGCGCGACGAATTCATAGTCGAACGTGCTGCCGGGGGCGACCGCCTCCTGCGTCAGGCCGGGCACGCCGTCCATCGCGTTGGCAATGCGGATGCCGTGCCAGTGCACGGCGGTGGGATCGGGCAGATTGTTTTCAAAGGCGACCGAAAGGCGCTCACCCGCGCGCAGGCGCAGTTCCGGACCGGGGGTCGAGCCGTTGAAGCCAAAGCCCGCCGTCTGCCCCTCTCCGGCATCGAGGATCTGCGAGACCACGGGTTCGGCCCGCAGCGGGTGCGGGGCAGCCAGGGCCAAGCGGGGCAGGGCCGTGACGGCAAGCGTCGAGGCAAGGAACTGGCGGCGGTTCAGCGACATGGTCATTCCCGGTAGAGGCTGTGGCAGGATTTGCAGGCCTGGCCCAGCCGTTGCACGGCAGGCACCAGGTCGTCCGGCGACGTGAGCGATTTCGACACGTCCAGCGCGGCGGTTTCCAGCGCCCGGGCCTTGGCCGTGAAATCGGCGAAATCGGTCCAGATCGCGGGTTTGGCCTCGGACTTCGGGTCGGTTTCCCGGGCGGTGAACAGCGCAGGGGTGTCCGCGGAATGGCGCGCGATGCCCGCGGCGGCGTCTTGCGCGGCGCTGGCGTCGAAACTCGCCTGTCCCTTGGCCATGCGGCCCAGCACCTTCATCGCGTCGCCGATGGATTTCATCGCCTCCATGCGCGCCAGAACGGCCTGGTTCTGAACCCCGGAATGGGCAAGGGCGGCGGCCCCGGCCAGGATGAAAAGGCCGGTCAGGATCGGTTTGTGCATGTCTGTCCCCAAGTCTGTCGTGTCGGGGCAGAGTTGAAGCAGGGGCGGCACCTGTCAAGGCGGTGCAGGGCAACTTGGCGTGAGGCGCCGCGATCAGGAATTGTCGCGCAGGTACTCCATGACGGCCTGCCGTACCGATTGTTCACCGCGCATCTTGGATTCCTCGATCACGTCGCGCACCTCTTTCAGCGAATAGCGCATCAAGAGCGATTTCACCGGTCCGACCGAGGCGGGCCGCATCGAGAGCGAGCGCAGCCCGATGGCGGCCAGCACCAGCGCTTCGATCGGGCGGCCGGCATCCTCGCCGCAGAAACTCAGCGGTGTGCCGGTGCTTTCGCAGCGTTCGACGATGTTCTCGATGAAGCTGAGGAAGGAGATGTTGAGCGTGTCGTAGCGGCGGCGGACCAGCTCGTTTTCGCGGTCGGCGGCAAAGAAGAACTGCTTGAGGTCGTTGCCGCCGATGGAGAGAAATTCCACCTCTTCGAAGAAACGGCGCGAGGCGAAAGCCAGGCTGGGGGTTTCCAGCATGGCGCCCACTTCCATGCGCTCTGGCACCGGGTGACCCAGGCGACGTTCTCGGGCCAGCACCTTGTCCACCTCGTCGCGGGCGCGGGCGTATTCCTCGTACTGGGCGATGAAGGGAAACATGATCGTCAGCGGGCGGCCATTGGCGGCGCGCACCAGCGCCTGAAGCTGCATCCGCATCACGCCGGGACGGTCCAGCGCCACCCGGATCGCCCGCCAGCCAAGCGCCGGGTTGGGCTCGTCCAGCGATTTCATGTAGGGCAGCACCTTGTCCGAGCCGATGTCGAGGGTACGGAAGATCACGCGCTTGCCCTGCGCGGCATCCAGCACTTGGGCGTAGATCTCGACCAGCTCGGTGCGCTTGGGCATCTTGTTGCGGACGAGGAACTGCAGCTCGGTGCGGAACAGGCCCACACCCTCGGCGCCAGAGCCTTCGAGCGAAGGCAGGTCGGCCATCAGCCCGGCGTTCATGTGCAGGTGCACGCGCACCCCGTCGGCAGAGACGCAATCGGTGTCGCGGATCGAGGAATAGCGTTCCTGGGCCTTGGCCTGCATCGCCATCTTGTCGCGGAAGGCGCTGACCACGGTGTCGTCGGGGCGCAGGTGCACGATGCCCTGGTCGCCGTCGACAAGGATCTGGTCGCCGTTCAGGGCCTCGTTGGTGATGCGGTCGACATGGATCACCAGCGGGATTGCCAGCGCGCGGGCGACGATGGCGGCATGGCTGCCGACAGAGCCTTCTTCCAGCACCACGCCCTTGAGCTTGCGGTTGTATTCCAGCAGTTCGCCGGGGCCGATGTTGCGGGCGATCAGGATCGGGTTGTCGGGCAGCTCGGCGCCGGTCTGGGCGCCCTGGCCGGTGAGGATGCGCAGCAGGCGGTTCGACAGGTCGTCGAGATCGTGCAGACGGTCGCGCAGGTAGGTGTCGTTGACCTGCGCCATGCGGGCGCGGGCCGTGGACTGTTCCTTTTCCACCGCCGCCTCGGCCGAAAGGCCACGGGCGATGTCCTCTTCCATGCGGCGCATCCAGCCCTTGGAATTGGCGAACATGCGGTAGGCTTCGAGCACCTGGGCGTGCTCGCCCTCGCCGCCGGCGCCGGCCAGCATCTCGTCCACCGAGACACGCAGCTGGTCCACCGCGTCATGCAGGCGCTGCAGTTCGGTGTCGGGGTCGTCGGCCACAGGGTTGGTGACGACCACGCGCGGTTCGTGCAGCCAGGCATTGCCCATCGCGCTGCCTTCCTGACCGGTGCCGCCGCGGAACAGCAGCGACTGGGTGTGGCGCGCCTTGAGCGCCGCGCCCTCGCCGACGAAGGCGCCCAGTTCCGTCATCTCGGCCAGGACCATCGCCACGACCTCGAGTGCGTAGACCTCGTCCGAGGTGAATTCGCGCGCCTGCTTGGACTGAACGACCAGCACGCCCAGCTTGGAGCCGAGGCGCTGGATCGGCACGCCGAGGAAACTGGAATAGATCTCTTCCCCGGTTTCCGGCATGTAGCGGAAGCCGCGGGCCGAAGGCGCGTCTGCGGCATTGATCGTCTTGCCGGTGGCGGCGACGCGGCCCACCAGGCCCTCGCCCAGTTTCATGCGGGTCTGGTGCACGGCCTCGGCCTTGAGGCCCTGGGTGGCGCAGAGCTCCAGCGTTTCATTGTCACGGAACAGGTAGATCGAGCAGACCTCTGTCCCCATGCTGTCGGCGGTCAGATGGGTGATCTTGTCCAGGCGCGCCTGCCCGGCGGCATCCTCTGCCATCGTGTCGCGAAGCCGGCCAAGCAGCTTGCGGCTTTCCGATTCGGTATTTGTCGGCATGGATGTCTTCCCGCGCCTCTCCGGTGGATGCGATCCGGAGCAATAGAGCATTGCGCGCCCCATTGGAAACCGCTTTTCGCGGACGGGGCGAGAATATACCCGCTATGCGTGTGACGAGTGGCGCCGATTTGATGAGAAAACACTCAATCGGCGTGGGCGCGGGCCGCGCCCGGAGTGTGCCCTCAAGACCCGTCCAGGGCCTTGGGGGCGCCGGGTTCAGCTTGCCTTGTCCAGTTCGAAGGCATCGTGCAGCGCCTGCACGGCCAGTTCCATGTACTTGCGTTCGATCAGGACGGAAATCTTGATCTCCGACGTGGTGATGACCTGGATGTTGATGCCTTCGTCGGCCAGCACGCGGAAGAACTTGGCCGCGACGCCGGCGGCCGAGCGCATGCCGATCCCCACGACCGAAACCTTGGCCACGTTGGTATCGGCGACGATGCCGTGAAAGTTGATCTCGCCCTTGGCCTTGGCGTCTTCCATCGCCTTCTCGGCGCGCGCCACCTGGTTGGTGGGGCAGGAGAAGGTCATGTCGGTGCGGCCATCTTCCGAGATGTTCTGCACGATCATGTCCACGTTCACCCCGGCCTCGGCCAGGGGGGTGAAGATCGCGGCGGCGATGCCGGGACGGTCGGCGACCGAGACCAGCGTCATCTTGGCTTCGTCGCGGGAGTGGGCCACACCGGCCACGATATTGCTTTCCATGATCTCTTCCTCGTCGCAGACCAGCGTTCCCGCCGCGTCGTCCATTTCCTCGAAGCTCGACAGTACCCGCAGCGGCACCTTGTAGCGCATCGCCAGCTCGACAGAGCGCGTTTGCAGTACCTTGGCGCCGAGGCTGGCCATTTCCAGCATTTCCTCGAAGGCGATGCGGTCCAGCTTGCGCGCCTTTTCGCAGATCCGCGGATCGGTGGTATAGACCCCGTCCACGTCGGTGTAGATGTCACAGCGCACCGCGCCGAAGGCGGCGGCAAAGGCCACGGCGGTGGTGTCCGAACCGCCCCGGCCCAGCGTGGTGATGCGGCCCTCGGGCGAGATGCCCTGGAAACCGGCCACGACGGCGACCTTCATGCCCTCGGCGAATTTCGCGGTGATATTGGCCGGGGGGATGTCCTCGATCCGGGCGGAGGCATGGGCCGAGGTGGTTTTCACCGGCACCTGCCAGCCCTGCCAGCTGCGGGCGGGAATATCCATTTCCTGCAATGTCAGCGCCATCAGCCCGGCGGTGACATTCTCGCCCGAGGACACGACGGCATCGTATTCACGCGCGTCGAACAGCGGCGAGGTGTCCTCGACCAGGCCCACCAGCTTGTTGGTCTCGCCGGACATGGCCGAGACGATGACGATCACGTCATGGCCCTTGGCGACCTCGACGCCGACGCGCTTGGCGGCGCGGCGGATGCGGTCCAGCGTGGCGACGGAAGTGCCGCCGAATTTCATCACGAGCACGGACATGGAGGTCCCCCTTCAGATCGCAGGGCGTTTACGCCGCGTTGAGGCCGCGCGCAAGGGCGCATTGGCCGCAGGGTTGGGGGGCGAAGTAGGGGCGCTGCCCCTCTTGATCCCGGACCAGGTCCGGGACCAATTCACCCCGGGGGTATTTGGACCAAGAAGAAGCCGCAGGGTCAGCGCTGACGGTAATCGACCGCGGTAAGGGCGCCGGAGTTCACATGGGTTTCCTTGCCCGGCACGACGTCGGTGTTCTGGGCCGAGACCGCCAGCCAGCCACCGGGGCCGCGCTGCAGGACGGCGGTGAGGATGGTCTGCCGGTTCCCGGCAATGCTGCTGTCGGGCGCTATCTGGCCTGAAAGGGTCAGGCGGCAGCGCACCACGGCCACGTCTTCGCCAAGGCGCCGGATCTCTGTCCGGCCGGCGCGCAGGGTCGTCTCCCTGAAAAAGCTTTTCAGCGCGTAGTCATGCGGTTTGGCGATGGCCGCGCGCCCGTGCCACCAGAGGCCGGTGACATTCACGAAATCCGCGTCCTCGGTGAAGAGCGCGGCGATGGCCTCGCCGCGCCGTGTCTCCCAGGCGGCGATGAAGGCGGCGGGAAACTCTTCGGGCCGCGCGAGGGGATCAGAAAGGATGGGCGCGGCCATCCCAGGTCTCGAAGCAGCCGGTGGTCTCGGGGGAAAGCGCGTCGATCCTGTCCACCAGCCCGCGCGCGGCCTCCTCGACGTCGATCTCGGCCGAGGCGCCGCCCATGTCGGTGCGGACCCAGCCGGGATGGTAGATGCCCACGGCGATGCCCAGCGGTTTCAGATCGGTAGCGAGGTTGCGGCCCAGGTTCAGCGCCGCCGCCTTGGAAGCGCGGTAGATATAGCTGCCGCCCGGCGCGCGGGTGTGCGAGGCCATCTGAGACGAGATGATCGCGATGCGCGGCATGTCGGAGAGTTGCAGGTTGGGCAGAAGCGACTGCACTGTGAGGAAAACGCCGGTGACATTTACGGCGAAACTCTCGGCCCACATCTCGGGCGGGTAGCCATCGGCGAGGTTCTCTCCCTTGTCGAGGTAGACGCCGGCGTTGCAGATCAGCGTGTCGATGGCCTGGCCTTCCAGTCTTGCGGAGAGGGCGCGGTGCGAGGCCGGGTCCGTGACCTCCAGCGGCAGGTATTCGGGGTGATTGCGTGCGGTGCCAAGCACCTTGTCGCCGCGCGCCGTCAGGGCGCTGTCCAGCGCCGCGCCGATGCCGCGGTTGGCGCCGGTGATGAGGATCTGCATGGGCGGGCTCCCTGATGTCTGGCCGCTTTGCCTAGCGCAATGGCGGGGGCCGGAACAGGTGTCAGTTGCTCTTGCGCGTGGGGGTGAAGGGCAGGGGCGCGACCTTGATGCCGTCCTCGATCAGCGCCTTTGCCTCGTGCCCCTTGGCCTCGCCCCAGATCGGGCGTTCGGGGGCGTCCCCGGCGTGCATGGCGCGGGCCTCTTGCGCGAAACGGTTGCCGACATAGTCAGAGTTCGCCTCGACATGGGCCTTGAGCGCGGCCAGAGCCTGTTCGGCGGGATTCGCGGGTTTGGACAGCGGTTTTTCCGGGGCAGGTTCCGGCTTGTCCCCCTGTCCGACGCGCGGCGCCATCAGCGCCTTTTCCACCTTTTCCGACCCGCAGACGGCACAGGCGACGTGGCCCGCAGCCTGCAGCTTGTCAAAGGCGGATGCGGATTGGAACCAGCTGTCGAACTGGTGCCCGTCGGCGCATTTGAGGCTGTACTGGATCATCTCCCGGCTCCGGATGGCGATTGAACGAAAGATAAGGATAACGCGCGGCGGATCAAGTTCGCTCTGGCGGCGGCAGATGCATCAGGACGCTCTTTGCCAGCGTGTCGAGGTTGCTGTCCTGGCGCAGGGCGGCGCAGGCCGCGCTGCCGGATTTCTCTTGTTCGGCAGGGTCTTGCAGGGCAGTCAATGCGCGGGCGAGCGTGTCGGCATCGGTGATTTCCAGCGCGATGCCCCGCAGGCGTGAAAAGGCGGCGGTGAAATTGCGCGTGTCCGGCCCGTGGATCAAGGCGGCACCAAAGGCGGCGGGCTCGTAGGGGGTGTGCCCGCCCCGGTCGCTGAGCGTGCCGCCGATGAAGACCCGGCCCGCGCGGGCGTACCAGAGCGGCATCTCTCCCAGCGTGTCGGCCAGGTAGACCTGCGCCTTGGCAGGGTCCTCACCCCGGCTGCGGCGGCCGACGGTCAGGCCCTGGGCGCGGGCGTCCTCGGCGATTTCGTCGGCGCGGCGGGGATGGCGCGGGGCGAGGATGAGCTTCAGGTCCGGAGTATCCCGCAGGCAGGCCTTGTGCGCCGCCAGGGCGATCTGGTCATCGCCTTCATGGGTGGAGGCGGCGAGCCAGGTCAGGTGACGGGGCAAGGCGGCGTCCAGCCCGGGATCGGGCACCGGGGCGGGGGGCGCATAAAAGGCCTTGAGGTCGACGACCGGCCCCCGTGCGCTGGCGGGCAGGCCGAGATCGGCCAGCCGCTCTGCGCTTGCAGCGTCCTGCGCCGAGGCAAAGCCCACGCGGTTCAGTGTCCGCCTCGCCAGTTTCGGCAGCCGCGCCCAGCTGCGCGCCGTGCCCGCGCTCATCCGTGCGCCCAGCAGCAGGACCGGGCCGGGGCAGGTGATGAACCGGTTTGGCCAGAGCTCGGCCTCCAGCGCGATATGGGCGCGCACCTGCCAGCCCAGCATGATCCGGCGTGTCGGGCCGTGCAGGTCCAGTGGCGCCAGCCGTGCGGTGACGCGGGGCAGGTCCCAGCGTTTGGCCAGTGCCACGCCGGTGTCCGTGTTGGCGGTGACCAGCCAGTGCAGGTCCGGGCGGGCGGCGATCAACCGTTCGAGAAGCGGCCGGACGGAGGCAAGCTCTCCATTCGAGGCACCGTGCAGCCAGACATGCGCGCCGGGCACGGGCGTGCCTGGCGTCAGCCGGGACCGGGCCGCGGCGATCCCGCCCCGACGCAGGGCGCGTCCCAGGGTGCCGGCGGCAAAAAAGCTGAGGAGCAGACGATAGAGAAACACGGTCGATCCGGTCGTTGCGCGGGCCAACTGCCCGAACTTGCGGATAGGCCCTGTAGCGGGGCTTTGGCAAGGGTGGGTGATATGGCTGCAGATCCCGGTTTGCGCGACGAGAGTGACCATTTTCGCCTGCTTGGGTTTTCAGTGGGTTAGAGCTGGCAGTAGGATTCGGGTGAGCCTGGACTGGCGGGAGTGTACTTTACCAAAAGGAGCATTTTTTTGCTCATTTCCCTGAGCGCGGCCAGATAAATTGTCATTACACGATCTTTTAACAGAAGGCCGGGACCGAGTTGGGCAAATGGCTTCGCCGCTGCGGTGACCGTCACCAAGCTTCTTGTTCCGATATGGGGATAACTACTGATCGCATCGTTGAATCAGCAGGTTGTCGCCCCAGGTTCCTGTGAAAGGAATTCCGGTCGGAAAGGCCTCAAGATCGGCTTAGAAGCAATACCGTCAAGGTGCGGGCCTGAAAACCACTTTTCCAATTTCGAAACAAGTGGTTGTGGGTCGTTTCTCACCCCGGGGCCGCGCTCGGTCTTGATCCGGGAGCGGTGCCTTGGGCGGTCTTCGGCGATGGCGTCGGGCCGGGGCGTTGAATGCGAAACGAGGCGCATCTTTTTCCGCAGTGTACCCGCTGCCCGTTAGCCAGGATTCCGAGGCCCAGGAAGGGGAGCGAAAACGGAGGGGAGAACTGAAAAAATGGTGCTGCTGGAGAGAATTGAACTCTCGACCTCTCCCTTACCAAGGGAGTGCTCTACCTCTGAGCTACAGCAGCGTGTGGCGGGCCTCTTAGACCGGAAATTCTGACCGCGCAAGAGGTCGAATTGAAAAAACCGACAAAGCTTTGCCCACCGCCTTGCCGCAGGCTGGACCAGCTTTCCCGGCTGGGGTACACCCGCGCCATGAAGCAGGATGACAAACGGCGGGGCCAAAGTGGCAATGACGGCAGGGATGCGCGGCTGAAAGCGGCGCTGAAAGCCAACCTTGCGCGCCGCAAGGCCCAGGCCCGGGCGCGGCAGGACGCCGCAGAGCCCGCTGCACAGGACAATGGCGACACGCCGGGCGAGGAATAGGACAGGCATGGATTCGATTGTTGTGACGGGGAACGGCCCGCTGGCCGGAGAGATTCCCATCGCGGGCGCCAAGAACGCCTGCCTGACGCTGATGCCGGCGACGCTGCTCAGCGACGAGCCGCTGACACTCACCAATGCGCCGCGCCTGTCGGACATCCGCACCATGACGCTGCTGTTGCAGTCGCTGGGCGCCGAGGTGTCGACCCTGGCCGATGGCCGGGTGCTGGCCATGTCCTCGCACGGGAAGATCACCCAGCGGGCAGAATATGACATCGTGCGCAAGATGCGCGCCTCGATCCTGGTGCTGGGGCCGCTGCTGGCGCGCGAAGGCTATGCCGAGGTGTCCCTGCCCGGGGGTTGTGCCATCGGCGCGCGGCCCGTGGATCTGCATCTCAAGGCGCTGGAGGCGATGGGGGCCGAGATGGACCTGCGCGACGGCTATGTGCATGCCAAGGCGCCGGCGGGCGGGCTGCGCGGCGGGATCGTCGAGTTTCCCTTCGTCTCGGTCGGTGCCACGGAAAACGCGCTGATGGCGGCAACCCTGGCCAAGGGTACTACCGTGCTGAAGAACGCCGCGCGCGAGCCGGAGATCGTCGACCTGGCGCGTTGTCTGCGGGCGATGGGCGCCCAGATCGAGGGCGAAGGATCGCCCGAGATCACCATCCAGGGGGTCGACCGGCTGGGCGGGGCGACGCATGCGGTCGTGACCGACCGGATCGAACTGGGCACCTACATGCTGGCGCCTGCGATCTGCGGCGGCGAAGTGACCTGCCTGGGTGGCAAGATCGAGCTGGTCGAGGCTTTTTGCGAGAAACTCGACGCGGCGGGGATCGCCGTGGAGGAAACCGAGGCCGGCCTGAAGGTCGCGCGCCGCAATGGCCGGGTCTCGGCGGTGGACGTGACGACAGAGCCTTTCCCCGGGTTCCCGACCGACCTGCAGGCGCAGATGATGGCGCTGTTGTGTACCGCCGAAGGGGTGTCGGTGCTGGAAGAGAAGATCTTCGAGAACCGTTTCATGCACGCGCCGGAACTGATGCGCATGGGCGCGCAGATCGACGTGCACGGTGGCACGGCGACCGTGACCGGGGTCGAGCGGCTGCGCGGCGCGCCGGTGATGGCGACGGACCTGCGGGCCAGCGTTTCGCTGATCCTGGCCGGGCTGGCGGCCGAAGGGGAGACGGTGGTCAACCGGGTCTACCACCTGGACCGCGGCTATGAAAACGTCGAGGACAAGCTGTCGGCGGTGGGCGCCCGGATCGAGAGGGTGGCGGAGACATGACCGAGGACGCGCGTTTCGAAGATGGCGGCGAACGCCCGCTGAACCTTGGCGCGCTGGATGCCGGGGACCTGGAGGTAATTTCGAGCCTGGTGCAGGACGCGGTTCTGCCCGTGACCGAAATCCGCTGGCAGGCTTCGAAACGGCGGGTCGGCCTGTTGGTCAACCGCATCCGATGGGAAGATGTCGAGGCGGCCCGTGCACGGGGCCGTCCCGTAGAGCGGGTGCAGTCACTTCTGGTGATCGAAAACGTGCTGGGAATGGCGAGCCAGGGGGTGGACCGGTCGGACCGCGACATGATCCTGCAGCTTATGTCGGTGACATTCGAGCCGGGCGAGGACGCGGAGGGTTTTGTCGTGCTGACGCTGGCCGGGGACGGGGCCTTGCGTGCCAAGGTCGAGGCGCTGGAAGTGGCGTTGCGGGACGTGACGCGGCCTTACCTGGCGCCCTCGGGGAAACTCCCGGACCACGGGGCGTAAGCCTGTGGCGGGCTGTCGTCGGGACGGGACTTTTTGCGGCTTAGCCGCAAAGGCGCCCGCCCGCCGACCCTTTGGACGGCGCCTGTCGGCGCCGTTTCCTGTTTCTGGAGTCACAGGGAAACAAGCATCGCCAGTTCCCCTGAGCCCTCCCACGTTCCGGCCCTGATCGGCCTCAAGCGACGGAGGGCTCCGGGGAACAGGCTGAGTACCGGTCCGCCGAGGATGGCAAGCGCTCAAGCAGATGGTTTGAGACGCGGAGCGCGCGCCGGTCGTGGCGCTTGAGGCCGGCGGACGGGCGGGCTAAGAGGCGCTGGATACAGCGGAGGTGCCCATGCCCGTCTTTCTCGATAGCCGCCAGGACGATTTCGAAACCGCCTTTCAGGCCCTTCTGGGGGCCAAGCGGGAGGACAGCCCGGACGTGGATTCCGTGGTGGCGGAGATCATCGCGGACGTGCGTGCGCGCGGCGATGCGGCGGTGTTGGAGCTGACCGCGAAATTCGACCGGCTGGAGCTGGACGCAGCCGGCTTGCGGTTTTCCGAGGCCGAGATCGCGGCGGAGTGCGCGCGCGTACCCGAGGCCGAGCGCCAGGCTCTGGAGACGGCGGCCGAGCGCATCCGCGCCTACCACGTCCGCCAGATGCCGCAGGACCAGAGCTGGACCGACCCGGAAGGCGCCACGCTGGGCTGGCGCTGGGGGGCGGTGTCTGCGGCGGGGCTTTATGTGCCCGGGGGGCTGGCCTCTTATCCCTCGTCGGTGCTGATGAACGCCATTCCCGCCAAGGTGGCGGGTGTTGAGCGGCTGGCGATCTGCGTGCCGACGCCGGACGGGGTCGTGAACCCGGCGGTCCTGCTGGCGGCGCGGATTGCCGGGGTGGACGAGATCTATCGCATCGGCGGCGCGCAGGCGATTGCCGCGCTGGCCTATGGCACCGAGAGCATCGCGCCGGTGGACAAGATCACCGGGCCGGGCAATGCCTTTGTCGCGGCGGCCAAGCGCCGGGTCTTTGGCAAGGTCGGCATCGACATGATCGCCGGCCCGTCCGAGATCCTGGTCATTTCCGATGGAGACACCAATCCGGACTGGATCGCGCTGGACCTGATGAGCCAGGCAGAGCACGACGAGAGCGCGCAGGCGCTGCTGATCTGCACCGACGAGGCATTCGGCCGCCAGGTGGCGGAGGCCGTCGAGGCGCGCTTGCAGACGCTGGAGCGGCGGGCCATCGCGGGGGCCTCCTGGCGCGATTTCGGGGCGGTGATCACGGTGGCTGACCTGGACGAGGCGGCGGCGCTGTCGAACCGGATCGCGCCCGAGCACCTGGAACTTTGCGTGGCCGACCCCGAGGCGCTGGCCGGGAAATGCCAACACGCCGGGGCGATCTTCCTGGGCCAGTGGACGCCCGAGGCCATCGGAGACTATGTCGGCGGGCCGAACCACGTCCTGCCGACGGCGCGCTCTGCCCGGTTCTCGTCCGGCCTGTCGGTGATGGATTTCCTCAAGCGGACGACCCTGGCGCGGATGACGCCGGACAGCCTGCGCGCCATCGGCCCGGCGGCCGAGGTGCTGGCGCGATCCGAAAGCCTGGAGGCACATGGGCTGAGCGTGACGGCGCGGCTTGAAAAACTCAATCGCTGAAGGGGCTTCGCATGACGGTCGTCATTTTCCACAACCCGAACTGTTCCAAGTCGCGCGCGGCGCTAGAGCTGATCCGGGAGGCGGGCGAGGAGCCTGTTGTCGTGCCCTACATGAAGACGGGCTGGACCGTGCCGCAGTTGCAGGCGCTGTTTGCCGTGGCAGGGCTGACGGCGCGCGAGGCACTGCGCACCGCGCGTGGTCAGGCGAAGGACCTGGGGCTGCTGGAGGAGGGGGTCGACGAGGCGGCCCTCCTAGAGGCGATGGTGGCGCATCCCGAACTGGTCGAACGGCCCATCGTCTGTTCTCCGAAAGGCGTGCGGCTGTGCCGTCCGCCCGAATTGGTGGCGGACTTGCTGTAGGGTTGAGGCGGGGCCGGTCCGGGCACAAGATTTGACCCTTTGGTGCCATTGCCCCCGGGGGCGGGCCGCGCTAAGCCAATGCGAGTTTTCAGGATGCTGCCCATGACCCGCATCGCGCATATCGAACTGGATGATGCCAACCTGCCTCCGCCGACGCCGGAGATCGAGCAGGAGCGGCGCGTGGCCATGTTCGACCTGATGGAAGAGAATTCCTTTGTCCTGCCCGCGCGCGAGGATCGCGCCGTGCCGCCCGGGCCCTACAACGTGGGGCTGTCGATCCGGGACAAGCGGCTGGTCTTTGACGTCAGCACACAAGATCATGAAAAGGCGGCGGAATTCCACCTGTCGCTGTCGCCCTTCCGGCAGGTGGTCAAGGACTACTTCCAGATCTGCAAGAGCTACTTCGATGCCGTGCGGACCCTGCCGCCCAGCCAGATCGAGACCATCGACATGGCCCGGCGGGGCATTCACAACGAAGGCGCGCGCATCCTGCAGGAGCGGCTGGAGGGCAAGGTGGAGGTCGACGACGCCACGGCGCGACGGCTGTTCACCCTGGTCTGCGTCCTGCATTTCGGGGGCTGAGGTGCCGGAGCTGCCGCAGTCGATCCTCTTTGCCTGCGACCACAATGCCGTTCGGTCCCCGATGGCCGAGGGCATCATGAAAAAGCTGTACGGGACAGAGACCTATGTGCAGTCGGTCGGTGTCGTGAACGATCTCGAGATCGACGGTTTCGCGATTTCGGTCTGCGCGGAGATCGGGGTAGAGCTGGAACGGCACCGATCGCGCAGTTTCGAGGAAATGGAGCAGATGGGCGAGATGTTGTCGGGATTCGACCTGATCGTCACCCTGTCGCCGGCCTCGCAGCGGCGGGCGCTGGACCTGACACGCTATTACCACCTGACGGTGGAATACTGGCCGATCATGGATCCGACGGGCATCGGCGAGACGCGCGAGCAGAAGCTGAACGCCTATCGCCAGACGCGGGACCAGCTGGTCAAGCGGCTGGGCGATCAATGGAGTGCGGAGTAAGCGGCTGCGCCGCTTTTTCGAGTATTTTCAGAGAGAAGAAACAGGGAGTTGCGCAATGGGTCAGGCGCGGGACGTGGTGGCGAAGTATTTCGCGGCCTTCAATGCGGGTGACACGGCGGGAATGCTGGAGTGCCTGTCGGATGACGTGGCGCATCACGTCAACGAGGGACAAGTGCGGCGCGGCAAAGAGCTGTTCGAGGCGTTCTGCGCCCACATGAGCCGCTGCTACCGTGAAAATCTGACCGATATGGTGGTCTTCGAGAGCGAGGATGGCAGCCGGGCTGCGGCGGAATTCACCGTCAACGGCACCTACCTGCAGACGGACGAGGGGCTGCCGGAGGCACGCGGACAGACCTATCGCCTGCCGGCGGGGTCGTTCTTTTCGCTGGACGGCGGCAAGATCAGCCGGGTTGTCACCTATTACAACCTCGCAGACTGGACCGCGCAGGTCTCGTGATGCGGGTCGAGGTGCTGACAGGCGCCGCGCTGGAGGCGGCGCTGGATGACGTGGCGCGGCTGCGGATCGCGGTTTTCCGTGCCTTTCCCTATCTTTATGACGGGGACTTCGCCTATGAGCGCGGCTATCTGCAGACCTACCGCGAGAGCGAAAACGCGGTGCTGGTCGGGGCGTTTGACGGCGACAGGCTTGTCGGGGCGTCCACGGGCACCCCTCTGGAGGATCACGCAGAGGATTTCGCCGGGGCCTTCGAGGGCAAAGGCTTTGACCTGTCCCAGATCTTTTACTGTGCCGAGTCGGTGCTCTTGCCCGAGTATCGCGGGCACGGCATCGGGCACCGGTTCTTTGATCTGCGCGAAGCGCATGCGCGCGAGCTTGGGCGGCGGTACTGCGTCTTTTGCGGGGTGGTGCGTCCCAAGGATCACCCGCTGCGGCCTGCAGGTTACGCGCCGCTTGATCCGTTCTGGCGCAAGCGGGGCTATGAACCGCTGGACGGCGCGGTGGCGCGGTTCCGCTGGAAGGACATCGACCAGGAGGTGGAGACGGAAAAGCCGCTCCAGTTCTGGATGCGGGCATTGTGAGGCAGTGAGATGAAGGTTGCAGCGGCGGCGTACCCGGCGGAATTTCTGGACAGTTGGCAGGCTTACGAGGCCAAGTTGACCCGATGGGTGAGTGAGGCTGTGGGCGAGGGGGCCGACCTGCTGGTCTTTCCCGAATACGGCGCGATGGAACTGGCGACACTGGCAGGCCGCGAAGTCGCCCTGGACCTAGAAGCCAGCCTGCACGCGGTGTCCGAGCGGGTGCCCGCCGCCGATGCGTTGCACGCCTCGCTGGCGCGGCGGTTCGGGGTGCATATCCTGGCCGCCTCGGCTCCGGTCTTCGATCCCGCGATCGGGCCGCGTCCGGTGAACCGGGCGCGCTTCTTTGCGCCTTCGGGTGAGATGGGCGTGCAGGACAAGCAAATCATGACCCGGTTCGAGCGCGAGGACTGGGACGTCGTGCCGGGCGGGCCGCTGCGGCTGTTCGACACGGTGCTGGGCAAGATCGGTATCCTGATCTGCTATGACAGCGAATATCCGTTGCTGGGGCGGGCCCTGCAGGAGGCGGAAATCCTGTTGGTGCCCTCGGTGACAGAGGCGCTGTCCGGGCACAGCCGGGTGCGCATCGGCGCTATGGCCCGCGCGCTGGAGGCGCAATGTGTCGCGGTCATGTCCTCGGTCGTGGGGGAGGCGGACTGGAGCGAGTCGATCGATGTCAGCGTCGGGCGCGGCGCGGTCTTCGGCCCGCCGGACATCGGCTTTCCCGAGACCGGCATCCTGGCCGATGGTGTGCTGAACCGGCCCGGCTGGACCTATGCCGAGATCGACCCGGGCGCGGTGGCGCGGGTGCGGCGTGAGGGCGTGGTTCTGAACCGGCTGCATTGGGACGATCAGGTGGGCCGGGACGGCGCGCCGGAGGTGGTTGCCCTGCGCTGAGATGTGACTTGAATTCCCCGCGCTGCAGGCGCATATTATGGCGCGCCGCGCCTAGAGCGCGGTTTTCGATTCAGGAGAGAACATGGCCAAGGAAGATACGCTCGAATTTCCCGGTGTCGTGAAGGAACTCCTGCCGAACGCGACGTTCCGGGTCGAGCTTGACAACGGCCATGAGATCATCGCGCATACGGCAGGCAAGATGCGCAAGAACCGCATCCGTGTCCTCGCGGGAGACCGGGTCCAGGTGGAAATGACCCCCTACGACCTGACCAAGGGTCGGATCAACTATCGCTTCAAGTAAGTTGCAAGACCGGCGGCGCGCAGCCTTTCCGGTTGCGGTGTTCGCCGGGTGATGCGGGGAACGCGCTTGCGAAGCGCGTTGAAAGCGGCTTTCAAGCCGCTTTTTCGCGTGGCGGCGCCTGTCGCACCCTTGCATCCGCGCGGCGCCTCTGGTGAAGCCTGACCTGTCCCCGTTGCAAGGAAATCGTCCATGTCCCCAAAGCCCCGCCTGATCCTGGGCTCCGGCAGCCCCCGCCGGCGCGAGCTGCTGGCACAGCTTGGTGTCACGGCCGATGACATCCGTCCGCCGGATATCGACGAGGACCCGAAAAAGGGGGAACAGCCGCGTCCCTATTGCGTGCGGCTGGCCCGGGAAAAGGCCGAGGCGATTCCCTCGGACCGGGACGAGATCGTGTTGTCGGCGGATACCACCGTGGCAATGGGCCGCCGCATCCTGGGCAAGCCGGCGGATGAAAAGGAGGCGGCGCAGTTCCTGACCCTGTTGTCGGGGCGGCGCCACCGGGTCATCACCGCCGTCGCCGTGCGCCGGGGTGAAAAGGTCTGGGAGCGGGACGTGGTCACGCAGGTCAAGATGAAGATGCTGTCCAACGAAGAGCTGAATGCCTACCTGCACAGCGGCGACTGGCGCGGCAAGGCGGGCGGCTACGGCATCCAGGGACCGGCAGGGGCGCTGATCCCCTGGATCAGCGGGTCATTCACCGCCGTGGTGGGCTTGCCGCTGGCCGAGACGGCAAATCTGCTTCAAGCAGCGGGCTATCCGCTTTACAGGGACGCGTCATGAAGGGCAGCACAATCGTATTGGACCAGTGGAAAGGCCGCGAGGCGGCTGCTTTGCTGGTGGACGGGCAGTTGGAAGACCTGTTGATCGACGCGGACCTGCCGCGTCCCGGGTCGATCTATCGCGGCGTCGTGGAACGGCCGATGAAAGGGCAGGGCGGGCTTTTCCTGCGCACCCCGGACGGCAATGCCTTTCTGCGGCAGGTCAAGGGGTTGAGCCCCGGCGACCGGCTGTTGGTGCAGGTGACAGGCTATGCCGAACCGGGCAAGGCGATCCCGGTGACCAACCGTATCCTGTTCAAGTCGCGCTATGCCATCGTCACGCCGGGGGCGCCGGGGATCAACGTCTCGCGCCAGATCCGCGACGACGAGACCCGCGATGCCCTGCTGGAGATCGCGCATGACGTCATCTCTGAAAACCCTTTGCCAGAGGGGGCGGGGGTCATCCTGCGCTCCTCGGCGCATCCGGACCTGGCGGATGAGGTCATGGATGACCTGCTGGCCATGTCGGACCTGGCCCGCGCGGTTCTGGCGGATACCACCGGCGATGCGGAACTGCTGGTCGAGGGTGACGGCCCGCATGCGCTGGCCTGGCGCGAATGGGTTGGCCCGGCGGATCTGGACGACGCCGAGGGGGCATTCGACCGGCACGAGCTGGGGGAGACCATCGAGGCGCTGGGCAAGGCGCGTGTGGCGCTGCCCTCTGGCGGGTCGATGCTGATCGAGCCGACCTCGGCGCTGGTGGCGGTGGACATCAACACCGGCGGCGATACCTCTCCGGCGGCGGGGCTGAAGGCGAATATCGCCGGCATGCGGGACCTGCCGCGCCAGCTGCGGCTGCGCGGTCTGGGGGGGCAGATCGTGGTCGACCCGGCGCCGATGGTGAAAAAGGACCGCCGCCAGGTCGAAAGCGTGCTGAAGGCGGCGCTGAAGGCCGAGACCACGGAGACCGTGGTAGCGGGCTGGACGACGCTGGGCTTGCTGGAACTGCAGCGCAAGCGCGACCGCGTGGCGTTGAGAGAGGTGATATGAGCTGTCCGATCTGTTCGAAGACCACTGACCCCGAGTACCGGCCCTTCTGCTCGAAACGCTGCGCGGACGTGGACCTGGCGAAGTGGCTGGGCGGCAGCTACGCGATCCCCTCGGAGGATCCCGAGGACATGGAAGAGGCGGCGCAGGCCGTGGAACGGGAAGAACGGAAACCGCACTGATGTTCGAAGATGCCTTGTTGAGCGAGATTCGCGGGCGTTTTGCCCATGTCGAGGACTGCCCCTTTACCGGCAAGCGCGTGTTCTTCGAGAACGCGGGCGGGGCACTGACCCTGAATGCGGTGGTCGAGACATCGACGCGGTTCGCGGCGATCCCCGACAACCAGGGGCGCGACAACCCGGCCTCCAGGGCGCTGGTCGAGGTGATCGACAGGGCGCGGGCGGATGTGCGCGATTTCCTGGGCGCCGAGGGCGGTGCGGTGATCTTTGGCGAAAGCGGCACCGAACTGCTGTTCCGGCTGATCCGGGATGCCTGCCTGGGTGCGGGGCCGGGGAGCGCGCTGGGGTCGACCGTGGAACACCCGGCATCGCGCAGCGCGATGGCGCGCTGGGCCGGGGTATCCTCGCGGCGGCATGTCCTGATCCCGCATGACGACGCCACGGGGCGGGTGACGCCCGATGCCTATGCGGCGCATGTGACGCCGGACACGGCGGTGGTCACGATCCTGCACACGTCGCCGGTGACAGGGATCGGGATGGATCTACCGGGGATCGCCGATGCGATCCGCGCCGTGGCGCCCGAGTGTTTCATCATCGTCGACGGCATCCAGCACGCCTGCCACGGCCATATCGACGTGGCGGGTGCGGGTGTCGACGGCTACGTGATCTCTCCGTACAAGGTCTTTTCGCGGCATGGCTACGGCGTGGCCTGGGCCTCGGACCGGCTGACGGCGCTGGCGCATGATGCGCTGGTCGGCGGGCCGGAGGGCAACTGGGAACTGGGCACGCGGGATACCGGCGCCTACGCGACCTTCTCGGACGTCGTGAGCTATTTCGACTGGCTGGGCGCGCAGGTGTCGGATGCGGCGACGCGGACCGAGCGGCTGGCGGAGGCACGGCGGGCGATCCATGCCCACGAGGCGGCGCTGTGCCAGGCGATGATCCACGGCACCGGCAACCTGGCCGGGCTGGCCGACCTGCCCGGAGTGACCGTGGTCGGTGGCACCGACAATCCCGGGCGCGAAGGGCTGGTGAGTTTCTGGGCCGAAGGGCGCCCTTCGGCCGAGATCGTCACGGCGCTGAACGAGGCCGGCATCCGCACCCATACCCGCAAGGCGGATCATTATTCCGGCAACGTGCTGGAACCGCTGGGACAGGCCGATTGCATCCGGGTGTCGCTGGCGCACTACAACTCGATGGGGGAAGTGCGGGCTTTCCTGACGGCGATGCGGGGCATTCTCGGCTGAGGTTGGCGCTGTTTGGCAGGTGCTTTTTTCGGGGAGGGGGCGTCATGCCGAAGGCATGCCTCCGGCATGACCCCCCGTCTCCCTGCGGTCGACTCCCCCGAGGTATTTTCAAAACCAAAGAAGCCGCGGCGCAGTGGACAAGCCGCCTGCCGCATGGTGGTCTCTGGGAGGAGGAGCAACGCGACGTGACAAAAGAGCCTTGCACTGACTTTCCACGGGTCGCGCCCATCGGCCTTGACGGCGTGATCGTGCAGTTCGGTCCGGCGCTGTCGGAACCGGCGAACAGGGCGGCGCTGGCCTTTCGGGCAGCGGTCGAACGCGATCCGCCGGACGGGGTCGAGGAGATTTCGACTTCGCTTGTCTCCACCTACCTGCGGTTCGATCCGCTGTTCCTGTCGCTTGAGGCCCTGAGCGCCGATCTGGAGGCAAGGCTGGCGCATGATGACTGGTACGCGGCGCCCCTGCCCGAGGGACGGCGGCTGTTGCGTATTCCCACGGTCTTTGGCGGCGATTTCGGCCCGCAGTTGGGGGAGGCGGCGTCGGCGGCTGGCATGAGCGCGGAGGCGGCGCAGCTTGAGTTGTCGCAGGCGCGGGTGCGGGTGAACGCCATCGGCTTTGCGCCCGGTCAGCCCTACCTTGGCACGCTGCCCGAGGCCTGGGACATCCCGCGCCAGGCAGGGCTGACGCCGCGCGTGCCCGAGGGGGCGTTGGTGGTGGCGATCCGGCAATTCGTGCTGTTCTCTGTGTCCGCGCCGACGGGGTGGCGGCAGGTGGGGCGCACGGCGGCGCCCCTGTTCCGGCCCGAGAGCGAGGCGCCCTTCCTTTTGCGGCCCGGGGACGAGGTGATATTTGACGCCGTCGAGCCCGGGGCCTGGGACCGTTTGTCGGGCGATCCCAAGGGCGGCGTGACGGTGGTGCCTTTGGCATGAGCGTGCTGGAGATCCTGCAGGCCGGGCCGGGCGTGACGGTGCAGGATGACGGGCGACCGGGGTACATGGCGCTGGGCCTGTCGCGGGGCGGGGCGGCGGATCGGCAAGCGCTGGCCGAGGGGGCGGCGCTGTTGCGCCAGCCCGTGGGGACGGCCTTGGAACTGGCGGGGTTCGGCGGACGGTTCCGGGTCGATACGCCTTGCCGGATCGCGTTGACCGGGGCGCCCATGCGCGCCACGCTGGAGGGCGCGCCGCTGGCCTGGAACGCGAGCCATGCCCTGCCTGCCGGGGCGGTGCTGGAGATCGGCGGCGCCCTCGCGGGGGTCTACGGCTACCTGACCGTGGGCGGCGGGTTTGATCTGCCCGAGGACCTCGGCGCGCGGTCAGCGCATCTGAACGCCGGGTTGGGGAGGCTGCTGGAGGCGGGCGACCGCCTGCCGCTTGGCCCCGACACCGGGCGCGAGACGGGGCTGACGCTGGACCCGGTGGACCGGTTCGGTGGCGGTGTGCTGAGGGTGCTGCCGTCCTTGCAGACGGGCATGTTCCCCGAGGAAACGCGGGCGCGGTTCGTCGAAGAGCGATTCACGCGCGACAGCCGGGGCAACCGCATGGGAATCCGCCTGAAACCCGAGGGCCAAGGCTATGGCCTGACCGAGGGGCAGAGCATCGTGTCCGAGGTCATCACGCCCGGGGACATCCAGATCCCCGGCGATGGCGCGCCCTATGTCCTGCTCTATGAATGCCAGACCACCGGGGGCTATCCGCGCATCGGCACGGTGATCCCGGCGGACCTGCCGCGCGTGGCGCAGGCGGCGCCGGGGGCGGAGCTGCGGTTCCGCTTCGTGTCGCGCGACGAGGCGCTGGAGGCAGAGGCGGCGTTCCGGCGCGGGCTGGAAAGTATCCCGGTGCGCCCGCTGGTGCGGGATCCGGCGGATATGCCGGACCTGCTGTCTTATGAATTGATCGACGGCGTGACCGCCGGGGAGGAGCCGACATGACATCCGTGGATCTGAACGCCGACATGGGCGAGAGTTTTGGCCCCTGGGTGATGGGGCAGGACGCCGCCCTGCTGGAGGTCGTCACCAGCGCCAATGTCGCCTGCGGCTTTCACGCCGGGGACTGGGACGTGATGGCCGAGACGATGACGACGGCCAAGGCGCGGGGGGTGGGCATCGGCGCGCATCCCGGGTTCGCCGACCTGCAGGGGTTCGGGCGGCGGCGGATGCACCTGCCGGAACGGTCGCTGCGGCACATGGTGCAGTACCAGCTTGGGGCGGCGCTGGGCATGGCGCGGGCCGTGGGCGCCGAGGTGCGGCACCTGAAACTGCACGGCGCGCTGTCCAACATGACCTCGGAGGACGAGGCGCTGGCCGAGGCCTGTTATGGCGCCGCGTTGGAAGTGGCGCCCGAGATCATCGTGATGGTTCTGGCCGCGACGGCGCAGCAGCGGGTGGTGGAACGGCTGGGCTGTCTCTGGGCGGGCGAGATTTTCGCCGACCGGGCCTACAACGCGGATGCGACGCTGGTGGATCGCAGCCTGCCCGGGGCGGTGCTGCACGATCCGGCAGAGGCGGCGCCGCGGATCGTCAAGATGGTGCAGGCGGGCGCGATCCTGCCCGAGACGGGCGATCCGATCCCGGCGGGGATCGACACGATCTGCCTGCATGGGGATGGGGCGACGGCCCTGCCGATGGCGCGCGCCGTGCGTGGTGCGCTGGAGGCGGCGGGGATCGAGGTCAAGGCCTTCGAAGGGCGGCGCGGGGCCCCGTAGGGCCCCGGCGCGGGTCAGTTGCCGGCGCAGCCTGCGATCCGGGTCGCGGTTTCCAGGATCAACGCCGGGTAAAGCGCGGTGCCCTGCGGCAGGTTCGTTCCCAGCGGGTCGAGCTGCACCGAGGGCAGGCCGCTGGCCTTGACCGCCTCCAGCAGGCGCGGGTCCGTGGTGGCTTCGGTCAGGACGCAGGCCGCCCCCTGTTCGGCGAGCCCGTCGCGCAGGGCGGCCAGCCGGGACGGTCCGGGCGTGTTCGCATCCGCATCCGAGATGGCGCCGATGACACTGAGGCCAAAGAACTCTTCGTAGTACTGGTAGGCATCATGGGCGAGGGCGAGCGGGCGGTCAGCGACCGGATCCAGGGCCGCGCGTGCCTGCTCCACGGTTTCTGCGATGGTCCGGGCGCCGGCCTCGGCATTGGCGACATACGTAGCGGCGTTCTCGGGGTCCGCCTGTGACAGGGCCTCGGCGATCAGGCTCAGCCAGAGCGTCGCGTTTTCCGGGGACAGCCAGATGTGCGGGTCATGGGCGCCGTGGCCGTCGTGGGCATGATGCTCTTCGGCGTGGTCGTCTTCATGTTCGTCGTGTTCATCGCGATGCTCTTCATGCTCGTCATGTTCATGCGGAAAGAGACCGGTGTCACGGAAGGGCAAAAGATGCGTGCCGGGCGCCTCTCCAAGGGGCAGCGAGAGGGCAGAGCCGGCCAGCGCGTCGATCTGCTCTTGCAGTTGCGGTGTCAGGTCCGGCCCGACCCAGACCACCACGTCGGCATCGGACAGGGCACGTCCCTGGCTGGGGCGCAGGGCCATGTGGTGCGGCGAGTCACCGGGAGCCAAAAGCCGTTCCGGCGTGCCAAGATTGCCCAGGACAGTGGTGACGAGGCTTTCGACCGGGCCGATGTCGGTGACGACGCGGGGCACCTCTGCCAGGGCGGTTTGGGGCAGGGCGATGCAGGCGGACAGGAGAAGGGGGCGGAGCATGGAACCTCGGATCGTGTGTGTTATGATATAACGTTCGCGGGCTTGTACGGCAAAACGTTATACCATATCAACCCCAAACCCGAAGGAGAGTCGCGACATGGAAACCAAGGGGTTCGAACATCACGATCACCATCACTGCATCGCCACGTCGCTGCGCACGGCCGAAGAGGCCTGCAAGGCGCAGGGGCTGCAGTTCACGCCGGTGCGTCGCCGGGTGCTGGAGATCCTGCTGGACGAGCACCGGGCGATGGGCGCCTACGACGTGCTGGATGTGCTGCGCAAGGAGGGGCTGGGTTCACAGCCGCCGGTGGCCTACCGGGCGCTGGATTTCCTTGTGGCGAACGGGTTTGCGCATCGCATCGAGCGGCTGAATGCCTTTGTCGCCTGCGCGGCGCCGGGGGAACGGCATGCGCCCTGTTTCCTGATCTGCCGGGCCTGTTCGGCGGTGGCGGAAACGCCGGGGCGGCGCGCCTCTGACGCGCTGCGGGCCGCTGCCGGGGAGCTGGGGTTCAAGGTCGAACGCGTGGCAATCGAGGCCGAGGGCCTGTGCCCCGCCTGCGTGGAGGCCGGCGCGTGAGCGGCTTGATCGAGGCGCGGGGCCTGACCCTGCGGCACGGCATGCGCGAGGTCCTGCGCGACGTGGATTTTTCGATCGCACCTGGGGAGATCGTCACCGTGGTGGGGCCGAACGGTTCGGGCAAATCGACGTTGCTGAGGGCGCTGATCGGGGCGCTCAGACCTTCGCGGGGCAAGGTGACGCGCCAGCCTGCGCTGCGGCTGGGCTATGTCCCGCAGGGGCTGCGGCTGGACGGGTCGATGCCGATGACTGTGGCGCGGTTCCTGAACCTGCCGTCGCGGGTCAGCGCGGCGGACTGTGCCAAGGTCCTGGACGATGCCGGGGCAGGCGACCTGGCGGGGCGGCAGATGTCGGACCTGTCGGGCGGTCAGTTCCAGCGGGTCCTGCTGGCGCGGGCGTTGTTGAACGAGCCGCAGATCCTGATCCTGGACGAGCCGACAACCGGTCTGGACCAGCCCGGACAGGCCAGTTTCTATCGCCAGATCGAGGCGCTGCGGAACCGCATGGGCTGCGCCGTCCTGATGGTCAGCCATGAATTGCACGTCGTCATGAGCGCAAGCGACCGGGTGATCTGTCTCAACGGTCATGTCTGCTGTGAAGGCCACCCCGAGGTCGTCGCCCAGGCCGAGGAATACCGCGCGCTGTTCGGCACCGGCACGCAGGGTGCGCTGGCGCTATACCGTCACGAACACACGCACAGTCACGATCACGCGCCGGGAGAGAGCTGTAATGCTGGATGATTTCCTGGTCCGCGCGGTGCTGGCGGCAGTGGGTGCGGCGCTGGCGGCGGCCCCTCTGGGGGTCTTCGTGGTCTGGCGGCGCATGGCCTATTTCGGCGACGCGACCTCGCACGCGGCGATCCTGGGGGTGGCGCTGGCGCTGGCCCTGTCGGTGCCTGTCTTTGCCGGGACGCTGGTTGTGGCGCTGTTGGTGGCCTTTGGCGTCGCGCGCCTGACCGGGCGCGGCTATGCCGCGGACATGGTTCTTGGCGTGGCCGCCCACGCGGCGCTGGCGACGGGGCTGGTGGCCGCGAGCTTTCTGTCGGGCCCGCGGCTGAACCTCGAGGCCTATCTGTTCGGAGACATCCTTGCGGTCAGCAAGATGGACCTGGCGGTGATCTGGGGCGGGGGCGCCGCGGTGGCGGGGCTGATCGGCTGGCGTTGGCAGGCGCTGCTCTTGTCGACCCTCTCTCCCGACCTGGCGGCCGCCTCAGGTGTGAACCCGGAACGTGAACGTGTGACGCTGATGCTGGCGCTGGCACTTGTGGTGGCGGTGGCGCTGAAGGTCGTGGGCGCGCTGCTGATCGCGGCCCTGCTGATCATCCCGGCGGCGGCGGCACGTCCCCTGTCCCGCACGCCCGAGGGTATGCTGGCGGGCGCGGCCACGGTGGGCGTGATCGCCGCGCTGGGCGGGCTCTGGGCAGCGTGGAGCCTTGACACGCCTGCGGGGCCGAGCATCGTCTGCGCCGCTGCCATCACCTTTGGCATAAGCGCTCTTGGCGGACGTCTGCTCGGCGGGCGCGGCGGCTGATCCCGCCTCGGACCGAATTGCGGCTGTCCCCCCGGGGGCACAGCGGGTAGGAAAGACCCAAGCGAGGGCCTGATAACCGGGAGAGTGGCGATTCCTGAGCGGGGAACAGACAAGGTTGATGCGGCCACCGGCGTGTTGCTGGTGCTGGTCGCCATCGTTGTCACCCTGGACGAATGGGCCTTGCACGGCGCCAATGTGCTGATCCCCTTCCTGGTGGTGGCGCTGGTGGTCCTTCTGGCAGTCAGGGTCGCGCGGTCACGCCAGGCCTTTGTGCTGGCGGCTTTGGTGTTGACCGGCATCGCGATGGCGGTTCTGTCCGAGTGGCAGCAGACCGTGCTGCGCGCACTGGGGTCTGCCGGTTTCATCGCCGCCTTTTTCGCCGCGCTGACCACGCTGCGCAACGTGGCCGAAAGCTCTCCCTCCATCCGCGCCGCAGGCACGTTCCTGGCCGAGCAGCCGCCCGGGCGCCGCTATGCCGCGCTGACGGTGGGCAGCCACCTGTTCGCCCTGTTGCTGAACTACGGGGCGATCTCGTTGCTGGGGAACCTGGCGACGACAAGCGCCGCGCAGGAACCCAATGCCGAGATCCGGCGCCACCGCACGCGCCGGATGCTGCTGGCGATCCAGCGCGGCTTTATCTCGTCGCTTCCCTGGTCGCCGCTGGGGTTCTCGATGGCGATCACCAATGCGCTGATCCCCGGTGCCCGCTGGGCGGCATCGGTGCCCGCCGGGTTCGTCAGTGCGGGGATCATCATCGTGACGGGCTGGGCGCTGGACCGGATCTTCAAGCCGAAACTGTCGGTTCCGCCGCCGCCGCGCGGGCCGGTCGACGGGTCCTGGGGGCTGATGCGCCCGCTCCTGCTGCTTTTGCTTCTGCTGGGCGTGACGGTATCCGTGCTGCACACCCAGACCGGGTTCCGGATCGTTGGGATCGTGATGCTGGTGGTGCCGCTCTTGTCGCTGGGCTGGGCGCTGGTCCAGCATCGGGGCGGAGCGCTGGATTACGGGATGCGTGACCGGCTGGTGCGCTATGTCACGCAAGAGCTGCCGGGCACCCGGGGCGAGGTCACGCTGTTGATGATGGCGGGCTATATCGGGACCGTGGGTGGCCCGCTGCTGGGCCCCGTGGTGGCCGGGGCGGGCATCGACCTGGCCGCGCTGCCGACCTGGGCGGTGCTGGTGCTGCTGGTCTGGCTGGTGCCGTTCCTGGGGCAACTGGGCATGAACCCGATCCTCGCGGTGACGCTCTTTGCCTCGATCATTCCGGCGCCCGAGGTTCTGGGGGTCACGCCCGCGGCGGTGGTGGCGGCCATTGCCGCGGGCTGGGCCATCAGCGGCATCTGTTCGCCTTTCACTGCGACCACCTTGTTGATCGGGTCCTTTGGAGGCGTCAGCGCCCTGCACGTAGGGACCCGTTGGAACGGGGCATTTGTCGCCATCGTCGGGGCGCTGTTGTCCGTCTGGGTGGTGATCTACGCCCTGGTCCTCGGCTGATCCGGCCCGTCAGACCTTGGTGCGATCAAGGCGGCTTGCGCGGCGACCTCTGCAACGTCCCGGCTGAGAGCAAGCGCGCCAGAGTGCAGGTCGTCCATCGGGAACCAGCGCGCCTCGAGCGCGTCGTCTCCGGCGACCGGATCGCCGTCCAGCCATTCGCAGAGCACAGCCACCAGGACGTAGTGATACCGCAAAGTGCCGTCGTCGCCATGATCGAAGGCATCGACCGCGGTAAAGACCTGTTGTGCCTTGGCGCGTATCCCCGTTTCTTCCGCAAGCTCACGCAGCGCGGCGGCGTGGATGGATTCGCCGGGCTCCATCTTGCCCCCCGGAAAGCCCCACCGCCCGGCGTCCGGCGGGTTTCGGCGCCGGACCAGGAGCACATGGTCATGCTGTAAAACCGTCGCGATCGTCGCGACGATGGGTCTGACAGGGGCGATCTGGGTCAAGCTGTAGCACTTCCGATTGAACACGCCGGGCGCCGGCGGCCCGGCCCTGTCTCATCGGTAGTTGCCATGCCGGAAGAGGCCAAGCGATTATCGGGCAAATCGGCACTTGGTCCCTGCCGCGCCCACCAAACAACACCATCGACTTAGGAAGAATGATGGTGGGCGACCTTGGAATCGAACCAAGCGTGCGTCTCCGCGAGGGAGTTACAGTCCCCTGCCACACCTTGCGGCCTGTCGCCCACCGAGCGCCGGTCGCTGCCGGCGTGGGGGGCTGATTACAACCGCCCAAAATCCGCGTCAACAGGAAATTCCCTTGGCAAAGGCCCTTCTTGGATGCAAAGCCTGTCACCTCAGGACACGGGGGCATCGGCGATGGCGAAGAAACCGAAATGGGTGATCGAGAAGGAGCAGGCGAAACGTGCTTCGGCGGCGGAAACCGTTTGGCTTTTCGGGCTGCACGCGGTGCGTGACGCCCTCATGAACCCCCGGCGCGACAAGCTGCGGCTGATCCTGACGCCCAATGCCGCCGAGAAACTGACCGATGCGGTCGAAGCCTCTGGCATGACGCCTGAAATCCACGATCCGCGCAAGTTCGGCGCGCCGCTGGATCCCGGGTCGGTGCACCAGGGCGCGGCGCTTGAGGTCAAGCCGCTGGACTGGGGGCGGCTGGAGGACGTGGCGCTTTCGGGCGAGGGGACTTTGCGGCTGGTTCTGCTGGACCGCGTCACCGATCCGCACAACGTGGGTGCGATTCTGCGCTCGGCCGAGGTCTTCGGGGCGCAGGCGGTGATCGGCACCCGTCACCATGCGGCGCCGGAAACCGGCGCCCTGGCGAAGACCGCAAGCGGGGCGTTGGAGCGCCAGCCCTACCTGCGAGAGCGCAACCTGGCCGATACGATCGTCGCGTTGCAGAAGATGGGATACCTGGTGCTGGGTCTGGACGGCGAGGCGGAACAGACCATCGAAGAGGCGCTGGAGGGCCGGCGGGATGTGCCTGTCGCGCTGGTGCTGGGGGCAGAGGGGCCGGGGCTGCGGCCCAAGACCAAGGAGACGGTCGATGCGCTGGTGCGGATCGATTTCGCGCGCGACTTCGGCTCTCTCAACGTCTCGAACGCGGCGGCGGTTGCGCTTTACGCGGCGCGTGCCTAACTGCGCTAAATGCCGACCACCAAGATTGCCACCTGTTGTTACTGCGGCACCCGTGCCGCGCTGCGCCTGGAAGGAGAGCGGCGTCACGAACTGGCCTGTTCCGGCTGCGGGGCGCCGCTGCACAACCTGAAATCCCTGCGCGTCGATGCCGTCGACCCCGAGGCGCACCGCCCGCCCCGCAAGGGCAAGCGCAAGCGCGCGCCCGAGGTCCATGCCACGCGCCGGGAAACCTGGGAACCGCCGCTGAAGAAGCCGAAGAAAAAGAAGAAAAAGCGGCGCAAGAGCCCGGCCTACAAGCTGTTGAGCGAGGCCTTCGACCTGATCGAGGACATCTTCGACTGAGGGCGCGCGACCGGGACCACCCGGAATGCCCGAGTGTATTTTGAAACCGGCGTTCCGTTCAAGTCCCCTTGCCTCTGGCATTTGGCCCGGGTCTCAAGTATCCCGCCTGAGACTGGCAGGAGGGAGGCCCTATGCCCGATTTCGAAAATCCCGGACCGGTGGAACAGGACTGGTCCAACGCAATCTCCTCGATCGAGGAAATCATCGACGATGCCCGCAACGGGCGCATGTTCGTCCTGGTCGACCATGAAGACCGTGAGAACGAAGGCGACCTGGTGATTCCCGCGCAATGGGCGACGCCCGATGCGGTCAACTTCATGGCGCTTTATGGCCGCGGGCTGATCTGCCTGTCCATGACCTCGGACCGGATCGAGGAACTGGGCCTGTCGCTGATGTCGACGAACAATTCGTCCCGGCATGAAACCGCCTTCACCACCTCGATCGAGGCGCGCGAAGGGGTCACGACGGGCATTTCCGCCGCGGACCGCGCACGGACCATCGCGGTGGCCGTCGATGCTTCGAAGGGCGCGGCGGACATCGCCACGCCGGGCCATGTCTTTCCGCTGCGCGCCCGCAAGGGCGGCGTGCTGGTCCGCGCGGGCCATACCGAGGCGGCGGTCGACATCTCCCGTCTTGCCGGCCTGAACCCGGCGGGCGTGATCTGCGAGATCATGAACGAGGACGGCACGATGGCGCGCCTGCCCGAGCTGGTCGCCTTTGCGCAGCGCCACGGGCTGAAGATCGGCACCATCAGCGACCTGATCGCCTATCGCCGCCGCAACGACAACCTTGTGAAGGTGCGTTCGGAGGCGCCGATCACCTCGGAGTTCGGCGGCGAGTGGACGATGCGAGTCTATACCGACGAAACCCACGGCGACGAGCATATCGTTCTAGTGAAAGGCGATATCTCGACCCCTGATCCGGTGCTGGTGCGGATGCATGCGATGGACCCGCTGCTGGACGTGATCGGCACAGGGCCCAAGGGCCGCGCGCATGAATTCCAGCACGCGATGGAAGAAGTCGCGCGCGAAGGGCGCGGCGTCGTCGTGTTGCTACGCGATACCTCGCAGCACCTGGACGCCAGCGACGAGGTCTCTCCCAAGACGCTGCGGCAATACGGGCTGGGGGCGCAGATCCTGTCCTCGCTGGGCCTGTCCAAGCTGACCTTGCTGACCAATTCGCCCACTCCCAAGGTGGTCGGCCTCGAGGCCTATGGTCTTGAAATCACGGGCACCCGCAAGATCTCGGAGCTGGGCTGATGGCATCGAACGAGACCCACCACACGCTGGACCGGCCGTCGTTCGACAAGCCGGTCAAGGTGCTGATCGTCGTGGCGCCCTACTACAAGGACATCGCCGATCAGCTGGTCGCCGGGGCCGAGGCCGAGATCGAGGCCGCGGGTGGCTGGCACGAGACCATCGAGGTGCCCGGCGCACTGGAAGTGCCCAGTGCCATCGGCATTGCCGGGCGGTTGTCGAATTTCGATGCCTATGTCGCGCTGGGCTGCGTGATCCGGGGGGAGACCACCCATTACGAGACCGTGTGCAACGACAGCTCGCGCGCGCTGACCCTGTTGGGCCTGCAGGGGCTGTGCATCGGCAACGGTATCCTGACGGTGGAAAACTACGAACAGGCCCGCGTGCGGGCCGAGGCGAGAGGTCAGAACAAGGGCGGCGGCGCGGCGGCTGCGGCCTTGCATCTCCTGGCGCTGGAACGTAAGTGGGGCGGCTCTCGCAAGGGAGTGGGATTCGTCCCCTTCGGCGATGAAATCCAGATCGCAGGCACCAGCAAGGACCCCGACATCGCATGACCAAGCTTTCGGGCAACCAGAAACGCAAGATGCGCAGCGCCTCGCGGCTCTACGCGGTTCAGGCCCTGTTCCAGATGGAACAGTCGGATGCCGGGCTGGACAAGGTGCGGCGCGAGTTTCTGGAGTTCCGGTTCGGTGCCGAACAGATCGACGGCGAAGAGATGATCGACGGGGATGTCGATTTCTTCGCCCGGCTGTTGGAACAGGCGGTCAACTGGCAGGTGAAGATCGACCAGATGACCGACCGGGCGCTGGTGGCGAAATGGCCCATCGCGCGGATCGACCCGACATTGCGGGCGCTGTTCCGCGTTGCAGGGGCCGAGCTGCTGGAGTTCGACACGCCGCCGAAGGTGGCCATTGTCGAATACATGGACGTGGCGAGCGCTTTCTTTCCGGAGGGCAAGGAGGCGCGTTTCGTGAACGCGGTGCTGGACCACATGGCCCGCGAGGCGCGCCCCGAGGCCTTCTGAGCCCGATCCGCCGGGCGGCCAGTCCGGGCGAGACCTTTGTACGGTTTGTACGTTTTGTACGCGGATTCCGGCAAAACGTACAAAGGAGTCACGAAGGCTTAACCCTTGTACAGTTGCCTTCTGCACCCCAAGTTGTATTCTGAACCCGGAATGCGAAGGAGTCGCCCCATGCCCAAGCTCATCCGTCTCTACATCCTGCAGGTCCTCGCCGGTTTCGGCCTGTCGGCGGTCTTTGTCGGCGCGCTGTTGTGGTTCAACGTGGCCAACCTTTGGCACCTGATCTCTGGCAGCGACATGGGGGTCGTGGCGGTGCTGATGCTGTTCATGTTCAACGGCATCGTCTTTGCCGGGGTACAGTTCGCCATCTCGATCATGCGCATGGGGGAAGGGGACGACACCTCGGGCGGCAAGCGTCAGCATGTGCGGTCGCAGGAACCGGCCCCTGTGCGGGTGGCGGCAGAGGCCCCGCGAAACCGGGCATTGCGCGGCCTGCAGCGCCGCTGAGATGTTGACGGCACGTCGCGCCCGGCCTTGCCGGGGGCGACGCGCGACTTACCCTTTCGCATGGAAAGGGAGGCGCAGATGCCCCGGATCATCCGGCTTTACATCACGCAGAGCCTTGTCGGCGCCGGGATTGCCACGGTCTTCGTGGCGGGCCTGCTGGTGCTGGACGTGGGCAACCTGTGGCACCTGGCGACCCGTACGGCCATCGGGCCCTTTGCGGTGTTGCTGCTTTGGGTGCATTGCGCGGCGGTCTTTGCGGCGGCGCAATTCGCGATTTCGGTCATGCGTCTGGGCGAGCGGGAGACCCCTGCGCCGCCACCGCCAAGCGGGCCGCGACGTCCGCTGCTTGTCGAGGTCACAGGCCGGCGGTCCGGCATCGGGGGCAAGCCGCCTTTCGGACACCCCGGCTGAGCCATGCGGCTCAGCGGCCCGCCCTCCAGCCTGCTTGCCGGTCCGGTCATGATGGGGAAGCGGCGGGAACCACGCCAACCGTGTGGGTAACGCATTCCCGAGGACCTGTATATACAGGTGGGCGCCAGGTAACGAGACCACGATCCCGCCAGAGCCAGCTCCCTCGGATTTGCTTAAGGCCACCGGAATGTACCCGTCTCACGAGAAGGGCAGAACCCGCCACGCGCAGACCTAAGTTGCGCGGGGGGCCGAGACAAGGGCCTGCGAAGAAATTGTGTCGCCGGCCTCAGGGTGTTTCGGTGACAAGCGCGTAGCGTGCCAGTTCCTCGGGCAGCAGGATGTAGATTTCATCGGGCGGCGTGGCGAGCGCGTGGCGCATGACGCGGGTGTCGACGCCCATGTCGTCGAGATAGCCCATGACCTCTGCCTGGCCGCGCTGGATGTCCTCGACGGCGGTGAAGGCGGGCAGCAGGGTGTTTTCGCCAAAGTAGTGCTGGTGCACCCCGATGGAGGCGGAGGCGGCGGCGCTGCGGGTCTGCCCGCCGGCAAAGAGGTAGGGGCAGGCGGAATAGCAGAATTCGCCCGACAGGACCTGCGTGGCGATGCCCGAGGCGCGCAGGTGGCGGCCAAGGTCGAGCGCGTCACGCACCGAGCCGCCCTCGGACTGCAGCAGAAGGGTTTCGATCGGCGGGTCGGCGCGGTCGATCTGGGGGATCAGGCGTTCGGCGTCGCCCTCGGCGATGGCCCCTTCGAGCCGCCATATTCCCTGGTCGAAGGTCAGGGTCAGCCGGTTGGGCAGTTCGCCGGGATCGCGTTCGGGCGCCACGGCAGGGCGGTCGCGGCGCGGGTCGAAGACGCGGCGCTGGTCGCCGGGGCGGACGGGCTCTGACAGGCGCGGGGCGTCTGGCTTGAAGCCGGGCAGCGAGATCGGCCCCTGGCGCATGTCGCCGAGGACCAGCAGGATGCCGATGCCGACCTGGAAGACCAGGACGGCCGACAGGGTGCGGGCGACGGAGCGGTTCATGGCCGGTGTCCCTGCATGGCCGGGGTCATGCGGACTTTCCCTTGAGCGGCGTGACCTCCTCACCCTCGGGGCGCGGGGTGGCGGCGGGCTGGGCGGTGTGTGCAGGTGGTGCCGTGGGCGGGCCGGCGACGGCCTCGACCTCGCGCAGGGCGGTGACGGCGGCGCGCAGTTCGGCCAGCGTCAGCGTGTCCTCGACGCCGGCGCCCTCGCGGCCCTGGCGAATGGCGGCATGGGTGATGGCAAGGATGAAGACCAGCACCATCGGAAGCAGGTCGATGGCGATGGCCCCGGCCCAGGAAGGCACGAAGTTGCGCGCGTAGAGGATCACCGCGTCGGCGGCGGACAGCGGCGTGTAGGTGACGTCGGTCGGCGGTCGCAGCGACTGGACGTTCTGCGCCGCGCGTTCCAGCGTTGCCGCCCGTTGCGCCAGCACCTCCAGCACCGAGGTGATGGTGGCGGACTGGTCGGCCCGGCCCTGCGCCGTGGTGCTGTCCAGTTCTGGCAGCACCACGGAGGCGGCAAGGTCCTGTGCCGCGCGTTCGACCAGCGGGGCAACCGAAAGCTGGCGCAGCTGGGTGATGAGTCCCTGCAGGCGCACGGCGGCCTCGGAAAACTCGACGCTGCGGGCCTCGACGCTGCCGGGTTCGACGGTCAGGGCGCGCATCCGGCTGAGGATGGTGTTGCCCTCGGTAAAGGCGGTGTCGACCAGCGGCGTCTGTTCGGCGATCTGCGCCTCGAGCGCGGTCAGTTCGGCGGCCTTCTGGCGCAGGACCCGGAAAACGGCGCCGCGCCCGGCAAGGCCCGAAAGCGCTCCCTCGGCCTCGAGGTCGGAAAGATCCTCGAACGATTGGCGGACGCGGGCGACATCGCGTTCCAGTGCCTGGCCGGTGAGGGCGATCTCATGCGCGCGTTCCAGCGCGGCCTGATAGTCCTGAACGGTTTCGGCAAGATGCTGTTCGACGGCGGCCGAACCGGCCAGGGCGGCGGCGTTCAGCCAGGAGGACATGGCGACGATGGCCAGACTGCCCAGCCCCATCGCCGCCATCAGCCCGGTGCGGGCGCGGGTGGTGCGGACAGCGGGAAAGAGCCGCAGCATGTAGGACCAGAACACGAAGATGCCCACCGAAACGGCGGTCGAATAGGCGATGGCGGCAAAGACCGACATGGCGCCGTTTTCGTCCAGCAGCGAGGACACGCCGAGGTAGGTATAGATCCCCGAGGCGACCGAGAGCACGCCAAGCGCCGTGCCGGAGAAGCTGTCGAGCCACGTCAGGTGGCCTTCGAGTTCGCGCGCGGCGCGCACGCCACGGGCTTCGGCGCGGGTCAGGCGGGTGTCGGTCTGGTCCTGGGACATGCGGGGCCTTGGGTCATCTCTGAGGTTCCGGGCGAGCCTAGTCCTTTCCCCGGCAGAGGGAAGGCGGCCCGGGGTGGGGTTGCATTTGTTCACGAAATGTTCAAGAATTTGGGCATGGACTTGCCTGTCACCTCCGACCTGATGCCCGGCCAGCTCCTGGCGCGGGGCGTGTGCCGCCACCTGGCGGGGCATGGCTTTGCCGTGATCGAGGAATTCGTGCCCGACCGGGGGCTGCGCGTCGACATCATGGCGCTTGGCCCCAAGGGAGAACTTTGGGTGGTCGAGTGCAAGTCGAGCCGCGCGGATTACATGAGCGACGGCAAGTGGCAGGGGTATCTGGACTGGTGCGACCGCTATTTCTGGGCGGTGGACCAGGATTTCCCGACCGAGCTGCTGCCCGAGGGGACGGGGTTGATCATCGCCGACGGCTATGACGCCGAGATCCTGCGCATGGTCCCCGAGGACAAGCTGGCGGCGGCGCGGCGTAACAAGCTGATCCGCAAGTTCGCCGTCCACGCGGCGCGGCGGCTGCACGGGCTGCGCGATCCGGGCGCGGGGCTGGAACACCTGGGCTGACGGGGCTTGCAGGAAATCACGCGGGCGGGGCCTGACGGGGGTTGCCGGGCGGGACCGATCCGTCCCACCATGTCCGAAAAGGCCCCTTTGCCAACGGAAAGGATCTGCCATGCAGCTTGGTGCGTTTTCGGTCAGTCTCTCGGTCCGTGACCTGGTCGCTTCACGGGCATTCTACGAGGCGCTGGGGTTCCAGGCAGTCGGCGGCGTGGCTGAAGAGGGCTGGCTGATCCTGCGCAACGGCGACAGCGTGATCGGCCTGTTCCAGGATATGTTCGAAGGCAATATGCTGACCTTCAACCCCGGCTGGCGGTCGGAGGACGAGGCGCTGTCGGAGTTCACCGATATCCGCGAGATCCAGGCGCGCCTGAGGGCGCAGGGGATCGAGCCGGAAAAGGGGACTGATGAAGATGGGGCCGGGCCTGCCTGCATGACGCTGGTCGACCCGGACGGAAACCGGGTCTTTCTGGACCAGCATGTGCCGAAACCCTAGCGTTTCTTCGGTTTTGCCTTGCGCGCGGTGGCGGCGGCGGCGCGCAGTTCCTCGGCGATTTCCTCGGCCTCCACGGGGTCGAAGTCCATCGGAATCTCGATCCCGTCGGCAAGGATGAACAGCCGGACCATGCCGGCGTCGGTGGGGCCAATCTGGAGGTTGGCCTCGATGTCGCGTTCGTCGTTGATGCCCATCTGCCTCTGCCTTCTCTGAGACCCGCGAAAGATCGTCGTGACCTAGCGGCGAAAGGCTTGATTTGCAAGCCGTGTGGGGGTTTCTTGCCCTCATGACAGTCGACCTGAAAGACCTTGGCCCCGGCGACATCGACTGGCTTGTCGATCAGCACGCGTGGCTTTACGCCCGCGACGAAGGCTTTGACGACAGCTTTCCGGTGCTCGTGCGGCAGATCCTCGAGGAATTCGCGCGGGACCATGACCCTGCGTGCGAAAAATCCTTTATCGCCTGGGACGGGGATCAGCGGCTGGGCAGCATCTTTTGCGTGCGCGAGGATGACGAGACCGCCAAGCTGCGCCTCTTCCTGCTGGTGCCGGAGGCGCGGGGCAGGGGTCTGGGCCGGACCTTGCTGGAGGCCTGCATGGGTTTCGCGCGGGACAAGGGCTATCGCCGGATGGCGCTCTGGACGCATCAAAGCCACCGCGCCGCCTGCGCGCTGTACGAAAAGTCGGGCTGGCGGCTGGTCCGCTCCGAGCCGAAGGTGAGCTTCGGCACGGAGGTCGTGGAACAGGGGTACGAGGTGGACCTGTAACCTAGCGTTCGCCGGTGAATTTCGGCGCGCGCTTGTCAAGGAAAGAGGCCACGCCCTCGGCATAGTCGGGGTGTTCGCCGCAGGCCTTCATCAGTTCTGCCTCGAGATCCAGGTGCGCGTCCAGCGTGTTGGTCGCGGCGGCGGTGATCGCCTCTTTGGTGCGGGCATAGCCGAAAGTCGGGCCTTCGGAGAACTGCGCGGCCAGCTTGCGCGCCTCTTCCATCAGCGTGTCGTCGGGCAGCGCCTTCCAGATCAGGCCCCAGTCGGCTGCCTTGACGGCGGGCAGCGGTTCGGCGGTCAGGGCCAGGCCCATCGCGCGGGCGCGGCCCAGGAATTGCGTCAAGTGCCAGCTGCCGCCGGTGTCGGGGATCAGCCCGACCTTGGAGAAGGACTGGATGAACTTGGCGCTTTCGGCGGCCAGCACCATGTCGCAGGCCAGCGCCACGGAGGAGCCGGCGCCGGCGGCGACACCGTTGACGGCGCAGATCACCGGCATGTCCAGAGCGCGGATCTGGCGGACCAGCGGCGCCCAGTAGCTGCGCACTGTCTCGCCCAGGTCGGGCGGGCCGTCCATTTTGCGCGGGTCGCGGTCGCCGAGGTCCTGCCCGGCACAAAAGCCGCGCCCGGCGCCGGTCAGCAGCACGGCGCGCTTGGCCTCATCCGCAGCCCGGGTCAGGGCGGCCCGCAGGGCCAGGTGCATCTCGGGCGTGAAACTGTTCAGCCGCTCGGGCCGGTTCAGCGTGATTTCCAGCCAGTTGCCGTGATCGGTGACAAGAATGGTGTCCGACATGTTCCCCTCCTCAAGGCGATTGTCGCGGTGGATGGCACGGGCCTGCGGCGGGATCAATCCGTCCCGGTCTTGTCCGCGGGCTTCTCCGGCGGCATCCGCAGCGGCGCCCGGGTGCGGTCGTTGCCCGCGATGGCGACCTTGGTGGCCAGGCGGATGAACTCGCGCTTTTCGTCCTCGTCCAGTCCCACAAGCAGGTTGCGCTGCATCTCTTCGACGATGGGGCGGATATGGGCGATGCGCTCGGCGCCCTCGGGCGTCAGGGCCAGCACCTTTGCGCGGCGATCCTTCGGGTTGGTCCGGCGTTCGATCAGCCCCTTGGCGCAGAGCCGTTCGATCACCCCCCCGATGGTGGCGCGGTCATGCGCGATCATTCCGGCCAGCGTCGCCTGGTCGATGCCGGGATGTTCCTGCAGCATGGCAAGGGCCGCGAATTGCGGCGAGGTCAGGTCGACCCCCGCCTCGCGCATGCGTTCGGCAAAGATCGAGGCCGAGAGCTGTTGCAGCCGGCGGATCAGGTGGCCGGGCATTGTGTAGATGGCTTTCATGGTGCCATGATCGGACAGGCCGGGGAAAGTGACAAGTACGCATATTGTCATGGTACTGCCTATTGCCCCGAGGCGCCGTGCCGCCAGCCGTGACAAGGCTGGCCCGGTGTGCGAGGTCTGGCGGGGCGATGGGATTGGGAAAGGGCCGGGGATGGAACGACCGGATGCGGGTCTGAGGCAGTTGACCGTCTACCGGCTGCGTCGCGCCACGGTGCAGATGCTGTCGACCATTTCGCAGGAGCTGGCGCCTTTTGGCCTGCGTCGGACGACCTTTTCGGCGCTGTCCGTGGTGGTGGACCAACCGGGGTTGCGGCAGACGCAGCTGGCCGATGCGCTGGCGATCGAGCGGCCCAACCTCGTCAAGATCGTGGATGAAGTGGAGGCGGCGGGCCTGATCCAGCGGCGCCAGGCCGAAGGGGATCGGCGGGCCTATGCGCTGCACCCGACCGAGGCGGGCAAGCTGCTGCATCGGCGCGCTTTCGAAGCGGTGCAGGCCGCGGATCGGCGGCTGGTGCAGGGCTTGTCCCTGGCCGAGGTCGAGGCGCTGAATGCCGCTTTGCACCTGATCGAGTCGAATGCCGGGGGCGCGGTGGAGACCGCGTTGCAGGGTGATTGAGCCCGGTTCCCGCTCAATTTTCGCACTATAGTGCAGATCTCAAACTCTGAAACTGATTTGATGCATCAAATTGCATATCGCTCAGATAAGGTGTACGCTTATCAAAATGACGATTCCGTTCTGTCCGCAGGCAGGATCGTCGCGGCGCGTCTTGGGTGCGGTTCGATCGGGGAGGATCGCGGCACCGGGTAAGGGACGGGATGACCGGCAGGAGGAGGCCAAGTCATGAATGGAAACGCAGCGATATATTTCGTGGACCGCCACGTGGACGAGGGGCGCGCCGACAAGGTGGCCTTTCGCGAAGCGGATGGCCGCAAGCGCAGCCTGACCTATGGCGCACTGGCCGAGCAGACCGGCCGCTTTGCCGGCGCGCTCTACCGTCACGGGGTGCGGCGCGAAGAGCGGATCGCGATGATCGTGCAGGACCAGGTGGAGTTTCCGGTGATCTTCTGGGGGGCGCTCAAGGCGGGTGCGATCCCGGTGCCCCTGAACACGCTTCTGTCGGCCTCGGTCTACGAGTCGATCCTCGGCGACAGCCGTGCCTCGATCCTGGTGGTGTCGGAAAAGCTGTGGGAGACGGTGAAGCCGGCAATCCAGGACAACCGTTTTCTGCGCGCGGTGGTGGTGATCGGAGAGGCGCCGGAAGGCACCGAGAGCTACGAGGATTTCATCGCCGGCGCACCGGTCGAGGACCCTGTCGAGGCCTTTGACGATGAAATGGCCTTCTGGCTCTATTCCTCGGGGTCGACGGGGCAGCCCAAAGGGGTGCGTCACGTCCATTCCAGTCTGAAGGCCACCGCCGATACATTCGGTGCGCAGGTGCTGGGCATCCGCGAAGAGGACACCGTCTATTCCGTTGCCAAGATCTTTTTCGCCTACGGGCTGGGCAATGCCATGTCCTTTCCGATGGCGGTGGGCGCGACGACGGTGCTGCTGTCCGGGCGGCCCACGCCCGAGGTGGTCTTTGCCATCCTGGAGGCCGAGCGCCCGACGCTGTTCTGCGGGGTGCCGACGCTCTATGCCGCGATGAATGCGGCGATGGACAAGTCGGGCGTGCCGGCCCATGCCATGCGGCTGTGCACCTCTGCCGGTGAGGCGCTGCCCAAGGAGGTGGGTGAACGCTGGTTCAGGATGACCGGGGCCGAGATCGTCGACGGTGTCGGTTCGACCGAGATGCTGCACATCTTCCTCAGCAACCGGCCCGGAGAGATCGTCTATGGCACCTCCGGCACCCCGGTGCCGGGCTACGAGGTTCGGCTGGTGGATGAACACGACGAGGACGTGCCAGAGGGCGAGGTGGGCGAGCTGCTGGTGCGTGGGCCCTCGGCGGCGGATGGCTACTGGAACCGGCGGCACAAATCGCGGTCGACCTTCGAGGGACACTGGACCCGGACGGGTGACAAGTACGAATGCACCGCCGAGGGGCGGTATGTCTACTGCGGGCGCACCGACGACATGTTCAAGGTTTCCGGGATCTGGGTCAGCCCCTTCGAGGTCGAGCAGGCGCTGATCGAGCATCCCGCGGTTTTGGAGGCCGCGGTGGTCGCCTGTGCCGACGAAAAGGGATTGGACAAACCAAAGGCCTTTATCGTGCTCAAGGAGGGTCAGGAGGCCGCTGCTGTCGACGGGCTCAAGGAGTTCGTGAAGGAAAAGATCGGCATGTGGAAATACCCGCGCTGGATCGAGGTGGTCGAGGACCTGCCCAAGACCGCGACGGGCAAGATTCAACGTTTCAAGCTGAGAGGGGCGGCATGACTGCGGATTGGACGGAAAGCGGCCGGTTGAGCGCCGGCGGCAAGGAATTGGAATACGCCTGCTACGGGCCCGCGCCGGACAAGGCGCCGACGTTGGTCCTGCTGCACGAGGGGCTGGGGTGCGTGGCGCTATGGCGAGATTTCCCCAAGGCGCTGGCCGAGGCGACGGGCTTTGGCGTCTTTGCCTTTTCGCGCGCGGGTTATGGCCAGTCGGACCCGGCGGACCTGCCGCGCCCGCTGGATTACATGACGCGCGAGGCGGTGGACGTGCTGCCCGAGGTGCTGGAGGCGATCGGCTTTCAGCGCGGTGTGCTGGTGGGTCACAGCGACGGCGCGACCATCGCGGCGATCTACGCGGGCAGCGTGTCGGACCTGCAGGTGCGGGGGCTGGTGCTGATGGCGCCGCATTTCTTTACCGAGGAGATGGGGCTGGCCGAGATCGCCAAGGCGAAAGAGGCGTATGACACCACCGACCTGCGCGAGAAGATGGCGCGCTATCACCGCGACCCGGACAATACCTTCCGGGGTTGGAACGACAGCTGGCTGCACCCGGAATTCAAGGCCTGGAACGTGGGTGACGTGATCGACTACCTGCGCATCCCGGTGCTGGCGGTGCAGGGGAAGGACGACCAGTACGGCACGCTGGCGCAGATCGAGGAAGTCGAGAGCCGTAGTTACGCGCCGGTGGACACTCTGATCCTGGACGACTGCCGCCACGCGCCACACCTGGACCAGCCGGAAAAGGTGGCCGCGGGCATCGCGGAGTTCTGCGCCCGGCTGGAGCGGATCGAAGCCGCCGAACCCGAGGTCGCGTGACCATGTCGGCCTGGCACAGGCCGACCCACGCCCATGTGCCGGGGCAGAATGCCCGGCACCCGGAGGGCGCTTTCGACCACATCAGGGCCTCGGCCCAACCGGGCATGACCCCGGCGGACCTGGCGGAAAGCGATGCTTTCCGCCACGGTCTTTTCTACATCGACAGCGGTTTCTACTGGGAAGCGCACGAGGTGCTGGAGCCGATCTGGATGGCCTTGCCCGAAGGGCAGGACCGGCGGTTCCTCCAGGCGCTGATCCAGACCGCCAATGCCCTTCTGAAACGCGAGATGATGCGTCCCGGTGCGGCGCGGCGGCTGTGCGGGATCGCGCGCGACCTGCTGCCGGCATCGCGCGAGGCTTGGGTCATGGGCATAGGCGCGGGACGCATCCACGCAATGCTCGATTCTCTTGAGGGGGATCTGAGATCTGCACTATAGTGCATTAAATTGCCTAAGATGTGTTGGATTGCGCCAAAGTCATTGAGTTTGCAGGGTTTATTTTGTGCTCTATTGTGCATACATAAGTTTACTTACTTTCCGCTTTGATGTAAGTTGACTACAGCTTCGCGACCAGGGAGGACCCGATGACCAAGATGATCGACTTTCAGACCGACCCGTCAAAGTACCGCCATTGGCGTGTCGAGTATGACGGCCCCGTAGCCACGCTCATCATGGACGTCGACGAGGATGCGGGCCTCTTCGAGGGCTACAAGCTCAAGCTGAACTCCTACGACCTGGGCGTGGATATCGAGCTGAGCGATATCGTGCAGCGGATGCGGTTCGAACATCCCGAGGTCAAGACCGTGGTCATGAAGTCGGGCAAGGCGGGCGTGTTCTGCGCCGGTGCCAACATCCGGATGCTGGGCGGTGCCGCTCACAGCCACAAGGTGAACTTCTGCAAGTTCACCAACGAGACCCGCAACGGTTTCGAGGCCGCCGAAGAGGAGAGCGGCCAGAAGTACATCGCCGCCGTCAAGGGCGCCTGCGCCGGGGGCGGCTACGAACTCGCGCTGGCCTGCAACCACATCATGCTGACCGATGACAGCACCTCGTCCGTCGGCCTGCCCGAGGTGCCGCTGCTGGCGGTTCTGCCGGGCACCGGCGGCCTGACCCGCGTCACCGACAAGCGCAAGGTCCGCCGCGATCTGGCCGACATTTTCTGCTCGATCGAGGAAGGCGTGAAGGGCAAGCGCGCCAAGGACTGGCGCCTGGTGGACGAGGTCATCCCGAACTCGAAATTCGACGATACGGTGATGGAGCGGGCGAAGGAATTCGCAGCCGCCTCGGACAAGGCGGATGTGGCGCAGGGCATCCAGCTGGGCCCGCTGTCGCGGACCATCACCGAGGACGCGGTCAGCTATTCGCTGGTCGAGGTCGAGATCGACCGCAAGGGGCGCAAGGCCACCATCACGCTGAAAGGCCCCGAAGAGGATGCGCCCGCCGACATGGACGCCTTTGCCGCACAGGGTGACCAGGCCTATATGCTGAAGCTCTGCCGTGAGCTTGAGGATGCGATCCTGCACCTGCGCCTGAACGAGATGGAAATCGGCCTCTGGATCTTCCGCACCCAGGGCGACCCGGAAAAACTGGCCGCGCATGAGGCGCTGCTGGCGGACAACGCCGACCACTGGCTGGCCAACGAAGTGCGCCACTACTGGAAGCGCACGCTCAAGCGGATCGACGTGACCTCGCGCTCTCTGGCGGCCTTTGTCGAACATGGCTCGTGCTATGTCGGCGTGCTGGCCGAGATCCTGTTCGCGGTCGACCGCAGCTATATGATGGAAGACGAGTTCGAGGGCGACAACCGCCACATGGCGACCATCACCCTGACCAAGGACAACTTTGGCCCCTATCCGATGGGCAACGGGTTGACCCGGCTGGAAACCCGTTTCCTGGGCGAGCCGGAGCATGTCGACGAGCTGAAAGGCAAGATCGGCGAGGCGCTGGAGGCCGAAGAGGCGGACGAGCAGGGCCTTGTCACCATGATCCTGGATGACATCGACTGGGAAGACGAGGTGCGGATCTTCATGGAAGAGCGCGCCAGCTTCAGCCCCGATGCGATGACAGGCATGGAGGCGAACCTGCGCTTTGCCGGGCCGGAAACGATGGAAACCCGGATCTTTGGCCGCCTGACCGCCTGGCAGAACTGGATCTTCAACCGCCCGAATGCCGTCGGCAAGGACGGCGCGTTGCAGCGCTACGGCACCGGCGTGCGCGGCGATTACAACATGGAGCGCGTCTGACGCGTTCGGCATGGCGGGGTTCTCCCCGCCCTGCGGGCCCCGGCGAAGGCCGTTCCCGTGACACCACACCCAAAGGGAGAGAGAGATGCTCGATCTGATCAACGTGAGCTACGACACCCAGATTCCGAACAACGTGGGTCTGTCGTCCGACAAGAAAGTCCTGAAGGCGCTGTCGAAATGGCACCCCGGCTACCTGGACTGGTGGAACAAGCTGATCCCGCAGAACTTCCAGGAATCGATGGTCTACCTGCGCACCGCCGTCAGCGTGGACCCCAAGGGCTGGGCCAAGTTCGACTACGTCAAGATGCCGGAATACCGCTGGGGCGTGTTGCTGGCGCCGCAGGTCGAAGGCCGCACCATTCCCTGTGGCGAACACGCCGGCCAGCCGGCCTGGCAGGAAGTGCCGGGGGAATACCGCAACCTGATGAAGCGCCTGATCGTCATCCAGGGCGACACCGAGCCGGGGTCGGTCGAACAGCAGCGCTTCCTGGGCCTGACCGCGCCGTCGCTTTACGACATGCGCAATCTGTTCCAGGTCAACGTCGAAGAGGGCCGCCACCTCTGGGCGATGGTCTACCTGCTGCAGAAGTATTTCGGCAAGGACGGCCGCGAAGAGGCGGATGACCTGCTGATCCGCTCGTCGGGCAGCGAGGAAGCGCCGCGGATGCTGGGCGCCTTCAACGAGGAAACGCCGGACTGGCTCTCCTTCTTCATGTTCACCTACTTCACCGACCGTGACGGCAAGATGCAGTTGGAATCGCTGGCGCAGTCGGGTTTCGACCCTCTGTCGCGCACCTGCCGTTTCATGCTGACCGAGGAAGCGCACCACATGTTCGTGGGCGAGACCGGTGTCGGCCGCACCATCCAGGCGACTGTCGAGGCGATGAACAAGGCGGGCATCACCGATCCCTACGATGTGGGCAAGATCCGCGACCTGAACGTGATCGACCTGCCGACCATCCAGAAGAAGCTCAACCTGCATTACACGCTTTCGCTGGACCTCTTCGGGCAGGAAGTCTCCACCAACGCGGCCAATGCCTTCAACGCGGGCATCAAGGGCCGGTACATGGAGAACCGGATCGACGACGACCACATGCTCAAGCACGACACCTACAAGGTGCTGGACCTCGAGGATGGCAAGATCGTCGAAAAGGACGTGCCCGCGCTGACCGCGATCAACATGCGCCTGCGCGACGACTATATCCGCGACGCGGCGGGCGGCGTGAAGCGCTGGAACAAGATCATCGAAAAGGCCGGGATCGAGTTCGAGCTGAAGCTGCCGCATCAGGCCTTCAATCGCAAGATCGGCATCTTCGCGGGCCACAACTTCGACCCGGACGGCAACCATGTCTCGGGCGAGGAATACGACAAGGGCATCACCAAGTGGCTGCCGACCCATGCGGATGGTGACTATATCCAGTCGCTAATGAAGCCGGTCTACGAGCCGGGCAAATACGCCAGCTGGATCGCCCCGCCGAAGGTCGGCATCGACAACAAGCCGGGCGACTTCGAATACGTCAAGCTGCACATGGCCTGATGCGCCGGGGACGGGGATCACCCCCGTTCATCCCGAACCAATGGGCGGCGCGGGGCATGACCCCGCGCCGGACCGACCAGCAGGAGGAGGAAACGCGATGATTACCAAACGGAACGTCGGCCATGCGCCGCGCGTGACCGAGGTCGCGAAGGAACTGGGCGAGATCGGCTGCTGCATCGGATGCGAGAATTGCCGCGGCTTGTGCCAGGCCGTGATCGAGGCCATAGCTGTCCCAGAGGCCGTTTTGCACCGGGGGACGCAATGAACAAGCCGCTGAAACAGCACCTGATCGACCCGGAAATCTGCATCCGCTGCTATACCTGCGAGATGACCTGCCCCGTGGGCGCGATCGAGCATGACGAGAACAACGTCGTCGTGAACGCGGATGCCTGCGATTTCTGCATGGACTGCATCCCGGTCTGTCCGACTGGCTCCATCGACGAATGGCGCGTGGTCGAGAAACCCTATTCGCTCGAAGAGCAATACGAGTGGATGGAACTGCCCGAACAGGGCGAGGTTTCCGTGGCCGAAAGCGCCGAGGATGGCACCGAAAGCGGTGAGGACCCAGTGGCGGCCCTGCTGGCCGAGGCGCACAAGGGCGCTGGCGGCAAGGCAAAGGCGCCCGCCAGCGCGGCCAAGCCGACGGTCAACCTCTACAACCTCGCCAACCCGGTCGAGGCGGTGGTGCAGGGCAACTATCGCCTGACCGCCGAAGGCGCGGACACGGATGTTCGTCACATCATCCTGGATTTCCAGGGCAGGCCCTTTCCCGCTCTTGAGGGGCAGTCGCTGGGCATCATCGCGCCGGGCACAGATGCCGAGGGCAAGGCACACCTGCCGCGGCTCTACTCTGTCTCTTCACCACGTGACGGTGAACGCGCGGGCTATCACAACGTCTCTCTGACGGTGAAGCGCGAGGAAGGCGGTGTCTGTTCGAACTACGTCTGTGACCTGAAAAAGGGTGACAAAGTGCAGGTGACGGGGCCTTTCGGGGCGACCTTCCTGATGCCGAACGATCCCGATGCCCGCCTGTTGATGATCTGCACCGGCACCGGCTCGGCGCCGATGCGGTCCTTCACGATGGCGCGTCAGCGCACCGTGGGCAAGAAATCCGGCGGCATGGTGATGTTCTTTGGCGCACGCACGCCGGACTCGCTGCCCTATTTCGGACCGCTCAACAAGGTGCCTTCCAGCCTGCTGCAAAAGCATCTGGTGTTCAGCCGGATGCCCGGCCAGGACAAGGAATACGTCCAGGATCGGATGCGCGTCGAAGAGGACATCGTGGCCGACATGCTGCAGGACCCCAACACGCATATCTACATCTGCGGGCTGAAGGAGATGGAGGAGGGCGTCGAACGCTCGTTCACCAATATCGCCGAAAGCATCGGCCAGCAGTGGCGCAACCTGCGCGATGTCCTTCGCGAGGAAGGCCGCTATCACGTCGAGACCTATTGAGATGGAAGACCGTCCCGACAATGCCCATCGGCATGTGATCCGCGTGACCTGGGGCGACTGCGACCCGGCAAAGATCGTCTATACGGCGCGCATCCCCTGGTTCGCGCTGGATGCCATCAACGGTTGGTGGGTTGAGAACCTGGGCGGCGACGGCTGGTTCCAGATGGAGATCGACCGCAACGTGGGCACGCCCTTTGTGCGGCTGGAAATGGACTTCCGCAGCCCGATCACGCCCCGGCACGAGCTGGTCTGCCACGTCTGGCCGGTGCGCCTGGGCGAGACCTCGATCACCTTCCGGGTCGATGGCGAGCAGGACGGCAAGCTGTGCTTTTCCTCGCGGACGGTCAGTGTCTTCATCGAGGCGGATGCCTTTTCCAAGCGCACGCCGCCCGATGACATGCGCGCCGCGATCGAAGCGCGGCTGCCTGCGGCCTAGACCGGGGTGCGGGTGCCATGACCGGACCGGCGCGCGGGGCGGAAGAGGCGGATCCAGCTGCGCTTTACCGGTTGGTCGGAGATCGCGTGCGCGCGGCCCGCAAGTCCTCGGGCCTGACACGGCAGGACCTGGCGGAGCTGTCGGGCGTCTCGCCGCGTTACCTGGCCAAGCTGGAAGGCGGTGACGGCAATATCTCGATCGGCCTGCTGAAGCGGGTGGCGCTGGTCCTGGGCCGTCCGATGGCAGAGCTTTTGGCCGAGGAGGATCCGCTGGCGTCGGATCTTGCGCAGCTTTCGCTGCTGTACCGCAATGCCTGCGGCGCGACGCGAGAACAGGTCTTTCGGGTGCTGGACCCGGGGCGCCTGCGGGCGCAAAAGGCAGAACGCATCTGCCTTGTCGGTCTGCGCGGCGCGGGCAAATCCACGCTGGGTGCGCGCATCGGCGCCGACTTGGGCCTGCCCTTTGTCGAGATGAACGCCGAGATCGAGCGCAGCGCCGGCATGGCGGTGTCCGAGATCATCGCGCTGTACGGGGCGGAGGGCTATCGCCAGATCGAGGCGGAGGCGCTGGACCGGCTCTTGTCGACGCAAAGCCGGATCGTCCTGGCCGCCAGCGGCGGCATCGTCGAGGAACCGCAGACTTTCGAGCGGACGCTTGCCGGCTTTCACACGATCTGGGTCAAGGCCGCGCCGGGGGATCACATGGACCGGGTCCGGGCGCAGGGGGATACCCGGCCGATGGCAGGCAATCCGCAGGCAATGCTGCAGTTACGCGAGATCCTGAAGGCGCGGGAAGTGAGTTACCGAAAGGCCGAACATCACCTGGACACCAGCGGCCGGTCGGTGGAGCAGTCCTTGCAGGACCTGCGCGGGTTGATCGCGGCGCAGGGCCTGCTGGCAGGGCAGGGCAGCTAGATGCGCCGACCTTCCGCGGGTCAGAGCCAGGTGTTGCGGCAGTAGTCGGGCGCCCGCTCCAGCCGGTCGTTGCAGGCCTGCAGCTGCTTGCAGTCCTCCTGCTGGCGGCACTGGGTGCAGCGCATCACCGCCGCGCGAAAGGCGATGGCCTGACCTTCGGGGTTGCGTTGGGTCGTCTCTGCCAGATCGTAACCCAGGCGCTGGGCCATTCCGTGGGTCAGTTCGGTGCTTTGCGCCATCTTTCTCATGAACATCGGGGTATTCCTTGCAAATGCAATCCTGTCTTTGAGCGGAGCATGCCGCAGGATCGGCGCCTGGACCTTGACCTCTGTCAACACGGCTGAAGGAAGATGATTGTTTTCGGGGATGAAATTTGTTAAGTATACAAATTAGGATTAAACATAACAAATTTGGGAGGGGGATTTGTCATGGCTTCAAAGGGGCTGATGAGGGCCGCTCTGGCGGTATGGCGGCCGGCCTTCCCGTTTCTCGATGATTGGTCTTCCTCGGACTGAGGGCCGAACCTTCCATTCCCACTCAACACGGAGGCGGCCATGCAGGCCTATATCCCTTACGGCGCTTACTGGAGCACACCCTTTGCTCGTTGGCAGGGCGAGTTCGCGGAACTGCACGCGATGGAATTCGCGGCGCATGTGACGCGCGAGGCGCTGGCTCAGCGAGACATTCCCGTCGAGACCTTCGATTTCGCGGCCTACGGTCTGACGGTGCCGCAATACCGCAGTTTCTATGGCCTGCCCTGGTTCACGGGCATGATCGGGGCCGAACGCCTGCCGGGGCCGACCGTCAACCAGGCCTGCGCGACGGGGGCGCGTCTGTTGGCCACCGCGGCCGGCGAGTTTGCCATCGGGGCGGCCTCTGCCGCGTTGCTCGTCTCGGGGGACCGGACCTCGAACAGCCCGCATGTCTACTATCCTGCACCGGGCGCGCCCGGCGGCACGGGACAGAGCGAGGACATCGTGCTGGAGAGTTTCAACAAGGATCCCTTTGCCCGTTGCGCGATGATCGACACGGCAGACAACGTGGCGCGCCGCGTGGGGATCGAGACCGCCGAACAGCATGAACTGACCCTGTACCGTCAGGGCCAATACCAGGAGGCGCTGAAAGACGACCGGGCCTTTCAGAAACGCTACATGGCGGCGGAATTCGCGGTGCCCGATCCGCGCTTTCGCAAGACGGTGGGGACGATTTCGGGGGATTGCGGCGTCTATCCGGCCTCGCCCGAGAAGATGGCGGCGCTGAAGCCGGTGCGCGAGGGCGGCACGGTCACTTTTGCGGCCCAGACCCATCCGGCGGATGGCAACGCAGGGCTGGTCATGGTGTCCGATCCGGGCCGGGCGCGTGACCTGGCCACGCGGGGGGATGCGCCGCTGGTCGAGCTGGTGGCGGCGGCGCAGGCGCGCGAGGAAACGGCTCATATGCCCGCCGCCCCCATCGACGCCGCGCGCCGCGCGCTGGACCTTGCGGGGCTGTCGATCAATGACATGGAGGTGGTCAAGTCACACAACCCCTTTGCGGTCAACGACATCGCCTTTGCCCGCGCCTTTGGCATCGACTGGCGCGACATGAACAATTTTGGCAGCTCGCTGATCTGGGGGCATCCGCAGGGGCCGACCGGTCTGCGGGCCATCATCGAGATGATCGAAGAGCTGGAAATGCGGGGCGGAGGGCACGGTCTTTTCCAGGGCTGCGCAGCCGGCGATTCCGCAATGGCGCTGATCCTGAAGGTGCGGTAAAATGAGCCTCCGAACAGCGCGGAATTCTGTGTCACAGAGGGCTTGCGCTGTTCGGGGCGTGCTGTTAGTAAGCCGCACGGTTTCTGGCAGGTTAGCCCTGCAAGGCCTGATGTGCCGCCTTAGCTCAGTAGGTTAGAGCGCTTGATTGTGGATCAAGAGGTCTCCCGTTCGAACCGGGAAGGCGGTACCATCAACTCTCGGACATCAATGGAATTCTCCGGCAGGTAGCCATCCTGCTAACGGCTGCGCGGTCTGTATCCGTCAGGTGTCTGGCTGAACCGAGGTCACGACCCGCGTTCCCCAGGACTGGCAGGCCGTGGCAAGACCGGGGGGCAGCGGTGCATCGGTAAAGAAGGCGTCCAGGTCTGCCAGCGAGGCGATGCGGGCAGGGGCGCTGCGCGAGAACTTGGTGTGGTCCGAGACGAGGAATGTCTTGCGCGACTGCCGCAGAATCGCCTGGCTGACGCTGACTTCCTGGATGTCGAAATCGAGCAGGTCACCATCGCGGTCCAGCGCCGAACAGCCGATCACCGCGAGGTCGAACTTGAACTTGCGGATCGTCTCGGCAGCGAGATTGCCGATCAGGCCGCCGTCCGACCGGCGCAACTGTCCCCCCGTCACGATGATCTCGCAGCCGGGATTGCCTGCAAGGATGTTGGCCACGTTCATGTTGTTCGTGACCACCATGAGGTTCTCATGGTGTTTCAGCTCTTCGGCGACGGCCTCGGTCGAGGTGCCAATGTTCAGGAACAACGAAATGCCGTTGGGGATCTGGTCGGCGCAGGCGCGGGCGATGGCGCGCTTGGCCTCCTGGTTGAGCGACCGGCGTTCGCCGTATTCGATATTCGTCGTCCCCGAGGGCAGGACCGCGCCGCCATGCACCCGCTCCAACCGCCCGGCCTCTGCCAGGTCGGTCAGGTCTCGGCGGATGGTCTGCAGGGTGACGCCGAAATGCGCGGCGAGCCCTTCGACCGTGACCTTGCCTTCGCGGCGCGCGATGTCGAGGATCTCTGGCTGCCGGAAGGATTGGGACACGTTCGGGGCTTTCGGGTCTGGGCGTTTCTAGAGTGATGCGGCCCAGCCTTCCCCGAAACGCGCGAAATGGCAACCGGTAGGATCGGTTCGAAGGGTAGACGGGTTCGTTTTCTGCGGAAGCGAAACCGAAGAAAGCGCGATGTTTCGTGATAAATCGGAAAATCGAACACAAACGAAAAGGAATCCATTGCTTCACGCAAATTTCTTGGTCATAACTGTCGCAGAGACGCGCATGGGGGGATTCGCGTGGGACGACCGACAGACAAGACGGTTACTGACCTGTTCATCATCGGCGGCGGCATCAATGGATGTGGTATCGCACGGGATGCGGTCGGGCGCGGGTTGTCGGTCACCCTGGCCGAGATGAATGACCTTGCCTCGGCGACCTCTTCTGCCTCGACCAAGCTGTTTCACGGCGGATTGCGCTATCTCGAGTATTTCGAGTTCCGGCTGGTGCGCGAGGCGCTGATCGAGCGTGAAGTGCTGTTGAGGGCGATGCCCCACATCAGCTGGCCGATGCGCTTTGTGCTTCCATATCATAAGGATATGCGGTTCGATTCGGAAACGCCGACGTCGAAGCTGCTTGGGGTCTTTATGCCCTGGATGAAGGGGCGGCGCCCGGCCTGGCTGATCCGGCTGGGGTTGTTCCTCTATGACAACCTTGGCGGGCGCAAGATCCTGCCGGGGACGCGAACCGTGGACCTTGTGAACGGGCCGGAAGGCGCGCCGCTGGAGGACAGGTTCGAGAAGGCTTACGAATACTCCGATTGCTGGATCGAGGATTCGCGCCTTGTGGTCCTGAATGCGCGCGATGCAGAGGCCCGTGGCGCGCATGTGATGACCCGCACCAAGGTGCTCAGCGCGACCTGCGAAGATGGTCTGTGGCGCATCGAAACGCGCAATACCGAAAGCAACGCAACTCGCACTTTCTATGCGCGGATGCTGGTCAATGCCGGCGGCCCCTGGGTCGGCGACATCATCCAGACCAAGGCGCGGCTGAATTCACGCGAGGGGGTGCGCCTTGTCCGCGGCAGCCACATCGTCACCAAGAGGCTGTACGACCACGACAAGTGCTATTTCTTCCAGGGCACGGACGGGCGGATCATCTTTGCCATTCCCTACGAGACGGATTTCACGCTGATCGGCACCACGGATGCCGACCATGACGATCCGTCCACGAAACCGGAATGCACCCCGCAGGAACGCGACTACCTGTTGGATTTCGCCAACCGCTATTTCAAGCGCGACTTGACGGCAGAGGACGTCGTCTGGACCTATTCGGGCGTTCGCCCGCTCTATGACGATGGCGCCAGCAGTGCGACCGCAGCCACACGGGACTACACGCTGAAGGTCGATACCAGTGCCGGTGCGCCGATGCTGAACGTCTTTGGCGGAAAGATCACCACCTATCGCCGGCTGGCCGAAAGCGCGCTGGAGAAGATCGGCACACAGATCGAGGTCACGCAGGGCGCATGGACCGCAGGTGTGCCACTGCCCGGTGGCGATTTCCGCGTGCGCGGCGTGGGGACACTGATCTCTGATCTCAGGGGGGGCTATCCCTTCCTGACCGAGTTCTGGGCCAGGCGGCTGGTGCGGGCCTACGGAACCGAGGCCGCCAAGGTGCTGGGGGATGCGAAGGAGGCCGCCGACCTGGGGCGCGATTTCGGCGCGACCCTGACCGAGGCCGAGGTGACCTGGCTGATGACACATGAATATGCGCGCACCGCCGAGGACGTGGTCTGGCGCAGGAACAAGCTGGGGCTCCGGCTGGATGCCGGCCAGATCGAGGCCCTGGATGCCTGGATGGCCCGCAACCGTCACAGCACGCCCGCAGCAGCGGAATGAGGAGGAGGACCCGATGACGCTGGAACTGAAAGGCGTATCGAAGACCGTGGAAGGGCAGGTGCATATCCACCCCACCGACCTGACGCTTGAAAAGGGCACGATGAACGTGCTGCTTGGGCCGACCCTGTCGGGCAAGACATCGCTGATGCGCCTGATGGCGGGGCTGGATGTTCCGGCGACGGGGCAGGTGATCTGGAACGGCGAGGACGTGACCGGCCAGCGCGTGCAGGACCGCAAGGTGGCGATGGTCTACCAGCAGTTCATCAACTACCCGTCGATGAGCGTCTACGACAACATCGCTTCTCCGATGAAGCTGATGGGCGCGGACCGGGCCGAGATCGACCGCCGCGTGCGCGAGACCGCGGACCTGATGAAACTTACCCCGATGCTGGACCGCAAGCCGCTGGAACTGTCGGGCGGGCAACAGCAGCGTTGCGCCCTGGCGCGGGCCCTGGTCAAGAACGCCGGGCTGGTGCTGCTGGACGAACCGCTGGCCAACCTGGATTACAAGCTGCGCGAGGAGCTGCGGGTGGAGATCCCCAAGATCTTCGAGGCCTCGGGCAGCATCTTTGTCTATGCCACGACCGAACCGGAAGAGGCGCTTCTGCTGGGCGGCAATGTCGCAACGCTCTGGGAGGGGCGGATCACGCAGTTCGGCCCCACGCCTGCGGTCTACCGTCAGCCAGTAGACGCCACGACGGCGCGCGTGTTCAGCGACCCGCCGATGAACTTCCTGCAGATTTCCAAGACCGGCGACCGGATCATGTTCGGTGACGGGCAAAGCGCGCAGGCGACGGGCAAGATCGCCGAACTTGGGGATGGCCGCTACACCGCAGGGTTCCGTCCCAACCACCTGGAGATCGGCAAGCATGCCACGGACGCGATGGAGTTCAAGACCAGGCTGAACGTGACAGAGCTGACCGGGTCCGAAACCTTCGTGCACCTCGATCACCACGGCGAACGCTGGGTCGGCCTGATCCACGGCGTGCATGACCTGACGCTGGGCGAAGAGTTGAGCGTCTGGCTGGACCCGCGCCATGTCTACATCTTCGGCGAGGACGGCCAGCTGGTCGCGCCCGCCGCCTATGCGCTTGCGGCCTGAGGGGGGACACAATGGCCAAGATCACGCTAGACAACCTGGCGCATTCCTACCTGCCGAACCCGGCCAGCGAGGATGATTTCGCGCTGAAGGAGCTGAACCACGACTGGGAGGACGGGGCCGCCTATGCGCTTCTGGGGTCCTCGGGCTGCGGGAAATCCACGCTGCTCAACATCATCTCGGGGCTGTTGCATCCCAGCCAGGGGCGCATCCTGTTCGACGGCAAGGACGTCACCGGGGCGCCCACCGCGGAACGCAACATCGCGCAGGTGTTCCAGTTCCCGGTCGTCTACGACACCATGACCGTGCACGACAACCTTGCCTTTCCGCTGCGCAACCGGGGCCGGGACGAGGCCTATGTGGCCGAGCGCGTGCAGGAAATCGCCCGCATGATCGGCATGGAGGACAGGCTGCGGAAAAAGGCGCGCGGCCTGACGGCGGACGCCAAGCAGAAGATCTCGCTGGGGCGGGGCATGGTGCGCAAGGACGTGAACGCGCTGCTTTTTGACGAGCCGCTGACCGTGATCGACCCGCACATGAAATGGGAACTGCGCACCCAGCTGAAAAAGCTGCACCACGATTTCGGCCACACGATGATCTACGTCACCCATGACCAGACAGAGGCGCTCACCTTCGCCGACAAGGTCGTGGTCATGTATGACGGTCGGGTCGTGCAGATCGGCACACCCGAAGAGCTGTTCGAACGGCCCGAGCATACCTTTGTGGGCTATTTCATCGGCTCGCCGGGCATGAACGTCATCCCGGCCAAGATCGATGGCAACAAGGCCTATATCAACGGGTCCTTCGTGGAGCTGTCGCAGGGGTACAAGCCGCTCGACGGCAAGGTCGAGATCGGCGTGCGGCCCGAATTCGCCCGCCTGAGCCAGTCCGAGGGCCTGCCCGTCAAGGTGCGCCGCGTCGAGGACGTGGGCCGCCACAAGATCATCCGGGCCGAGTTCTTTGGCACCGACATCAATATCATTGCGGGCGAGGATGACCGGATCAGCGCCGACATGAATCGCGTCACCTTCGATGCGGCTCACGTCAATGTCTATGCCAATGACTGGCGTGTACAGGGGAGTGCGGCGTGATGGAAAAGACAGTCAATCAAAAAGCCTGGTTTCTTGTTCTGCCGGTTCTGCTGCTGGTCGCCTTTTCGGCGGTGATCCCGCTTATGACGGTGGTCAACTATTCCGTTCAGGACACCTTCGGGAACAACCAGTTCTTCTGGGCCGGTCTCGAATGGTTCAAGGAAATGCTCGAGTCCGAACGCATGTGGGACGCGCTGGGCCGCCAGCTGATGTTCTCGGGTATCATCCTTGCGATAGAGATCCCGCTTGGCATCTTCGTGGCGCTGAACATGCCCAAGGGCGGGTTCTGGGCCTCGCTTTGCCTGGTGCTGATGTCGCTGCCGTTGCTGATCCCCTGGAACGTGGTGGGGACCATCTGGCAGATCTTCGGCCGCGTGGACATTGGCCTGCTGGGCTACACGCTGGACGCGCTGGGCGTGAACTACAACTACACGCAGGACACCGTGGCGGCCTGGATCACTATCGTCGTGATGGATGTCTGGCACTGGACCTCGCTGGTGGCGCTGCTGGCCTATGCCGGGCTGAAGTCGATCCCCGATGCCTATTACCAGGCGGCCAAAATCGACCAGGCGAGCCGCTGGAAGGTGTTCCGCTTCATTGAACTTCCCAAGATGATGGGCGTTCTGATGATCGCCATCCTTCTGCGCTTCATGGACAGCTTCATGATCTACACCGAGCCGTTCGTCGTCACCGGCGGCGGCCCCGGCAACGCCACGACGCTGCTGTCCATCGACCTGGTCAAGATGGCGCTGGGGCAGTTCGACCTTGGACCCGCGGCGGCGTTCTCGCTGATGTATTTCCTCGTGATCCTGCTGATCAGCTGGGTGTTCTACACGGTGATGGTCAACCTCGACAAACGGGAGGGCTGAGTGATGGCCGACCTGAGTGCAAACCAATCGACTTCTCGCGGGCTGTCGCTGCCCCGGATCAACAGCCGGGCCGTGGTGATGACGCTGTACCTGCTGTTCCTGCTGCTGCCGATCTACTGGCTCTTGAACATGAGCCTGAAGACGAACACGGAGATCCTGAACGAATTCACGCTCTGGCCGCGTGACCTGACCTTTGCCAACTACGCCACGATCCTGACCGATCCGGCCTGGTACATGGGCTACGTCAACTCGCTGATCTACGTGGTGATGAACACGGTGATCAGCCTCGCGGTGGCGCTGCCGGCGGCCTATGCCTTTTCGCGCTATCACTTCATGGGTGACAAGCACCTGTTCTTCTGGTTGCTGACCAACCGGATGGCGCCGCCGGCCGTCTTTGCGCTGCCGTTCTTTCAGCTCTATTCCTCGGTCGGGCTGTTCGACACACATATCGCCGTGGCGCTGGCGCATTGCCTGTTCAACGTGCCGCTGGCGGTCTGGATTCTCGAAGGCTTCATGCGCGGTGTGCCCAAGGAAATCGACGAAACCGCCTATATCGATGGCTACAGCTTTGGCAGCTTCTTCGTGAAGATTTTCACCCCGCTGATCGCCAGCGGCATCGGGGTCGCGGCCTTCTTCTGCTTCATGTTCTCCTGGGTGGAACTGCTGCTGTCGCGCACCCTGACCACGGTGGACGCGAAACCCATCGCCGCGATCATGACCCGGACGCAGGGCGCCTCGGGCATCGACTGGGGTGTGCTGGCCGCGGCGGGCATCCTGACCATCGTGCCGGGCGCGCTGGTGATCTACTTCGTCCGCAACTACATCGCCAAGGGCTTTGCCCTGGGCCGCGTGTGACCCGGGAAAGGGAGGAATTTCAATGGACTGGATGGCATGGACCTGGCCGACCGCGATCTTCTTCATGGTCATCGCCACGTTGCTGATCACCTTCACGGTGCTGGCGATCAAGTTCCCGGAAACGCCCCGCACGGGCATTCTGCGGATCGAGACGACGCGCGGTGACAGGCTCTTCATCACGCTTCTCGGCTCGGCCTTCATCAACCTGGCCTGGCTTGGACTGGTCGGCGCGAACCAACCCTACGCGCTGATTGTCTGCCTGATCTACGCCGCGGCGGTCTTCCGCTGGGTGTAGCGACGGGCGCGGGGCCGGGACCAGAGGAGACCCGGCCGCGATCTGCTTGTTCCTCAGTCAATGGTTCAAAATGGGAGGAAACCAACAAATGAACCTCAACCTCAAGACAACCACGGCAGCGCTGCTGATCCTCGCGGGTCCGGCCTTTGCCGACATGGACGCCGCGCGCGCGTTCCTGGACAGCGAGATCGGCGATCTCTCTGCCCTGCCGCGCGACGCCCAGGAGGCGGAGATGCAATGGTTCATCGACGCCGCAGCACCCTTCTCGGGGATGGAGATCAAGGTCGTCTCGGAAACCATCACCACGCATGAATACGAAGCGCAGGTGCTGGCCCCGGCGTTTACCGCCATCACCGGCATCAAGGTCACGCATGACCTGATCGGCGAAGGCGACGTGGTCGAAAAGCTGCAGACGCAGATGCAGTCGGGCCAGAACATCTACGACGGCTACATCAACGACTCGGACCTGATCGGCACCCACTGGCGCTATCAGCAGGTGCGCAACCTGACCGACTGGATGTCGGGCGAAGGCGCCGATGTGACCTCGCCCACGCTGGACCTGGACGATTTCATCGGCCTCAGCTTTACCACCGGGCCGGATGGCAAGGTCTACCAGCTGCCGACCCAGCAGTTCGCGAACCTCTACTGGTTCCGCTACGACTGGTTCAACGATCCCAAGAACCAGGAGGACTTCAAGGCCGCCTATGGCTACGACCTCGGTGTTCCGGTCAACTGGTCGGCCTATGAGGACATCGCCGAGTTCTTTACCGGCCGCGACCTGTCGCACATGGGTGTCGAAGGCGAGATCTTCGGCAACATGGACTACGGCAAGAAGGACCCCAGCCTTGGCTGGCGCTACACCGATGCGTGGATGTCCATGGCTGGCATGGGAGACGTCGGTGAACCCAACGGCCTGCCGGTCGACGAATGGGGCATTCGCGTCAACGACCAGAGCCAGCCTGTCGGCTCCTGCGTTGCGCGCGGTGGTGCCACCAATGCCCCGGCGGCGGTCTATGCCGTGACCAAGGCGATCGAGTGGCTGGAGAAATACACGCCGCCCGCCGCCGCAGGCATGACCTTCTCCGAGGCGGGTCCGATCCCGGCGCAGGGCAATATCGCCCAGCAGATGTTCTGGTACACCGCCTTCACCGCCGACACGGTCAAGCCCGGCCTGCCGGTGATGAACGAGGATGGCACGCCCAAGTGGCGCATGGCGCCCTCGCCGCATGGTGTCTACTGGAAAGAAGGCCAGAAAGTCGGCTACCAGGACGCCGGTTCCTGGACGCTGATGAAGTCGACCCCGGTCGACCGTGCCAAGGCGGCCTGGCTCTATGCCCAGTTCGTCACCTCCAAGACCGTGGACGTCAAGAAGTCCCACGTCGGCCTGACCTTCATCCGCGAGTCCACCGTGCAGCACGACAGCTTTACCGATCGTGCCGACAAGCTGGGCGGCCTGGTGGAGTTCTACCGCTCGCCCGCGCGCGTGGCCTGGTCGCCGACCGGCACCAACGTGCCGGACTACCCCAAGCTGGCACAGCTGTGGTGGCAGAACATCGGTGACGCCATGTCCGGTGCCAAGACGCCGCAAGAGGCGCTGGACGCCCTGTGCGCCGACCAGGAACGCGTGCTTGAGCGTCTGGAACGTGCCGGTATCCAGGGCGACATCGGTCCCAAGCTGAACGACGAGCGTGACGCCGAATACTGGTTCGACCAGCCCGGCGCGCCCTTCGCCAAGCTGGACGACGAAGACGAAGAGCCCAAGACCGTCAGCTACGACGAGCTGATCAAGTCCTGGCAATAAGCCTTCCTCCCCGGTCGGGGCCCTTCGGGGCCTCGACCACCCCTTGTTTTCCCCCCATACTCGGCGCTGCGACAGCGCAACCTGAAATCGCTTTGAGGAGAGGCGGTCATGACCCATATCCTGGCCATCGATCAGGGCACGACGTCCACCCGCGCCATCGTCTTCGATCCTTCCATGTCTGTCACCGCCTCGGCGCAAGAGGAATTCCCCCAGCATTATCCGGCATCGGGCTGGGTTGAACATGATCCGGCGGATCTCTGGGCCACCACCGCTGCCACCTGCCGCGCTGCGATCGAAAAGGCGGGCGGGGCAGCGATCACCGCCATCGGCATCACCAACCAGCGCGAGACCACGCTGGTCTGGGATCGCAAGACGGGCAAGCCCATCCACAATGCGATTGTCTGGCAGGACCGGCGCACCGCGGACCTGTGCCGCAAGCTGAAGGATGATGGCTTTGAGGACATGGTGACGGATCGGACAGGTCTGTTGCTCGATCCCTATTTCAGCGGCACGAAACTGGCCTGGCTGTTGGACAATGTCGATGGCGCCCGCGCGCGCGCAGAGGCCGGAGATCTGGTTTTCGGCACCGTCGACACCTGGCTGGTCTGGAACCTGACCGGCGGCGCGGTGCATGTGACCGACGCCACCAATGCGGCGCGCACCATGCTCTATGACATCCGCAAGGGCCGCTGGTCGCAAACGATCTGCGACCGGCTTGGCATTCCCATGTCGATGCTGCCCGAGGTCCGTGATAGCGCCGCCGATTTCGGCCAGACCCGTCCGGACCTTTTCGGCCGCCCGATCCCGATCCTGGGCATTGCCGGCGACCAGCAGGCGGCCACGGTGGGGCAGGCCTGTTTCGAACCCGGCATGCTGAAATCCACCTATGGCACCGGCTGTTTTGCCCTGATCAACACCGGCGATACGCCGGTCCGTTCGCAAAACCGCCTGCTGACCACCATCGCCTACCAGCTGGACGGCAAGCCGACCTACGCCCTCGAAGGCTCGATCTTTATCGCCGGGGCGGTGGTGCAATGGCTGCGCGACGGGTTGAAGATCATCCGCGAGGCGAAAGAGACGCAGCCGCTGGCCGAAGGGGCCGATGACGCGCAGAACGTGGTGCTTGTACCTGCCTTTACCGGGCTGGGCGCGCCCTATTGGAATGCCGAATGCCGGGGCGCGGTCTTTGGCCTGTCCCGGAATTCCGGCCCGGCAGAGCTTGCCCGTGCCGCGCTGGAAAGCGTCGGGTACCAGACCCGTGACCTGCTGGCTGCCATGCAGGCGGACATGGGCGGGGTCAGCGATGCCGTCCTCAGGGTGGACGGGGGTATGAGCGCCTCGGACTTTGCCATGCAGTTCCTGTCGGACATCATCGGCGCGCGGGTCGACCGGCCCAAGGTGCTGGAAACAACGGCGCTGGGGGCGGCATGGCTGGCCGGTCAACGCGCCGGGATCTACCCGGAACAGGCCGAGTTCGCGGCGGGCTGGGCGCTAGAGAAGAGCTTTGTCCCGGCGATGGACGAGGCCACGCGCCAGGACAAATACGCGGCCTGGCAACGCGCAGTCGAGGCCACGATGCGTTTTTGAGAACGTGCTTGGCGGGGCTGTCAGGACGGCGCCGCCAAGCCGTCAGGGCAAGCGGCCTCAGGCGTCGCCTTCGTCCAGGACCGCGCTGTCGCGGTCGGCCATCTGGGCCAGCTTGATCTGCATCAGTACCGACATTTCGTCGTAGTTCGTCCATTCATCGACGATGCGGCCGTTCTTGATGTGGAAATGGCTCATGCCCATGATCTGCACCCGCTTGCCGGTGGGCGCGCCGATCTCTTCCATCACGCCCCAGCCGAGGTGATGCCCCTCGATCAGCCAGCGCACGGCGACCTTGGTGCCGCCTTCCTCGCAGGGGACCGAACAGATGTGCTGCGGCATGTAGAACCCGTCAGGCACGGTGGCATAGAGGCCGACCGTCTGGTGCGTGACGGCGCCGTGGCCGTAGAGTTCCTTCATCAGGGGGCCGTGGTACTGGACCGTGGGGGCATAGACCTCGCGGATCTTGCCGAACATGCGCTTGTTGTGGATCTCGTGCAGCCACTCCAACACCTCGCGTTCGAGGTCGGTGTTGGCGATCTCGGTGTCAGGGGCGGTCTCGGGCGGGTACTGGCCGATCAGGCGGCGGTTTTCGCCCATGTCGACGGCCAGCAGCCCCTTTTCAAAGTAGGGCCGGGCGAGGTTTTCGGCGTAGGCCTGGGCGTCCAGCCCGATCTGTTTCACCTGCGCCATGCTGTCGACCACCAGCCATTCGCGGTAGATCATGTTCTCGTAGATCATGCAGTCGGCGATGGTGCGCGCGACAAAGGTGCGGCCCGTGGGCTTGCCGTAGATGCCGGGCTGGGTGTGCCGCCCGGTGCCGGTGACGAGGTGCGAGGTGTAAAAGCCATCTTCCTCGTTGCCGTTCCAGATCACCTGGGTGGCCATGCCGCGGCGTTCGGGCAGCATGAACATCCGCTTGATGGTGTCATGTACCACATCCTCGCGGTTATAGATCGTGCCGGTGGCGTGATAGACGACGCAGTTATGCGTGTAGTGGGTATAGATCAGCCCCACGTCGCGTTCGTCCCAGATGCGGTGCGTGCAGCGGACGATGTAATCCACGATGTCGGTATAGATCGGGTCGAAACCCCGCATCGGTTGCGCGCGGTCGCGGCCTTCGGGGACGATGTCGACAAAGTCGCGCCGCTCGACCTGCAGCACGGATGCCGGGTTGGTCTTGCCCGGGGGCGTGTCCTTGCCCCTGGGTGCCGTTTCGCTTGCGGGCTGGTCCTTCGTGGCCATGTCTCTGTCCTGACGTTGCGGTTTCACTTGCGCGGAATGAAGCATGCAATGCATACGATTGCAAGTCTCACGTCACTCCAGCCCGGCGCCCCGGCGGAAATGGCTCTGCATGCGGTCCAGAACGTCCACGCCCATCTGCATCAGAAGGTCCAGGATATCGAGCGGTACCCAGTTTTCGCGAATCAGGCCCTGGTGGTGCAGGTAGAAATCCATCACCCGCATCATCACCGGGCGTCCCGTGGCCGCGAGACCGAGGAAATCCGGGCCGTCATGCGTGGCGAAGACGCTGGGCCAGCCGCCGGTTACCGAGTAGGGTCCGTCGCCCACGCGGATATAGTGGCCACCCTTGTGCCGGGCCTTCAGTTCGGCGATTTCATCCCATTGCCCACCGCCCTTGCGACCGGGAAAGGCGCGGCGGAACGGCAGCTGATGATAATCCACAAAACCCTGCAGGCCGCGCGTCGTGCCGATGCCCGACGGCCCGTACCACATCATCATGGGGTGCCAGTGGTCCTTTTGCGGCATGGTCAGCAGGCCCTCGCGCCCGCGTTTCCCAAAGTCGTCGTAGGCCGCCAAAGTGCCGTGCATGGCAAGGGTTTGCGCGATGCTGGACGCGCCTTCTTCCGGGTCCTGCGGGGTGAATATCAGGCCGTCCCCGGTGATCGGTCCGGGCCACATGCCCTCTGTTCCCAGGCTGGGCGCCAATGGCCAGAAGCCGGCTTGCCGGATCACGTCCAGCACGTCCCACAGGCAGTTTGTCTGGACGATCTTGCCGTCGCGGATCTCGTGCACCTCGCCGTAGCGTAGGTAGATGGGGCGCCCGGTGGCGGGAATGGTCAGCCAGTCTTTCCGGAAGGTGCCACAGTAATGGCCCATCATGGCGACATAGGTGCGTCCCTCATACTCTCCGCCCATGACGATGAGGTCTCTCCGTTCCAGGTCGGGCAGGGCGGCCATCAGGGGACGCCAGAGCGAATCGGTTAGGAAGTCCAGCCCCACGCCCTCGTTTATCGGATGGGCGGCGCTCACCTCGACCTCGGGGTGGTAGAGCGCGGCAAGCCGGGCGCCCAGATCGGCCTGTCCGCTTTCGCAAAGTGCGGACAGATCCCTGTGCAGGCTGCGTTTCAGTGCGGTGATGTCAGTGGTCATCCTGGTCTCCCTTTGTGGGCATTCTGACGTTTGCAGGAAATTATTGCAATCGTATTCATGAATTGCTACGGTAAGGTGGTTCCGGGCCATTGTCCGGGGCGACGCAAGGCAAATGACCATGACAAGCGCGCAACCCCGGGCGGAAAAGAGGCCGGGGTAGAAATCGGGAGGCTGTCCGGGTGGCCGGAAGGCGCGCGCAGTTCCAACGGGAGAGATCGGAATGAAGTTCAATGTTAGGGCAACGGTCGCCGCGGGTGCGCTGATTGCATCGGCGGGTGGCGCCTGGGCCGACTGCGGCATCGAGAGCGGATCGGTCCGCATTCTGTCGAATGACTTCGACGCGCTGCACGCGGTGGCCGACTGGGCCGCGAAATGTGCCAACGACAAGGTCGAGGTGACGAAGAACCACACCGAGGAACACAAGAACATCCAGGTGCCGGCGCTGACGACCAATCCGGCCAGCTACACCGTCGCCGTTGTCGCCACAAACTCCATCGTGCCGCTGCTCAGCGACGGTCTGATCCGCCCCCTGGACGAATACGTCGAGAAATGGGGCGGCCAGCTGCAGGACAGCCAGAAGATCGTCGTCGACGGCAAGATCATGGCAATCGCCTTCATGGCCAATGCCCAGCACATGTTCTACCGCGAAGATCTGCTGAAGGAACACGGTATCCCCGTGCCCACCAGCTATGACGAGATGTTCGCCGCCGCCGACAAGCTGCGTGAGGCGGGCGTCATGCAGACGCCGATTTCTTCTAACTACATGCCCGGCTGGAACATCGCAGCCGAGTTCGTGAACAACTACCTTGCCACCGGCAATGACTTCTTCGTGCCCGGCAGCGCCGAGCTGGCGATCGACAACGAGGATGGTCTTCTCGTTCTCAACAACATGAAGAAGATGCTGGACTACATGAGCCAGGACTGGGCCACCTTCGACAGCAACGCGCAGAAGCCGCTGTGGGAAGCGGGCGAGGCGGCGCTGTCGATCTCCTGGGGGTCGCGTGCCGGGGCCTACATCGCCGATGACAACCCGGCGCCGGAAATCGCGGCCAATACCGCCTTTGCTGCGGCGCCCACGATCGGGGAGTACAGTATCCCTTCGGCGGCACTGTGGTGGGACGGGTTCACCATTGCCAAGAACATCTCGGACGAGGATGCCGAGGCGTCGTTCCGTGCGATGATGAACGGCCTGTCGCAGGACATGCTGGCGGCCAACATGGATGCGGCGGTCTGGCTGATCGACGGCTATGAGCCGACACCGGCCGCCACTGGCGTGATCGCCGACCTGCAGGCCGGCGCGCGGCCCTACCCGATGTTGCCCTACATGGGCCTGCTGCACACCGCATTGGGTGACAACCTGGCAGAGTTCCTGCAGGGCAAGGAAAGTGCCGAACAGGCGCTGGCCGATGTGACAGCGGCCTATACCACCGCCGCCACCGAAGCCGGCTTCCTGAACTAGGGGCGGTCCGGCCGGGGTCGCCGCAGGGCGGCCCCACTCACCCCAATCAGCGGAACGGATGACCTCGTGCCCCTGGCGGGCGCGACAAGGGGGAAGTCATGCCTCACAAGACGTTCATGGCCTTTATCTGGCCGTCACTCCTGGCGATGGTGTTGTTCATCGCGCTGCCGATCCTTTCGGTGGGCTACCAGTCGCTTTTCATCGAGCACAAACAGATCCTGATCGAGGCCGAGACCTGCGGGCCGTTCGGCTGCAACAAGGAAGTCACCGTCGACGTCGAGGCGATGGCCGACCTGCGGGCCGAACAACCGGCTGGCCGGTTCAACGGGCTGGGCACCTATACCAACGCCAGCCACCTTGCCTTCGACGAGATCGGCGAGATCTTTGCCACCAGCGAGAATTTCGGCGAGATCCGCAACCGGATCATGAACCTGCCGTTCTACAAGGCGCTGATCTTTACCCTGGCCTATACCTTCATCGTGACCCCGCTGGTGATCATCCTGGGCTTCATCATCGCGGTGGTGGTCAATTCCATTCCCAAGATGCTCAAGGGGCCGGTGATCTTCTTTTCGCTGCTGCCAATGCTGGTGACGCCACTGGTGGGGTCGCTGGTGCTGTTCTGGATGATCGACAGCCGGGGCATCATCGGGGCAGGGCTGCAGGCGCTGTTCGGGGATCCCACCCTGTCGCTCAAGGCCTCTCCGACGCTGACCTGGATCACGCTGTTCGTCTATGGTGTCTGGCATTCGGCGCCCTTTGCCTTTGTCGTTTTCTACGCCGGGCTGCAGACCGTGCCCAAGGATACGCTGGAATCGGCGATGGTGGACGGCGCCAGCCGGTGGGAGCGGGTGCGTTTCGTGACCATTCCCTACCTGATGCCGCTGGCGACCTTCATCGCGCTGATGCAGCTGATGGACAATTTCCGCATCTTCGAGCCGATCATCGGCTTCTCGGCCGCGGCCAGCGCCACCTCGCTCAGCTACCTCATCTACAACGATCTTCGCGCCGCTGAATCGCCGCTTTTCGGGTCTGCCGCGGCGACCTCGATGCTGACCATCGTCGGCGTGATCATCCTGCTGTTGCCGGTGCTGCGCCGCAACTGGCGCGAATTCAACCGCAAGACCTGAGGGAGGGCCGGACATGTCCAATCTTGCCAACAAGAAACCGCCATCTCTGGTGGCCCTGTCGACGGTCTTCGTACTGTTCTGGCTGGTGGTTGCCGCCTTTCCCTTCCTCTGGACGATGTGGGGTTCCTTCAAGGTCGAGGGCGACTTCTTTTCCCGCGCCGACTGGATGAACGCGATCACGGGGCCGGTGACGGAACGCCAGCATGGCGGGCCTTTCACGCTGGACGGGTATCGCGGCGCGTGGATCGAACAGGAATTCTGGCGCGCGGTTCTCAACACCGGCATCGTCGTCTTCTTCACCGTGGTGATCTCGCTGACGCTGGGCACGCTGGGCGGCTATGCGCTTGCACGGTCGGGGTTCAAGTACACCTTCTGGCTTTTGATGGCCGCGCTGGTGTTCCGGGCGATGCCGCATGTGACGCTGGTGTCGGGCTACCTGCTGCCCTTCTTCCAAATGAACATCTGGGGTTACCTGCCCACAACGATCATCGTGCTGGTGGCGATCAATCAGCCTTTCACCCTGTGGATGCTGCACAGTTTCTTCCTCTCGATCCCCAAGGATCTGGACGAGGCGGCGATGGTCGATGGCTGCACGCGCTTCCAGGCGTTCCGCCTGGCGATCATCCCGGTCATGTGGCCGGGCGTGGTGACGACGGGGTTGTTCAGCTTCCTGCTGGCCTACAATGACTTCACCGTCACCTCGATGCTTCTCACGCAGGAAAACGCGACGATGATCCCCAAGATCAACTCGTTCCTGGGGTCCACCCAGGAAGAGGGCAAGGTGATGTACGCCGTCGCCGCCGTCGTCTCGGCCATCGTGCCGCTCTTCGTGCTCATCCTGTTCTTCCAACGCCAGATCGTCAGCGGCCTGACCGCCGGCGCCGTCAAGGGATAAGGGGCTTTTCAAATGGCCAGACTGCAACTCAAGAACGTGAACAAGCGCTGGGGGTCCTTCGTCGGCGTGGACAATTTCGACCTCGACATCGCGGACCAGGAATTTCTTGTCCTGCTGGGGCCCTCGGGCTGCGGCAAGTCCACCACCATGCGGATGATCGCCGGGCTGGAGGATGTGACCGACGGCGAGATCTGGCTGGGCGACCGAGTGGTGAACAACCTCGAACCCAAGGATCGCGACATCTCGATGGTGTTCCAGTCCTACGGGCTTTACCCGAACCTCAGCGTCTACGAGAACATCCGTTTTCCGCTGCGCGTCCGCAAAGTGCCCAAGGAACAGCATCACGAGATGGTCATGAAGGCCATCGACATGGTCGAACTCAACGATTTCATGGACCGCCGTCCCGCCGAACTGTCGGGTGGTCAGCGCCAGCGTGTGGCTCTGGGCAGGGCCATCGTGCGCAAGCCCACGGTCTTCCTGATGGATGAGCCGCTGTCGAACCTGGACGCCAAGCTGCGGGTCAGCACGCGGGCGCAGATCAAGAACCTGCAGTCCAAACTGAAGACGACGACAGTCTACGTCACCCATGACCAGATCGAGGCCATGACGCTGGCCGACCGCGTGGTCGTCATGAACAAGGGCAAGATCCAGCAGGTCGGCACGCCCACGGACATCTACGACAACCCGGCCAATACCTTCGTTGCCAGCTTTATCGGCTCCCCGGCGATGAACCTGGTGGAAGGCCGGCTGGAAAACGGCGTCTTCCAGGGTGATGGCATCCGGGTCGAGGGCCTGCCCGCCGGTCCGTCCGGCAATGTCACCCTGGGGTTCCGGGCCGAGGACGCGGAAATCGTGGACGGCGCGGGCGAGATTTCGGCACCGATGTATTCCATCGAACTCCTGGGCGAGGCGTCGATGATCACCTGGCGGCTGGGCGGATCGCTTGTCTCGATCAAGACCAACAAGGAATACCGGGCCGAGATCGGCGATACGGTGAACGCCCGCATTCCCGCCGGGATCTGCCACCTTTTCGACACCGCGAGCGGAGAAAGGATCGCACAATAATGACCCCCGAGGAACAGGCCGAGGCGACCCGCCAGGTCATCATCCGCATGGAAGAGGCGCTGGGCGCCAATTCCAACGACATGGGCAGCCATTTCCACGAGGACTTCCGCTGGATGGGCAACCAGGGTTGCGGCACGAAACCGGGGCTGGATGCCTTTCGCCGCAACTGGCAGCTGCCGCTGCGCGCCGCCTTTACCGAGCGGGAGTACAAGACCGAGAAATTCATCTGTGAAGGCGACTGGGCGTCTTGCTTTGGCCATATCGAGGCGACCCATTCCGGGACCTTCATGGGTATCGCGCCCACCGGCAAGCGGGTGACGATCCCCTACATGGATTTCTGGAAAGTGACCGAGGGGCGTATCGCCGACAACTGGGTGTCGGTCGATTTCGCCGCTGTCCTGGCCCAGCTGGGCCGGGATGTATTCGACGGGCAGGGCTGGGAGCATTTTGACGACGGTACGCTCACGCCGCCCAGTGCAGAGAAGGAAACGACATGACCATCACCTATCTCAAGCGTGGCAAACCCGAGGCCGACCGCGCCGAAGACGACGCAAGAACCGCGGCTGTGGTGGCCTCGACGCTAAAGGATATCGAGACGCGCGGCGACGCGGCGGTGCGCGAACTGGCGGTGAAATTCGACAAGTATGACCGTGAGAGCTATCGCCTGAGCGAGGCCGAGATCGAGGCGATCATTGCCAAGGTCAGCCCTCAGGACCTCGAAGACATCAAGTTCGCCCAGGAGCAGGTCAGGAATTTTGCCCAGGCACAGCGCGACTCGATGCTCGACATCGAGGTCGAGACGCTGCCCGGCGTGATCCTGGGCCACAAGAACATCCCTGTGCAATCGGTGGGCTGCTACGTGCCCGGCGGCAAGTTCCCGATGGTCGCCTCGGCGCATATGTCGGTGGCGACGGCCAAGGTGGCCGGTGTGCCGCGCATCGTCGCCTGCACCCCGCCCTTCAACGGCGAGCCGAACCCCGGCGTGATCGCCGCCATGCACCTGGGCGGCGCGGACGAGATCTATGTCCTCGGCGGCATCCAGGCCGTAGGCGCCATGGCCATCGGCACCGAGAGCATCGCCCCGGTGCACCTGCTGGTCGGCCCCGGCAATGCCTTTGTCGCCGAAGCCAAGCGCCAGCTCTTTGGCCGTGTCGGCATCGACCTCTTCGCTGGCCCGACCGAGACGATGGTGATCGCGGATGAGAGCGCCGCCGACGCGGAACTCTGTGCGACGGACCTGCTGGGCCAGGCCGAACATGGCTACAACAGCCCCTGTGTCCTGATCACCAACTCCGAAAAGCTGGCACGGGACACCTTGACCGAGATCGACCGCATCCTCGAGATCCTGCCCACCGCCGGCACCGCGAAAGTGTCTTGGGAGGATTACGGCGAGGTCATCGTCTGCGACACCTACGACGAGATGCTGAAAGTGGCGGATGACATCGCGTCCGAGCATGTGCAGGTGATGACCGACCGCGACGACTGGTTCCTCGACAACATGACCTGTTACGGCGCGCTTTTCCTTGGTCCGCGAACGAACGTGGCCAACGGCGACAAGGTGATCGGCACCAACCACACCCTGCCGACCAAGAAGGCGGGCCGCTATACCGGTGGGCTCTGGGTGGGCAAGTACCTGAAAACTCACAGCTATCAGAAGGTCCTGACCGATGAGGCTGCGGCCCGCATCGGCGCCTATGGTTCGCGGCTCTGCCTGCTTGAGGGGTTTGTCGGTCACGCGGAACAATGCAACGTACGTGTGCGCCGCTATGGTGGGGTGAATGTGCCCTACGGGGCGCCCGCGCATCTGGCGGAAGCGGCGGAATGACCCTGCCGCGCACACCTTCCCTGCGCCTCGACGGCAAGCGCGCGCTGGTGACTGGTGCCTCTTCGGGCATCGGTCAGGCCTGCGCCGTGGCGCTGGCCGAGGCCGGCGCGCATGTCATCTGCGCGGCGCGCGGCGCGGACCGCCTGAACGAGACCGTGGCCGAGATGCAGGCCGAGGGCTGGAGCGCTGCGGCCTTGCCGTTGGACATTGCCGATCTGGATGTGATGCGGGACGCGCTGGCGGGTCAGCGGCTGGACGTGGTGGTCAACTCCGCCGGTCTCGCCCGCCACAGCCCGGCGATGGAGACCACGCCCGAGGACTACGATGCCGTCATGGGCGTCAACCTGCGCGCGGCCTACTTCCTGTCGGTGGCGGCGGCCAAGGCCATGCCCGAGACCGGCGGCTCGATCATCCATATCAGCAGCCAGATGGGCCATGTGGGCGGTATCGACCGGGCGGTCTATTGCGCGTCGAAACACGGGCTCGAAGGCATGATCAAGGCGATGGCGATCGAGTGGGGCAAGCGCCGTATCCGCATCAACTCGATCTGCCCTACCTTCATCCGTACGCCGCTGACCGCCCAGACTTTCGACAACCCCGAGCGCGCCGCCTGGATCGAGGAAAAGATCAAGCTGGGCCGCGTCGGCGAGGTCGAGGACATCATGGGGGCAGTGCTTTATCTGGCCTCCGATGCCTCGGCTCTGGTAACCGGCACCTCCATGTTGATTGACGGAGGCTGGACGGCGGACTGATGACGAATGAACGGGTGACATCGATACAGGTGGCGCGCCGCGCCGGGGTAAGCCAGTCGGCGGTAAGCCGGGTCTTCACGCCCGGGGCCAGCGTGTCCAAGGCGACGCGGGAAAAGGTGTTGCAGGCGGCGGAGGAGCTGGGCTATCGGCCCAACGTCCTGGCGCGTGCGATGATCACCGGCCGGTCGCGCATCATCGGCCTGGTCGTTGCCTACCTTGAGAACCAGTTCTACCCCGAGGTCGTCGAACGCCTCTCCGTCGCGCTTCAGAAAGAGGGCTACCACGTCCTTGTCTTCATGTCCTCGCCCACGGTGGGCGACGTGCAGGACGTGATGCGCGAGATCCTGGATTACCAGGTCGACGGCATCGTCCTGGCCTCCGTCTCGATGTCGTCGGTCCTGGCTGCCCGGTGCCGGGATCATGGAATTCCGGTGGTGCTGTTCAACCGCGAACAGGATGAATCCGGGATGTCGTCGGTCACCACGGACAACTACCAGGGGGGGCGGGCAATTGCCGCCCATTTCGCCGCCGCCGGACATCAGAAGATCGGCTATATCGCTGGCCTCGAAGAGGCCACGACACAGCGCGACCGCGAGGCGGGATTCCGCGACGGACTGGAAGAGGCCGGATTGACATTGACGGCGCGCGAACTGGGCAACTTCGAATACTCTCAGACGCGGGCCGCGGCGCTGGAGATGTTCGCGGGGCGCGACTACCCGGACGCGGTTTTCGTCTGTAACGACCACATGGCCTTTGCCGCGATGGACGTGATCCGTTTCAAGCTGGGCCTGCGGGTTCCCGAGGACGTGGCGGTGGCGGGTTTCGACGACGTGCCCATCGCCGCCTGGCCCGCCTATGACCTGACCAGCTTTCGCCAGCCCATCAATCGCATGATCGCGCAGACGGTGAAGATCCTTCTGCGCAGGATCGAGGACCGCGAAACCCCGCCCGAGCGCATCACGCTGGACGGAGAGTTGAAGCTGCGCGGCTCGACGAGGAACATTGGAGCAACCTGAATGCGCGGATTTGATCCCAAGTGGCAGGATGTACCGCATTTCATCATCGGCATCACCAAGGAAATCTGGGAGGATCGAGAGATCGGCTCGCTGCGGCATCGCTATGCGCCGGGGTTGATCGTTCGTTCTCCGGCCTCTGTCGTTGTGGACAATTCCAACGTCATTGCGGCGACAATGGCGACGCTGGCTGAATTCCCCGACCGGGAATTGCTGGGTGAGGATGTGATCTGGTGCGAGGATTCCGAGGGGGCGACGGAAACATCGGATGCCTTCCTGTCGTCTCACCGGCTGATCTGCACCGCCACCCACAGCCATCCCGGCATGTACGGCACGCCCACGGGGCGGCGGGTGACCTATCGCATCCTGGCCGATTGCGCGATCCGCGACGACGCGGTCTATGACGAATGGCTGGTGCGGGACCAATCCGCCATCGTGGCCCAGATGGGGTTCGACGTGGTCGACTGGACCCGCGACCTGATCGCGCGAGAGGGCGGCCCGGAGACCTGCGTTCCGCCGATGACCCCGGCGACGGATGTGGCCGGTCCCTACGACCGGAAGGGCAACCAGAATGAATGGGGCCAACGCTACGCCGACGTGATCTCGGCGATCATGGCTGCGGACATGAACGTGATCCCGCGCGCCTACGATCGTGGCGTGAACCTGCACTACCCCGGCGGCCAGGACGGCCTGGGCTGGGGCGATGCGGATCGGTTCTGGATGGGGCTGCGGGCCGCTTTTCCGATGGCCACGTTCAAGATCGAACATGTGGTGGGCCGCCAAGACCCGCTGATGCCGCCGCGCGCCGCCGTCAGGTGGAGCCTGCACGGCAGACACTCCGGCTGGGGCCGCTTTGGCCGGCCGACGGGGGCCGAGGTCTACATCATGGGCATCAGTCACGCGGACTTCGGGCCCTACGCGGGCAGCGGCACATGGGGCGAACCGACAATCCGCCGTGAATTCACCCTGATTGACGAAACCGCGATCTGGAAACAGATCCTCTTGCAGACCGGAGCACATGAATGAAGGGGTTTTCCGACAAGTTCAGCGACCTTCCCGATTACATCCTGAAAATCACCAAGGAGATCTGGGAAGACCGCGGGCTGGCCACGCTGCATCATTACTATGGCCGCGACATCCCCATGCGCTTTCCCTCGGGCCTTGTGACGGGCAATGCTGGCGTGATCGACGGCACGCTGGCGACCCTGGCCGAGTTCCCCGACCGGCAGTTGCTGGGCGAGGACGTGATCTGGTCCGAAGGGCCGGAAGAGGGGCGTTACCTGTCCTCGCACCGGCTGGTGACGTCGGGCACGCATACTGGCCACGGGGCCTTTGGCGCACCCACGGGGCGCAGCTTTACCATCCGCGCCATTGCCGATTGTGCCGCCAAGGGGGACGTGATCGACGATGAATGGCTGATCCGCGACGTGGGCGGCATAGCGCGCCAGCTTGGCTGGGAGCCGGCGGACTACGCGCGCCACCAGATCCAGGCCGAGGGCGGACCCGATGCCTGCCAGCGTCCCTTTCATCCCGGCCACGATGTCCAGGGCCCCTATACCGGGCGTGGCAATGACAACGAGTGGGGCGCCCGGCTGTCCGATATCCTGACCCGGATGATGGACAAGGATTTCACCGTCATCCGGCAGGAATACGACCGAGCGGTGCGCACCGAACATTGGGGCGCGCGCGGCGGCTGGTCCTATGACTTTGCCGAGACGGACTGGATGCGCCTGCGGTCGTCCTTTCCGACCGCGACATTCGAGATCCATCACCAGATCGGCCGGTCGGACCCCGGAACGCCCAACCGCGCCGCGGTGCGCTGGTCGCTGACCGGCAAGCATTCCGGACACGGATTTTTCGGGGCGCCCACCGGGGCCGAGGTGCACGTGATGGGCGTCACCCATGCCGAATGGGGCGAATGGGGCCTGCGCCGGGAATTCACCCTGATCGACGAGGTCGCGATCTGGAAACAGATCCTGCTGCATCAGGGGCAGGTCTGATGATCGCACTTGCGCGACAATTGCGGCCCCTGCACGGGTTCCTCGCCAGCCGCCGTGCGCGGCGGCTGAACAATCGCCCGCCCGGGGCGCTGAACATGTCTCACTAGATTTGTTCAACCCGCCGCGCCGGACAGCGCGTGGCAACCAGAGAAAGACCCACATGACACCGCAAGACATGAACGCCCGCATCGTCCGCTACGGCGAGTTGCAGCCCTGCAAGACCGCCTTCATCGACGCCCATACACCGGGCTCGGACCAGAAGGAGAACTTTACCATCATCGGCGGCGGCGTGTCCGAGTCGCCGGATCAGCACGTGCACATCACCATTCCGCACGGGTTCAACATCGGTGCGGCGGGGCAGCCGCCGAAGTGCCGCAACTCGATGCACAACCACCGCACGGCAGAGGTGTTCTTCATCCTCTCCGGGCGCTGGCGCTTCTTCTGGGGCGAAAAGGGCGACGCGGGCGAGGTGATCCTCGAAGAAGGGGACATCTTCAACATTCCCACCAACATCTTCCGCGGGTTCGAGAACATCGGTACCGATTACGGGATGATCATGGCGATCCTCGGCGGGGACGATGCCGGTGGCGGCGTGATCTGGGCGCCGCATGTGATCGAGGACGCCAAGGATCACGGGCTGATCCTGGGCGAGAACGGCAAGCTGTACGACAGCAAGAAGGGAGAGAGCCTGCCCGAGGGCGTGAACCCCATGCCGCTGCTGACCAAGGAAGAACTGGCCAAGGTCGATTGTCCGACGACGTCGGATGTGATCGGCGGCTACGTCCGACGTTATCTCGACATGGTGGCGCTGGCCAATGACGGTGCGGTCAAGGTCATCGGCGAAACCGGCATCATCCGCGACAAGCCGGGGTTCGAGGTCGATTTCCTGACCCGCGCCAACGCGACAGAGGAAAAACACGCCCATGACAAGCCTTCCGTTCTGATGCCGGTCAAGGGGCACTGGCGGGTCGACTGGGAGGGCGGCAGCGCGATCCTGGCACCCGGTGACACCATGAGCGTGCCGGAGAACCTGGCCCATTCGGCGGTGCCCTCGATGACCGGAGAGGCCGCGATGTACCATGTGATCGCTACCGACGATCCTGCGGGCCAGACCTGGCAGGGCTGACCGTCGATGCGGGTGGTCTTTGCCTTTGTCCTGTTTGTGGGGCTGTCCTGGGCGGTGTCGGACATTCTGTCCGGTCGTGCCCGGGATGCGCTTCTCGGGCTGGCCATCGCCCTGGTCAGCGGCGGGCTGCTCTGGCGTGATCTGCGCGACCCGGAAAAATCGCGCAAGGGCGGAGAGCAGGCAAGGATCACTTTCACCTTTGAACCGGGTGATGGGATCGGACCGCCGGGCACCTATGCCCAGATCGATACCTACCGGCGGGCTGCCTGGTCCGTCTCGCTCGATCGGGCGCCGCGGCGCGAGGACATGGACATGTACGGCGTCCTGCGCCGGGGTTGGGTCTGGCTGGGTGCCGACGGTCTGCCGCAGCGCGTGCGCGTCGACGGTGGCATGACCTGGGAAAGCTGGCCGGTGCTGCAAGCCGTGCCTTTGAACAAGGAACTGAAACCATGAGCATTCTTACCACACATGTCGGGTCACTGCCGCGCACTCAAAAGGTCGTGGATTACATCTTTGCCAGGGAAAACGGGCAGGACTACGACGCCGGGGCCTTCGATGCCGCCATGACCGAGGCGGTGCTGGAGACCGTGCGCAAGCAGGCCGAGGCCGGGATCGACATCGTCTCGGACGGCGAGACGTCGAAGATCAGCTACGCGACCTACGTCAAGGACCGCTACACCGGCTTTGACGGCGACAGCCCGCGCAACGCGCCCGCCGACCTGAAACTGTTCCCCTCATTCCTCAAGCGCATCGCCGAAGACGGCGGCACACCGCAATACGCCCGCCCGATGTGCATCGGAGAGGTGAAATCGAAAGGCCAGGGAGAGCTGGAAAAGGACATCGCCAACCTTCAGGCCGCGATGGCTGCGCATGGGGTCGAGCGGGGGTTCATGAACGCGGCCTCGCCCGGGGTGATCTCCTTGTTCCTGCAGAACGACTACTACAAGTCGCGCGAGGCCTACCTTGCCGCGCTCGCCGATGCGATGAAGGCGGAATACGAGACGATTGTCGCCTCGGGCCTCGACCTGCAACTGGATTGCCCGGACCTGGCCCTGTCGCGGCACATGCTGTTCACCGATCTCAGCGATGCGGAATTCGTCAAGGTGGCCGCCGCCCATGTCGAGGCGCTGAACCACGCGCTGGCCGATGTGCCCGAGGAGAAGGTGCGCATCCATATCTGCTGGGGCAACTACGAGGGGCCGCATGTCTGCGACATTCCGATGGCGCAGATGTTCGACACGCTGATGTCGGCCAAGGCGCGATACGTCCTGTTCGAAACCTCGAACCCACGCCACGGCCATGAATGGACCGTGTTCCGCGACCGCAAGGGCGACATTCCCGAAGGCAAGGTTCTTGTGCCCGGGGTGGTGGATACAACCACCAACTTCGTCGAGCACCCCGACCTGGTGGCGCAGCGCATCCAGCGATTTGTTGATATCGTCGGCGCCGACCGTGTGATCGCCGGGTCCGATTGCGGCTTTGGCACTTTCGCTGGCTTCGGCGCGGTGGATCCCGACATCGCCTATGCCAAGCTCTCGGCGCTGGCCGAGGGGGCAAAGCGCGTCTCATGACCCCGCTTGTCTTGCTGCCGGGCATGATGTGTGATGCACGGCTCTTTGCGCCGCAGATCGCCGCGTTGTCCGGCAACCGAGCGGTTCATTGTGCGCCGATCGGCGCGCATGACACGATGCAGGCACTGGCGGCAGAGGTGCTGACCCATGCCCCGCCGCGCTTTGCGCTGGCGGGGCTCAGCATGGGGGGCATCGTCGCGATGGAGGTGCTGCGGCAGGCGCCCGACCGGGTGGCGGGCCTTGCTCTGCTCGACACCAATCCCAAGGCGGAGCTGGACGAGGTGCGCGCCCGTCGCGTTCCGCAGATGGACAAGGTGCGGGCCGGGCACCTGGACGCTGTAATGCGCGACGAGATGAAACCGAATTACCTGACCGAAGGCCCACGCCGACCCGAGATCCTCGATCTCTGCATGGAGATGGCGCTGTCACTTGGGCCCGAGGTCTTTCTCAACCAGTCGCGGGCCTTGGCGGAACGTCCGGACCAGCAGGAGGTGCTGCGCGCCTACATTGGCCCGGCTCTGGTGCTCTGTGGACGCGACGATGCGCTGTGCCCCGTGGTGCGGCACGAGTTGATGCACGATCTGATCGTCGGCAGCACCCTGCACGTGATCGAGAATGCCGGGCACCTGCCCACCCTGGAAAGACCCGATGAAACCAATGCCACCCTGGCGGCCTGGCTGGAGAAATGTGATGGATGACACCCTTCTGGCGCTTCTGCGCAGCGTCGACACCCCCACCGTCTGCAACGCCATCGAGGTGGCCCAGGGCAAACGCGGCTTCAACGGGTTCACGCGTGGCACGATGCTGTGCTCGGACCCAGAGGGCGGCGCGATGGTGGGCTACGCGGTGACCGCAAAAATTTCCGCCCTCGCCCCGCCAGAGGAACCGGCGGACGTGATCCGCGCGCGCCGGATGGCCTATTACAAGGCGATGGCCGAGGGACCGAAGCCCTCTGTCGCGGTGGTCGAGGACGTGGATTTCCCTAACTGCATCGGGGCCTATTGGGGCGAGGTCAACACGACGGTTCACAAGGGCTTTGGCATGTCCGGGGCGCTGACCAATGGCGTGATGCGCGACCTGGGCGACCTGGCGCCGGGTTTCCCGGTGGTGGCGGGCTCTGTCGGGCCAAGCCACGGATTCGTGCATGTGACCGAGCTGGATACCCCGGTCGAGATTTTTGGCCTGACGGTCAACCCCGGCGATCTGGTCCATGCGGACCGGCACGGCGCGCTGGTGATCCCGGCGGATATCGTCACCCGGATCGGCGCGGCGATTGAAAAGATGCAGAATACGGAACATCTTGTTCTTGGGCCTGCGCGCGAAGAGGGGTTCGATTTCGCCAAGTTCGAGGCGGCCTGGGCCGCCTTCGAGAAGGCGCGGACCTGACGTGCCTGCGTCGAACCCCTGTGACCTGAGCATTGCCGAGGCCGGCGCCGCACTGCGCAATGGTGGCCTGACCTCGGTGGCGCTGACCCGTGCGCATCTGGACCGCATCGCCGCGCGCGACGGCGCGATCGGCGCCTTTGTGCATGTGGCCGGGGCCGAGGCGCTGGCGGCGGCAGAACTGGCGGACAGGGAGTTGGCCGAGGGCAGGGACCGGGGGCCGCTGCATGGCATTCCTTTTGCGGTCAAGGATATCATCGACGTAGCGGGCTGGCCAATCCGATGGGGATCGCGGGCGCAGGCGGGTCGGATCGCCACCGAAACCGCCCCGGCGGTCGCGGCGCTAATGGCGGCGGGCGCGATGCCACTGGGGGTCGTGGGCACCTATGAAATGGCGACCGTCGGCCCGGATGAGTCCGCCTTGGGCCGCCCGCCGGTCAACCCCTGGAGCAGGGACCACATCACCGGTGGCTCGTCGTCAGGCTCTGCGGCGGCTGTGGCGGCGGGACTGGTGCGTATCGCGCTGGGGACGGACACCGGCGGATCGGTGCGCAGTCCGTCGGCCTATTGCGGCGTGGTCGGGTTGAAACCCACCTATGACGCGGTTTCGCGCAAGGGCGTGATGCCGCTCTCCCCCTCGCTCGACTGTGTCGGTCCGCTTGCGCGCTGCGTCGGCGACGCTGCGCTGGCCTTCACTGCGCTGACCGGCGGCGACTGGCAGGCAGGGGGCATCGACGGGCTGTCGCTGGCCTATGGCCGGGGCTGGGCCATCGACGATGCGGCGCATCCTGCGTTGCTGCCGCTTCTTGATGACGCGGCCTCGGTGCTCAGCCTCTGCGGCGCAAGGATCACTCCGGTTGTTTTGCCGGATTATGCCCCGGTCGAGTCGGCGGGGTCGGATATCCTGCTTGCCGAAGGCTGGGCGGCGCATGGTGCGACGGTCGAGGCCAACCCCGAGGCCATCGGCGACATGGCCCGCGCCAGCCTGTGCGGCGGCAAACTGGTGCCCCCGGAGAGGCTTGCCAAGGCGCGCGCCAGTGTGGCGCCGCTGACCGAGGCGCTGGATGCCGTCTTCGCACAACACGCCGCGCTGATCTTGTCCACCACGCTGGCCCCCGCGCCGCCCTTTTCCGCCTTCGCGGCGGGCCAAGCCGTCTGGACGGCGATGCGCACGATCCCTTTCAACATGACCGGCCATCCGGCGCTGTCGGTGCCGATGGGCTTTGCAGATGGCTTGCCGCTGGGCCTGCAGATCGTCGGGCCGAAAGGCGGCGAGGCCACCATCCTGCGGATCGGCGCCGCCTTCGAGGCGGCGACCGATCACTCTGTTCTTCAGCCGCCGCTGGCCTGAAGCCGGTCAAGCCGCAGCTGCGCGGCGTGGCGGTGGCCGTCCAGGCCCTCGCTTGCGCTCTGGCGGACGGCGGGCGGGGCCACCTGGCGGACGCCCTCGGGCTCCATCCACTGATGCGTCGCCACCTTGACATAGGCGCCCACCCATAGCCCGCCGGTGTAGCGCCCCGCGGCCATCGTCGGCAGCGTGTGGTTGGTGCCGCAGCATTTGTCCGAATAGACCACGCTGGCCATTTCGCCAATGAAGAGAGAGCCGTAGTTGCGCAGTTTCAGGGCAAACGCCTTTGGATCGGCGGTATGGACCTGCAGGTGCTCGGCGGCGATGTAATCCGAATAGGCGATCATCGCGGCCTCGTCCGCGCAGACCGCGATCTCGCCATAGTCGTCCCAGGCCTGCCGGGCGGTGTCTGCGGTGGCCAGTTCTTCCAACTGGCGGGTTACCTCAGCTTCGACCCTCTCGGCCAGAGCCGCATCGGTGGTGATCAGGCCGACGCGCGTGCGCACGTCATGTTCGGCCTGCGCCAGCAGATCGGTGGCGATCATCGCCGCGTCGCCGGTGCTGTCGGCCAGCGTGTAGATCTCGGACGGGCCGGCCAGCTGGTCGATGCCGATGGGGCCAAAGACCTGGCGCTTGGCTTCGTTGACGAAGGCATTCCCGGGGCCGACGATCTTGTTCACCGCCGGGACCGTCTCGGTGCCAAAGGCCATCGCCGCGATCGCCTGCGCGCCGCCGATGCGAAAGATCCGGTCCGCCCCGGACAGGTGGCATCCAGCGATCATGGCGGGATGGGCGTTGGGCGGCAGGCAGGCGATGATCTCGTCCACGCCGGCCACCTTGGCCGGGACGATGGTCATCACCGGCGCCGAAAGCAGCGGGTAGCGCCCGCCGGGCACGTAACACCCCACCCGTTCCAGCGGAATGATCCGGTGGCCCAGGTGTACGCCTTCGCGGATCTCGACCTCGAGCGGCAGCATCGTGGCAAGCTGTGCCTCGGCAAATTTGGTTACGTTTGCAATCGCAAATTCCGTATCCGCGCGGGTCTGCGAATCGAGGGTCTTCAGCGCCTCTTCCCGCTCTGCCTCGGTGACTTCGAAGGCGGTCAGTTCACTCTTGTCGAACCGGGCGGCGAAGTCGGCGACAGCGGCGTCTCCGCGCGCCTTAACATCTGATAATACGTCGGAAACAGTGTTTTGAATGTCCGATGTTCCGCTTTCGGATGAAAGCCTCGGCGCGCGGAGCCAGGTGACGCCATCGACCGGAGGTTGCAAGGTGGGCACAGTCTGTCCTTTCGTGTTCAGGAGCATGGTCTATGCGGGCGCATTTTAAGGTTGTCGATGATTTTTGCAAACGTATTCGTTTCTGCACGACGCTGTCCTGACCTGCGCTGTCGGTCCGGCGCAGGGTGGTGGGGCTTGAGCGGGCGGTGAGGGGGTCAGTCGCCGTTCCCGGCGTCGTCCTGCCTTGTCAGGTCGTCGGTCATGCGCTCCAGCGCATCGAGCAGGTCTGCAATCCGTTCCGCGCTCAGCTTTGCCTCGATCTCTGCGTAGATCTTGGCGCTGACCAGCCCGGCCTCGTGCAACAGCGCGTCGCCTGCTTCGGTCAGGCGGACCAGTGTTCGGCGCCTGTCGTTCTTGTCCCGCCCCTGGGTGATCAGGCCGCGTGACTCCAGCGATTTCAGGATGCGCGTCAGCGATGGTGCCAGGACACAGGCGGCGCGGGCCAGTTGTGTGGCGTCGATCTCCTCGGCTTCCTGCACGACGCGCAGCACGCGCCATTGCTGCTCTGTCACGTCGATGTCGCGCAGCATTGGGCGGAATCTCTCCATCACCGCCTCGCGGGCCCGCAAGAGCGCGATGGGCAACGTGCGTTGCGTTGCTGACAGCGGAAAATCGTCTCTGGATCGGGTCATCGAAGTCTCCTGTTGACAGGCAGATTATTATTTAACATGTTAAGTGTCAAAGGGGGAGTCGCAGCATGCCGCATCTGAAGCTTGAATATTCGCCGGGTCTTGAGGCGCTGGCCAACATACAGGCGCTCTGTGATGTCCTGCACGCGGCGATGTCGGCCGCAGGCGTCTTTCCGCTGGCGGGGATCCGGGTGCGGGCGCATCGTTGCGACGCGGCGTCCGTGGCGGACCGCCACCCGGACAATCATTTCCTAGCGATGGAGCTGTCGGTTGGTGCCGGGCGCAGCAAGCCGGTCCTGGCAAAGGCCGGGGAGGCTGTCTTTGCCGTCGCCCGAGATACGCTGGCGGACTTGCTGGACAGTCCGCATTTCGCCTTGTCGCTGGAAATCCGCGAGATCGACCCGGATCTGAGCTGGAAAGCCAATCCCATACACGCCCGCCTGAAGGCGGAAAGCTGAGAGGACGTCATGAGTGACCTGACCCAAAACCTGGCCAAGGCCGAAGCGGCGCTGTCGCGGTTCAAGCGCGAGGGTGTTCTGAACCATATCGGGGGCGAACAGCGCATGGCTGCCTCCGGCGCGACTTTCGAAACGATTTCTCCTGTCGACGGTGGCACGCTGGCGCCGGTGGCCAAAGGCGGGGCAGAAGACGTGGACGCCGCGGTGCGCGCCGCGACCACGGCTTTTGATGAATGGCGCGATATGCCCGGCAAGGCCCGGCGCGAGATCCTGCACAATGTTGCCGACGGCATCGTCTCCCGCGCCGAGGAAATCGCCCTGGTCGAGAGTATGGACACCGGGCAGGCGATCCGCTTCATGTCCAAAGCCGCGATCCGCGGGGCCGAGAACTTTCGCTTTTTCGCCGACAAGGCGCCCGAGGCGCGCGACGGGCAGACGCTTTATGCGCCGGGTCAGATGAACGTCACCTCGCGCCGGCCGATCGGCCCGGTGGGTGTGATCACACCGTGGAACACGCCCTTCATGCTGTCCACCTGGAAGATCGCACCGGCGCTGGCGGCGGGTTGTACCGTGGTTCAGAAACCGGCCGAGTTTTCGCCCATGTCGGCGAAACTGCTGGTCGAGATCGCCGAGGAGGCGGGGCTGCCGCCGGGCGTGCTGAACGTGGTGAACGGCATGGGCGAGGATGCGGGCAGGGCGCTGACCGAACACCCCGGCATCAAGGCGATTGCCTTTGTCGGCGAAAGCCGGACCGGCTCGATGATCATGCGGCAGGGATCGGAGACGCTGAAGCGCGTGCATTTCGAACTGGGCGGCAAGAACCCGGTGATCGTCTTTGACGACGCCGATATCGAACGCGCCGTGGATGCGGCGGTCTTCATGATCTACTCGCTGAACGGCGAACGCTGCACCTCGTCCTCGCGCCTGCTGGTGCAGGAGACGATCTATGACGAGGTTTGCGCCCGAGTGGCCGAGCGCGCCTCGAAGATAAAGGTGGGCCACCCGCTGGACCCCGAAACCGTGGTCGGCCCGCTGATCCATCCGGAGCACGAGAAGAAGGTGCTGGGCTATTTCGACAAGGCCCGCGAGGACGGGGCCACGGTTGCCGCCGGTGGCGTCAAGGTGGGGGATGAGGGCTGTTACGTCGCGCCGACCCTGTTCACCAATGCCAACAACGACATGGCGGTGGCGCGTGAGGAAATTTTCGGCCCGGTCCTGACCGCGATCCCTTTCAAGGACGAGGCAGAGGCGATGCAGATCGCCAATGACACGGAGTATGGCCTGACGGCATACCTCTGGACCTCGGACCTGTCGCGCGCGCTGCGGATGACGCAGCGGCTGGAAGCGGGCATGATGTGGGTAAACTCGGAGAACATCCGCCACCTGCCGACGCCCTTCGGTGGGGTCAAGGCATCCGGCATCGGCCGCGACGGCGGCGACTGGTCCTTTGATTTCTACATGGAGACGGTCAACGTCAGCTTTGCGACCGAGGCGCACAAGATCCCGAAACTGGGGGGCTGAGGCGGTCCTTCGGGCCGTCTGGGGTATTTCGACCAAGAAGAAGCATGGGGCCTGCGCGGGCCAGAGCGCGCGCGGCCGGAGGAGGAAGAGATGGGAGAGCTGGTACTGGCCGCAAAGGCGACCCACGTGCCGACCATGTTGATGTCCGAGCAGGAAGGCGCGCTGAAAGGCTGCCGCCAGCAGGCCATCGACGGGCACCGCGAGATCGGCCGCCGCGCCCGCGAGGCCGGGGCGGACACCTTCGTGGTGCTGGATACGCACTGGATGGTGAACGCGGGCTATCACGTCAACGCGCTGCCGCATTTCAAGGGCTGTTACGCCAGCCACGAGTTCCCGCAGTTCATCCGCGACATGGACTATGAATATGATGGCAACCCGGCCCTTGGCGACCTGATCGCGGACTACGCGATGGCGGAGGGGACGCATACGCTGAGCCACCAGGTCGAGAGCCTCGACCTGGAATATGGCACGCTGGTGCCGATGCGGTTCATGAATGCGGACCGCGCGCTGAAGGTGGTCTCGGTCTCCGCCATGTGCCAGGTGCATTCGCACGAGAGCTCTCGAAAGGTGGGGGTGGGCATCCGCAAGGCCATCGAGGCGAGCGATTCAAAGGTGGCGCTGATCGCCTCCGGCTCGCTCTCGCATCACATCTGGCCGACCGAGATCTATGCCGAGAACAATGGCACCTTCACCATCTCGAAGGAGTTCAACCGGCAGGTGGACCTGATGGTGCTGGACATGTGGAAGCGCGGCGACATCGAGACCTTTCTGAAAATCCTGCCCGACTACGCCGAACACTGCGACGGCGAGGGCAACATGCACGACACCGTGATGCTGATGGCGGCGCTGGGCTGGGATGCCTATCGCGGTCGCGGCGAGCTGATCGGCGAATATTTTCCCAGCTCCGGAACGGGGCAGGCCAATGTTGTCTTTGACCTGGAGGGCGCGTGATGCCGATCCCCGAACCGAACCTCTACCCGCCGTTCAACATCGTACGGCTGAGCCATGTCGAATACGGCGTGACGGATCTTGCCGCCAGCCGGGCGTTCTACGTCGACACGCTGGGCCTGCAAGTGACGGAGGAGACGCCGGAGACCCTGTGCCTGCGCGCGATGGAGGAACGCGGCCATCATTGCATGGTGCTGCGCAAGGCGGACGAGGCCTCGGTGCGGTACCTGTCCTACAAGGTCTATTCGGAAGAGGACCTGGACCGCGCCCATGACTGGTTTGTCTCCGAGGGGCATTCGGTGGCATGGGTGGAACGGTCGCACCAGGGGCGGACGCTGCGCACGCATGACTGTTTCGGTGCGCCGATGGAATTCTACTTCCGCATGGACCGGCTGCCGCCGATCCACCAGCAATACCGGCTTTACAATGGGGTCAAACCGCTCAGGATCGACCATTTCAACTGTTTCGCGCCGGACGTGGACAAGGCGGTGGCTTTCTACGGGCGGCTGGGATTCCGGGTGACGGAATATACCGAGGACGACGTCAGCAAGAAGCTCTGGGCGGCCTGGATGCACCGCAAGGGGGGCGTGCATGACGTGGCCTTTACCAATGGCACCGGGCCGCGCCTGCATCACACCGCCTTCTGGGTGCCGACGCCCTTGAACATCATCGACCTGCTGGACCTGATGTCGACCACTGGCTATCTCGACAATATCGAACGCGGGCCGGGGCGGCACGGGATTTCCAATGCCTTCTTCTTGTATATCCGTGACCCGGACGGGCACCGGATCGAGATCTATTGTTCCGATTACCAGACCGTCGATCCAGACCTGGAGCCGATCCGCTGGGACCTGAAGGACCCGCAGCGCCAGACCCTTTGGGGGGCACCGGCGCCCAGGAGTTGGTTCGAGGAAGGATCGGTTTTCGAAGGCGTGGAGCCGGTCGAGGCTGTGCTGAGGGCGACGCCGATCGTGGCGCCCTGAGCCGTTGCCTGGCGGACGCGCCTGCGGCGCGGCAGGTCAAGCGCGCTGGCGCGCGTGGTTGGGGGCTCTGCCCCCGCCCTGCGGGCGTCCCCGGAGGTATTTTTTGCCCAAAGAAACACGGGTCGAGGATGAGTGGAGAGAGTGATGGACTGGGATGAGTTTGCGGCCTGGGGTGCGAAGGCGGCGGAATTCGGCGCCGAGTATCACAAGGGGGTGCGGGAGCGGCCGGTGCGGCCGGCCGTGGCGCCCGGGAGTTTTGCCGACCGGCTGGCGCCCGCCCCGCCCGAGGCGGGCGAGGAGATGGGCGCGATCTGGGAGGATTTCGAGCGCATCGTGCCCGAAGGGCTGACCCACTGGCAGCACCCGCGGTTCTTTGCCTATTTCCCGGCCAATGCGGCGCCGGTGTCCATGCTGGCCGAGATGCTGGTGAGCGTGCTCGCCCCGCAATGCATGCTTTGGCAGACCTCTCCGGTGGCGACCGAGATGGAAGGGGTGATGATCGACTGGCTGCGCCAGGCGCTGGGACTGCCCGAGGGGTTTTCCGGCGTGATCCAGGATTCCGCCTCGTCGGCGACCCTGTCGGCTGTGCTGACCATGCGCGAAAGGGCGACCGGCTGGACCGGCAACCGCGAGGGGCTGTCGGGCAAGGGGCAGTTGCGCATCTATTGTTCGGACCAGGTGCACAGTTCGATCGACCGGGCCTGCTGGGTGGCGGGGATCGGGCAGGAGAACCTGGTCAAGCTGCCGACACGGGGCGCGCCGGAGTTCGCCGTGGATGCCGAGGCTCTGCGCGCGCGCATCGCCGAGGACAGGGCCGCCGGCCATGTGCCCGCCGGGATCATTGCCGTGACCGGGGCCACCGGCGTGGGGGCCTGGGATCATCTGCCGGAACTGGTGGAGATCGCGCGGGATGAGGGGCTGTACCTGCATCTGGATGCGGCCTGGGCCGGGTCGGCGATGATCTGCCCGGAGTTCCGGGCGCAGTTCTGGGAAGCTGTGGAGGGCTGTGACAGCATCGTCTTCAATCCGCACAAGTGGCTGGGCGCGCAGTTCGATTGTTCGGTGCAGTTCCTGCGCGATCCGAAACAGCAGATCGACACGCTCAAGATCGAGCCCGAGTACCTCAAGACCTCCCATGCGGAGGTGGTCAACTACTCGGAGTGGACAATCCCCCTGGGCCGGCGGTTCCGGGCCCTCAAGCTGTGGTTCCTGATCCGGTACTACGGGCTGGAGGGACTGCGGGCGCGCCTCCGCAACCATGTGGCCTGGGCCGGGGCGCTTTGCGAGGAGCTGCGGCGGGACGGGTTCGAGATCGTGACCGAGCCGATCCTGTCGCTGTTCACCTTCCGGGGGCCGGGCGATGATGCCGCCCAGCAGGCGTTGGTGGATGCGATCAATGCCGACGGGCGGATCTATGTCACGCAGGGCATGCACGCGGGCCGCAAGGTGATCCGCTTTCAGGTGGGGCAGTTCGACTGCACCCGGGACGACGTGATGATGGCCGGCACGGTCATTCGGGAACTGGCAGGGGACAGATCATGATGACACCGCATTTCGTGAGTTACAGCCACGCGGGCAAACCGGGCTACGGCTTGCATACGGAGGAGGGGGTGATCGACCTTTCCTCGGCCAACCCGCAATACCCGACCCTGCGCGAGGTGATCGCGGCGGACGCGCTGAAGGAGATCTTCATGCAGGCGGCGGGACGCGCGGCGGATCTGCCGCTGGAGGCGGTGATGCTGGAGCCGCCGATCCCGGCGCCGGACAAGATCATCTGCGTCGGCGTCAACTACCCGGACCGCAATGCCGAGTACAAGGACGGCCAGGCGGCGCCATCGAAGCCCTCCTTGTTCATCCGTTTCCCGGGGTCCTTCGTGGGACATGGGGCCAACCTGGTGCGGCCGCCCGAGAGCGAACAGCTGGACTACGAAGGCGAGATCGTTCTGGTCATCGGCAAGGGCGGGCGGCGGATTCCGCGCGATGAGGCTTATGACCATGTCGCCGCGCTGACGCTGTGCAACGAGGGGACGATCCGGGACTGGGTGCGCCACGCCAAGTTCAACGTCACGCAGGGCAAGAACTGGGACCGCTCGGGCGCGATCGGCCCCTGGCTGGTGCCCTTCACCAATGCGGCGCAGCTGGACGACATCGCGCTGGAGTGCCGCGTGAACGGCGAGGTTCGGCAGCAGGACCGGACCTCGCGGATGATCTATGATTTCCGCTACATCATCAATTATGTCTCGACCTTCTGCACCCTGGTGCCGGGCGATGTGCTGGTCTGCGGCACGCCCACCGGGGCAGGAGCGCGGCTGGACCCGCCGGTCTGGCTGAAGCCGGGCGACGTGATCGAGGTCGAGGCCGAGGGCATCGGCGTGTTGCGCAACGGGGTGGAGGACGAGGTGTGACCGAGGACGAGATCCACGCCGCGGCGCGGGCCCTGGTGCGGGCAGAGGCGTCGGGCGAACAGATCGGGCTCTTGTCGCTGGCGCATCCCGGCATGACGATGGACGAGGCCTATGCCGTTCAGGCCGCCTATGTCACCGCGCGCCTGGCAGAGGGACGCCGACAGGTGGGCTGGAAGATCGGCCTGACCTCGCGCGCGATGCAGGATGCCCTGGGGATCGACACGCCGGACAGCGGCGTCTTGCTGGAGGACATGGTCTTCGAGAGCGGCGGTGTCGTGCCCAAGGGGCGGTTCATCCAGCCCCGGGTGGAGGCGGAGATCGCCTTTGTCATGAAGGCGCCGTTGCAGGGCGCGGTGACACGGGAAGAGGTGGTCGCGGCCACGGACCATGTCTGCGCCTCGCTGGAAATCCTCGATACGCGCATATTGCGCAAAGATCCGCAGACGGGCCGGACGCGCAGCGTCTGCGACACCATAGCGGACAACGCGGCCAACGCAGGCATCGTCCTGGGAGAGATGAAGGTGAATCCCCGGCTTGTGGACCTGCGCTGGACCGGGGCCATCGTGACCCGCGACGGCGCGGTCGAGGAGACGGGGCTGGGCGCCGGGGTGCTGAACGATCCGGTCATGGGGATCGTCTGGCTGGCGGAACGGCTGGCGGGTTATGGTCAGGGGATCGAGGCCGGGCAGGTGGTCCTGTCCGGCTCCTTCATCCGGCCCGTGGAATGCCCGCCCGGCTGCATGGTAGAGGCCGATTTCGGCGACTTCGGGATGGTGTCGATCAGTTTCGAGTGAGGCGAAGCCGGGCCGGCGGGACGGGACTGTTTGCGGCTTTGCCGCAAAGACGCCCGCCCGCCGACCCTTTGGACAGGCTGCGCCTGCCTTGCGTTTCCGGAGACCCCAGACGCCAAGCTGCGTGCCGGTCCGCCGCAGGCGGTCCGTCACTCTCCGGGTTCGATCCGCATTTCCTGACGCAGTTTGCCGGTGGCGCGGTCGAAGATCAGGATGCGGTCATCCGCCGTGATCACCGCGTACCAGTCGGTGCCTTGCGTGTAGGCGCTGGCGGTGGTGCCGTCGGGCAGGGTGATGACCTCTGGCAGCGGGGCGCGTGCATTGCTATAGCGGTGCCAGATCAGGCCGAGGATCCCGATGATCCCGGCAATCATCACCGCCGTCAGAACCGTGACCAGAATGCGCAGAAAGCGCAGCGAGGGCGGCTCGGGCAGATCGTCTTCGGGATCGGGAGAGGCCATGACCATCCTTCGTATCGTGATTTCGGCGGATCCGCCGGTGCGTCTTGATAAGGCGCTGGCGCGCGATGTGCCAGAGGCGGCGGCCTTGTCGCGCACGCGCCTGGGCCGGCTGATCGTCGAAGGTTCCGTCAGCCGCGGCGGTGTCCCCGTGACCGATCCCAAGGCGCGGGTCGCGGAAGGGGACGAGATCGAGATCGTCGTGCCCGAGGCGCAGGAGTATGACGTTGTCGCCCAGGACATCCCGCTGGCGGTGCTTTGGGAAGACGAGGATCTGATCGTCGTCGACAAGCCCGCCGGGATGGTGGTGCACCCTGCGCCCGGATCACCGGACGGGACGCTTGTGAATGCGCTTTTGCATCACTTTGGCGGTGCGCTGTCCGGGGTGGGGGGCGAAAAGCGGCCGGGCATCGTGCACCGGATCGACAAGGACACCAGCGGCTTGCTGGTGGTGGCGAAATCCGATCGGGCGCATCACGGTCTGGCCGCGCAATTCGAGAAACATACCGTGCGGCGGGCCTACCTGGCCCTGGCCCACGGTGTGCCAGATCTGGCCGATCCGCGGCTGTTGAACACGCGGGGCGTCTCCGTCGGGGGCGAGGGCGGCGTCACCATCACCAGCGGGTTGGCGCGGCACAAGACCGACCGCCAGCGGCAGGCGGTCTATTTCGATGGGCAGGGGCGGCACGCGATCACCCATGTGAAACTGCTTGAGCGGTTTGGCTCTCCGCCCAGCGTCAGCCTGGTGGAATGCCGGCTGGAGACCGGGCGCACACACCAGATCCGCGTCCACATGGCCCATGCGGGCCATGCGCTGATCGGCGACCCGGTTTATGGCGGGCGGCGGAAACTGTCGGAAAAGGCGCTGGGCGCGGCCTATGATCTGGCAAGGGGCTTTGACCGGCAGGCGCTGCACGCGGCGGAACTGGGGTTCGACCACCCGGTGACGGGCGAGGCGCTGATGTTCCACAGCGATCTGCCGGAGGACATGGCGGGCCTGCTGGCCGCGCTGCGCGCCCTCTGAGACACTTGGCGGACCGGAGCGCCGCTGTCATCATTGCATCGGGCCGTGGAGGAGACGCCGATGCATTACCAGCTACTCTATTGCGACGAAGCCGGCGACAGCCATTGGCGCGAGGTCGACGTGCCTCTATCCGAACAGGTCTTTGCGCCGCCGGCGCAGGATATCCTGGTCTCTGCGCCTGATGCGGCGCAGGCCATGATCTGGCTGCGGCTGGAAGCCGGTTGGAACGAGCCCATCCATCCAACGCCCAAACGCCAATTGTTGATCTGTCTTTCGGGCGGGATCCGCGTCACCGCCAGTGACGGTGAAGCGCGGGATTTCGGGCCGGGCGATTGCTGGCGGATGGAGGATACATCCGGCAAGAGGCACCACACATGCGTGACCGGCACGGGCGCGTTCGAATGCGCAATAGTGCAGTTCGACTGAGGCTCAGGTCCTGCCCGTGATCAAGAGCCAGAGGCAAAGCGCGCTTTCGGCCAGGATGCAGACCAGGTAGGCGGGCTGGAAGGCTTCTGACAGCAGCGGGGCGGCCAGGCGCAGCAGGCTTCCGGTGAGGTAGACGAGGCCCGCCGCCGCGATGCCGAGCGCGATGATCCGAGGGGTGGCGCCCAGCGACAGCAGGCGCGCCATCAAGAGGCTGTTCACGCCGAAGAGGATCAGCCCGATGTCATAACCCAGGGCGTGCATCTCTGTCATGTGGACGGCCATGCGCGGCAAGTCCGCCAGCAGGGCAGGGGCGCCGGCCAGGGCGATCAGGCTGGCGCCGATCAGCACCGCCTGCCCCAGCCGAAAGACCATCGCCGCGCGGGCCAACCCCTCGGCCCTGTCACGCAGCATGGCGAAGAACAGCAGCGCCAAAGCGATATCTGCCAGCAGCATGACGACGTCCGCCAGAAGGCTCAGCCGGAACTGCGGCAGGTTTGCGCCGATGGCCGCTGCGATTTCATGCGGTGAGCCGGCAAGCAGGGGGCCACGCAGGGCGATCTCTGCGGTCAGGCCACTAAGGATGATCACGAGGTAGAGCGCACCGGCTGTGCGGACATGAACAGGCGAGGGAGCGAGGGCTTGCATGGTGGCGTCTTTCTTGCAGATGGACGGATGTGCCCTGCTATCCTATGCGAATAGATTTGATTATCCGCGTATTTTGCACTATAATCATGCGTAAACGTATATGTTTCAATTCATCAGGAACCGAGCACGTCTCTGTGACGCTATGACATAAAGGATGACGTCGTCACCTATCGAGCTTAACTGCGCTAACGCTAACGGATGCGGGACTTGAACTATTCAGTTCAGGTTCCTACCTGATGTTAAAGCCCGTAACATGCGGGTCCGAACGGAGGGAACAGACAAGATGTCGAACTATGCAAATCTCCCGGCACCCTCGCCGGAAGCGGGTCTGAGCCGCTACCTCCAGGAAATCCGGAAGTTCCCGCTTCTGGAGCCGGAAGAGGAATACATGCTGGCCAAGCGCTGGGTCGAGAACGAGGACACCGAGGCCGCACACAAGATGGTCACCTCGCACCTGCGCCTGGCGGCCAAGATCGCGATGGGCTACCGCGGTTATGGCCTGCCCCAGGCCGAGGTGATCTCCGAGGCCAACGTGGGCCTGATGCAGGCGGTGAAACGCTTTGATCCGGAAAAGGGCTTCCGGCTGGCCACCTACGCGATGTGGTGGATCCGCGCCTCGATCCAGGAATACATCCTGCGGTCCTGGAGCCTTGTCAAACTGGGCACGACCAGCGCGCAGAAAAAGCTGTTCTTCAACCTGCGCAAGGCCAAGAGCCGCATCGGCGCGCTCGAGGACGGCGACTTGCGGCCCGAACATGTCGAGAAGATCGCCACCGACCTTGGTGTGACCGAGGATGAGGTGATCTCGATGAACCGGCGCCTGTCCGGCGGCGATGCCTCGCTGAACGCCACCGTCGGCTCCGAAGGCGAAGGCACGATGCAGTGGCAGGACTGGCTGGAAGACGAGGATGCCGATCAGGCCGAGGATTACGCCGAGCGTGACGAGCTTGAGGCGCGCCGCGCCCTGCTGGCCGAGGCGATGGATGTCCTGAACGACCGGGAAAAGGACATCCTGACCCAGCGCCGGCTGGCGGAATCGGCGGTCACGCTGGAAGAACTGTCCGGCCAGTACGACGTCTCGCGCGAACGTATCCGCCAGATCGAGGTCCGCGCCTTCGAGAAGCTGCAAAAGCGGATGCGCGACCTTGCCAAGGAACAGGGGATGCTGTCGGCTGTCTGAGACGGTTTCTCCCTCCGTTGAACGCGAAAGGCGGGGCAATGCCCCGCCTTTTTCATCTCCGCCGCCCTGTGCGGGGGATCATTTCTGGTAGAGCGGGCCGCGCTTCCAGCCTTCCTCGGCGATGAAACCGGGCAACTGGCTGCTCATCAGGATGCGGTCGCTGTTGATCCGCAGCATGATGTCGGTGGGCGTATCCAGTAGCGGCGTGAAATCCGTGACCCGCGTGATGTTCATGTAGATCGCCACCAGCTCGGGCAGGTTGGACAGGGCGGAAATATCTGTCACCGGCGTATCCGAAAAGCTGAGCAATTGCAGCGATTGAAGGCCCGCGAGAGGCGAGAGGTCACTGACCTGGCTGCCGGTCAGGAACAGGGTCTGCAGCTTGTTCTTGCCCGCGAGGGCGGAAATATCCCCGATCTGGCTGTTCTTGCCCCTGAGCACCTCCAGGTTATCCGCCGGAGCCAGGGCTGAAATATCCGTCAGGCAGGCGCCTTCCGCCCATAGCTCGCGGAAAGCGGGTCCCACGATCAGCCCGTCGAGACTGATGATATCCTCGCCGTCGATGTTGAGCAGTTCCAGGGCGGGGGTCGGGCCAAGGCCCGCGAGGTCGGGCAGGGAAACGCCGTTGAACCCCAGGATCTTGAGGTTGATCATCGCGCCGTCGGCCTTGATGTCGTACAGGTCCGGGCCGTTCAGGCGCAAGTTCTCGATCCGGCCCAGCGTCGCCCGGGGCAGATCCGACAGGCCGAGGGAGTCCTTGATCCATAGCCCCCGAAGCGCTGGCAGTCCGTCGAGAAAGGCGAAATTGCTGATCTCATTGTCCTGCAGGCGAAGGGCCTGCAGCGTGGGCAGGTCCAACCCGTCCCAGCGCGCGCCGGGAAGGTCCTGGACCCGTAGGGCGCCAAGGTCCGTCAGCACGTTCAGCGCGGCCAGATCGACGACGAGGGCGGGATCGCCGTTGCCGGCCAGTTCCAGCGACTGCACCCATGTGGCCGCGGCAAGTTTTGACAGCTCGTCCAGTTCCGCGGGGCCAAGAACGATCCTTCTGTCCTCTGGTGAAATGCAACTGTTGCCAATGGGCAGGCAGTCCTGCGCCAAGGCGGTTCCGGCGACGCTTCCTGCAACAATGGAAAGTGCAATGAAAACTCTGCGCAGCATGGATCGGCACCCATCAACCAATGATCTTCAGAGCGGATGCCGTGGCCATCGCCAGAGGTCAATGCGGCGTTTTCAGGCCCCTCCGCTTGGGGTAGGGTTGGCGCTAACAAATCTGGGAGAGAGACATGACCGATCACGTTCGCTGGGGCATTCTGGGCGCGGCGAAATTCGCGCGCGAACACATGGGGCCGGCCATTCACATGGGGCGGCGCGGTCGGCTGGCGGCGCTGGCGACCTCCTCGCCCGACAAGGCCGCGCCCTTTGCCGCGCTAGCGCCGGGGCTGACCGTGCACGACAGCTATGACGCCCTGCTGGCGGACCCCGGGATCGACGCGGTCTACATTCCTCTGCCCAACCACCTGCATGTCGAATGGGCGCTCAAGGCGCTGGAGGCGGGCAAACATGTGCTGGTCGAGAAACCACTGGCGATGACGGCGGCAGAGTTCGACCCGGTGATCGCCAAACGCGACGAAACCGGGCTGCTTGCGGCAGAGGCCTACATGATCGTGCACCATCCGCAGTGGCACAAGGCCAGCCAGTTGTACCAGGAGGGCGCCATCGGCAAGCTGGTGCGGGTCTCGGCGGCCTTTTCCTACGACAACCGCGCCGATGGTCAGAACATCCGCAACCGGCCCGACACCGGCGGCGGCGCGGTGCCGGACATCGGCGTCTACATCTACGGCGCGACGCGTTTCGTGACCGGGGAAGAGCCGGACGAGATCCTCTCGGCCGTTGTCGAGCGCGAAAACGACGTGGACGTCTGGACGCATATCACCGCGCGTTTCCCCTCGTTCCACTATACCGGCGTGGTCTCGATGCGGATGGCGCCCTGGCAAGAGGTGGTCTTTCACGGCGAAGAGGGTGTGATGAAGCTGACCGCGCCCTTCAACGCCGGCGTCTACGGCGAGGCGCGCGTCACGGTACAATCCAAGGACCTGGTCGAGACGGTGCACCGCTTTCCGGCGGACAACCACTATGTCCACCAGGTCGAGGCCTTCAACACCAGCGTCCTGGACAAGGCGCATTACCCCTGTCCGCTGGAGTTCTCGCGCGGCACCCAGGCGATGATCGACATGGTCTGGGCCAAGGAACGGGGTTGATCGGACCCGCCAACCCGCCCGGGGCATTGGTCAGCGCGGCCCGTGCCTCGGGTTTCCTTGACTTGACTCTTTTGTCGATTAATTGCCTGAGAAACAGAACCGCACGCCAGACAGCCTGTCCCTGAAGGTCATCCAGCTGCTCGGACATCACGATTCGAGGGGGCAACATGACGGGACCGACTGGGCGCGGGCCTTGCTGCTGGGCACCGACCCGGTGTTCCTGGGCGCGCTTCGCATCATTCCCGAGCCCGCCCAGACGCTGCTGGGCAACCACAGGATCGACGAGGAGCAGCTGGAGCAGCGCAATCCGGTCTCGGTGGCCGATGTCTTCCGGGGCGAATCCTCGGTTGCCGTCAATGGTGGCGCGGCCATCGCGCAAAAGGTCGTCGTCAACGGGATCGAGGAAAGCCTGCTCTCTGTCACCATCGACGCTGCGCGGCAGAACAAGTCCGCCTTTCACCACACAGGCAACATCCTCTTTGACCCGGCGCTGCTGAATTCGGTCGAGGTCAGCGAGGGCATCGGCCCCGCCGACGCCGGGCCGAACGCCCTGGCCGGGGGCCTGGCCTATACCACCAAGGACGCACGCGATTTCCTGGAACCGGGCGAACGTCTTGACGGGCTAACCTCGCTGCGCAGGGCAGGGCTTCCGGCGCTTGCTCACCCTATTCGGACAGGAAGAGCGGTTTGAGCGGCTGCTCAGCGGCACCCGCCAGACCGGCGGCGATTACAAGGATGGCGACGGCAAGACCGTGGCGGGCACGGAGGCGGACCTGTCGGCCTATGTGCTCAAGTTCTCCTTCACCTCGGACATCCAGGACACCGGCAGTCGGTCAGCCCAGGCCGGTCCCGGCGGGATTCTCTTTACCCGTCCCGACTTTGCCGAGGTGGTCGGGCCGCCCAGCGTCTTTGTCGAGGGGCTGGAGGTGCGGCTGGACGTCGAGAACCTCTTTGACCAGACCTATGCCAGCCGCAGCGCCGACGACCTTGGCCTTGGCAACGTCGTCCCCCTGAACGAGCCGGGCCGGACGATTTCCCTCACCGCAAGCCTGCGGTTCTGAGGCGGAGAGGGCGGCCGGTAAGCAGGGCCGCCCTCTGGTTTTCAGAAAAGGCCTGTCGCTGACGGTCAGAGATCGGCGACGGTGATGACCACCTTGCCGGTCGATTTGCGGCTGCGCAGCAGCTCCATCCCTTCGGCGGCCTGCTCCAGCGGCAGGACGTGGCTGATATGCGGTTTCAACCGTCCCTCGCCATGCCAGGCCATCAGCTGCGCCAGCGATCCGGTCAGCACATCGGGCCGGAAGGCCAGGTAGCCGCCCCAGTACAGGCCCATGACCGAAAGGTTCTTGACCATCAGGTGATTGGCCTTGATTTGCGGCACGTCGCCGCTTGCAAAGCCGATGCTCAGCAGGCGCCCCTCGGGGTTGCACGACCGGAAAGCGGCGGTGAACTGGTCGCCGCCCACCGGGTCATAGACCACATCCGCCCCGCCAAGCGCCTTCATCTCGGCGCGGATGTCGCCGGTTTCGGCATCGATCAGGTGGTCGGCGCCTGCCTGTTTCGCCGCCTCCAGCTTGTCGGCGCCGCGCGCGCAGGCCACGACACGCGCGCCCATCAGCTTGCCGATCTCGACGGCGGTCAGCCCGACGCCACCCGCGGCGCCCAGGACCAGCAGCGTCTCGCCGGGCTGCAGGCGTGCCCGGTGATCCAGCGCAAGGTGGCTGGTGCCATAGGCGATCTGGAACCCGGCGGCATCGGTCCATCCCATCGTGTCGGGCAGCTTGACCGCGCGCGCCGCCGAGAAACAGCCGTAGTCCGCAAGCCCGCCCTGGCCGCCAAAGACCGCGACTCGGTCACCCGGCGCAAAGCCTTTGACGTCAGGTGCCGTTGCGTCAACGATTCCCGAAACCTCCATTCCCAGCACGAAAGGCAGGGCCGGCGTGTCCTGATAGGTGCCTTTCTGCATCAGGAGATCCGCAAAATTCAGTCCGCAGGCGGCGATCCTCAGGCGGATTTCACCCTCTGCCGGTTCGGGTATTGCAACATCGCTCAGGCGGGCGGGCGTGTCGTGATCGGTCAGGAAAAAGGCGCGCATTCCATCCTCTGCATATGGTTTTTCAATTGCCTAGCCGAGATTGCCCCTCAGGCAAAGCACCCGCGCCGGGGCCTGCGGCAAAATGAAGTGTAACCGAATGCTTTCCGGTCAAGTTCAACTTTGTCGTGTTTTTCCCCGCTGTGCACCATCAATAGGTGGTTGCGCGACTTGATTTTGAGGACCGTTATGATGTAGCACATTAGGCCATAGACGTGTAGGATGATGCTGGTTCTGGGGGATTTGGGGTACGGTCCCGGCTCATCTGTTCACACCCATAGAACAGGAAGACACAGATGGCGCACCCCGTTGACGTTCACGTCGGCAAACGCATTAGGCACCGTCGCTGGCTCGTCGGCATGACGCAGCAGCAGCTGGCCGAACGCGTTGGCATCAAGTTCCAGCAGATCCAGGAGTACGAGACCGGCGCGAACCGCGTCAGCGCCTCGCGGCTCTGGGACATCGCCGAGGCTCTGGACGTCCCGGTCAGCTTCTTCTTCGAGGGCATCGAAAACGAGAACGCTGCCGAAGAGGGCGCCGCGGAGTCCGTGCCCGCAGACATCATGGGCGACAAGGAAGCCCTGGACCTGGTTCGCTCGTATTACGCGATCCCGGAGAACCAGCGCCGCCGCCTCTTCGAACTGGCGCGCGTCCTGTCCGACGTGGCTTGAGCCCTGCGCGCCGCTGCTGTAGCCCGGAACCGGGTTACAGGAGGGGCGTATGGACCGGATCCCGTCGGAGCTTGCCAAGGAACTGATCGACACGGCGGAGGCCTTGGCCGACGCGGCAGGCAAGGCGATCCTGCCCTTTTTCCGCCAGCGCGGCCTGACAGCCGAAAACAAGGACGCGGGCACCGGGTTCGACCCGGTGACCGCAGCCGACCGCGCCGCCGAACAGGCCATGCGCGCGGTCCTTGCCGACAGGCGCCCCGGCGATGCGATCCTGGGCGAGGAATACGGCACACAGACCGGCACCACCGGTCTCACCTGGGTCCTTGATCCGATCGACGGCACACGCGCTTTCTTGGCGGGAACCCCGACATGGGGGGTGCTGATCTCAGTCCGCGATGATACCGGCCCGGTCTACGGCATCATCGCCCAGCCCTACACGCAGGAGCGGTTCCGCGGCGGCCTGTCGCGCGCGGATTTCACCGGGCCGCACGACGCAGGTCCGCTGGCCGTGCGCGGCACGCAGGCCATCGACCAGGCAATCCTTTTCACCACCTTCCCCGAGGTCGGCACGCCCGAGGATCGCGCCGGGTTCGAACGCGTGGCCGCACGGGCGCGACTGGTGCGCTATGGCATGGATTGCTACGCCTACGCGCTGCTGGCAGCGGGCCAGATCGACCTGGTGATCGAGGCGGGGCTGCAAGCCTATGACATCCAGGCGCCCATCGCCGTGATCGAGGCGGCGGGCGGGATCGTCACCAATTGGGAAGGCGGTCCGGTGCATGACGGTGGCCGTGCGCTTGCCGCCGCGACGCCGGAGCTGCACGCCGCGGCGCTGGACCTGCTGCGCACCGCGGGCTAAAAAAGGCGCGGGCGGTCACGCGTCCTTCCCTTTTCTGGCGTGCCTCACCCTGTCTCTCACCGAAAAGGGCTTTCGTGAGGGGCTGACATGGCACAATCCACAAATGCACAAACCGAAATCCTGATCCGCAACGCGCGGACCGTCCTGTGCATGGACGACGACAAGCGGGAACTGACCGGCGCCGATATCCTGATCCGCGACGGCGTGATCGCGCAGATCGGGCAGGGGCTGACAACCTCAGGGCGCATCGTCGAGGCGGGCACCTGCGTGGCCACGCCCGGCCTCGTCAACACACACCACCACCTGTACCAGACGCTGACCCGCGCGGTCCCGGGCGGGCAGGACGCACTGCTGTTTGGCTGGCTGCAGACGCTCTACCCGATCTGGGCGCGGTTCGGTCCCGAAGAGATGTTCGTCTCGGCCCAGGTGGGGCTGGCGGAACTGGCGCTGTCGGGCTGCACCATGTCCTCGGACCACTTGTACCTCTACCCGGGCGGTGCGCGGCTGGACGACACCATCGCCGCGGCCCGCGAGGTGGGCCTGCGGTTCCATCCCACCCGCGGCGCCATGAGCATCGGCGAAAGCGACGGCGGTCTGCCGCCGGATTCGCTGGTCGAAGGCGAGGCGGCGATCCTCGACGATTGCATCCGGGTGATCGACGCCTTTCACGACGCATCCGAGGGCGCGATGGTGCGCGTCGGCGTCGCCCCCTGTTCGCCCTTTTCGGTCAGCCGAGAGCTGATGCGCGACGCGGCGATCCTGGCCCGGGACAAGGGCGTGCGCCTGCACACGCACCTGGCTGAAAACGACGAGGATATCGCCTATTCCCAGGCGCAGTTCGGCTGTCGCCCCGGCCAATACGCCGAGGAACTTGGATGGACCGGCGAGGATGTCTGGCACGCCCATTGTGTGAAACTGGACGGGCAGGAGATCGACCTTTTCGCGCGTTCCAAAACCGGAGTCGCCCATTGTCCCTGTTCCAACTGTCGCCTTGGCAGCGGGATTGCCCCGGTGCGCGCGATGCGCGACGCGGGGGTGCGCGTGGGTCTTGGCGTGGATGGATCGGCCAGCAACGACGCAGGCAACCTCGCAGCCGAGGCGCGCCAGGCGATGCTGTTGCAGCGGGTGGCGCGCGGCGCCGACGCCATGAGCGCGCGCGAGGCGTTGTGGATCGCCACGCGCGGCGGGGCACAGGTGCTGGGCCGCGACGATTGCGGCCAGATCGCGGTGGGCAAACGCGCGGATATCGCGCTCTGGGATGTCGGTGGGCTGGAAAGCGCCGGTAGCTGGGATCCGGCGGCGCTGCTTCTGGCCGGACCGCAGCGCGTCCGGTATCTTCTGGTCGAGGGCCGGTTGGTGGTCGAGGACGGGCGGATCGTCAGCTTTGACATCGACGCGGCGGTGGCGCGGCAGAACGCGCTGGCGCGCAAGCTGGCCGAGGCGCTTTAGGGGGAAATGACATGCGGCTGGTCTGGATGATGGCGCTCTGCGCGGCGGTGGCCTCTTGCGGTTGGGTGCCGCAGGGGCGGTTCTCCGGACAGGGCGGCATGCGTGCCGAACCGGCCTCGCGTGGCTTTGGCGGCTTTGCCGAGGGGCAGGGGGGCGCGGCGCTGAACGCCTTTCGGGCCGAAAACGGACTGCCGCCGCTGACGCGCTCCGCCCGGCTGGAAGAGGCCGCGCGTTTCCATGCGCAGGACATGGACCGCAAGGGCTTCTTCGACCATGTCGGCCCGGACGGCAGCAACCCGATGAGCCGCGTGCAAAAGGCCGGCTACCGGCCCTGCGTCATCGCCGAGAACATCGCCCAGGGGCAAAGGTCGCTGGGCGAGGTGATGTCGGACTGGGCCGGGTCGCCCGGCCACCGGCGCACCATGCTGTCGCAGGGGGCCACGGAATACGGGCTGGTGCGCAGTTCCAATGACAGCTGGGTCATGGTCGTGGGGCGCGACGGCTGCTGAGCCGCCGCGGGCCTTATTCCTCGACGTCGTCCATGTCGACCTGGCCCGACAGCTTGCGCCGGATGATCGACCAGCTGAGGCCCACCCCCAGCACCAGCGACAGGGCAAAGATGCCGATCCAGGTCGACAGCTTGGGGTCCGACAGGTCGAGCAGCCCGTAATAGACCAGCGCCCAGAGAATCGCGGCCACCAGCCCCAGCACCAGCGCCATGCCGAAGACCCCGATCGAACGCAGCGTGGCCCGCAGGTAGATGATGTAGCCGATCAGCAGGACGATCCCGAAGAGCACCACCAGCGGCAGGTTGCCGTCCGTGTTGTTCATGGCCCAGCGGATATAGTTGAACTGGCTCGGGTTGTAGGTCGCGGCCAGCAGGACGAAGGCAAAGAGCCAGCGCAGCAGGAAACTCATAGGGGCACCTCCAGAGGTTTGCCGCCTTGCTGCCCTGACGGCGCGCGCCTGTCCAGTCTCTTGCGGCGATTTTGCGGTTTCGCAGTCGGCATTGCGCGCGTATACACGCGCGGGTTTGCAACGCCGTAAAGGGGAATGTGATGGCAAATGTCGTCGTGGTTGGCGCGCAATGGGGTGACGAAGGCAAGGGCAAGATCGTCGACTGGCTGTCGAGCCGGGCCGATGTGATCTGCCGTTTCCAGGGTGGCCACAACGCCGGGCACACGCTGGTCGTCGATGGCAAGGTCTACAAGCTGCACGCGCTGCCGTCTGGCGTGGTGCGCCGGGGCAAGCTGTCGGTCATCGGCAATGGCGTGGTGCTGGACCCCTGGCACCTGTTGTCCGAAATCGAGACGATCCGCGCGCAGGGCGTCGAGATCACGCCCGAGACGCTGATGATCGCCGAGAACACGCCGCTGATCCTGCCGATCCACGGCGAGCTGGACCGCGCCCGAGAGGCGGCCGCACGTCCGGGTGCCAAGATCGGCACCACTGGACGCGGCATCGGCCCGGCCTACGAGGACAAGGTGGGCCGCCGTGCGGTGCGCGTCGCCGACCTCGCCGATGAGGCCACGCTGCAGGCTCGGGTGGACCGGGCGCTGGCGCATCACGACCCGCTGCGCCGCGGCCTGGGGATCGAGCCGGTTGACCGCGACGCGCTGATCGCGCAACTGCGGGAGATCGCGGGGCAGATCCTGGAATACGCGGCCCCGGTCTGGAAAGTGCTGAACGAGCGCCGCCGCTCCGGCCAGCGCATCCTCTTCGAAGGCGCACAGGGGGCCCTGCTGGACGTGGATTTCGGCACCTATCCCTTTGTCACCTCCTCGAACGTGATCGCCGGGCAGGCAGCCACCGGCACTGGCATCGGCCCGGGCGCCATCGATTTCGTGCTGGGCATCGTCAAGGCCTACACCACCCGCGTGGGTGAGGGGCCCTTCCCGACGGAACTGCACGACGACGACGGCCAGCGCCTGGGCGAGCGGGGTCATGAGTTCGGCACCACAACGGGCCGCAAGCGCCGCTGCGGCTGGTTCGACGCGGTGCTGGTGCGCCAGACCTGCGCCACATCGGGCGTCAATGGCATTTCTCTGACCAAGCTGGACGTGCTGGACGGGTTCGAGACGCTCAAGATCTGTGTCGGCTACGAGCTGGACGGCAAGGTTCTGGATTACCTGCCCTTCGCCTCCGAGGAGCAGGCGCGCTGCGTGCCGGTCTACGAGGAAATGGAAGGCTGGAGCGAATCGACCGAAGGCGCGCGCAGCTGGGCCGATCTGCCGGCAGCGGCGATCAAGTACGTCCGCCGTGTCGAGGAACTGATCGGATGCCCTGTGGCCCTGCTGTCCACCTCGCCAGAGCGTGACGACACGATTCTGGTCACCGACCCCTTCGCGGACTAACTGCACCGGCAGGATCGGAAAGGAGCAAGACGATGGCACTCAGCTACAAGGCGCGCAGGCGCTGGTCCCTTTTCGTGCTTCTGGTGGGGTTCCCGCTCTATATCGTGGTGGCCTGGGGTGTGCTGAGCCGTCTGGACCTGTGGCACCTGCCGGTGGCGGTGGAATTCGGGATCTACGTCTTTTTCGGCGTGGCCTGGATCCTGCCGCTGAAGCCGATCTTCAAGGGGGTCGGCCAGGCCGACCCCGACGCCGGAGAGTGACGGCAGGACGGACGCTTGTTGCCTGCGGCAACCGCGTCCCGCCCAACGCCACTTGAGCGGTGCACATAAAAAAGCCCCCGTGCCTGGCACGGGGGCTTTGTCGTTCCGGCGGCGGGATCAGCCGTTGGCGGCGGGCTTGAAGCTGATCGTTTCGGCGGCGGTAAAGCGTCCGCCCGAGGTCTTGCGGATCTTGCCCTCGCGCAGCAGCTGGCCAAAGCTGCGTAGCCGGTCCTCGCGTGAGCTGTCGGTGACCTCGGCCTGGCGCAGCGTTGTCATCAACTGCGGGCGCGAGAACTGGTCCCGGCCCTCGACGTAGGACATGTAGGCGGCGGCGGCCTCCAGCAGTTCGGGCAGCTCGGCGGCGCCCACATCCTGCGCATAGGCGGCAAAGCCCGAGGCCATGCCGGCCTCTGCCGGGGCCTGGGTTTCGGGCGCGGGAACCGTGCGGCGCACGCGGCGCGGGCGGACCGGACCGGCCTCGGATGCGTCGGGGGCCGGGGCGACACGCTGTTCGGCCACCAGCTTCAGCGGCGTCGGTGCGTCGTTATGGGCCGCGGGGCGCGGGCTGGGGTGGCTGACGCTCTGCGGGCGGCGCGGGCGCACCACGCTGGCCAGGTCTTCGCGGTAGGGTTCCTGTTCCTCGGCCGCATCGGCTTTCTGGCCCAGCAGACGGTCGGCCTTGGTCGCGGCCACGGCGGCGCGCAGGTGGGCGATGGCGCTGCGCCGGCGGTTGCCCTCGGGTTCGTCCATCTCTGTGTTGGTCTGGTCCAGCAGGCGCGAGGTATCGCCGTCGCCGACCTCACCTTCGGTCAGCATGGCGCGGGCCGGGCTGGCCAGCTTGACGGCCTTGCGCGCGCTGTCCTGGACCGCTTCGGCCACCTCTTCGTCCCAGTCGGGCGCGAGGTCTTCCTCTGGCTCGGTGATCGGGTTGTCCAGACGCAGCGGCGTGGCGGCTGTCATCAGGGCGTCGTCTTCGTCATCGTCCGCGGCGGTGTCCGTGGTATCTGCCAGGGCTGCGTCGTCATCCTCGTCCCAGGCGCCGAAATCGCTGGCCAGTTCCGCCTTCACAGCGGCCAGTTCGCGGGCCAGTTCCTCTTCTTCCTCGGGGCTGAGGCTGCTGGTGTCATCCGGGGTGAAGCCGTCGGGCGCGGGCTCGTCCAGTACCTCTTCCAGCGTGCCTTCGTCGATGGCCTGTTCAAAGGCGGCGCGCTTGACCTTGACGATGCGCGCGCGCACCGGGGCCGGCTCGGGCCGATCCTCGGAGGACAGGTCGTCGACGGGCGCGGCTGTCTCTGCCTCCGGGTCCGGCGCGGCCTCTGCCGCCCAGGCCCGGTCAAGCGCGGCCTCGGGGTCATCCTCGGGCGCCTCGTCCAGATCGTCGATCTCGTCCGGTTCGGCATCCGGGCGCATCGGGCCGGTGGCCAGCGCGGCGGCGGCGGCGGTCGTAGCGACCAGGGGCAGGGCGCCAGAGTCCGGTGCGTCTTCCTCGTCGTCGTCCTCGGCCATCAGGCTGGCCACGGCGGCGTCCAGCGCGCTGTCGTGATCCGCTTCCGGCACGTCCAGGTCGTCGGAGAGGTCCGAAACAACCTCGGCGTCCTCCTCCTCTTCGTCAAAGAGGGCAACGTCCAGCTCGGCGGCCTCGGTGTCGCCGCTTTCGACGACCAGTTCGTCCAGCAGCGTTTCCAGCGCGTCACTTTCGGGGGCTTCCTCGGGCGTCTGGTCCAGTGCAACCCGAGGCGCGTCAGCCTCGTCCTCGACAGAGGCGACGACGGCGCGGATCCGGTCCAGCTTGGCCGTGATATCGTCCGGTGCGGAGGGCTGCGGAGCAGGCGCAGCCTCCGTCCCGTCGGGGGCCACGTCGTCCAGCGCAACCTCGGGCACGAGGTCGGCGGTCGCGGGCTCCGGTCTTTCGGTCAGAACGGCAGTGGCCTCGATAGTGTCGTCATCGGGCAGCAGGTCATCGGCGGCGACCTCTTCGGTGCGGCCCGACATCGCGGCGGCCATTGCCCCGGCAGAGGCGGCTGCGGCCATGACGCGTGGCGGGCTGCCAAGGGACAGCGTGCCGCTGCCCGGTTCGGCCAGGCGGTCGCGCAGGTATTCCGAGGCCAGCTCGGGGTCGAACTGCGGCGGTTCGGCGCCAAAGAACCGGTCCTCTCCCACGACGCCGCGGAAGAAATGAGTCGCCTCCTTGACGACCTCCAGAGGATCGTCGAATCCCTCGGCGGTGCAGGAGAAGGTGCCGTAGGACACGGTCAGGATCTTGCTCGAACTCACCATCGTGCTGCTCACTTTCATTCGTTCTGCAACAGTGTGTTTACCACGCTGACCGGGACGAAAGCTGATCGAATCTGTGCCCTGAAGGGTATCATTTCGTGACCGGATTGTGGTCTGTTTCGCAAAGCGCCATTAATTCGCCATGAAGTCTAAAATTGTTCATAGCGACGCGCCAGTCCTCCTCGTGGGTGGTGGCGAAGTCGACAACGCGGTGCTGGCCCGGGCGGTGCAGGCGGCGGAAGTGGTCGTTGCGGCCGATAGCGGCGCAGCGGCGGTGCTGACGCAGGGGCGGATGCCCGACGCGGTCTATGGCGACATGGATTCGCTGGCGCCTGAGGTGCAGGCCCGGCTGGATCCGGGCGTGCTGCGGCCCATCGCGGAACAGGACAGCACCGATTTCGACAAGTGCCTGCGCCATATCTCGGCGCCGCTGGTCTTTGGCTACGGGTTCCTGGGCAAGCGGCTGGATCACCAACTGGCGGCCATGACGGTTCTGACCGGGCGTGCCGATGTGCGCTGCATCCTGATCGGGACCGAGGACGTGGTCCTGCTGTGTCCGCCGGACCTGTCGATGGAGCTGGCCCCGGGCACGCGGCTGTCGCTGTTCCCGATGGCGCCGGTCACCGGCCGGTCAGAGGGGCTGCGTTGGCCCATCGACGGGCTGAACTTTGCGCCCAGCGGCCCGGTGGGAACCTCGAACGAGGTGACGGGGCCGGTGCGCCTGTCGATGGATGGGCCCGCGATGCTGCTCATCCTGCCGGCGGAATGCCTGAATGCATTGCTTTCGGGACTGGCGGCCGCGCCCGGTGAATGGCCCGCTCGCGCATGACGATATACAGCCCGGCGGCGATGGTCACACCGATCCCCAGCGTTGCCAGCGATCCCGGCAGGTCCCCGAAGATCACGTAGCCCACGGCGGTGGCAAAGGGGATTTCCAGGTATTGCATCGGCGCCAGGGTCGAGGCAGGCGCATAGCGCAGCGACCATGTCATCAACAGGTGCGCCAGCGTCCCCGCCACCCCCATCGCCGTGATCAGCCACCAACCGCGCGCCGAGGGCGCGACCCAGGCCAGCGCCTCGACCGCGTCGCGCGGCGTCAGCGCCATGACCGGCACCATGATCACCAGGGCAATCACGGCAGAGACCGCCTGCATGGCGATGGGATCGGTTTCACCCGCGATGCGCCGGGTCACCAGCATGAACAGGGCAAAGACCACCGCAACACCCAAGGGCAGCAGCGCGGGCCAGCCGACCTCGGAAAAGGCGGGCTGCACCACCATGAGCGTTCCGACAAACCCCACCGCACTGGCCGCCAGCCGGCGCCAGCCCACTTCCTCTCCCAGGAACCAGAAGCCCAGCAATAGCAGGATGAAGGGCATGACATAGGCGATGGCAATGGCATCGGCCAGCGGCAGGTACAGAAGCGAGGTGAAGACCAGCGAGATCCCCGCGATATGCAAGAGCGTGCGCAGGGTGACATAGAACAGGATGCGCCTGTCCATCCGCCAGACCCGGCGCGTCGCCACGGTCAGCGGGACAAGGATCGCCGCCTGAAAGGCAAAGCGCAGGGTCACCAGCTGGCCCACCGCCATCTCGGGACCCAGCAGCTTTGCCAGCGCATCGCCAAAGGGCGCCAGCAGGCAGAAAGCCAGCATCAGGGCGATGCCCAGCATGGGACGGTCAAGTTCGGTGCTGCTCATGCGCGGACCCTAGCGCCGGGGCCACGGCGGCGAAACGGCAAAAATGCCTAGCTGCCGCCGGGGCGGTCCAGGCGCTCCAGCAGCGCGGGCAGGGTAGAGATGGGGACCTCCGGCCTGCGGCGCCAGGGGGCGTGCCCGTGCATGATAACGGCCCCAAAAAGAGCCAGGGCGGCAACCGGCACCACCATGCCCACCAGCCGGTCGGCATCGACGCCGGTGGCCAGCGCCGCGATGCCAAGGCCCGGCCCCATCACCAGCGCCAGCACCCCGATCCCGAACCAGACCATGCGCAGCCTGCCGGTTTCGCCGATCCGCACCGGCAGATCCGGGGTATGACGGGCCAGCCGCTCGGCCACGGCGCTGCAGAGCGTGCGGTGGGCGGCCCGATCCGGGTGGTCGCCGGACAGGCCGAGGCGGCTGTTGATGGCAATCCGGATCAGGCCCGATGGTGTTGTCAGGTCCAGCCGCCGCGTCCGCGTCAGCTGGACCTTCGAGTCGACAAGGGTGGCTTGATCGACCGTCGACAAATCAAGGGTCCCCTGCGGCCCGGTCAGCGTGTCGCCGTCCAGCTGCCAGTCTTATGGCCCGCGCAGGGGCGCGGGGCGAAAGCTGTAGGTCTCAGTCAAGCGCCCGCCAGCCGATGTCGCGGCGATGCACGCCATCAGGCCAGTCCACGGCATCCACCAGCGCATAGGCACGGTCGCGGGCCTCTTGCAGGGTGGTGCCGCGCGCCGTCGCGTTCAGAACCCGCCCGCCATTGGCCAGCACCTTGCCGCCCTCGGCCTTTGTCCCCGCGTGGAACATCATGTGGAAACTGTCCTCGGGCAGGCTGTCCAGCCCGCGGATTTCCGTACCCTTTGCATAGTCCCCGGGATAGCCCGAAGCGGCCATGACCACGGTCATGGCGTGATCCTCGGCCCATGTGACCTGTGCCTCGGCCAGCCGCCCATCGGCGCAGGCATGCATCAGGTCCAGCGCCTGCGCCCCCAGCCGCAGCATCAGCACCTGGCATTCCGGATCGCCGAAGCGGACGTTGTATTCCACCAGCCGGGGCTGCCCGTTCTCGATCATCAGCCCGACATAGAGCACGCCCTGGTAGGGCATCCCGCGCCGCACCATCTCGGCCATCGTCGGGCGCACGATCTCGTCCAGCGCCTTTTGCGTCACGGCCTCGTCCATGATCGGCGCGGGGGAATAGGCCCCCATGCCGCCGGTGTTGGGGCCGGTGTCGCCTTCGCCGATGCGCTTGTGATCCTGCGCGGTGCCGATGGGCAGGCAGGTCTCGCCATCGACCAGCACGAAGAAACTCGCCTCTTCGCCGGTCATGAATTCCTCGATCACCACCTCGGCGCCCGCGCCACCAAAGGCGCCGCCGAACATGTCGTCGACGGCGGCGCAGGCCGCCTCGACGGTCTCGGCGATGATCACGCCCTTGCCGGCGGCCAGCCCGTCCGCCTTGACGACGATGGGGGCGCCCTGGGCGCGGATATGGGCCTTGGCCGCTTCGGCCTCCGTGAAATGGCCATATCCTGCGGTTGGGGCATTTACGGCGGCGCAGATTTCCTTGGTAAAGCTCTTCGAGGCTTCCAGCCGGGCGGCGGCGGCAGAGGGGCCGAAGACCAGGATGCCCGCCTCGCGCAGGCGGTCAGCCACGCCGGCGGCCAGCGGCGCCTCGGGGCCGATGATGACGAGGTCGATGGCGTTTTCGCCGGCGAATTCCGTCACCGCGCCGGGGTCCTCGATGTCCAGCCGCGCGCATTCGGCGATCTGGGCGATGCCCGCGTTGCCCGGGGCCACGATCAGCTTGTCGCACTTGGGGTTCTGCAGGGTGGCCCAGGCAAGACTGTGTTCGCGGCCGCCGCTGCCGAGGATGAGGATATTCACGGGCGCACTCCTTTGCTGGCCGGGGCGGGGGCTCTGCCCCCGTCGCGCGGGGCGCGACTCCCCCGAGGTATTTTCAAAACCAAAGAAGCCGGGGGCGGGCTTTTCCGGCGTTTGACCGTCGTTTAAGGTCAGCGGCAGGCAAGAGCAAGCGAGGCGGCATGGACCTGATCGACGACGGACCGGAGGGCAACACGCCGGAATTCAGCGTCAGCGAACTCTCGGGCGCGGTAAAGCGCGTGATCGAGGGCGAGTTCGGTTTCGTCCGCGTGCGCGGCGAGGTCGGGCGGGTGTCGCGGCCACGCTCGGGGCATGTCTACCTGGATCTCAAGGACGACCGCTCGGTGATTTCGGGTGTGATGTGGAAAGGCGTCGCCGCCCGCCTGCAGACCCAGCCCGAAGAGGGGATGGAGGTGATCGCCACCGGGCGCCTGACCACCTTTCCCGGCCAGTCGAAATACCAGATCGTCATCGAGGACATCCGCCCGGCGGGGGCGGGCGCGCTTATGGCGATGCTGGAAAAGCGCAAGGCGATGTTGCAGGCCGAGGGGCTGTTTGCCCCCGAGCGCAAGAAACGCCTGCCCTACCTGCCAGAGATCATCGGCGTCGTGACCTCGCCCAGTGGTGCGGTGATCCGTGACATCCTGCACCGCCTGCGCGAGCGTTTCCCGCGCAAGGTGCTGATCTGGCCGGTGGCGGTGCAGGGGGCCAAATGCGCCCCCGAAGTGGCCCGCGCCATCGAGGGGTTCAACCGGCTGACCCCCGGCGGGGCCCTGCCGCGCCCGGACCTGTTGATCGTGGCGCGCGGCGGCGGCTCGGTCGAGGATCTCTGGGGCTTCAACGAAGAGGTGGTGGCGCGTGCTGCTGCCGCCTCGGAGATTCCGCTGATCTCGGCCGTGGGGCACGAGACGGACACCACGCTGATCGACTTCGTGTCCGACCGGCGCGCGCCGACGCCGACGGCGGCGGCGGAACTGGCGGTGCCCGTGCGCATGGAGCTGATAGGGGCGGTGCGCGACTTCGGCGGCCGCATGGAACGCGCCATGTCGCAACGGCTGGAGGTGCGCGGCCAGCGGCTGCGCGATCTTTCGCGCGCCCTGCCACGCCCCGAGGAATTGCTGGACGGTCCGCGCCAGAGGCTGGACCTGCAGGGAGACCGCCTGCCGCAAGCGCTGTCGCGCTCTGTCGAACGGCGCAGGTTGCACCTGTCCGAGACCGCGGGCAGCCTGCGCCCCGGCGTCCTGACCCGCGCCATCGCGGTGGAACAGCGGCGGCTGGAGGATCGCGCCGCACGGATTGGCCCGGCGCTGGCACGCCTGGTCGAGGCCCGGCGCGAGGCGCTGGGCCGCCGCGCCGACCGGCTCAGCCCGCGTCAGATCACGCGCGAGATCGCCGTGGGGCAGGAACGGCTGGCCGGCCTGACCCGCCGGCTGGACGAGGCCATGACCGCCCGCCAGGGCGAAAAGCGCCGCAAGCTGGACGCGCTCATGCGCCTGCACGAGACACTGGGCTACCGCGAGACGCTGCGGCGCGGCTATGCCGTGGTGCGTGGCGATGGCCACCTGGTGACGACCAAGGCCGCCGCCGAGGGCGCCACCGGGCTGGAAATCGAATTTGCCGATGGCACGCTAAAGCTTGGCGGGCGTTCCTCACCTCGCAAATCCGCCAAGCCGGAACCGCCGGAACAGGGCAGCCTGTTCTAGCGCCGAACCTTCATTCTGCGTCACAACCGCCCGCAGGCTTTCCTTTTCTTCTGCACTCGCATAGGATTCGCTGCATCGCACCAATGCCGGGGAGGGCACCAGTGGCCGAGAGTGAAAAACCGCTTCTGATCAAGCGTTACGCCAGCCGGCGGCTCTACAACACCGAGACCTCCGACTATGTCACGCTCGAGGACATTGCCGGGTTCATCCGGGACGGGCGCGACGTCAAGATCGTCGACCTGAAATCGGGCGACGACCTGACCCGGCAGTACCTGCTGCAGATCGTGGCCGAGCATGAAAGCAAGGGCCAGAGCGTCCTGCCGATTAACGTGCTGACCGACCTCGTGCGCAGCTATACCACCCAGGCCACCAGCGCGGTGCCGCAGTTCCTGGCCGCCAGCTTCGAGATGTTCCGCGACAGCCAGTCCAAGTGGTTCGAGAACGTCAATTCGATGAACCCGATGGCCAAGGGGTTCGAGGCCATGCAGGCCCAGCAAGAGGCGTTCCTCAAGGCGATGGGCGGTCAGCTTCCGGGCGAGGACGAGCAAAAGCCGTCCAAGGAAAGCAAGGAAGACCTCGAGACCATCAAGAAACAGCTGTCCGATCTTCAGGCCAAGCTGTCCAAGCTCGACAAGTAAACCGCGGGGCAGAGAGCGCCCGGCCACCGTCCTGCATGGCAGGAGGGCGACCGGGACACCGGCTCTCCCGCCTCAGGTGCCGTAGGCGCGTTGCGGCGCCGTGGCCGTGTCTGCCGCGCGGGTCAGCACGGCGGCCACTGCATCGCAGTCCGTGAGTGAGAGGCGGGCGGGCAAGCGGGTGTCGCAGGCGCGCATCAGCATCGCGCGGGTCCGCGGCAAGTCGGGCATCTCGGGCAGGAACTGCCAGTTCCAGTAGGCGCGGGCGTTGTCACGGCTCAGGCCAAAGACCTGCACCTTGACGCCTTCCGCCTCGGCGGCCGCGACAAAGGCACGGACCTCGGCGTCGCTCATGCCGCACAGGTTGAACTGCAGCGAATCCGGCGCGCGTTCCTCGGGGGCCAGTTTCGCGGGCACCGTGATCCAGGGGCTGCGGTCGATCTGCGCCGCGACATGGTCATGGTTGCGGCGCCCGTCCGTCACCCGGCGGTCGATATGGGGCAGCTGGGGCCGGATCACCGCTGCCGAAAGGTTCGACATGCGCAGGTTGTACAGCGGCAACTGGTTCTGCCAGCGGGCAAAGGCCTGTTCCAGCTCGGCGGTATTGTCACCGGGGCGCAGGTGCTTTTTCCAGGCGTGCTCATAGGCGCCCGACAGGATCACGGCCCGCGCCACCAGGTCGGCGTCGTCGGTCACCAGGATGCCGCCTTCGCCCGCGTTCACCAGCTTGTAGCTCTGGAAACTGAAACAGCCGACCCGCCCCAGCGTGCCGATCTTGCGCCCGTGCCAGGTGGTGCCCAGGCTGTGCGCCGCATCCTCGATCACCGGCACGCCGGCCTCGGCGCAGAGCGCCAGGATCGCGTCCATGTCCGAGGTATGGCCGCGCATGTGGCTGACGATGACCGCCTGCACGCCGGGCAGACGGGCGGCGAAATCCGTCATGTCGATGCGATAGTCCTCGCCCACCTCGCAGAGCACCGGCACCAGTCCCGCGTGCACGATCGATGAGGGCACTGCAGCAAAGGTGAAGCCGGGGATCATCACGCGGGCGCCCTTCGGCAGGTCCAGTGCCTCCAGCGAAAGGAACAGCGCCGCCGAGCAGCTCGACACCGCAAGCGCGTATTTCACCCCCATGAACTCTGCGAACTCGCGCTCCAGCAGGGCGACGGGCGCATCCTCGGGGGCGGTGTAGCGGAACAGGTCGCCGGACTGCAAAAGCCGGTCGATCTCGGCGCGGGCCTCGGCGGGGATCGGCTCGGCGTCGTGCATGTTCGGAAGCATGTTTTCAAAATCCTGAAGTTCGGTTTTCGAAAATGTAAATCAGTTAGGGGTGTGAGGAAAGCCCCAAAGCGTCGCACGCCGCCGGGCTGGCGCCCCGCGACGCGGCGTTTTCCGGCACGGAAAACGCATCGGTTCCTGTCAAAGGATCCGAAACGCCCATCCAATTTGTCGGTGTGAAGGCCGGGTTACAGGCCCAGCCGGTCGCGCATCGCGTACCAGCTCATCGCCAGAACCAGCAGCGGCGAGCGGAATGCCGGCCCGCCCGGAAAGGCCGGGCTGGGCAGGGCGGCGAAGGTATCGAACCCCGCCGATTGCCCGCGCACCGCTTCGGCCATCAACTTGCCCGCCTGCACCGCGTTGCCCACCCCGTGCCCGGAATAGCCCGAGGCCGTCAGCACGTTGGGGGCCAGCCGCGCCAGGTGCGGCAGGCGTTTCATTGTGATCGCCAGCGTCCCGCCCCAGGCATGGGTCAGGTCCACGCCCCGCAGGTGCGGAAAGATCTCCAGCATCGGCTTGCGCACCGTTGCGCGGATGTCCGAAGGAAACCTGTATCCATAGCTTTCGCCGCCGCCGAACAGCAGCCGCCCGTCCGGCGACAGCCGGAAATAATTGACGACAAAGCGATCGTCCGACACGGCGATCTCCTCGGCCAGCACCCGCGCGGTGTCTGCCCCCAAGGGCTCCGTCGCCACCACGAAATTGTTGATCGGCATGACCCGCGCCGCCACCTGTCGGTCCAGCCCGCCCAGGTAGCCGTTGCAGCCCAGCACCAGGTGATCGGCCACCACGCGCCCGGCCTCGGTCTGCACGGTCACGCTCTTGCCCCGCTGGATGTGATGCACATGGCTGCGCTCGAAGATCCGCGCTCCGGCGCCCTCTGCGGCCCGCGCCAACCCCAGCGCCAGTTTCAGCGGGTTCAGATGCGCCGCCCCCCGGTCCAGCACCCCGCCGCGATAGGCGGGAGAGGGGCAGAGCGCGGCAAAGCCGTCCCGGTCCAGCACCTCCAGCCCATAGCCATAATGCCGTGCCATGTGGTCCGCGTAATCGTGCAACTCGCGCACCGACCCGTCCGAGGACCCGGCCCAGGCGATGCCGTCGCGCAGGTCGCAGTCGATCCCGTGCCGCACCGCCAGGTCCCGCACCAGCGCCTTGGCCTCCTCGCCCAGCTCCCAGAACCGGCGCGCCTCATCGCGCCCCACCATCTTCTCCAGCTTGACCTGGTCCTGCCGCTGACCGCTGCCCAGCTGCCCGCCGTTGCGCCCCGAGGCGCCAAAGCCCACCCGGTGCGCCTCGACCAGCACCACGTCCAGCCCGGCCTCCGCCATGTGCAGCGCCGCCGACAGGCCGGTGAAGCCGCCCCCCACCACGCAGACATCCGCCCGCACCTCGCCCTTCAGCACCGGGTAAGGCGGCAACTCCGGAGTCACGGCGGCATACCAGCTCTCAGGGTATTCCCCGCGCCGGTCGTTGGAAAACAGCAGGTTCAAGAGACACCTCTTGGCTTCTTCTTGGTGGAAATACCTCGGGGGTATGGGGGCAGAGCCCCCATCCTACCAACCTGCGCGCGCGTCAGCGCGCACCGCCGGATCACACGTTCAACAGCAGGTGCTCGCGCTCCCAGGGAGAGATCACCTGCAGGAATTCCTCGTATTCCGTGCGCTTCACGATGGAATAGACCCGCGCGAACTCCGGTCCCAGCACTTCGTGCAGGGCTTCCGCTCCATCGAAAATGTCCAGCGCCTGGCCCAGGACGCGGGGAATGTCGCCTTCGCCCTCGTAGGCATCGCCGCGGAACTGTTTCGACGGGCGCCGCTCTTCCATCAGTCCCAGGTAGCCGCAGGCCAGCGAGGCGGCGATGCCCAGGTAGGGGTTGCAGTCCATGCCCGCCAGCCGGTTCTCCACCCGGCGCGCCTCCGGCCCCGACAGGGGAATGCGGATGCCCGTGGTGCGGTTGTCGCGTCCCCATTCCAGGTTGATCGGCGCCGCGTGGTCCTTCACGTAGCGGCGATAGCTGTTCACATAGGGCGCCAGCACCGCGATGGCCGAGGGCAGATGCGCCTGCAGCCCGCCGATGAAATGGAAAAACGCATCCGTCTCGCCGCCCTGGGGACCGGAAAACAGGTTCTTGCCGGTTTCCAGGTCAAGTACCGAGTGGTGGATGTGCATGGCGCTGCCCGGCTCGTCGGCGATCGGTTTCGCCATGAAGGTGGCGAAACAGTCGTGCCGCAGCGCCGCCTCGCGGATCAGCCGCTTGAAGTAGAACACCTCGTCCGCCAGCTTGACCGGGCTGCCATGCCGCAGGTTGATTTCCAGCTGGCCGGCGCCGCCTTCCTGGGTGATGCCGTCGATCTCGAACCCTTGTGCCTCGGCGAAATCGTAGATGTCGTCGATCACCGGGCCGAACTCGTCCACGGCGGTCATCGAATAGGCCTGGCGCGCGGCGGCAGGGCGGCCCGAGCGGCCCATCATCGGCTGGATGTCCTTGGCCGGGTCGACATTGCGCGCCACCAGGTAAAATTCCATCTCCGGCGCCACCACCGGCTTCCACCCCTGTTCCTCGTAGAGCTTGACGACCCTTTTCAGGATGTTGCGCGGGGAAAAGGGCACCGGCACGTCGTGCCGGTCATAGGCATCATGGATCACCTGCAGGGTCCAGTCGCCGGTCCAGGGCGCGGCGGTGGCCGTGCTCATGTCAGGTTTCAGGATCATGTCCCGCTCGATGAACCCGTCGTCGCCCGCGGCCTCGCCCCAGTCGCCGGTGATGGTCTGGAAGAAGATAGAATCCGGCAGGTGGAAATACCCCATCCGGGCGAATTTCGACGCCGGCACCGCCTTGCCCCGCGCGATGCCGGGCAGGTCCGAGACGATGCATTCGACCTCGTCCAGGCGGCGCCCCTCCAGGTAGGCGCGGGCCGGTTCGGGCAGGGTTTCGGTCCAGTCTTTCGGGGCGCTCGTGTCCACGGGCTGTCCTTTGCGTTTCAGGCGGCGCGCTGCGGCAGCCGCTTGTGTTTCAGGAAGTAAATCAGGTCGTCGATCAGTTCGGCACTGTCCAGCGGAGCATCCAGCCCGGCCTCGGCCTCCTGCAGGATCTGCTCGGGCACCACGCCCGGGCCGCGTTTGTCGATCAGGCCCTTGGTAAAGGCGCGGTCGAACTCGGGGTGGGGCTGCACGGTATAGGCCTTGCCGGGGTACAAGAGGGCGGCATGACGGCAGAAGTCATTGCTGGCCAGTGTCACGCTGCCCTCGGGCGGGTCCGTCACCTGGTCCTGGTGCCAGGCCATCACGGTTTTCGGCCCGCGCCCCTCAAATTCGTAGGTCTGTGGCCCCACCGCCCAGCCGCCTGGATACTTGACCGCCGTGCCCCCCAGCGCCTGCGCGATCACCTGGTGGCCAAAGCAGATCCCCACCAGCGGCTTGCCCGCCGCGACGATCTGCCGAATGAATTCTTCGAGCGGCGGAAGCCAGGCATGATCCTCGTAGACCCCGTGCCGCGATCCGGTGATCAGCCAGCCGTCGGCGGCCTCCGGTCCCGGCGGGAACTCTCCATTGACCACGGACCAGGTTTCGAAGGTGAACCCGGCGTGGGACAGGCGATCCATGAACATCTCCGGGTACTGGCCATGCTCCTGCGCCAGTTCCGGCACCACGATGCCCGTCTGCAAGATACCGATTTTCATGAAACACCCATGTTCCTGGTCCGAAAGCTAGGCGCGCGCCGCGCGCCCTGCAAGATCAGACCGTATCCAGGTAAAGGTCCATCTGTTCGTGCTTGGTCAGCTCGTCCATGTCCCGCAATTCCTGCCGCTTGGTCAGGACAAGGTTGCGGATCAGTTCCTTCGGAAAGATGCGGGGCATCAAGGGGCTGTCGGCAAAGGCCTCGATCGCGCTGCCCCAGTCGCGGGGAATATGCGGCAGGTCCTGGTCGTAGGCGTTGCCGGTGATGCGCGCGGGCGGCTCGGTGGCGTCCTCCATCCCCATCAGCGCCGCGCCCAGGATCGCCGCCAGCGCCAGGTAGGGGTTCACGTCGCCCCCGGCCACGCGATGTTCGATGCGGCGCGCGGCAGGCGGGCCAGAGGGCACGCGCACCGCCGCCGTGCGGTTGTCATAGGCCCAGCAGATCGCTGACGGCGCGTGAGAGCCGGGCACGATGCGCTCGTAGCTGTTCAGGTGCGGCGCATAGACCAGCGCGCTGTCCGACAGCGCCGCAAGGCATCCGCCGATGGCATGGCGCAGGGCATCCGTGCCCTCCGGCCCGCCGTTGTCAAAGATGTTCTTGCCGTCCGCGTCCAGCACGCTGAAATGCGCATGCATCCCGTTGCCGGAATAATCCTCGTAGGGCTTGGCCATGAAGCTGGCGGCAAAGCCGTGTTTCCGGGCCAGCCCCTTGACCAGCTGTTTGAACAGCCAGGCGTCGTCAGCGGCCTTCAACGGGTCCGCCTGGTGCATCAGGTTGACCTCGAACTGGCCGATCCCCGCCTCGGAAATCAGCGTATCGGCGGGAATGTCCATGACCTCGCAGGCCTCGTAGAGGTCGGTAAAGAAGATGTCGAAGGCATCCAGCGCCCGGATCGACAAGACCTCTGCCGCGTCGCGCCGCTTGCCCGAGCGGGGGCTGATCGGCACCTGCAGGCGCCGGGTGCTGTCGTCGATCAGGTAGAACTCCAGCTCGACCGCCACCACCGGCGTCAGCCCCTTTTCGGCAAAGCGTTTCTGTACGAAGGACAGCGCATGGCGCGGGTCGCCCTCGAAGGGGCGGCCATCCTCGTGGAACATCCAGATCGGCAGCAGGGCGGTGGGCGCCTCCAGCCAGGGCATGGGCACAAAGCCGCGCTCTGTCGGAAACAGGATCGCGTCGCGGTCGCCACTGTCAAAGACCAGCGGGCTGTCGGCGATGTCCTCGCCCCAGATGTCCACGTTCAGCGCCGAGAAGGGAAAGCGCGTGCCGTCCTTGAGCATCTTGACGGCGCTGGGAATGGGCATGCGTTTGCCCCGGGCAACGCCGTTCACGTCACAGGCGGCGGCTCGGATGGTGCGGATTTGAGGGCGGTCGTGCAGCCAGTCGGCGCTGGGGGCGGGCATGGGGATCTCGTGCTTTCAGAATTTGATCAAATTCATAGGCGAGCCCGCGCCATTGGGCAAGGGGGGCGTTCACGGCGCATCGCGGGAAGGGGTAGCGCGCCCGCTTTGCGGGCAGCTTTCGGGCCGGGTTAACCGTTCCTTGCCGGTTTGTACGTTTTGCCGGAATCGACGTACGTTTTGTACAAAACGTACATGGCCGGGGCCTCAGCGGATCAGGTTCATCCGCATCTTCAACCGGCCCCGGGACTCTTGCGGCAGGTGCCGGTTCAGCCGCCGGTTCACCAGCCCGAAGACCGTGATGATGACCAGCGTGACCAGGATGAAATACCCGGCCAGGATCGGGTAGGGCACGAAGGGGTTGAAGGTCTTGTCGGCAAAGTAGTTGGCGTAATACAGCGCATCGCCCTTTTGCCGCCAGGCCGGAAAGCCCGAGAAATAGACCAGCGTCGTGGCATGAAAGAGAAAAATCGCCTCGTTCGTGTAGGCAGGCCAGGCCAGCCGCAGCATGGTGGGCCAGGTGATCTTGCGGAACTTGGTCAGCCCGGAAAACCCGTAGGCATCCGCCGCCTCGGTGTCGCCCTTGGGGATCGACAAGAGCGCGCCGTAGAAGATCTCTCCGGAATAGGCGGCGGTGTTCAGGAACAGGACAATCGCCGCCCCCAGCCAGGCCGAGGTGAAGGGATCGAAGATCGGCGAGACGGATTTCAGGCTGAGAAAGGCGAAATAGGCAAAGAAGAACTGGATGAACAGCGGGCTGCCGCGGAAGACAAAGATGAACCATTCCGAGGGCTTACGCGCCAGCGGGTTCGACGACGCCTTGCCCAGGGCGACCGCAGTGGCCAGGAAGAACCCGGTCAAAAGGGCGATCAGACCGAAGTAGATGTTCCAGATCATCCCCGAACCGATCAGGGTGAATTGCTGGCACAGCGTGAAATCCTCGCGCGGCAACAGCCGCTCGCCGATCCCGATGGAGCGCAACCCGTAGTCGGCGATGGTCTGCAAACAGCTCATGCCGCTTTCCTCTGTGCTTCGCCGCCGGAGGTCGCCTGTCCATGCGTGAGCCGCTTCATGATCCGGTCCAGCACGATTTCGGACACCCGCGTGAACAGCAGGTAGAACACCAGCAGCGCCAGGAAGTACCACATGCGCCAGTCGCCGTGCGGGTAATCGGTAAACCGCGCCGTCTTGGCACCGCCCAGCTCGCGCGCCCAGTAGACGATATCCTCGACCCCCAGCAGGAACAGCAGCGGTGTCGCCTTGATCAGCACCATCCAGAGGTTCGACAGGCCGGGCAGGGCATAGACCCACATCTGCGGCACCAGGATGCGCCAGTAGCACTGGCGCGGGCTCATGCCATAGGCCTCGGCGGTTTCCATCTGGGCGCGGGGGACGGCCCGCATGGCGCCATACAGGACGTTTGCCGCGAAGGCACCGAAAACAATGGCAAAAGTCAGAACCGCGAGGAAAAAGCCATAGGTCTCATGCACCCATTGCGCCGCGTTGCCAAGGGGCAGCTTGGCCTCGGCGCAGACCACGAAATCATTGCCCTGCCGGATCGGCTGATCCCAGTCGGGGCACTTCACCTCGTGCCGGATCCATTCGAAAAACTGGTCCAGCGCGATGACGAAGAAGAGGAAAAAGGCGATATCCGGCACGCCGCGAACGATGGCGATATAGCCGCGGCCCAGCCAGCTGAGCGGCAGGACGCGCGACCGCGCCGCCGAAGCCCCTGCAAAGCCGAAGGCCAGCGCCGCCGGGGCGGTGATCGCCAGCAGCAGCAGAACGGTCCCCACCGAAAGGTAGATGGCCATGTGCTTGCCCGTGGTCAGGTAGCAGGCCATCCAGGCCACGTTGCCCAACGTGTCGGGATCAGCGCAGAAGCCGAACATCGCACCCTGTCTTCATAGCCACCTTCATTTGCGTCTCATTCCGGGTCAAAGCCGCTGCCGCGCCTTTTTCATTGACCAAGCCAGCGTCCCCCGGCACCCTGTCCCCATTCAACTTGTTTCTTTCAGGAGGTCAAAATGCAGGACGAATTCGTGTTCAAAAAACCCATTGCCGCCGTCGTGGACAACGGATCGGGCATGTTCCAGCCGCCCGCGATCGACGCATTCGAAGATCCGCTTCTGGGCAAATCGGGGCCGCCGGTCTTTCAGGATGGCGCGTTCAACCCCTACGCCTATCTCAAGATTCCCGACATCGCGGGCGAGTCCTTTACCGATGGCGGCTTCATGCCGCCGGCCTTCGACGACCCGCTGCTGGGCTAGGCGGTTGGCCGCGCGGAGTGTTTCCCGCGCGGCCTGCACCTCGGCCAGGTACCTCAGCCAGGTACCTCAGAAAGTCTCGCCGACTTCCCATTTCTCGATCAGCGCGTTCAGCGAGCCGTCGTCCTTCATCGACTGGATGGCCGCGTCGAACTTGGCGCGCAGCTCGCCGTCGCTTTCGCGCAGGCCCATGCCGATGCCGCCGCCGATCAGGATGTCGTCACCGACAAAGGCCAGGTCGGCGTTTTCGTCCGCGATGGGGGCAAGGTAGGCCTTGTCCGCCAGGACCGCGTCCGCCTCGCCGTTGCGCACGGCGGCGATGGTTTCGTCAGGGGTGGCAAATTCGACCAGTGTGGCGCCCATCTCGGCGATGTAGGAGGCCTGGATGGTGCCCGCCTGCGCGGCGAAGATGCCGCCTTCCATGTCCAGTTCCATGCCTTCCATCGCCAGGAAGGCCGAAGGATCGGGCTGGGTGTAGTTCTGGGTGAAGTCGATGACCTCGTCGCGTTCATCCGTGATCGACATGCCCGCGATGATGGTGTCGTAGTTGCCCGAGACGAGGTTCGGGATGATCGAATCCCATTCGTTGGTGACCCATTCGCAGGTCAGCTCGGCGCGGCTGCACAGCTCGTCGCCCAGCTCGCGTTCAAAACCGGCCACTTCGCCGTCATCGTCGATGTAGTTGTACGGAGGGTAAGCGCCCTCGGTACCCAGACGCACAACCGAGTGGCTTTCCGCGAAGGCCGCGCCGGCGAACATCGCCAGTGCGGCTGTTCCGATCAGAAGGTTTTTCATATCGTTACTCCCTGTTGGACTTCCGGCGGCTGTCCCGCCGTTTTTCGGATGCCGGCCCTTTGGGCCTAGGCATGGACGGTCGACTTCAGGAACCCCCGAAGCCGTTCCGATTTCGGCGCGCCGAAGAGTGTCTCCGGCGGGCCTTGTTCCTCGATCAGCCCCTGGTGCAGGAACACGACGTGGTCGCTGACGTCCGAGGCCATCTTCATGTCATGGGTCACGATCAGCATCGTGCGCCCCTCTTGGGCCAGCGACTTGATCACCCGCACCACTTCCTGTTCCAGCTCCGGATCCAGCGCGCTGGTCGGTTCATCGAAAAGCAGTGCTTCCGGTTCCATGCAGAGCGCGCGGGCGATCGCGGCGCGTTGCTGCTGTCCGCCTGACAGCTGGGCCGGGTAGACGTCGCATTTGTCGCCTATGCCCACCTTGTCCAGGTAGCCGCGCGCGGCCTCTTCCACCTGAGCACGATCGCGGCCCAGCACAGTGACCGGCGCCTCCATGACGTTTTGCAGGATGGTCATATGGGCCCACAGGTTGAACTGCTGGAATACCATCGACAGGTTCGTCCGAATGCGCAGAACCTGCTTGGCATCCGCCGGGCGGCGGTTGTGGCCGTCACCCTTCCAGTGGACCGGTTCCCCCTTGAAGAGGATCTCGCCCTGCTGGCTGTCTTCGAGCAGGTTGCAGCAGCGCAGCAGCGTCGACTTTCCGGAGCCGGACGACCCGATCAGCGAGACCACGTCACCCTTGCGGGCCGTGATGTCGACTCCCTTGAGAACTTCGAGAGAGCCATAGGCCTTGTGCAGATTGCGGATTTCAATGACGGGCGTGTCGGACAAGCGGAGCCTCGGGCAGATCGCAGGATGGCCGGTATCAACGCGCAATCCTGCGCACTTGGCAAGGGGGCCAAGGGCAAAAAGTCCGGTTCTGACCTTGGGTCAGGCGGGCGCAGGCGCCGGGATGGGCAGGTCGAAATAGCGTTGGGGGTCTAAGACGTGGAAAGAAAGCGGGCCGCCCATCTCGAAAGGGTCGCCTTGCGGAACAAAGTCAACGACCGCGTCAAGCAGCGCCGCCCGAAGCGGCGCAGGATTAGTGCCTCGGGTGGCTATCAAGGGCAATCCCGGTGTGGCCGCTGTATGGCCGGCAACATGGACTTTGGCAGAGGCTGGCTCGAAACGCTTGAGAAGACGCCAGGTCACCGCATCGACAAAGGCGATATCCGCGTGTCCCTGAGCCACCGCATCGAGCGAACCGGCATGGGAGCCGGTTTTGACAAATGCACTGTAGGTCGGCACTCTGAAAAAGGGCGTGCCCCCTTGCGAAGCCGCCCAACCGGACTGACTGTCGGAGGAATTGTAGGCGAGCCGCAGGCCGTCTATACCTGTAACGTCGTGCGGATTATTGCGAACAAGGCGCCTCAGGACGCGCGAGTAATAGTGTCCCGGCTTGCAGTTCAGGCCGAAGCCGAGCGTTCCCACGTAGGTCACCCTGTCCTTCAGCACCGTCCGAAAAGGCAAGCCACAGGTCATCGACAAGGCCAGATCGTCCCGCAACCAGTGATCGCTCCACGGTTCGGGGATCGCGTCCGGCGGTGTCAGGTCCGGCAAGTCCAACCCGTGGCGGCGGCCTGCCGATTGCACGCACGACCAGAAGTCGCACCAGGACCGCGCGTTCTCTTCCCGCCAATACATCGGCAGGCTGGCGATCATTGCTTTTTCTCGACCCGCTGCCGTGCCAGGGCGCTGTCACGGTCGTTGATCCCCAGAAGGTTCGACACCAGCCTGAGCAGCGCGTCCTCTTCGGCCTCGCGCACGCCATCGGCCAGTACCACCTGCCAGAGCGCCTCGATCACCGCGATGCGGTCCTCGTAGGGCACGGCATCCTTGATCGCGCGGGTAAAGCGCACGGTGTCCGGTGCCTCTGCCTCCAGCCCCTCGCCCTCGGCCCGCAGACGCGCGGCTTCGAAGGGCGACAGGCCGTACCGGGTGGCGATAATCCGATCTATGCGGTCCCGCTCGCTGTCGTCGAAGGCGCCGTCGGACCTGGCGACCCGGACCAGCAGCGCGGTCAGCGCAAGTCGGGCGTCTTCGTCAGGCAGGGGGGCGGGGTCGGTCGCCGTCAGGCGCTTGAGGAAATCTGCGAACATGCTCTGGGATATAAGCCCGGTTTCGGGCCGGCACAATTACTCAGGGGATCACGGCCGCGCTGCGCGCCGCTTCGTTGTCATGCGGGGCGACGCCAAGCGCCTCTTCGACCAGGTTCACCAGCGCGGCTTCGCGGGCATCGGTGATCCCGTCCGCCCAGGCCACCTGCCAAAGCGCCTGTACGGTTTCGACGCGGTGGGCATAATCCACGTTCTCGCGGATCAGCGCGGTCATCCTGGCGTCGTCCTTGATCTCGCGGGCCAGCCTTTCGCAGGTGGCGCGCATCTTGGCGGCCTCGACCGGGTTCAACCCGAAGGCCGCGGACAGGGTCCGGTCAATCTGGCTGATTTCCTCGAAGAGATAGGTGTCGTCTGCCCGCGCCACGCGGACCAGAAGAGTGCCAAGCGCCAACTTGGCATCCGGTTCCGGCAGCGGTGCGGGCTGGCGCGGACCGTGGTGGAAAAAGGCTTTCAACCGCTCGAACATGGCCGGCCTCCTGATGGTTCGCCAAAGGCCTAGCATGACGCCGGAGGCGGCGTCACCTGCCTGTCGAGCCGGTCCTTGCGAATTGGTCCGAGAGTGGTTTCAGTGCCGCGTCCATCCCCCAGGGCGGGTTTACGACAAAGAGGCCCGAGCCGATCATGCGGTGACCGTCCCGGGCAGGCGGAAAGCGGACCTCGTGGCGCAGGGCCTCGGGGAATTCGGCCTCCAGCTGGCGCAGCATGGGCGCATGTGCCCCGTCGCGCAGCAGCGGATACCACAGCGCCAGGATGCCCACGTTCCACTTGCGGGCGAGGGCCTGCATGGTCCGGGGCACGCTGACGTAATCCGCCTTCACCTCCCAGCTGGGGTCGATCAGCATCAATCCTCGGCGCGGATCGGGGGGGCAGAGGCTTTGCGCCATCTCGTAGCCGTCCTGCCTGTAGACCCGCGTATTGGGCGCCCGCACCGCGCGGGACAGCGCTTCGTGCTCCTGCGGATGCAGTTCGGCCAGGTGCAGCCGGTCGTCCGCGCGCAACAGGCTCTGCGCGATCAGCGGTGAGCCGGGATAGGCCGTCGGCCCCCTTTCCGTCCGCACCTTCTTCAGCGCCCGGGCATAGGGATGATCAGCGCCGAACCAGCCTTCGGCCCGGGCGATCCCCTGTGCTGCCTCGCCGGTCTTGACCGCCTCGGCGCCGGCAAGATCATAGAGCCCGCGCCCGGCGTGCGTCTCGATATAGCTGAGCGGCTTTGGCTTGCGGGTCAGGTAGTCAAGCATCCATGCCAGGGCCGCGTGCTTGTGCACGTCGGCCAGGTTCCCGGCATGATAGGCGTGTTGATAGGACAGCATATGAGCGGCCTAAGAGTTTGCGGCGGGGCTGGCAAGGGCCTACGGGGCAGACCGCTTGCGCATCGCCCGCAAGCCGGTATCACATGCGGTAGTGCAGACCCCAGGGGACTTGGCGAGGCGGATGGATGGCACAGAGCGGCGTGCAGGGCGTGATCGACCGCGAGGCGCGGGAAAAGGAACTTCTGGAATACCTGCGTGTCTACGTCATGATCTGGCAAAAGATCGACTTCATCTGGGGCATGTTCCTGACCTCCTATATCCCCCTTTTCGGTTTCCTGCATTTCTACCAGGGCGACCTGGGGGGCAGTTTCGCCGGGATGTTCGTGCTGGCCGTCGCCTTTTTCACCTATGTCAACGGGCAGGCCCTGCGGCAGCATTATGACATCGCCATCACCATGAGCCGCGAGTTCCGGCGCCTGAACCGGTCCTTTCCGGACATCAACGGCGCGCTGATCCGCACCGCGCAGGACAACCGCCCCCGGCTGGTCTGGGTCACGCATGGGGCAGCCTTTGGCGGGATGCTCTACATGATGGTGGGGCGCATCGGGACGGGCTTCTGCGCGGCGGGCACGGCAGAGGGCGGCTGGGACTGTATCCTCACGCTGGTTTTCGGCTGAGGCGCCTTTCGCCCAGGAACCAGAGTTCGAGCAGCGCAAGGTAGGGCAGGTAGAAGGCCCAGACCATCGCGCGGTCAAAGGGGCCGTAGAAATCGTCCACCCCGATGCCCCCCGTCGTGGCGAACCACAGCCCGTAGTGCAGGCGATAGAAGTAGGAGCCCACCGCCAGCACCATCAGGCGCAGCGCCCAGCGGCGGTGGCGCGTCACGTCCTTGTCGATGGCGTAGTAGACGGTGTTGGACGCCGCGAGGATCATCAGCGCGCCATACAGCGCGAACCAGCCCGACATCCAAGGGCCGCCAACGGTGCCCTGCAGCGCGATGTAAAGCAGCCCGGCGAGACCGGTGACTACGGCGGTCGTGGCCAGCGTATAGCCCGAGAGCCGGTGCAAACCCGGCGCCCGCCGGCGGATCACCGGGAGGAGTTGCAGCGGCACGGTCGCGGTGATGACGGCGCCGGTGATCATGTGGGCATAGATGGCCAGATTCGAGAGCGGCGCGCCGGGATGAAACAACCGACCCAGCGCCTCAGGCACGCCTTGCAGCGCCAGCACGGGCCGGGTGAGCGCGTGCCAGGCAAAGGGCAGCACCATCAGGGCCAGAAGGACCAGCAGGACAGAGGGTAGGGCGCGACGGATCATGGCGCGGAAGGTAGGGTGATTTGCGGGGACCGGGAAGGGGGCGCGAAACATCTGTACGCGAAGCTCCTGGGCGCGGGACAAGGCCGCAGGCCGCCGCGCGAGCGCCGACCCGCCCCCCGGGGCGGCGCTTTGGTTGGGCTGGGCGCCGGCCTTTGAGGTCCTTCGGATGTGTCAAGATAAACCGCACCCGATCAACCGTCGGAGCGCCACCCCGCGGGTCGGCGCTGGCGCGGCTATTGTCGAGCGCTATAAAATTTCCTAGACTTGGATTGGCTACACATATTCCAGTCCTTGAGTTTTTGAGGTGAGTTTTTGACCATCGTTGTATCTGGTCCGAAACCTAGGCGCCGGAACTTGGATGCGTCTGAATTAAACGATCAAGACGTGTCAGGTGCACGTTTCTTCGGAGTTACATCAAACGGTCACGGCCAAATTTGGCAGCAACAAGAAGGCGAGATCTGGAGGGCGGGTATTAACGGCGCAGAGAAGTTGGTTGTTTCCAATTATGGCTCAGTTAGGGAGGCGCTGAAAGGTCAGTTTTCTTGTGACTTTGTGGTTCACAAGATGGAATTATGCCCGGGTCAATATTACCCAAGAATCGGCAGGCCGAATGATCAGCATCCAGATAGCGGTCCGGCTCGACCTAATTTTGCGAATGCTGATATGGGTGAATTATTCAACTCTGCTAGGTATTATTCGGCTTTGGTAGGGCAGTTGTGGGAGGTCTTGGAGGTCATTGAGCCGGTGATCGAAAATAAAGACTGCTTTGGCAATAAAATTCGTAGCCTCCTAATTCTTGCTTGTACTGAGTGTGAAAATCAAATGCGCCTCATTTTGAGGTGCAATGGATTAGAGAAGGATCGTTACAACACTTCGGATTTTGTCCGTCTATTAAAGCCAATGAGATTGAACGAGTATGCGCTGGAATTTTCCGAGATGCCGTGGCTTGGCGAGATTCACCCTTTTCGTGACTGGAGTTCGGCGAAGCCAACGGTATCTCTATCTTGGTATGATGCCTACAATGCTACGAAGCACGACAGAAGTGCGTGCCTATTTCGGGCAAATTTATCTTCTCTATTCAAATCTTTGGCGGCTCTTTGGATTCTATTGACTGCTCAATATGGATCGCACTCGTGGCGAACAGTATCCGAAAGTGATCGGGTCTTTACAGCAAAATCGGTTCCAAGGTGGCGATATTCTGAATGCTATACATACCCGTACTCTGGAACTGGAATGTCCGCCCAGGAAGTAAAGCTATTCAAATGACATCACGCCGCCACTGTATTTTTGAATTCATACGTCCTCAAACCAACCTCGACACCTCTTTCGCCGCCCGCACAAAATCCCGGAAAAGCGGATGTGGGTCAAAGGGTTTCGACTTCAGCTCGGGGTGGAACTGGACGCCGATGAACCAGGGGTGGTCCGGCCATTCCACGATCTCGGGCAGCTTGCCGTCGGGGGACATGCCCGAGAAGCACAGACCGCTGGTTTCCAGCTGCTCGCGGTACTTGATGTCGACCTCGTAGCGGTGGCGGTGGCGTTCGTCGATGGCCGTCTTGCCATAGACCTTTGCCACCTTCGAGCCTTCGGTCAGCACCGCGTCATAGGCCCCCAGCCGCATGGTGCCGCCCTTGGCATCGTCCGGGCGGCGGTTGACCTTCTCGTTGCCCTGCACCCATTCCTTGAGGTGATAAACCACGGGTTCGAAACGCTTTTCCCCGGCCTCGTGGTCGAACTCCTCCGATCCCGCCTTTTTCACACCAGCGACGTTGCGCGCCGCCTCGATCACCGCCATCTGCATCCCCAGGCAGATGCCCAGGTAAGGCACCTTGTGCTCACGGGCGAATTGCGCCGCCTTGATCTTGCCCTCGGTCCCGCGCTCACCAAAGCCGCCGGGGACGAGGATGGCATCGAATTTCTCGAGGTGCGGGGCCGGGTCCTCTCGGTCAAAGATCTCGGCGTCGACCCATTCGACCCGTACCTTGACGCGGTTGGCCATGCCGCCGTGGGTCAGCGCCTCGGCGATGGATTTATAGGCGTCCTCCAGCTGGACGTACTTGCCGACAATGGCGACGTTGACCTCGCCCTCGGGGTTGTGGATGCGGTCGCTGACATCCTCCCATTTCGACAAGTCGGGCTTGGGCGCGGGGCTGATCTGGAAGGCGTCGAGAACTGCCTGGTCCATGCCCTCGCGGTGATAGGCCAGCGGTGCGTCGTAGATCGACGACAGGTCCTGCGCGGCGATCACGCTGTCGGGGCGGACGTTGCAGAACAGCGCCAGCTTTTCGCGCTCCTTCTGCGGGATCGGCCCCTCGGAACGGCAGACGAGAATATCCGGCGCGATGCCGATCGAGCGCAGTTCCTTGACCGAGTGCTGGGTCGGCTTGGTCTTCAGCTCTCCGCTCGCCTTGATCCAGGGCAGCAGGGTGAGGTGCATGAAGATGCACTGGCCGCGCGGCTTGTCCTGGGAAAACTGGCGGATCGCCTCGAAGAAGGGCAGGCCCTCGATGTCGCCAACGGTGCCGCCGATTTCACATAGCATGAAATCGACCTCGTCCTCTCCGATGGAGATGAAGTCCTTGATCTCGTCGGTGACGTGCGGAATGACCTGGATCGTCTTGCCGAGGTAATCGCCGCGGCGCTCTTTCTCCAGCACGTTGGTATAGACTCGGCCCGAGGAAATGGAATCGGTCTTGCGCGCGGGGACACCGGTAAAGCGTTCGTAGTGGCCCAGGTCGAGGTCGGTCTCGGCACCGTCGTCGGTGACGAAGACCTCACCGTGTTCAAAGGGCGACATGGTGCCGGGATCGACGTTCAGATAGGGGTCCAGCTTGCGCAGGCGGACCGAAAAGCCGCGTGCCTGGAGAAGTGCGCCAAGGGCGGCGGAGGCCAGCCCCTTGCCAAGCGAAGAGACCACACCGCCGGTGATGAAGATGAAGCGCGCCATCTGGGTAACCCCGTGATTTTTGCAGGCAATCGCCTGCGTTCCTGCAAGTTCAGACGCGGCTTGTACCGGATGTGGCACCAGCTGCAACACGGGATTTGAGACATAGTGGATTCGCGCGGATTTGTCCAGATGACCGCTAGATGCTGTTGCGCTGCATGGGCGATCTGCAAGGGATTGTAGGCGGTCTGTCGCCTTGTCGGGGTATTCCTGACTGCTGGCCTGCCGGGGGCAACTGCTAGTCTCGGCAGGGAAATCAGGAACCGGCGTGGGGCCGCTGGCGGCCTTGTCCTTGGCCCCCGACAGCAATGCGCGCCGACAAGCAGGAGACAGGATCATGGCCCTGGAAATCTACTTTGAAGGAACACTGAACGGTGAGGTCCTTGCCGAGCGAGAAGCCATTCAGGACGGTCGCGGTCTGCGATCCGATGGCGAGCTGGTTCAGGCGGTCCACGATACGTCCGAGACGGATGCCTTTGTCTTTGCCAGTGGCGGGACGGCGCCTTCGGGCGGGTTCTCCGACGTCTCCGGTCTGGGGGCAGAGGTGACCGTGGCCGAGTATCGGGACGGCACGGAACACTCTCCGGAATGGACCAACCCGAAAGATGGCGATCCTGGGCATACGGCGGCAGGGTCCGATCCCGAATGGCGCTATGTGCCAGTCCGCCGGTTTTTCGAGGACAGCGACACGGATTTGGGCCTGTCGTGGGACGACGGCCTGTTCTGATCGCCGCCCCGCAATGAAAAAGGCGGCCCCGAAGGCCGCCTTTCCTGAAATCGAGTGGTCTCAGTCGGCGCGCGGAACCAGCGGCGCATCCGCGTCTCCGCCGTCTGCCGAGGGCGGCGGGACCAGCGCGTTCGGGTCGATCCCGTCAAGGCCGGGGGCCGGTGCCGGCGCATCGGTTGCGGGTTCCTGCGTGCCAAGCCGATCCAGGATCGAGCTGCCCGAAGCATTCTGGGCGGCGATGATCGTCAGCGTGATCGAGGTGATGATGAAGCCCACGGCAAGAATCCAGGTCAGCTTGCCCAGTGCCGTCAGCGGGGCCCGCTGGCTCATGGCGCCGCCGCCGCCGCCGATCCCCAGGCCGCCGCCTTCGCTGCGCTGAAGCAGCACGACGCCGATCAGGCCGAGAGCCAGAAGAAGGTGGACGATGAGGATGACGTTTTCCATGGGGCCTGCGCCTGTTGGGTCGGTTTCGGGGTCATGTAGGCGAAGCGTTGCCCCGGTGCAAGCAATGAAACCGAAAGCCGCCCGGCCCCCGGTCGGTCACTCCGCGGGTTTCACCGGCGGGACGCCAAGCGAGATACAACTGGTCGGGGCCTCCGGGGTGCCCGCCGTGCAGACAACGCACCAGTCCTCGCCGGGTATGCAGCAGTTCACTACGGATGGGCTGGTGGAATGTTTCCACGGGGCGCCTTTTTCGGCTTCGCACTGGGCAATCAGCTCTGCGGCCCGCGCGTCCGTCAGATCGAATGTGACGATCGCAGCGGCCGGGCCGGCGCCAAGTGTCATTACAAACAGGAGGCTCGACGCAAAATATACCTTGATCATGAAATGTGTTTTCCCTTCCGATGGATTTGAAGTTCCGGGACCGTGACACAGGACCTGGCGGCTGTCACCCTTGGTTGCGTCCCTCTAGGGGGGGGCTTGCGCGGTGGCTCCGGTCGGGGCAGGCTTTGCCAATGCCCCACGATCACGCCGACGACGCCCCGCCGCACAGTCTCTTGCCCCCTGACCCGGCGTTGCGGGTCAAGGCGCTGGAAACGCTCTTGACCCGAAAGGGTCTGATCGACCCCGCTGCGCTGGACGAGATCATCGAGATCTATGCCCACAAGGTCGGGCCGAGGAACGGCGCGGCGGTTGTGGCGCGGGCCTGGACCGATCCGGACTTTCGCAAGCGCCTTTTGGAGGATGCGACGGCGGCGGTGGCCGAGTTGGGGTTCACCGGGCGACAGGGCGAACATGTGGTTGCCGTCGAGAACACGCCGGAACAGCACAACATGGTCGTCTGCACCCTGTGCAGTTGCTACCCGTGGCCGCTTTTGGGCATTCCGCCGGGGTGGTACAAATTCGATGCCTACCGGGCGCGGGCGGTGCGCGAACCGCGCAAGGTGCTGGCCGAATTCGGCGTGACCCTGCCAGAGGGGCAGCGCGTGCGGGTCTGGGATTCGACCGCCGAGGTGCGCTATCTCGTGCTGCCGATGCGGCCCGTCGGGACGGACGGGCTGGACGAAAGCGCGTTGGCGGCTCTGGTCAGCCGCGACGCGATGATCGGCACGGCGCTGGTGGAGGCGCCTGCATGACCCGGGTTCATGACATGGGAGGGCGGTTCGGTGACGGTCCGGTGCAGCCTGCGGCCGGGGACGCGCCTGTCTTTGCCGAAGAGTGGCACGCCCGCGCGCTGGCGGTGACCCTTGCGGCGGGGGCGCTGGGGCAATGGACGCTGGACCGGTCGCGCTTTGCCCGTGAATGCCTCGCCCCTGCCGACTACCTGGCGTTTTCCTACTACGAGAAATGGCTGGCCGGGCTGGCGGACTTGCTGGTGGCACAAGGGGTGATCACCCGGGATGAATTGGCGGGAGCGGAGGCTGCGCCGTCGCCCCTGGCCGAGCGCCGGCTGCAAGCCGAGTCGGTTGCCGGGACATTGGCGCGCGGCGGGCCGGTTTTGCGCGAGGGTCCCGCGCCGCACTTTGCGCCCGGCGACCGCGTGCGCACGCGTCGTCCTGCACGCAATCTGGCCGTGACGGGTGGACATACACGCCTGCCGGGGTATGCCGCCGGGTTGACCGGGGTCGTGGAGCGCGCGCATGGGTGCCACGTCTTTCCCGACACAAACGCGCATGGATTGGGCGAACAGGCCGAGCCGCTTTATACCGTGGTTTTCGATGCAGCCGAGGTCTGGGGCGCCGCGGAGGCGCCCGGGGATACGGTCAGTTGCGATCTCTGGGAAAGCTACCTGGAGCCAGAGACATGACAGAGCCCGTCTTCGGGGCGCCCTGGCACGCGCAGGCCTTTGCGCTGGCCGTGTCTCTGGAAGCGGGCGGGGCCTTCACATGGCCGGAATGGACGCAGGTTTTCGGCGCGGTGCTTGCGGAACATGGTTTGTCGAAAGAACTGGACGGTGGCGATGATTATTTCATCGCCTGGGTCGCGGCGCTGGAGCGGATCTGTACCGAGAGGGGGATCGCCGGGGCCAAGGACCTCAGTGCGCTACGGGATGCCTGGGAGAAAGCCTACCTGACAACGCCACACGGAGAACCGGTTCGGATCGCCTGAGCCTCAGACCACGCGCCGCCCTGCAACGTAGGTGGCCGCGATGGCGCGGTCATCCCCCATCATGATCGTCGGAAACAGCGCCTCCCAGAGGTCTTTCGCCCGCGCGCTGCGCTGCGCGATGGCCGGGGTCGAGGCGAGGTCGAGCGCGATGAAATCCGCCTCCATCCCCGGGGCGAGGCTGCCGATGCGGTTGTCGAGGCGCAGCGCCCGGGCCGAGCCGGTGGTGGCCAGCCAGATCAGTTCCGCCGGGTGCAGGGCATGCCCGCGCAGTTGTGCGACCTCGTAGGCGGCGGCCATGCTGCGCAACATGGAAAAGGACGATCCGCCGCCGGTGTCGGTGGCAAGGCCCACGCGGTGGCCCGCACGCGTCAGCCCATCCATGTCGAAGAGGCCGGAGCCGATGAAGGTGTTCGACGTCGGGCAATGGATCAACGCGGCGCCGGTCTCGCGCAGGCGGTCCTTCTCACGCGGCTCCAGGTGGATGGCATGGCCATAAAGGCCGTTTGCGCCCAGGAGGCCATGCGCCTCGTAGGTGTCGAGATAGTCGCGCGCTTGCGGAAAGAGCGATTTGACCCAGGCTATTTCATCCGTCTGCTCGCTGAGGTGCGTCTGCATCAGGCAGTCCGGGTGTTCGGCCCAGAGAGCGCCCAGGGCCGAGAGCTGCTCGGGCGTGGAGGTGGGCGAAAAGCGGGGCGTGATGACATAAGAGGCACGGCCATTCCCGTGCCAGTGCGTCAGCAGCGCCTTGCTGTCGTCATAGGCGGATTGCGCGGTGTCCAGCAGGCCCTCGGGGGCGTTGCGATCCATGCAGGTCTTGCCCGCCAGGACCCGCATGCCGCGCGCCGCGGCGGCCTCAAAGAAGGCGTCCACCGAGGCCGGATGGATCGTGCAGTAGCTGCAAACCGTTGTCGTGCCTTGTGCCAGCAGCAGATCGAGGTAACGGCCCGCGATTTCCGCGGCATAGCCCGGGTCGCCAAAGCGCATTTCCTCGGGGAAAGTATAGGTGTTCAGCCAGTCGATCAGCCGTTTACCCCAGCTGGCGATCATGGCCGTCTGCGGGTAGTGCGCATGGGCATCGATGAACCCGGGCAGCAGCAGGGCTTGCCCGTGGTCCGTGGTGCTGGAAAAGTCACCCCGCCGCAGCGCCTCGGCGCCGCCGACCTCAGTGATCACGCCATCCTCGATCACCAGTGCGCCATGCCTGTCGTGCCGGGCCGCGCCCGGCCCCTCGACAAGGGGATCGGCGGTGAAGGTCAGGGTCTGTCCCAGGTGCAGGTGGCGTTTGCTCATGCAAAAAATCCTAGGCAGGTCGCGAAGAAAGGTAAATCGCCATAGTCCCCCTGTCGCCCGCCGACAGCTTGTCATAGTGTCGGGCGACGACAGGTGGAGGGCAGGGCATGGCCGAAGAGCTGGAGGCAGAAACCACCGAGACAGCAGAGCGCGACGACGCCTATGCGCTCGACCGCAAGGCCGTTGCGGCGATTCTCTATGCGGTGGATGTCGAGGACAGGGAACAGCTGGTCGAGCTGATGGAGCCGCTGCACGCGGCCGACATCGCCGACCTTCTGGAACAGATCAACGCCTATGATCGCGGCCGGCTGATCCGGCTGTACGACAAGGAGTTCGACGGCGAGATCCTGTCGGAACTGGACGAGGCGCTGCGCGAAGAGGTCTTTGCCGCGCTGACGCCCTCGGTTCTGGCGGACGCGGTGCGCGAGCTGGACACCGACGACGTCGTCGACCTGGTCGAGGACCTGGAAAGCGATCAGCAGGACGCGATTCTGGATGCGCTGGAAGCCGGCGACGCGGCTGCAGTCCGCCAGTCGCTGAGCTATCCCGAATTCTCTGCCGGGCGCCTGATGCAGCGCGAGGTCGTTATGGCGCCCGAACACTGGAGCGTGGGCGACGCCATCGACTACATGCGCAGTTCCGACCGGCTGCCGGAACAGTTCTACCATGTCGTGCTGGTGGACCCCCGGTTGCGGCCCGTGGGCAACGTGACGCTGGGCAAGATCATGTCGTCGCGCCGCGACGTGTTGCTGAAATCCATCGTCGAAGAGACCTTTCACACCATCCCCGTCACGCGGGACGAGGGCGAGGTGGCCTATGCCTTCAACCAGTACCACCTGATCTCGGCGCCGGTCGTGGACGACAACGAACGACTGGTCGGTGTCATCACGATTGACGACGCTATGGCGGTTCTGGACGAGGAAAACGAGGAAGACATCCTGCGCCTAGCCGGGGTCGACGGTGAAAGCCGGCTGTCCGACCGGGTGATCGAAACGACGAAGCGGCGCTTCCCCTGGCTGGCGGTCAACCTTGTCACGGCGGTGCTGGCCTCGCTGGTGATTGCCCAGTTCGAGGCGGCCATCGCGCAGGTGGTGGCGCTGGCGGTGCTGATGCCCATCGTGGCCTCGATGGGCGGCAACGCCGGCACGCAGTCGCTGACGGTGGCGGTGCGCGCGCTGGCCACCAAGGACCTTACCGGCGCCAACATCTGGCGGGTGATCCGTCGCGAGGTGGCGGTGGGGCTGATCAATGGGCTGGCCTTTGCCGTCATAATGGGAATCGTGGGCATCCTCTGGTTCGGCTCGTTCCAGCTTGGCGGGGTGATTGCCACCGCGATGGTGATCAATCTGGTGATTGCCGGACTGGCGGGGATCGTGATCCCGGTTATCTTGGACAAGGCAGGGGTGGACCCGGCCCTGGCCTCGGGCGCCTTCGTGACCACGGTGACGGATGTGGTCGGCTTTTTCGCCTTTCTGGGACTGGCAGTGGTGGTGTTGTTATGACGACTTTGGAAGACCGCAAGGCGGCAGCGCGCAAGGCGGCCTTTGCCCGCCGGAAACCGGCGTTTGAAACCCAGGCGCCCGGCGCCGCCGGCAAGTTGAGCGAGGTGCTTGCGGGGTATCGCGGGGCGCCTCTGTCCGGCTTTTTGCCGATCCGCACGGAAATCGACCCTGTGCCCGCGATGGCCGAGGCGTCCGCGCATGGCCCCGTCGGCGTGCCGGTGATCGAGGCCAAGGGGCAGCCGCTGAAATTCGCCCGGTGGGAGCCGGATTGCACCCTGGTCGACGGGCCGTTCGGGGCACAGATCCCGGAACACCAGGTCTATTTCGAACCGGAGGTGCTGATTGTGCCGCTGGTCGCCTTTTCCCGCGATGGCGGGCGGTTGGGCTATGGGGGCGGGTTCTACGATCGCACGCTGGAACTGTTGCGGTCGCGGCGGCCGACGCTGGCAATCGGGTTCGCCTTCGGCGCGCAGGAGGATGCGGATCTGCCGCTGGAGGAAACAGACCAGCCGTTGGACCTGATCGTGACCGAGGCCGAGGTCATCACCCCGGCGCGCTAGGCCCTCAGACCGGCGGCGGCGGTGTCTTGGCGCGCAGTTCCAGCCGCCGTTCCCTTTCAAAGACATAAAGCCCGGAGGCGACGATCACCGCGATGCCGACCCAGGTCAGCGGTGTCGGGAAATCGCCGAAGGCGAAATAGCCGATCACCGTGGCGCCGACGATTTCCAGGTATTGCAGCGGTGCGATGGTCCCGGCGGGGGCCAATCGCAGCGCATAGGTCAGGAACAGGTGCGAGATCGTCGCGACCACGCCGACCCCGACCAGCGTCCAGATCGCAAAGCCCTGCGGCCGGATCGGATCGAACAGCGCGTTGCCCGTCCCCTCCATCAGCAGCAGGGGCGGTACGATCAGAACGGTCGCGGCCAGTGCGGTGTGCCCTTGCAGGACAAGCGGATGCAGGCGCCGCGCCATAGCGCGGGTCATCAGCATGTAGATGGCGAACAGTGCCGCCGTCACCAGCGGCAGAAAGGCCACCAGTCCCAGGTCGGAAAAGCTGGGCCGGATCACCAGCAACGCGCCGCCAAAGCCCACGGCACAGGCGCTCAGCCGCCGCCAGCCAACCGGTTCCCCGAGAAAGACGGCGCCCATGAGGATCAGTACGAAAGGCTCGACGAAGAAGATCGAGATCGCGTCGGCGATGGGCATGTAGCGCAGCGCGGTAAAGAAACAGCCCGTGGCCGCCAGCAGCGCGGCGGCGCGGGCGACATGGCGGACAAGATCGCCCAGGGTGACCTTTTGGCTGTGGCCGAGAATGGCGGCCAGCGGCATCAGGATCGCCACCTGGATCGCAAAGCGAAAGGCCAGGATCTGCGGTACGGGCACCTCTGCCGGTGTCGCCTTGGCCAATGCGTCCATCATCGGCGCAAAGGTGCAGAAGGCCAGCATGAAGAGAATGCCGATGGTGGTCCGGTCGACGCTTTGTTGGGCTTGGGTGGTCATGGGGCCTCGCTGAACCGGCGCAAGGATCGGCGCGCCTTGTAATCGGGTCTTGTCGAAATGCGACGGGGGCGGGCGATTGCGGGCGGGCAAGATGTGTGGTGCACGGTCATGGCAGGATCGACAGCCAGATCCACGCGGTCAGCACGGACAGGGTGGTGGCGATCAGGACCGCCGAGGCCGCCACGCGCCGCGCGCGCCCGTAGAGGTTGGCAAAGACGTATGAGTTGATCCCCGGCGCCATCGCTGCGGTCAGAACGGCGGACCGGAAGGCCGAGGTCGACAGGCCGGTCAGCGTGCCCAAGGTCCAGGTGATCGCCGGATGCAGCACCAGCGAGATTGCGCAGATATAGGCGATGACCCGTCCGTCGCCCTGCGGCTTGTAGCGGCAAAGCACGCCCCCCATGCCGAACAGGGCTGCGGGAAGCGCGGTGCGGATCAGCATGTCCAGCGCATCGGTGGCCACGGTGGGCAGCGAGAGGTTCAGGAGGTTCGCGATGAGCCCCAGACCGATGCCGATCACCAGTGCGTTGCGGAACATCGCCCGGCCCACCTTGGCCGGCAGGGCGCGGTTCGAAATCCCGGCCGCCCTTGCACGGGCGATCTCCATCGCGGTGATGCCGATGCCGTAGCAAAAGGGCGAGTGCATTGCGACGATGACATAGTTGGCCTGCAGGGCATCGCTGCCATAGGCGCGTTCGGTGATCGCAAGCCCCATCATCAGCGAGTTGGCGAAGAGACAGCAGAACCCGATGGCCACCGCATCCTCCCAGTCGCGCTTGAAGAAATAGCGCGCACCCAGCAGCCCCGCGACAAATCCCGTGGCCGACCCGGTGTAGAAACTGACCAGCAGCCAGGGATTGAAGTCCGGGCCCAGTTCCAGCGTCCAGATGGCGCGGAACAACAGGCAGGGGATGGCGATGGTTTGGGTAAAGCTCATCAACCCGTCGACGCCGCTGTCGGAAAACCAGCCTTTCCAGACCGCGGCATAGCCGGCGCCGATCACCAGAAAGACCGGCAGGATCACGTCGAGCAGCGCCTGCATGTCGGGAAGCCTTGGGGAATGAATGCGTCAGAGGCGCGGAATGCGCGTGGGCAACCTCACATAGCTTGCCCCGAGGTGCAACTGCCGGCCGCGGGGTCGGGCCGCTACATGGGTTCTGAACAGGACAGCGCCATATCGTCCGGGCTTGCCCGTCGTGACTGCCGAGCAGCAGGAAGAGGCTAAAGTGCGTAGCGGATCACCTTGCCGTCATAGGCCGGGGTGATGTGGTCCGGGGTCTCGGCCTCCACCTCGGCATAGTCGAGGTCGATGTGCATGTTGGTCAGAACCGCGCGGCGGGGGGCCGCACGGGCGATCCACTCCAAGGCCAGGTCAAGATGCGCATGTGTCGGGTGCGGCGTGCGGCGCAGCGCGTCCAGCACCCAGCAGTCCAGGTTTTCCAGATGCGGCCAGGCCGCGTCCGGTATCGTCGCCACGTCCGGTAGGTAGGCCAGATCGCCGATGCGAAAGCCAAGCGCGTCGATGCTGCCGTGGTTGACCTCGAAGGGGGTCAGGGTGACGGGGCCACCGGCGCCCTCGATCGTGACGGGGCCGTTGATCGTGTGCAGGTTCAGGATCGGCGGATAGGGCGAACCCTCGGGCTGGACGAAGGCATAGGCGAACCGGGACAGCAGGTCGTCCTGCGTGTCGCCGTCGGCCCAGACGTTCAGCCGTTCGCGGGTGTTGAAGACGATCTGGCGCAGATCGTCGAGGCCGTGTGTGTGGTCCGCATGGGCATGGGTATAGACCACGGCATCCAGTCTTCCGATGCCGGCGTCCAGCAGCTGGTCGCGCATGTCGGGCGTGGTGTCGATCAGAACGGAGGTCGTGCCGTCCTGAGTTTCGCGCTCGACCAGCATGGAACAGCGCCGACGGCGGTTTTTGGGGTTCTGTGGATCGCAAGCCCCCCAGTTTCCGCCCAGCCGGGGCACGCCGCCGGAAGACCCGCAGCCAAGGATCGTGAAACGCAGTTCTCCTGTCATGCAGCGCGCTCCCAGAGGGCGGCCTTGGCAAAGAGCGTGTCGAAATTCGCCTCTGTCCGGCGGGCGAATTCCTCGTAGGGCAGGCCAAAGACCTCGGCGCCCTTTTGCGCGGTATGGGCGACATAGGCCGGTTCGTTGCGCTTGCCGCGATGGGGCGGTGGCGCAAGATACGGACTGTCGGTTTCCACCAGGATCCGATCCAGCGGCGCATTGGCAAAGATGTCGCGTAGGTCCTGCGACTTGGGAAAGGCGGCGATTCCGGACATGGACAGGTAGAACCCCAGGTCCAGCGCGGCCTTGCCGAGCGCGGCACTGGAAGAGAAACAGTGCATGACGCAGGTGTACTCCTGCGCCTTGTACCCCTCTGTCAGGATACGGGCCATGTCGTCGTCCGCGTCGCGGGCATGGATGATCAGCGGCAGGCCGGTTTCCTGCGCCGCCTCGATGTGGATGCGCAGGCTGGTCTTCTGCACCTCGGCGCTTTCGGCGGTGTAGTGATAGTCCAGCCCGGTTTCACCGATGCCGACGAATTTCGGATGTTTCGCAAGCGCCGCCAGTTCGTCCACCGTGGCCAGGGGCTCTTCGGCGGCGGACATCGGGTGCGTTCCGGCTGCATAGAATACGGGCTCATGCGCCTCGGCGATGGCACGGACCTGGGGTTCGTTGCGCAGGCGGGTGCAGATGGTGACCATGCGATGCACGCCCGCGCGCAGGGCGCGGTCGATCACCTCGGGGCGCTCCTGGTCGAAGTCGGGGAAATCGAGGTGGCAATGGCTGTCAGTAATGGCGGGAACGGTCATGACGGCTCCTTGGTTGACGGTGGTATCTAGGATGCCGCCGGGAGGGTCAAGGTGGGGGCGCCGGTCAGGGGGCGCCCAATCCCGAGGGCCGCGCGACCGGGCGCGGCAGGAAGGGGGCGGGCCGCACGAAGGGGCGTGCAATCGGGCGCAGCGTGGTCACGGGCGCCTGTGCCGTGGGTGGGCCAAGTTCGGGGTCCGGCAAGTCCGGCTCCGGGGGGCTGAGGGGCGGCGCGGGCGGTTCAGGCACCGGATCCGGTCGTGGCTCGAGGCGGCGCGCCGGTTCCGGCCCCGGCGAAGGCGGCGTGACCGGATCGGGCGTCGGCTCTGGTGCGGGTTGCGGATCGGGCGTGACGGCAGGCGACGCCTCGCGGACCGGCCCTGCCGGAGGTGGAGCCGCAGGTTGAGTGTCGATCCGGGGCAGGGCATCGGTCTTTGGCGCGACGATCCCGATGCCGGGCGCGCGCGGGGCGGCGGGTGCGCTCCGCAGGGCCGCGCGCGAGGTTTGCAACTCGGTGGCGGAAAAGGGGGCGGGCAATCGCGGTGCCTCTGGGGCCGGGCCGCTGGACGCAGGCCGCGGACGCGGTATCGGGTCGGCCTCGGGCGGTGCGGTGGGCACGGCCGGCATGCCGGGGGACCGGGGCACCGGCGTGCGCGTCGGTGTCAGCGGCCCCTTTGCGGGCGCCACCGGGGCGGTCTCGTCAGGCGGGGCATCGGGCGTTTCCGGAACGTCCGTTTCCGGCGGTCGATCCCAGGCGGCGACAAGCTCGCCCAGTTCCGCAGAGACCGGGACCAGCTTCAGGGCCGGATCAGAAGACTCTTCGTCCGGCAGCGCGATCAGCGCGAGTGCTACGGCATGGATGACCAGCGCCAGACCCAGGCAGACCAGGCCCTCGAATACGCGCCGCCCCGTCATTCCTTGGCCTCCCCGATGGTTACCAGATCGACACGGCCCGCCCCCGCCTCGGCGAGGCGGGACAGGAGGCGGGCCAGCAAGGCGGCCTGGGTCTCTTGCCCGGTCTGCAGGCGCACCAACCCGCCTGACGCTGCGGCACTTATGGCCTCTTCCCCGCGCAACGTGCCGAAGGTGACCATGCCCGACGGCGCGAGGATGAGAACGCGCTGCATCTCTGCGGGACTGTCGACCGCCAACTGGCTGCGCCTGGCACTGCCGGGATCGGCAAAATGCGCCGCCAGCAGAAAGAAGATCAGCAGCAGGAAGACCACGTTGATCATCGGCACCACCGGTTCGCGGCTGGGCCTGGCCGTGCCGGGCCAGAACCGGCGGGAGGTGCTGAGACGGGATCGGAACATAGATCTATTCTACCACGGTCAGCCCAGTCAGCCCGGCCTTGCGCAAGGTCTCCAGCACCTCGATCAGGCGCGCGACGCCGGTGCCGTGGGCAGGGCGGACCACGACGATATCCTGTGGTGAGGCCATCAACGGGGCCAGCGCGCCGGGCAGGTCCGTGACCGGCTGTCCGTTGAGCGTGACGCCTTGTGGCAACACGCTGATCAGCCGGGGCGGGCCGCTGTAGGCGCTGCCGCCCTCTGTGCTGGACAATAGCAACGACAGCCCCTCCGTCCCGCCGAACCGCGCCACCAGCATGAAGAAGACCAGCAGCAGGAAGACCACGTCGATCATCGGCGTCAGGCTGGGGCGGCGGCGGCGCGGGGAGGTGGGAAGGTTCAACATGGGTCAGGCGGTCTCCGGGGTGTCCTCTTCTTCCCCGGCATAGGCCCAGGGGGTGGTGAAGACGCGGGTCACGATGTCCTCGAGATCATGGGCCAGTCGATCCGCCATGCCGTCGAAGACCGAGAGCATGACGCTGGCGGGGATGGCGACGGCCATGCCGGCGGCGGTGGTCAGAAGAGCCTCCCAGATGCCGCCGGCCAATGCCGCCGGGTCGGCCTGCTGTCCGCTGTCCTGCAGCGCCTGGAAGGCGTCGATCATGCCCAGCACCGTTCCCAGCAAGCCGATCAGCGGCGCGATTGTCACCACGAGGTCAAGCATCCGCAGGCCAAGACGCGTTTCGGTCAGCACGGCCCGGGCCTGGCGGGCCGCCTCTTCGCGGGCGTCTTCCTCGGGGATCGAAAGGCGCGCCTGCATCGCGGCCTGTGCCACGCGGGACCGCGGCGCCGGATCAAAGGAGATATGGCTCATCGCCAGCGTGGTCTGCCCCTGGCCCCAGAAGCGCAGGGCGGTTTCGGCCCCGGCGCGTTTCCAGGTGCCCAGGCGCAGGAGTTGCCACAGTTTCCAAAGGATGAGCGTCAGCGTCAGCACCGAGAGGACCGCAATGGCCCAGAGCGCCGGGCCGCCGCGGTCGAGGACCTGGGTGAATGTGTTCAGGCTGTTCATCATGGTCGGGTCTTCCTGGAGCGACGATCGGGGCCTGTGACAGTGTTCTCATGAAATTGCACCTGGGGCGAGTGTTGCTGTGCCCCTGTTGGATGACATTCATTCTTACAGTGAAGGCGGAATAGGGGCGGATGAGGCGGCCGAGACCGACCCGGACATCGTGATCGCCGGGCCGACCTACCCGGTGCCCCACGCGGACGCGGTCCACCTGGACGGGGCCGGCGGGCGCGACTTCGGCCTGCAGTTCGGCAAGGTCATGTTCAAGCGGCTCTGGCGCGGCGAGGACTGGCACCCGGTGGAGCCGCGCCGGATCACGCAGCACAGCGCGCGGGTCCTGTCCTGCCGGTTCCACGTTCCCGAGCCGCCCCTGGTCTTCGACACCGCGACCGTCACCGACCCGGGCGACTACGGCTTCGTGGTCGAGGACGACAGCGGCACGGTGGCTATCTCGGAGCTGCGCATCCTGCGCGACACGGTGGTGATCACCACCTCGGCCGACATCGGCGCCAACCCGCGCCTTTCCTATGCCTACTACGGCACTGCCGGCAACGGCGGCGGCCCCGCCACGGGCTGTCGCGGCAACCTGCGCGACAGCGACCCCCACCACAGGCCCCAACGGCGCGAGGCTGTGGAACTGGGGCGTGATCTTCAACAAGCCGATCCCCTACGAGAAAGGAGCCTGACATGGCCACCCTGATCCGCCTTTCCGGAGTCACCACCGACAACGAGACCCTGCCGAGCCTGGCCGACTACGGCAGTCAGCCGCAGACCGGCCTGATCGACAGCATCAAGATGACGGCCGACATCACCGCGAACAGCGTCGCGGGCGGCGCTGCCCTGACCGACCAGTCCACCGCCACCGGCGGCAACGTCGCGACCTGGGCCGACGGCATCGCCACGCTGCCGGATCTCTCCGGCACGGGCGAGTACCACCGGTTCCAGATGACCAACGACTATGCCTCGCTGAACCGCACGCTGGCGGTGATCTACCGGGTGCCGGACACCAGCCGGTCGCAGACCCTCTTCGGGGTCTCGAACGGGTTCAACCTGTTGTCGAGCGACAGCCTGACGCTGAACTTCAACGACGGCGCCAACCAGAACGTGGACGTCGGTTCGGTCACAGCCAATGTCTGGAACAGCGTGATCGTGACCGAGGACGATACCGGGCTGCGCCTGGTGCACAACGGCGGCGCTATCCAGGCGGTCAACTGGGCCGACTACGCGGCCACGCCCGCCACGACCAACGTCACGATCTTCGGGCGCAACAGCGACACCTTCTCGCCCTATGGCGAGTTCGCCTTCCTCTCGGCCCACAACGTCGCGCTCAGCGACGCGGACCTTGCCAACTACGCCGCAGGGCTGGCCGCCTTCGCCGCCGGCGTGAAGGGCATCACCATCGGGGGGTGAAGGGGGTGTTGAAGGGGCAGGGGGTGAAGAGGGTGTTGAAGGCGCCTTCAACACCTCCGCCAGAGCGCGGTTTTGAAAGCGTCAGCCCCGGAAGGTCAAAACCGCGTTGCTGTAAACCTTGGTGTAATTCACTGCAAAACTTAGCGTCACTGTTAGGTGACACTTATTCTTACAGTGAAGGCGGAAGAGGGGCGATGAAGGCGGCAGAAGCCGGATCGGCCAATGAAATAAGGGCTTTCACAGGGGTGGAGGGTGACCCAGCGCGCCGCACCGGAGTTTTTCAGTCACACACAAAACTCGGCATTGCGGGCAGATTTGCGTCCCTGGGACCGAATCTTGGACTGTCGAGCTTTGGAAGGCTCAACCCCCTTTCAAACCTAGTTTAATTGGGGCGACGGGGCCGGTTGACTGACAATACCTGGATGATTCTGGAGCTGGAACTGGGACGGTCTGCGCCCGGTTCCATCTTGGCGTCCCAGAAAGAGGTTTTCGGAAGTGAAAACAAAGCTCTGGCGGAGCTCTTGATGCATTGGGGGCTGATCTCATCTGGGACGTGATTTCGGCCCATCTTGAATGTGCATAATCACGATGGAATTTCGGCGCCTTGACCGAACATACTCTGTTTGACAATTCCAGTTCAAAGACAGGTTCCTGGGCGGTTTCAATATCGCAGCACTGGCGATCCCAGAGGGTTGATTTCTGCCGCTGTATCTGGTTTGTGTCACCCGGAGAAGTTCATGTAAGGATTTGGAATTGCTAAATTTTAATGGATTTTGCCAATGCATTGTTGTTGCGGTGATCGTAGCTCTTCCGACCGCCACGTTTTCAGAGGAACCGCGTCAGTCGTTCCAGATCGCCCAAAGCTACAGTTGTGGTGGAACGTGTGGTCGGTTCGGAAGCTGTAGAGAGGCGGTCTACCAGTGGTGCGTATGTGGATACAGGCGAGCGGATGGCGACGGTGATGGCGTGCCCTGCGAGTCGCTCTGCGGGCAAAGTACGCGTTCCAATCTAGAAAGAGTTAGGCAGTATATGCGTGAATTCGGCTGTAGATGAGCCTGAGCGGCAATCATGAGGAATTGAACAGCCGGAATGCAGAAGTAGCTAAGAAGACCAGGTAGCCCCAGCCTAAGATTAGCATTAGGGCAAGCCCCAATCGACGGAAACGAGGTGGCCGCTGGTTTACGTTGGCCGGGCGGCCACCTCGAACTTGCATTGCATCCAAATGCAAAGGGACTTGGTTTCTTGCCATGCTTGGAACCTACACGCTCAAGGTTAATCCACAGTTAACTCTGTACGGACGGCGCCTTAACTACTTCTTAAGTTCGAACCACCTACGCTCAAGTTGTCTGCAACGTTTTGGGTACTCTCTATGCGCGATCATTCTTGGCTGCTTGAAGTCCTTTCCGACGTCGAACTGTACGCGCGCGGCAACGACTTACCCGATTTGGCGGAGGCGCTTCCCGCCGTGAGAAAGCTGGCCAGGCGCGAGATTGCGGCCATTCCATCACGGAAATCTGGTGGCTTTCCTATGAAGGGAGAGAACTTTGTAGTCATCGCGGACACCAGAGAGCCCAGCCCCTGTCCTGACCGGTAGTGGTCGCAGACAACTGACGGGCTTTTTATGCCAAACCAGATCCGCCGACGAAGGTTAGGGCGGGATGCCGTCGTTCGCTGCAGACTGCACGAAGGTCCGCAATGTCGCCGCTTGGCGCCGATCCGTGTCCTGCTTCGAAGAAGGCACCTTTCACACAAAGTGTTCCAAGAACAGGAGTTTGGCTCAAACAAGCTTCCGTTTGTCGCACTAGCGCCTACCCTTACGCTTTCGAGCTCTCTGCGCTCGCCGTTGCTTGCGGTTCAAATCTGGCCGTGAGGGGCGCGCGCCCGATATTTGGGTCATGATGTTGTCGACCGACGGAAACTCTTCCCCTTGATAGCGGCTTTCATTGAGGTTTTGGAGAACTCCCGCGTTTTCACAGTCTTTTCTTATCGCTGCCCGCTCATCATCAGTCCATTCATGTTGCTCAGCATAGATCATATCTTCAGATATGCCTGAACCTTGGTGTGGGGGCTCGCGCGAGATGCCAACTACACGTTTGAGGTGAGCGTGGCGTTCAAGCAGGCCTCGCGCGTAAATCAGCGAAAGGCCAGACCTCATCTCGCGGTATTTTTCATACCCTCCGCTTTTCTCCATCCAATCAAGATATTTCACTGTGAGGATGAAGAACGCGGTTTCGTTATCCTTTGATCCTTCAGGGCTCATCATCACGCGAGCAAATATATCGGACTTCTTTCCTTTCTCCAACGCGCCGATGACAGCTTCGGAATGAGCTCTCCGTATGAACCGAGGCACAAGTGCCATGAATCTAACAGCGAGTTCATTCTTCCGAAGGTCGAAGTCGTATCCCTCAAGCGTGATCGAGGTCCCATCGAGCATATGGTTTGTGAAAGCTTCGATAAGCCGATCCCAGAGGTAAGAAACCTCGTCTGCCCTCTTTTTTGCCTTGTATTGCGGGTTTTTGGTCAAGTCTGAGTAGTGCAGGTGGTCTATGGTGACCGGAGCGTCTTTTTCATCGACCACAAAGTCGTGGTCACCCTCGTCATTGATACGGGTTGAGTAGTAAGCGAGAAGGTTCTCCTCCCCATGCGCCTCCCTGAGTTTCCCGGATCGTACAAAACCTTCTTTTTTTGAAAGGTAGTCCGTGAAGTCTCGCACCGTGTCGAGTTCTGACATTACCACGTCGAGTGCAGCCTCATTGAAGACATGCACGAATGAGCCTTCGGGATCGATGTCGCCGATCGCAAATGGCAATGGACAGGTTTCGCCTCGCTTTCTCCAATAATGGTCACCGACAATGTTCGGGATTATTTTCAGACTGCTAGAGTGTCCCGAAGTGAAATCATGGCATGCCCCGGCGCATCCGTTGGCGACGACAACTCTGTGAACTTGCCGGGTTTCATTCGCAGGAAGATCAATCGGAAAGCGGACAGAACACGCCTTGTCCAAGAAGACCCGCTCCGGAAAGTCAGCCAACCATCGCTCCGCCCCTTTGGTTTGCTTTGCCGAGTCTCGGATTGCACGCTTCGCCCATCGAGACCATGCGACTTCGACATCACCACTGGGCCAATCAATCGTTTTCTCGCTGAAAATTATGACGTGTTCCCCGCACACGACCAGTAGGTCACACAGCTCCTTTCCGTCACCAGTCCCACCTATTTTCTGATCTCTATATGGGCTTGAGTAAGACCAAAGGTTCAGAAAAGACCGATCAGCCAAGCGTGCCAGATAGCGCTCAGAGTCAGTGAAACCTTCAGATTTCAAAACCGGCGGCCTGAGCTGTTCAGGTCGCTCGTCAATGCCGGAAGGCTTTCGCTCCATAGTTCTATTCCTTAAGGCACGCATTCATTTCCTGACTATCGCAACCTAAGGCACCTCCACAGCGAACGACAGCGAATATAATTCAAGCATCACAGATCAACTAAAACTTGTGTTCGAAGCGGTCATCAGTACCAGTTTGCACGGACGTCGGCATTGGGCCGTCTACGCTGGAAAGGGCACTGCGCAGTCGGACCACCCTTCGCGCTACGCTGCTCAGTCGTCAAACAGCTTATTGCATTTTTCATGCCTACGGGATAACAATGCTGCCCCTTCGGGATAACTACAACCGAGCGCATGGAAATCTCGTTCCCCTTCTGTATGAACGGCAAGAACCCTCGCGGTCGGCGGATCTTCTTTGATACAAAGATCGATGTTCGTCGGGTAAAGCGGGAAGCCCAAATCAAGCGCGTATGTGTTCAGCATACAATTCGCCAAAGAGTATCGCGAATTCGGGTCAAATACTTCAACTGCAACCTCGGCGACCCGTGGAGCACCCAGCGTTCCGAGCTTTCGCCGCAAAGCTTCGTTCCGTTGGTGAAAGTAGACAACTTCGCCCCCCCAGTTCCCTAAAAGAAGCTCGACCCCTCTATCTGTCACGCCGATCGGCGATGGGACGCAGAAAAATCGGTTCTCTCTTATCTCTTTCTGCGTTTTGAGCGAGCTTCCTTCTAGCAGTATTTCAAACTCTTGATCGGTAAGAAGGCGACGGCGCTTGAGCTCGGCCAACCGGGCTTGCATTCTTTCCGCAGTCGAAAGTTCAATCGCGCCCTTCATGGCAGCGACTTCAAAGTCGAGCAGTCGTGTGTAATGCCAGACGCGAATTTGGCGTCCTGCGAGAGCGCTGGCAATGTGGATTTGCAAGTCTTCGAACTGGCTAAAGTACCGGTTTCCTTGCAATTTCTCCGCCAGATGCTCGTTGTTGTCGAGACTTTCCAACCGTTCATCCTCACGGTGGTATTCTTCTAAAAGCGCTTGGTTTTCATGTAGAAATGCGAGAATTTCACGCCCGAACGTACTGCTATTCCAAACATCGACCAATTCAATGTCGGAAACATCGAACTTGCTCATCCCGACTTCCTCAAAACGACATCCCACGACCTCAGCGGCAAAGTTTTCCAAATTTTTCAGTTGTTCAAGTAGTCATTGCCTCAGTTGTTTCCGCCGACCACTCTGCGTTTGGCGAGTTGATATTTGCGCAAATGTTGCAGTCGCGATGAATGTCTCTCCTAGAAGGCCACGTCACATCATTGAAATCCACCGTTTTATGGCGGCTATGGGGGCTGGAACGGTCATCCGATGCGCTTGGATTGAAATTCGGCTTCGGGCCGGTTGACTCCTACCTCCACAAATGCCCGGACCACACAACCTCGCCCAAGATGTTCTGTGAGATCGCGTTCATGGCAGGGCCGGTATGGTACTCGGGTGGATAGCGTTTTTGATCGGGGTTGTCGCTGCGGGCGATGATCGTCGCGGCGCCTGGTATGAGCTCCAGGCGCTTGACCCGCGTGCCGTTGTCCGGGTCGTTGTAGACGTAGAGTTTACCCGCGGTGATCTCTTTCCGGTGCCGGTCGATCATGACCAGGTCACCGTTGGAGATTGCCGGCGCCATGCTGTCCCCGCGCGCGGTGATCAGGATGCAGCGGTCTGGGCGGATGCCAGTTTCGATCAGCCAGTCGCGTGGAACAGCGAGGTGATCTTTTGGCGGGGCGTCGAGGTTGACCACGCCGTGTCCGGCCGCGGCGCTGGCGTCGTACCTGGCGATGGTGGAGAAGCGTTCGCCGTTGAGCTCTGTGGTTGGTTCAACGGAGCGCGGTGGGCCGAAGGAGATCTCGATCCCAAGCGCTTCACAGACTTCAGAAATTTTTGCGAGCTTCGGACCGGCGCCGTTTTTATTCCTCGGGTTTAGAATGTTCCTGAGTGTGTCGGGTGGCAGGTTGTAGGCTTGCTCAGCAGCAAATGGCTTCATGCCCAGCTGTTCAAGCCGGTCTCTGATTGCTTGTTCGAACCGCATCTTAACATCCATGTCATCGGTACATGTACCGAGTAAAATTCTCCTTGACTATCGGTAAGTGTACCAAATACTAATTTGGTATGAATACCGAGGCAGAGTAATGAAATCAATCCGCAACCTTGTGACCGACGTTTTGACGTTGGCGGGAGCGTATACAGCGCACACCGGTCTGGCAGAGAGCACAGTCTCGACCTTGGCCTTGAATGACGGAAAGCGTCTTCGTGTGTATCGCGAGGGCACTCCAAAGGGGCGGCCAGCTTACATCACGCCAGACCGCTTCCTTTCCGCCCTGACCTGGTTCTCCGAGAACTGGCCGTCCGACTTGGAGTGGCCAGCGGAGATCGAGCGTCCCGCCGCCGAGACCGCCAGCAAAGGAGCCGCGTGATGCCGCACGGCTGGTGGATCATCCCCTTGGCCATTGCCGGGTTTTGCCCGTGGCTGGCCGTTCTCAAGCTGACAGGAGTGCTGTGATGCTGGCCCGTGCCGACGTTGTCCTGCGCGCGCATATGGCGGGCGCGGGCCTCACCGACCGCGAGCGGATCGCCCTGGGTGCCACGCTGATCGAGACGGTGATCGATCCCCGCTATCACCCCGAACTGGCCTACACGGTCACGCATCTGCGCGACCATGCCGAGGCGCTCCGGGACGCTTTCTTTGACCTCGAAACACCGGGCGGGCCTGGCACAGGCAAGGCCACCACTCACGAGCAGATGGGCCTGTCCGGATCCTGCGGCGCGCGTGCGCTGCAGCCCCTCACGCCGCGTGCCGCCAGCTCCTCCCGGGGGCGCGCGGCGTGGGATCGGATCGTCCGCGCCGAACGGTGGATCAGTGACAGCTGGATCGGCGACGGGATCGCCGGTGTCTGCATCGCGATCCTGCTGATCGGCGCGTTGTTTGCCCCCCTGTTCCTGCCCGTTTGAAGGAGCGTTCAATGCCCCCTGAAACCCGGAAAAACCTGTGCGACCTGCGCTGTCTGATGGCACAGGCTCGCGCCCATCGCCGCCTCGCCTCCACGGCTCAACGCCTGGGCCAGATTGATACGGCTGCCCAGAACATCGGGGATGCCCTGGCGCTGGAACGCGACGCCATCGACCGGCTGAACGCCTTGGAGGCCAGCGGCACGCTGATCGCCATCGAGGCCCTGGTGGCCAGCGCCACCAGCTATGCACGGGAGCGGCGCCATGTCTGATCCGTTCGAAGTCAAGAAGACCGGTTACGGCTGGGCGGTGTTCGACCGCCGGACGCGCAAGAAGGTCACCAACCAGGTCAGTTCGCGCGATGTTGCCGATGAGCGCTGTAAGCAGTTGAACCACGACGCGCGCCGCCGCCGTCGCCCCTGCCTTTGCTGCAGCGCGCCCTTCATCAGCGAAGGACCGCACAACCGCATGTGCAACGGGTGTCGGCGCGGAGCGGATCCCTTCGACCGCCGCCAAGGGCTGTCCGCATGAACCATGCCTCGATCAAGTCCGCGCGGCTGCAGCGTGTCCTCAAGGTGCTGAGCGACAAGCGCGAGCATTCCACGCTGGAGATCATGACGCGGGCCAAGGCGCCCGCCGTCAGCGCGATCATCTCCGAGCTGCGCTGCATCGGCGCGAAGATCGACTGCACCCGCCGCAGCGACGGGCCGAATGGCGAGCCCCGCTGGTACTACAAGATGACGAAGGGGCCGCGCGCCGATGGGTAAGATCATCACCACGATCACCGAACTTCCGGTGGATGAGATCGACATGGGCAATCGCCTGCGGCCAGTCAGCGTCGCCGGGGTCGAGGCGCTCAAGACCTCGATCCGCGAGTTGGGCGTGATCAAGGACCCGATCCATGTTCGCAAACTGAAGAAGGGCGGCAAGATCGTCCTTTTGGCGGGCGGACACCGACTGACTGCCGCGCGCGAGCTGCGCGACGAAGGGGTCGACGGCTACGAGACGATCAAGGTCACCTGCTGGAACTGCACCGACGACTTCGCGCAGTTGATGGAGATCGACGACAACCTGGCGGGCGCCGAGCTGTCGGCCCTGGATACGGCTGTCTTCCTGGCGCGTCGCAAGGAGGTTTACGAGAAGATGCATCCCGAGGCCAAAGCCCAGATCGGGGCAGGCCTCGTGGCTAAGCGCTGGGATACGGCGGACACGATGTCCGTCGTATCCTTTGCCGAGGCCGTGGCGCAGACGATGGGCGTTTCTGACCGCCATGTGCGCCGCCTTGTGCGGGCTGGGACGGTGCTGGACCCGCGTGACATTCAACTTCTGCGTAGCGCTCCGAAACCGGTAGCGCTGGCCGATTTGATGGAACTGTCGAAGATATCCGAAGTGACAGATCGATACGACGTGGTCGATCTCATGTCCAAGGGCGAGGCCAAAAGTGCCGCCGACGCCGTGCGCCAGGTGAAGGCCGCGCGCGGTGAAGGCCCTGCGCCGAAGGATGCCACCGACGCGAGCTATGCCCGGATAGTTGATGCCTGGAAGCGCGCCAACAAGGCCGCGCGTCGTCGGTTCCTGGAGGAGCATGGCACCGAGGTTTGGTCGCTTCTGGATGAAATGGACAAGGGGCTCTCCGAATGACGACCGCCCCCGCCAAGACCTGGTGGACGGCCGCCGAGATTGCCGAGGCCTGTCTGCCAGACATGCCCACGACCAAGCGGCGCGTGAATGATCTCGCCCGTCGTCATGGCTGGGCCAGCCAGCCCGGCAAGGTGCGCCGCCGCAAAGGTCGGGGCGGGGGCCTCGAATACCATGTCAGCCTGTTCCCGACGCGGGCCAAGGTCGCGCTGAGCAAAATGCATGGACTGCATGACCCGGCCCCGGAGACGCCCAGGCGGTCCCGCGACCAGGCCTGGGCGGAATTCGACAAGCTGAAGGCCAAAGTCAAGGAAACCGCCGAGATGCGCCTCACGGCGCTGCGCGAGGTCGATGCGCTGGAACGCGCGGGCATGACCCGCACCGAGGCAGTGCGCGCCGTGGCCCGGCAGACGGGCAAATCGGAAAAGACCCTCTGGAACTGGCTGGCCCTGGTCGAGGGCATCGCGCCCGAGGATTGGCTGCCCTACCTGGCGCCCGCGTCAGGCAAGGGGCGCAAGACGCAGACGCCGCTGGATGACGCGTTCCTCGACCTGGTGAAGACCTACTTCCTGACCAAATCGCAGCCGCCTTTGACAGCGGCCTATGACTGGGCCGAGGAAGTTGCGCAGAAGGAAGGCATTCCGGGTGCGCCGCACCATTGCCGAGACCGTGCCCGAACATGTGCAGGTCTACCTGCGCAAAGGCGCTCATGCGCTGAGCCGGTATTTTCCGCACCAGACTCGCGACAAGACCTACATGCACGCGATGGAGGCGGTGCAGACCGACTATCACAAGTTCGACGTCTTCATCCAGTTTCCGGACCGCGAGAAGCCGGGCCGGATCCAGATGATCGCGATCTCCGACATCTACAGCGGCAAGTTCCTGGCCTACCGCCTTTCGGAGACGGCGAACGGGCACACGGTCCAGCTCGCCTTTGGTGACCTGGTCCGCCGCTACGGCATCCCGCAGCACTGCCTGATGGATAACGGGCACGAGTTCGTCAACAAGGTGATGACCGGCCAGACCGAGCACCGGAAACGCTTCAAGCTGGTGCAGGGTGAGGTCCTGGGCCTCTTCCCGCTCCTGGGGATCGAGCTTCATTTCGCGACGCCGGGCTGGGGCCAGGCGAAACCCATCGAGCGCGCCTTTCGCGACCTTTGTGACCGCGTCGCCAAGAACCCGGCCTTCGTCGGGGCCTACACCGGGCGCAACACGGTCGAGAAGCCGGAGAACCACGGCGCGCGGGCCATCCCGCTGGAGGACTTCCGCGCGGTCCTGGAGCGCGAGATCGCGGCGCATAACGCCCGGCGGGGCCGGCGGTCGGAAGTGGCCAATCAACGGTCCTTCGACGAGGTGTTCAACGAGAGCTACGCGGCCTCACCAATCACCAAGGCAACCGAGGAACAACAGCGCCTCTGGCTGATGCGGGCCGAGGGTGTCCGGGCGGATCGCAAGAATGGCGAGGTCTCGATCTACGGCTCGCGCTACTGGGCCGAGTGGATGTGGCAGATCGCGGGCAAGGACGTCACCGTTCGGTTCGACCCGGATGATCTGCATGCCGGGCTGCTGGTCTACCAGATGGATGGCACCTTCCTGGGTGAGGCGCCGGTCAAACGTGCGGGTGGGTTCCTGTCGGTGGCGGATGCCAGGGAACACAACCGCGACAAGAAGGCGTTCAAGCGCCTGACGCGGGAACAGGCCCGGATCGAGAAGAAGATGACGGATGCGGCCGCGTCCAAGCGGCTGGCGGCGGCGCGAGAGGATGCGCCGGGCGACGGGTTGCCGGATGCGGGTGTGATCCGCTTGCCCAAGATCCATCCGGCCGCGCCCAAGGGCGGGCGCCGCAGGGCCGAGGTTCCCGAGGAGGAAGAGCGCCTGACGGCCCGGGTCACGAAGCTGGAACAGCGCCGCGCCTCCCCGAAACCGGACGAGCGCGATCCGGACGAGGATTTCGCGCGGGCGCTGGAGCTGGAGCAGATGCAGGACGATGGCCAGCCCATGACGCCCGAGCAGGCGGACTGGCTCGCCCAGTACCAGACAACCTCGGAATACCGCTCCCGTCTGCGGATGCACCGGGCGCTGGGCAAGAACAACGAATGAATAAGGAGCAGAACATGCAAGGCGATCTGGCCCCCCTCCGCAACGTCGCGGCCCTGCTGGAAATGGTCGACCAGCTGCAGCACCGCAGCGTCACGCTGCCCGGGATCGGTGTTTTCTTCGGGCGGCACGGCGCGGGGAAAACCTCGGCAACGACCCTAGCCGCGAACGAGTACAACGCCCATATCGTGCAGGCCAAGAGCACCTGGACCCGCCAGCACATGGCCGACGTGCTGCTGGAAGAGCTGGAGATGAAGGGGGTGCGCGGCACGCTGCCCCGCAAGGCCGACGCGATCAGCCGTGCCCTGGCGCTCTCCGACCGCCCGCTGATCATCGACGACGCGCAGTACCTCATGAAGTCCGGCATGATGGACGTGGCCCGCGACATCTACGAGGGCTGTTTCACGCCGCTGATCTTCGTGGGGGAGCCGGACTTCGAGGCGAACCTGACCAAGTGGCCGAACATCTACGACCGTGTCCTGGTCAGCACCGAGACCTTGCCCTGCAACGCGGCCGATGCTGGCCACCTGGCGCGCATCTACTGCGCCGGGGTCGAGGTCTCGCCCGACGTCCTCGACGAGTTGCTGCGCCTGACCGATGGCAGCGCGCGCAAGCTGAGCGTCAACTTCGAGAGGATCCGTGAGGCGGCGCGACGGCGGGGGCAACGCCAGGTCGACACCGACTTCCTGTCGCTGGTGAAGCTCCACGGGATCGGCGGCGCGATCAGCGCCCAGTTGGTCAACCAGCGCAAGCGGGGGGCGGCATGAGCCAGGACTTCCGCAGCCCGATGGAGCGCGATGCCTGGCGTAAGGTCGAAGGGCTGGCCGAGTTCCATTGGAAGGACCTCGAAGAGATGAACATGTGCGCCGAGACCGCGCAGAAGTTCATGCGCCGCTGGGCGCGCCTGGGGTGGATCCGGGTGTCCCGCAAGGACGGCCATCGCAAGATCTACGTCAACGCTGCCCGGGCGATCCCGGTTGTGCCGTCGGTCAAGGCCGATCCGACGCCCGAGGGAAACATGTGGCGCGCCATGCGCCGCATGCCGAACTTCACCCCGACCGACCTGGCGGCGCACGCCAACGCGGGCGGTGTCGAGGTCACAGTCGAGAAGGCCCGCTCCTACTGCCGGTCGCTGCTGGCGGCGGGCTACCTGAAGGTGCGCGAGACCGCGATCCCGGGCAGGCGTCAGCCGCGCTACCAGTTGATCCGCAACACCGGCCCGCAGGCCCCCGTGGTGCGCCGGGTCAAGGGCTTGATGGACCCGAACGAGGGCGAGTTCCAGCCGTTGAACGGTGGGACATCATGAGCGCGCTGGAGAAAGCCCGCATCGGCTGGGGGCCGGAGTTGCCGACCTGGATCCGCGAACTGGCCCAGGAATGCGACCGCACCAGCCAGAACAAGGCGGCGCGCCGGATCGGGCGCAGTGCCTCCCTGGTCTCGACCGTCCTCTCCCGGACCTACACGGGCGACATGGCGGCGGTCGAGGAGAGGGTGCGCGGCGCCCTGATGGGCGAGACGCTGGTCTGCCCGGTCCTGGGCGAGATCGACAAGAAAGTCTGCCGCGACTGGCGCGGGCGTTCGACCGCCTTCTCGTCGCGCAACACCCGCGCGGTCCAGATGTTCCGCGCCTGCAATCGCTGCCCCATGAACAAGGAGAACGGGAATGCCTGACACCCCCATGACCGAGCAGAGCAAACCCGGCGTCATCGACGTCGATGGGACCCCGCACATGAAGGACGCGAAGGGGCGGCTGCAGCCGCTCTCGACCGTCAAGGCCCAGGACCAGCTGCAGGACGAGGTGGTCCGCAAGGTGATCGGCTACGCCAGGGAGCTGAGTTGCCAGGTCAGCCGGTTCAAGAACCACACCTTCGAGGACCTCTCCGGCTTCGAGGCGCTGCTGGCGCAGGAGTACGGTGAGACGCGCGGCGGTGCGAAAGGCAACAAGACCTTCATGAGCTTCGACGGGTGCATGAAGGTCCAGGTCCAGGTGGCCGACCAGATCGACTTTGGCCCCGAGCTGCAGATCGCGAAAGACCTGATCGACGAGTGTCTGAACGAATGGGCCGCGGATGCAGGCGACGAACTGCGCGCTGTCGTGACCCGCGCCTTCAACACCGACAAGGCGGGTCAGATAAACCGCGCCGAGATCTTCATGCTGCTGCGCCTGGAGATCGCGGACGAGCGTTGGAAGAAGGCGATGGAGGCGATCAAGGACGCCATGCGCGTCGTCGGCTCCAAGACCTACGTCCGCTGCTACCAGCGCGACCACGGCGAGGCGCCCTGGGAAGCCATCACCATCGACCTGGCCAAGGCGTGAGGGAGCGGGTGATGCGCCGGACCTTTGTCAGGTCACATGTTCCAGTAGAAGGTCTCGTCGGGTCCGCCGGGCCAGAGCTTTCCGGGTTGGGCAATCGCGATGGTGGCCCCGCTCATTGCCAGGGCCTCGGCCTCGGTTTCTGCGCGCGCGTAGCCCTGCCGCCTGTCGGGCAGGTCGCGATCTACCTGGATCATGATCTTGAACACCATTCGATGACTTTCCGGCAACCGAGTTAACACGGGGTTACTTTCATGACCGCCAATATGATCCGCACCATTCAGGTCGGTTGCCGCCAGCTCGGGATCGACGCGGACACCCGGCACGATCTGCAGTTGCGCCTGGTGGGCAAGGCGAGCCTTTCGGAGATGTCCGACGATGAGCGCAAGCGCATCCTGGACGAGCTGAAGGCGCGCGGGTTCCGGCCGTCCTCGGGCAAGCGCCCCAAGGCGCCCCGCGCCGATCTGCGCCTTGTCCATGTTCTCTGGGCCAAGCTGGGCCATGCGGGTGAATTGAAGGACCCGACGCGCAAGGGGCTGAACAAGTTCATCCAGAAGCGCTTCGGCGAGGCCTGGGGCTTTGTCCCGGCCGACATCGACGGGCTGCGCGATCACGACAAGATCGACGCGGTGCTGCAGGCCCTGATCCAGTGGGGGAAGCGGGCAAAGATCGATTTCGAATGGTCGAGGATCGGCAAATGAAGAAGCCGCGCCACAGGGTCACCGATCATGCCTTCCTGCGCTACCTGGAGCGGGTGCAGGGCATCGACATCGAAGCTGTCCGGCGCGAGCTCGGCGCGCGGATCGACGCCGCCTGCGAGGGCTTCGAGGGCATGTGCGCGGTGAACATCGAGGGCATCTCTTTTCGCCTGAGCCAGAACGGCAATGTCACCACTTGTTTCGAGCGGAACCGCCCCGAGAAGGGCCACAGCGGCCCGCCCCGGAAACGCGACATCGAATGACCGAGCCGGTGGCATATCCGCGCCACCCGGCGCACCTGGATCCCTATATCGAGGTCCTGGGGCCGCGCATGGCGGTCAGCTTCCTGGTCATGTTCGGTGGCTCTCCTCTCTATTTCCCCGACGATCCCCGCGGCCGCAGTGCGGCCGAGCAGCTGATCGGCGCGGAAAAGCTGCGGGAGCTGAGCGGGCGCATGCCCTCGAACAGGGTCACGATCCCGATGCCGAAGAACTGGCTGATCCGGGCATTGCATGCCGAAGGCCTGTCGATGTCGCAGATCTGTCGTGCCCTGAAGACCAGCTATACCAACGTCAAGCGCACTCTCAGCGAGACGCGTGCGCTGCAGCCTCCGACGGATCCGGACCAGCTGTCCCTCTTCTGACGACAACCTTGCCAACGTAAACAGCCGTTTCAACCCGGCATTCTGACCCCGTTCAACGGGGGTATCAGATGTCCAGGAAACATGACGTGCGCCGGATGGCCGAGGAGATCGTCGCCCGTGAGGGCGGGTTCGTGAACGATCCCGACGATCCGGGCGGTGCGACCAAGTACGGCGTCACGATCCACACGCTGCGCAACATCCCCTGGGGGGATCTGGACGGAGACGGCGACATCGACGTCTTGGACGTGCGCGCGCTCTCGCGGGAGCATGCCGTCACGATCTTCGAGGAGCGATACTTCTTCGGGCCGCGCATCGACGAACTGCCCGAGGCGCTGCAACCCACCGTCTTCGACATGTATGTCAATGCGGGCGCCAACGCGGTGAAGATCCTCCAGCTTCTGCTCTGTGAAATGGCCCCGCCAGAGATCGCCATCGATGGCGTGATCGGTCCCCGGACCATCGCCGCCGCGAACCGGGCCTGGGAGCGGGCCGGGGCGTTCCTGGTCGATGCCTACGGGATCGAACGGCGCAACTTCTACTTCCGCATCGCCGACCGGCGCCCGGCCAGCCGCAAGTACGCCCGCACCCGGGCGGGTGGCAAGGGCGGCTGGATCAAGCGCGCCGAGGCGTTGATCTCGCCCGAGTACCACATGACCGATGCGCAGTTTCAGGCGCGGGTGGCGGCATGGGGTTGATCGGGCAGATCCTCTCCACGCTCTTCGGCGGTGACCGCAACGCGGTGCGCGAGATGGCCGAGGTGTTCCGGGTCAACGCAGAGGCCGCGTCGAAACGCGGCCATGACCTGGACAGTGCGGCGCTGGAGCAATTCGCCGCCGAGTTCTGTCAGCGGACGCGCCGCACCTGGTGGGACAGCCTGATCGACGGTCTCAACCGTTTGCCGCGTCCGTTGCTGGCGCTTTGGGCGCTCTGGGTGCTGGTCTGGACCCCCTATGACCCGGTCTTCATGGCGCAGGTCTTTGCCGCCTGGGCCGTGATCCCGCAGAGCGTCTGGGCGGTGATCCTGGTGATCGTCACCTTCTTTTTCGGAGGGCGCCAGCAGGTGAAGGGCCTCGACTTCCAGCGCGACGTGGCGGGCCTCCTGACCCAGACGCAAGCCGTCCTGAAGAGCCGCGACAGCCTGCGCGCCCTCGACGGCGATGAGACGCCCCAGGCCTCCGATCCCGTGCTTTCCGACAATCCCGCTCTCGATGCCTGGCGGGCGTCGAAGTGATCCAGAAAGGACCCGCCTTGTGAGCTATGACCTGATCAAAATCCTCCTGGATGGCGCCGCTCTTGTCATCTCCCTGGTCGCGATGTCCGTCGCGGTGATGCGCACGCGCCAGTCCGCGCTTGATGATCGCCTGAAGACCGGATCGGGGCGCATGGATGACCAGGACAAGCGGATCAGCTCGCTTGAACAGACGGTTGCCAGTCTGCCTGCCAAGGAAGATCTGCACGGGCTGGAGCTGCGCTTTGGCGAGTTCGGCGCGCAGCTTTCCCGGATCGAAACCACCGTCTCGTCACGCAGCGAGGAGACGAAACGTCTCTACGTCGCGGTTGAGCGGATCGAGAACTACCTTTTAAACATCGGGGGCCGGCCATGAGCTACGCCGAAGAACTGCAGCAACACGCCCGCCTGGCGATCCTGCGAATGCTGGAGGACGCGCCGCGCTACACCTCCAATGTCTCGATCATGACCGATCTTCTTCCGCGCTTCGGGATCACCTATTCGCGCGACCAGGTGGTGACCGAGCTGAGCTGGCTGGCCGAACAGGGCATGCTGACCACCGAGGAGCTGGCGGGCGGCTTCATCGTCGCTACCGCCACCACGCGCGGCGTCGAGATTGCCCAGGGCATCGCCAAGCATCCCGGCGTCCAGCGCCCCCGGCCGGGAAGCTGACATGCCGCCGCCCAAGAAGCTGGACCTGATCCCGGAGGAGCTGCGCCGCTGGCTGGCCGAGGAGCTGCGCGACCGGGGCTTCGCCGACATCGTCGATGTCACCGAGGCGCTGAACTTCCGTCTGCAGGAGGCGGGTCTTGAACTGTCGGTGGGCAAGACGGCCGTCGGCGATTTTTCCAAGGCGCTGAAGGATCAGCGCGAAGCCTTCGCCATCGCCGAGACCCTGCTGTCGGATCTCGACATCGAGGCCGAGGGTGAGCTGCACAAAGTGCTGATGCAGATGATCGCCACCAGCGCGATTCACATGATCCAGTCGGTTCGTGCCGAAGATCAGCACCTCGACCCCAGGGACCTGATGAGCCTGGGCCGGATGCTCAAGGACCTCATGAGCAGTTCGGGCATGCGCGAGAAGCTTCTGGCCGATGAGCGCGCCCGTGTCGCCCGCGAGGCGCGCGAAGTGGCACAGGCGGAGATGGACGAGGCGCTGGAGGCCACGGCCACCGAGGCAGGACTCTCTGCCGAGATGCTCGACCGCCTGCGCAGGGGCGTGCTGGGGCTGCGGTCGTGAGCCGGTCGCGCGCCCAGGTCAATGCGATCCTCCTGGTCGGTGACCACCACTGGCGCAAGGGGCCGAAATGGCGGGCCGCACTCGCCTGGTGCCTCGGTCGCCGCGAGGTCTTTGTCACCCACCTCGGCGATGCCGCCAAGGTGCGCTGGTGGCGGGGAGAACCCTACCTGGTCTCGCTCAGGCCTCGGCGCCCGGGGCTGCCAGGACGGGTCCTCCCGGCCGAGGCGACACCGTCGAAGAAGTGACCGCCATGACGCAGCCTGTCCTCTCCCGCAATCCCGAGGAACTCCCCGCCGATCTACCGCGCGGCGGGGACATCCCGGCGGATCTCGACCCGCTTGCCGAGGGCATCCTCATGGAGCACCAGAAGACCTGGCTGGAGGATACCTCTGACCTCAAGGTCTGCGAGAAAGGGCGCCGGACGGGGATCACCTTTGCCGAGATGCTGGGCTGCACCCTGATCGCCGCCGCCAAACGCTCCGCCGGCGGGCAGAACTGCTTCTACATCGGTGACACCAAGGACAAGGGCCGCGAGGCCATCGGCTATGTCGCCCATTTCGCCAAGGTGGTGGCCGGCGAGCTGGGGCAGGTCGAAGAGTTCCTCTTCGAGGACCAGCAACCCGACGGCACGACCAAGCAGATCGCGGCCTACCGCGTGCGCTTTGCCTCTGGCTTCCGGGTCGAGGCCTTGTCGTCGAACCCGGCAAACATCCGCGGCCTTCAGGGCACCGTGGTCATCGACGAAGCGGCCTTCCACCGTGACGTGCGCGAGGTCATCGATGCGGTGAACGCCCTGCTGATCTGGGGCGGCAAGGTGCGGGTGATCTCCACCCACAACGGGCACCTGAACCCGTTCAACGAGCTGATCCGCGAAGCCCGGGCCGGCAAGAACGGCTTCGAGGTCCACACCTACACTTTCGGCGACGCGGTGTTGAACGGTCTCTTCAACCGGGTCTGCCTGATGAAGGGCGAGACCTGGTCGCAGAAGGCACAGGACGCCTGGGAGGCGCAGATCCGCAGCTCCTACGGCGCGCGCGACGCCGCGATGAAGCAGGAGCTGGACGCGGTCCCCTCGGAGATGGCCGGTGCCGCGCTGACGCGGGTGCAGATCGAGGCCTGCCTGGTCGAAGGCGCGCCTTTCCACCGCTGGCACCAGCCGGACGCCTTCAAGAACGCACCGGAGGAACAGCGCAAGGCCGAGACCTTGGCCTGGTGCGAGGAGCATCTGAAGCCGGCCCTCGACAGCCTGGACCCGAAGCGGCGGCACAACCTGGGCGAGGACTTTGCCCGGTCCGGCGACGCCACCGACATCGTGATCCTGGAAGAGGGCGAGGACCTGCGCCAGCGCTGCAGGCTGATTGTCGAGATGCGCAACATCCCCTTTGGCCAGCAGAAGCAGGTCTTCTTCTACATCGCCGACCGTTTGCCCCGCTTCATGAAGGGGGCCGTCGACAAGACCGGCAACGGCGCCTACCTCGCCGAGGAGGCTGCCATGCGCTACGGCAGCCGGATCGAGGAGGTGAGCTTCAGCCGCGAATGGTACGCCTCCGAGATGCCCTCCTACATCGAGGCCTTCACCGACCGCACCATCGAACTGCCGGCCCATGCCGACGTGCTGGCGGATCACCAGGCGCTGCAGTTCGTGGACGGGATCATCCGCGTGCCGCGCGACTTCCGCTTCAAGGGCAGCGACGGGCTGGACCGTCACGGCGACAGCGCCGTGGCCGGGGCGCTCGCCTGGTACGCCAGCCGGCAGACCGGCACCGAGATCGCCTACCAGCCGGTGACAGAACGCCGGGACGGTCCCGAGGACAGGGACAATGACCGGCCCTGGTGGCGCCAGCCGCTGGGCGCGCGCCTGCGCGGGGGGATCCTCTGATGCCCGCGCTGACAAAAGGCCCAAAGGGGCCGGGAGCAGTACCAATGCTCCCGACACGGGGAGCCAGCTATGCCACCCCGCCGACCGTCACAACCGTCCGGCCGCCCGATGTAGACCCTGCACGGCAAGCGGTAAAGAGAAGGTTAACCGACATGAGCGATCCAGAACTGCGCCAGGCGCGCCCCATCGCCCCCTACCTGGGCGGCAAGCGCAACCTGGCGAAACGGATCTGCGCGATCATCGACGCCACCCCGCACACCACCTATGCCGAGCCATTCGTCGGCATGGGCGGGATCTTCCTGCGCCGTCGGCGGGCTGTGCGGGTCGAGTTCATCAACGACTTCAGCCGCGAGGTCTACACGCTGTTCCGGGTCCTCCAGGAACACTACGTCGCCTTCCTGGACCTTCTGCGGTTCCAGATCACGACACAGGCAGGGTTTGAACGGCTGATCGCCGTCGATCCGGACACCCTGACCGACATGCAGCGCGCTGCACGGTTCCTCTTCCTGCAGCGCTGCGCCTTCGGCGGCAAGGTCAGCGGGCGGAACTTCGGCCTTTCAACCGACCGTCCCGCCCGGTTCAACCTGACCACGCTGGAGCCGGACCTCGAAGCCCTGCACGAGCGCCTTGCCGGGGTCACGGTGACCTGCCTGGACTTCGCGGAGTTCATCAGGCGGATCGACCGCGAGGGGACGCTCTTCTACCTCGATCCGCCCTACTGGGGCAGTGAAGGCGACTATGGCAAACAGGCCTTCACGCGCGAACGCTTTGGTGACCTGGCCGATCAGCTCCGCCACGCCAGGGGGCGGTTTCTCCTGTCGATCAACGACGTGCCGGAGGTGCGCGAGATCTTCGACTGGGCCGAGCTGGCGCCGGTCCGGACAACCTATTCCGTCGCCAGGGGCGCAGCCCAGACCGGCCGGGGCGAGCTGCTGATCTCGAATTTCCCGCTCTCGGCCGATCCACCCGCAAAGGAGTGACCTATGACCCAACTGGTCGATCAATGGGGCCGCCCGGTCCGTCGGCGTGAGCTGACGCGCGAGGTGGCAGGCCCCTCCCTGACCGGCGTCCGTTCGCCGCTCACCGGCTATCCCGGCGACGGGCTCGATCCGCGCCGCCTGGCGAACATCCTGCGCGAAGCGGACGAAGGGCATCCCGAACGCCAGCTGGAGCTGGCCGAGGCGATGGAGGAGCGCGACCTGCACTATGTCGGCGTGCTGGGCACGCGGAAGCGGTCTGTCACCCAGCTCGACATCACGGTCGAGGATGCCAGTTCGGAGGCGACCGACAAGCGGATCGCCGAGGATCTGCGCACCTGGCTCCTGCGCGATGAGCTGGAGGAGGAGCTGTTCGATATCCTCGACAGCATCGGCAAGGGTTATTCCTTCACGGAGATCATCTGGGAGCAAAGCGCCGGTCAGTTCTGGCCGGTGCGTTTGGAGGCCCGGGACCCGCGCTGGTTTCGGTTCGACCGCCGCGATCTGAAGACGCCAATCCTGATCGGTGAGAACGGCCAGGACGAACCGCTGCCGGCATACAAGTTCATCCATCCCCGGATCCGGGCCAAGAGCGGGATCACGCCCCGGTCTGGGATCTGTCGGGCCGTGACCTGGGCCTATCTCTTCAAGATGTACACGCTGCGGGACTGGGCGATCTTCACCCAGACCTATGGCCAGCCCCTGCGCGTGGGCAGGTATCCGGTGGGAGCTTCCGAGAAGGACCGGAACACGCTGTTCCGGGCTGTGGCGAACATCGCCGGGGACTGTGCCGCGATCATGCCCGAGGGCATGGAGATCGAATTCGTGGAAACCGGCAATGTCGGCGCCTCGGTGGATCTCTACGAGAGTCGGGCCGACTGGCTGGACAAGCAGGTCTCGAAGGCGGTGCTGGGCCAGACCGCGACCACTGACGCCGAGGTCGGCGGGCTGGGGTCCGGCAAGGAGCACCGGATGGTGCAGGAGGACATCGAGCGGGCGGACGCCAAGGCGCTCTCCGGCGCGCTCAACCGGGACCTGGTGCGGCCCTGGGTGGATCTGAACTATCCCGGGCACGGTCGCTACCCCCGGATCGTCATCGCCCGGCCAGAGGCCGAGGACCTTGCCAAGTGGATGCAGACCGTGGGGGAGGCCGTGGATCGCGGGCTGGCCGTGGCAGAGGACGATGTCTATGCCAAGCTCGGCCTGCGCCGGCCCTCCGAAGGGGCCAAAATCCTGCGTCCCGGGGGGCAGAATGCGCCGCAGGCGCCGGGTCAACCGGGGGCAGGGGACGGAAACCCTCCTGAGAGCGCCGTTAAATACCCATTGAATACCCTTGCCGCTCTTTCGGCGGCGGTTGGCCGTGACGACGAGAGAGGCCGCTCAGCGGGCGGCACAGCGCCTCTCGACATCGCGGTCGACCAGCTGGCCGAGGAGGCCGCACCTGAGATCGAGGCGATGCTGGGGCAGATCGAGGCGATGATGGGCTCGACCGAGAGCCTGGAGGAGTTGCGCGAGATGCTGCTGGGGGCTTATCCGGCGGTTTCGCAGGAGGCGCTGGCGGAGGTCCTGGCGCAAGCCTTCATTGCGGGCGATCTTGCGGGGCGCCTGATGGCCGAGGACGGCGATGGCTGATCTCGCCACGAGTTTTCGGAAGCCGTTCAAGGAACAGGTGGCGGCCTTCCGGCTCCGCCTGGGCAACCATGTGCCCACGGCCAAGTGGGACGATCTGTGGAAGGCGCAGCACGACCGCGCCTTCATGGTGGCCGGTGCCGCCAAGGCGGACCTGCTGGCGGACCTTGCCAAGGCCGTCGAGAAGTCCATCGCCGAGGGCACCAGCCTGGAAGAGTTCCGGCGTGACTTCCGGCAGATCGTCGAGCGGCGCGGCTGGCATGGCTGGACCGGGGAGGGCACGAAAAAGGGCGAGGCCTGGCGCACCCGGATCATCTACCAGACGAACATGCGCACCAGCTACGCCGCCGGACGGCATGCTCAGTTGGTCGAGGGCGGGTTCAAATACTGGGTCTATCGCCACGGCGGCGCGCTGGAGCCGCGCGAGCAGCACCTTGCCTGGGACGGCTTGATCCTGCCGGCCGACCACCCGTTTTGGGCCACGCACTATCCCCCGAACGGCTGGGGCTGCAGCTGCTATGTCGTCGGCGCCCGCTCGTTGCGGCAGGCGATACGCCTCGGCGGCAACCCGAAAGTCACACTACCCGAGAACTGGCGGGATCTGAACCAGAAGACCGGCGAACCGGATGGGATCGATCGAGGCTGGGGCTATGCGCCGGGTGAGAGCATAGTGCAGGAGGTCTTTGCGCAGATGAAGGGCAAGGCGGTCAACCTGCCGCCCAAGCTGGCTGATCAATTCACGCGGGACATTGAAGAGCCTGCGCCTCCGTCGCTGCCCACATTGAATGACGTCTACACCCAGGTGCTTGGGGATGCAGGAAAGGCCACGGATCACGTCAGTGCATTGCGCAATCGGGTATCGCAACATGTCGACGCCTCTCTGACACTGGATCAGAAGGTCGCCATCAACGTCTATACAGGGCATGAATACGGGGCGATCAATGCGGCCTTGCGCAATGCCCAGGAGGGGGCGGAGACGTCCGGCTATCTTGCACTGGCGACCCTCATCGATGATGCCTTGCACCAGCTTCCCGACTACACGCAAACGGTTTGGCGAGGCGTCTACGCCAAGCCGGGCACGGATCTTCGCAACGTCTTTGCCGGAATGCGCAAGGGACGCGTCGTCGAGTTCCGCAGCTTTACCAGTACATCCAGAACGGCCGAGGCTTCATTCGGCGGCGGCATTCGCCTTGAAATTGAGAGCGCGACAGGCAAGAGCATTGAACACCTGTCACGACACCCCAATGAACAGGAGGTGCTGTTTGCACGCGGGACCCGGTTTCGCGTCCTGCGGAAATGGACGGAAAAGGGCACAATCCACATCAGGCTTCGCGAGATAAGACCCGGGGAACGGCCTGGTCCCAATCCTGTGGCGCTGAGTCTGGAATTCGGATAGAATGATCCAATGGCAGATCGCGTTCCATTCCTGCCCTCGGAGACAGACCGCGCCCGGTGGGCTGCGGCCGGTTTCGACGTGACCGGCGCCGATCTGCGCTTCACGGCATTGCTTGCAGATCTGACAGGTGATCCTTCCGATTACCTGCTGACCGAAGCCTGGGCCCAGACTGAAGAACGGGCCGCACGGGACGCCGGATTGGGAGACGATCCGGAGTTCTGGCGGATCTTCGCAGCCACCAAGCACATCCAGCCCTCAATGACTGTTGTCGATGGTTGACGGCTTCACCGTCGAAGTTACGACAGACACGCTGCGGCCGGCCTTGGCGCAGGCGTATGAGGCTCTGGACGATCTGACTCCGCTTCTTCAGGACATAGGCGAATTGATGGTCGAGCGGACCAAGGGCAACTTCAAGTCGGGAACCGCGCCCGACGGAACGGCTTGGGCGCCGCGCAGCCAGACAACGCTGGAAGCCTATGCCGCGCGGGGCGACACGCCGAAAGGTGGCCCGCTGGTCGGGGTGACACGCGCGCTTTCGTCCAGGTTTGCCTATGAGGTTGCGCCGGGACACGTCGACTGGGGATCGAACATGATCTACGCCGCCGTGATGCAGTTCGGCGCGGCCCAGGGGCAGTTCGGCGCGCGGATCGGCAAGGACAAGAATGGCCGCGATTTCTTTATGACGATCCCCTGGGGCGACATCCCGGCCCGGCCCTTCCTGGGCATAGGTCCCGAGGATGAGACGGCCCTCCTGGAGACCATTGAAGACTATCTTCAAGGCCTGATCGAAGACTGATCTCATGCACAGTAGCTCCGATGCCTCTATCTCGGATGTTGCGACAGACGCGGGACGGGAGGGCGGGAAGAAGCCGTTCGCTGCACCCTGGACGGACGGCAGAGATGCGCAGCAAGCGGACTTTGTGAATGTAGCAGCGGATGCGCAACGGTTGGGTGCGAAACAGTCCAGTATCCCTATCCGAGTGACTCATCGTATGCCTTGCAGTTTCTTCACTGACGCGGACGCTGGACAAAGCCCGATAATGACAGCATCGTTCGTGTCGGCTACACTCTTCGATATACAGCATCCTCAAGCATGCACCGAGAATAGGATTATTATGCACGCCCTTCTAAAAACCACCCGTCGAACGCTAGCGCAGCCCCACGGTGTTCGGCCGGAGAACGCAGTTTATGACTTTGAGAGAGGTATTTGGCAAGGAGAGTCCGGGCCATTGTGTAACGATTCCAAGTACATACCTCAGAGCAAAAAAAACGATATTGAAACGGGCGAAGATCAAAAAGGACAGTAGATTGATCCGCGATGTTCAGGTTTTAATATTGTCTAGTGAGCTAGACTTTTCGACTGATCGAATCTGCATTCGTCTCAGGGAGAACGGCACGCAATTTCTTCGATTAAATAGAGAAAGTCTTTCGGATCACGCACTTTCTCTAAACCCATCTGGCCACGTTCTAACTTGCAGCACCGAGGCAGGCACATGGAGCGTCAGCAACAAGCTTCTGTCTGTATGGTGGCGGCAGGGCACCTTTGATCGGAAATTCTCTGAACCCCAAGCCTCCCTCGAAGATCAAATCTCGAAAACTCAATGGTCTGCTTTTATGCGATCTATGATGGTATTCGACAAGGCGAGGTGGGTGAATCATCCATCGCAAACCTATCGCGCTGAAACTAAGGCGGTCCAACTTCTGGAAGCTTCGCGTGTCGGGTTTGAAGTTCCAAGGACATTGATGACGAATGACAGGAACGCTAAGGTCGAGCAGAGCATAGGGTCTGAGATTGTGTTAAAGAGCATTGACACTCTTCTTTTGAGGCAAGGGGATGATCAGCTCTTTGGCTACACTCAGCCCGTGAACTGGGAGGAAGTTTCCAATGATTCGCTTCATATTGCCCCGGCTACAGTCCAACACTTCATATCCAACAAAATTGACTTGCGTGTAACCGTTGTCGGAGATCAGCTATGGTGTGTTGGTGTCTTCAGCTCCGAAGGTCAGATATCCGGCGATTGGCGACTGACGCCGAAGAGGCAGTTGAAAATTCAAGACTTTGACCTACCGGTACCAGTTTCTCAAAAGTGCATAAAATTGACAAAGGCACTTGGCCTCACATTCGGCGCTATCGATTTGGCTTACTCAAACGGCAAATACTGGTTTGTAGAAATTAACCCGACTGGGGAATGGGGGTGGATTGATTTTGACGGGCGAGCAATATCCAATTCAATTGCCGACCTTCTGGCGGGCGAATGTTGAAACATATGTGCGCCACCTTAAAGTGGATTATTTCTCGTCCGAAGGTCATCGCAGCTTCTTTAGTTGCTCCGCTTCATATGAAGCTGGCAAATCGAGATGTTGCCACGAAAAAATTGTGCGAGCTACCGTTTCGAGAGCTCAGCAACAGCCAGCTTGATGAGCTAATACAATCTGAATGGCAAAGAGCAAAAGAAATTGATGAGAAGCTTTTCAAGTTAACCGCGGCGTTGTCCATATCCGTTGCCGTGGCTGGGTTAGCAGGAACTACACTGCTACAAACGCTAAGCCACTCCGACATGAAGTACCCTATAGCGATCATCTTCCTGATATCCAGCCTTCAATTTATTATTGGTGTATACATCGGGTTCTCTGGGGGCATTCCTAAGCCCAGATACGGCTACGGAGCGGGGTACTTATCAAAGATATCAGGCGACGATGAGAGCGCACGTCTGGAAAGGGTTAATGCGGCCTCGGCGTTCCAAAGAGACAACATAATTCGATCCAACGAGGCGACCGCGGCGACTATATCGATCAGGAACGGCGTCATAATGCTGGCACTCGCCCTCTTTGCCAGCCTGCTCACCGCAATGATAGATTCGTCCGATGACAATGAACGCGCGAGAGAGAAGATCTTTCTAGTCCTCAACATTAAACGCGACGAAGGCTCGTTATCATCCAACTCGGAGCAACTCCTATTCAATCTGGCAACTGGTTCAATCTGGCAACTGGCTGAAGCTCCAAGTCCGAGCTGACACCGGTCATTCGCCGCACCTGGCACGAAGGGCGGCTCAGGGCCGGTGTCACGCATGTCGGCAGTTCTAGAGCTGATGCTCTCACCAAAATTGCGCTGCCCTTCCTTCCAGAACGCACCGGCAGCTCCATGAGACACTGCAGCACGACCTTGCCAACGTAACAGGGGCGCGGCGCCGGGCATTTTGCCCTCATGAACACGCGTCCCGATATTTCGTCCTTCGAGGCGGTGGCTCTTTCGCTGGAAGGTGAAGCCCCGCCACAATGGATCCAGCTCTTGCCTGCGCCGGGCAAGAAGTTCCGCTCTATCGATGGGCGGGGCCCCTGGTTCTACGACAGCGCCGAGGAGCTGATCGCCGCCAGCACCGCATCCGGTGAGCGGATCTTCATCGACGTGAACCACGCCACCACGCGCTCCGCCCCGAAAGGCGGCGATGCGCCGGCCGTGGGTTGGATCGAGGAGCTGCAGGGCCGTCCGGACGGGATCTGGGGGCGTGTGACCTGGAACAGCAAGGGCGCCGAGCTGATGGCCGACCGCGCCTATCACGGCATCTCGCCGGTGATGTCCTTCAACAAGGCCACCGGCAAGGTGGCGCGGATCTTCCACGCCTCCCTGACCAATACCCCCGCCCTGGGCGGGGCCATCGCTTCCCTATCCGAGGAGACAGACGACATGAGCATGGCCGCAATCGCGAAGGCCCTGGGCCTCGCGGATGATGCCGGTGAGGACGCGACCCTCGCCGCCATTTCCAAGCTGAAGGAAGGCGCGGAGAAGCCCGCCGAGCTCGCCACCCTGGCGCTTGCACTGGGGGCCGAGGAGGGCGCCAGCGTGGCGGAGCTGACCGTCCTGGCCAAGGCGGCCGTGGCGAATGCCGGCGACGCCGACCAGGTCGCCGAACTCACCGCCCAGCTGGACGAGCTGCGCGCCGATCAGTGGCTGGACAAGAAGGTCGCCGAAGGCTGGGCCATCGACGCCGAGTTCCGCGCCGAGCTTTCGGCGATCTGGCTGGAAAGCCCGGATCGCGCCGAGAAGGTGGTGACCCGGATGAAGAAGCTCTCGCCGACCCATACCGCCAAGCCGGCCCCGAAGGGTGAGGCCATCACCGAGCTGAGCATCGACCAGAAGATTATCGCAGAGCAGATGGGCTACTCCGAGAAGGAGTATCTTGAGCTTCTGCAGGCAGAGGAGGCAGCCTGATGGCCGCACTGACCGCAGACCGCAACACCGCCCGTTTCGAGGGTGACATCCGCCAGGGCGACGTTGCCGCCTCGACCCTGATCTATGCCGGCGCCCTGGTGATGCGGGATGCCTCGGGCAACCTGGTCGAGGGCCAGACCGCCACGGGCCTGATCGGTGCCGGCCGTGCCGAGGAGCGGGTCGACAACTCCGCAGGGTCGGCGGGTGACCTGACCTGCGATTACCGCCCTGGCATCTACCGCTTCGCCAACTCGGCGGCGGCGGACGAGATCACCAAGGCCGAGATCGGCGACGTCTGTTACGCCGTCGACGATCAGACCGTCGCCAAGACCGATGGCACCTCCACGCGCTCGCCCGCCGGGCTGATCGAAGGTGTCGACGCCAACGGGGTCTGGGTCCGCCTGGACGAGGCCCTGACCGCCGCAGCCGCGGCTTGAGAGGACCCCTGACATGCTCATCAATGCCGCAAACCTGAACAGCCTGCGCGTCGGTTTCTCCGGGGCCTTCAAGAACGGCCTGGGCATGGCGCCCAGCCAGTGGAACCGGATCGCGACCGAGGTGCGCTCCTCGCAGACCAGCCAGAAATACGGCTGGCTGGGCCAGATGCCGAACGTCCGCGAGTGGATCGGGCCGCGCGCCGTCCAGAACCTCGAACAGCACGACTACTCCATCGAGGAGAAGGGCTTCGAACTGACGGTCGCGGTCAAGCGCCGTCACGTCGAGACCGACAACCTCGGGATCTATGCGCCCATGTTCACCGAGATGGGGCGGTCCACCGGGGCCAAGAAGGACCAGCTGGTCTATGCGCTGCTGAAGGCGGGCTTCACCACCGAATGCTACGACGAGCAGAACTTCTTCGACACCGACCACCCGGTGAAGGACGAGAACGGCAACGACACCACGGTCGCCAACACCGACGGCGGATCGGGCACGGGCTGGTTCCTGCTGGACACCTCGCGCGCGCTCAAGCCGCTGATCCTGCAGATCGGCAAGGAGTTCAAGTTCGTTTCCAAGGACCGGGACCAGGACGACAACGTCTTCGACAACGACGAGTTCGTCTATGGCGCCGACGGCTACATGAACGTGGGCTTCGGGTTTTGGCAGATGGCCTGGGGGTCCAAGCAGACCCTGAACGCCGCCAACTACGCCACGGCCCGCGCCGCACTCTCGGGCATGAAGGGCGACTATGGCCGCCCGCTGGGCCTGATGCCGAACCTGCTGGTGGTGCCACCCTCGCTGGAAAGCGCCGCGCGCAAGATCCTCAACTCCGACTACGCCTCGGGGGGCGAGACCAACGAGTGGAAAGGCACCGCCGAGCTGCTCGTTGTGCCCTGGCTGGCGTGAGGGGTGAGCCATGACCCGCGAGGAGCTTGACGCACGCGCCGCCGAACTCGGGATCTCCACCAGCTCGCGCTGGAAGGACGAGACGGTGGCCGAGAAGATCGCCGAGGCCGAGGCAGAGCAGGCCGGATCGGATACCACGCCGGAAGGGACCAGCGACGGCCCTGGGCCGGTGCAGGGGGCGGGCGAAGGCGCCGCCCCCACGGAACCCGCCGACGAGGAAGACCAGGGGTCCGCGCCCGTCGTAGAAGCGGCGGCGGCGCCTCAAGAGGTGACAAAGCCTGCCACACTCGACCCGGAACAGCCGCCCGAAGGCGTGCTGACCGTCATCGGCCCCAGAAAGGGCCGCTGGCGGGCCGGGCGGCACTTCTCGCCCGAGCCGGTGAAGATCCCCCTGGCCGAACTGAGCGATGACGAGATCGCCATGCTGGCCGGCGATCCGAAGCTCACCCTGTCCGGTCTGCCTCAAGACTGACACCGCGCGCCGTGCCGGGGGGCGCGGCGGGCCACTTTCCCGGCGGCTGCGCCCCCGCGCCGCCGGGGCTTTTCACCCCTGTTGAACGGTCCTTCACATGCCCTATTGCACCCAGGCAGATCTCGAAGAGCGCTACGGCACCGAGCTGTTGATCGATCTGACCGACCGGGGCGAGCTGGCCACGGGCACCATCGACGCCGACACGGTGACCCGCGCGATCTCCGAGGCGGACGCGCTGATCGACGGCTACGTCAAGGGCCGCTACACGCTGCCCTTCGCCGTCACGCCCGACCCGATCCCGAAGATCAGCCGCGAGATCGCGATCTACACGCTGCATGTCTACGAGCCCAACGAGAAGATCGTCCGCGACTACAGCCAGGCCATCAAGACGCTGCAGGAGATCGCCAGGGGCAACGTGATCCTGGACGCCGATGGCGTGACCCCCTCCGAGACCGGGGCCGGCGGCGTGCGCGTCAACGACCGCGAGCGGCCCTTCACGCCCGACAACCTCAAGGGCTTCATCTGATGCTGGCCGAGGTCAAGGCACGCCTGGAGGCGCAGGTCCCGGAGCTGGACGGCCGGGTCGGTCTCGCCGCCGAGTTCACCGCCATCCTGAAGGACGGCCGTGTCCCGAGCGGCGGCGTGAACGCCTATGTCCTGCCCGGCACGACGACGGGCGTGCCCGCCCAGACGATGGGCGCCGGTCTCTTCATCCAGCCAGTGCGGCGCGGCGTCTCCATCGCGACCTTCGTGCAATCGACCGACGCGCGCGGCCAGCGTGCCCTGGGTCGTCTCGATGGCTTCCTGGCGGACATCCAGGAGGCGCTCTGCGGCTGGGCGCCGGGGGACGAGGTCGGCGTCTTCGAGCTCTCGGCCGAGCGACCGGCGCCCTCGCAACGTGGCCTCATGGCCTTTGTCACCGAGTTCCGCATCAACGACCAGCTGAGGATCCCCACATGACCAGGCTCCCGCAATCCGGAGGCAGCTTCACCCGCACCGAGAAGGGCGGCCTGAAGCAGACCGTCAAGCCCCCCAAATCCGCGCCACGGCCCGAGCCGCCGAAACCGCCCCAACCGGCGCAGCCCGCCAAGAAAGAGGCCTGATCCATGCCGATGTACTTCCGCAAGAAGATCCTGCTGGCCAAGATCGAGGCCACCTACGGCACCGACCCGACTCCGACCGGCGGGGCGAACGCGATCCTTGCCTCCGAGATCAGCATCCAGCCCATGCAGGGCGCCGATGCCGACCGGGGTCATGACACGCCCTATCTCGGGGCCAATGCCACGATCCCCTTCGACCTCCACCAGGTGATCAGCTTTAAGGTCGAGCTGGAACCCTCCGGCACCGCCGGGACCGCGCCGGCCTGGGGGCCGCTCCTGCGCGCCTGCGGCTGCGCCGAAACGATCACTCCGGGCACCGACGTGGTCTACAACCCGATCTCGGACGCTTTCGAGAGCGTCACGCTCTACCTGCACATCGATGGGCATCTCTTCACCCTGACCGGTGCGCGGGGGAACTGCGACGTCACGGTCAATGCCAGCGGTATCCCGGTGCTGGGGTTCACCTTCACCGGCCTCTGGACCAAGCCCGCCGCCGGCACGCTGCCCACGCCCGACTTCAGTGCCTGGCAAAAGCCGCGCATCGCGTCGAACACCGCTACGCCGCTCTTCACCATCGGGAGCGAGGACATGGTGATGCGCAGCTTCAAACTGGGACTGGGCAACCAGGTGGAAGGGCGGTTCCTGGTCGGCGCCGAGGAGATCGTCATCGTCGACCGGTCCGACATGATCGAATGCCAGGTCGAGGCCGTGGCGCTCTCGACCCTCGATCCCTGGGCGCTGGCGCAGGACCAGACCGCCGTCGCGGTGGCGCTGACCCACGGCACCGGCGCCGGCCGCATCGCGGCGCTTTCGGCCCCGACCTGCCAGGTCCAGCGCCCCGGCAATCCGACCGAGGCGCAGGGCATCATGGAATGGCCGCTCAACCTGGTCCCGCTGCCCGGCTCGGGCAACGACCAGTGGACCCTCACCCTGACCTGACGGAGATCCCGCAATGGCATTTCGTATCGCCGAAGAACGCACCATCACCCGGACTGTCCAGACCGCCGACGGTCAGGACTTCCGCGCCGTGTTCGTCATCCTGCCCGACGAGGAGATGGGCGCGGTCAGCGCGGGGGGCATCGAGGGCGAGAAGGCCGTCATGCGCAAGATCATCCGGCGCCTCGATGACATCGAGGGCGCGGACAAGAAGCCGATCCCGCATTCGCCGGAGCTGCTGGAACAGGTGATCGGCTTTGCCGACCTGCGGATCGCGCTCCTGCGGGCCTACAACGAAGGCCGCATCGAGGCCCGCCAGGGAAACTGAGATGGGCCGGGCGGGCGCTGATCGAGGGGCACTTCTCGGACCAGTCCGGCCCGGCCCGCCAGGTCGACCAGGACGCGGCCTTCTGGGGCATCCCGCCCGAGCTCTTGCGGGCGGAGGACGCCGAGGAGGCGCTCTGGCCCGAGCATGTCGCCGCGCTGGAGGCCTTTGCCGTGGTCAGCACCCAGTGGCGGATCGAGCCGCGCTTTGGCGCCGCGACCCGCTGGCTGGGCCTGGACTACGCCGCCGCCGAGGCCGGGCTGCGCCTTGCGGGGATCGAGGTCACGCCCGGCCTCTGGGCGGACATCCGGCAGATCGAGCAGGGCGCCAAAGCGGCCTTGAACGGGGATTGAACGGGGGGTGACATGACGCTGAACATGCATGCGCGCCTCACGGCCAACGGCAAGCAGGCGCAGGCGGAACTGGCAAAGACGGGCCAGGGCGCGCGCGGGCTGAAGACCGAGGTCGACGCCCTGGGGCAAAGCGGCCAGGAGGCCTCGGCCGACTTCGTGGCCCTGCAAAAGCAGCTGGAGGCCTACAAGGTCGACCTGGTCAACCTGCGCAACGAGCACGCGGCGGCGAAGAAGCAGATCGACGGTCTGCGCGGCGAACTGACCAAGCTCAAGACGCAGGCGGGACAGGCGCAGGCGGACATCGGCAAAACCGCGCAGGCGGCGGGCCATCTCGGCGACGAGATCGAGGATGTCGGCCGCAAGGCCCCGCGCGCGAACCAGGCGGCATCGGCCTTTGCCGGCGGCGGGTTGCGCCAGATGTCGATGCAGTTCAGCCAGGTCGCGCAGCAGGGCGCGGTGACGGGAAATTACCTGCAAGCCCTGGCGATCCAGGCTCCTGACCTTGCGCTCGGCTTTGGCACCGTTGGCATTGCAGTTGGCGCACTTGTCCCGATCCTCTTCGGACTGTCGCAAGGTCTTTTCGATGTGGGGGAAGAGACAGAGGATCTCACGGACCAGTTGGACGCGCTGGAGGCTGCGGTCAAGAAGTTCCAGAACGCATCCCGCGATGGCGCACGTGGTCTCACCGATCTGCGCGACGAATACGGTGCCCTGACCGATGAGGCGCAGGCATTCTTCGAGATCCAGCGCGAATTGGCCAGGATCAATGCGCAGCAAGCTTTCGGCGCGGCGATGGGCGGGCTGGCTGAGGCCTTCAGCCTGGGCAGCGCGCTCGGTCTCAGCCCCCGACAGGTGGCTGATCAGGCAAAGGCCTTGCGCGATGCGCAGGCCGAACTGGACAGGCTGAACGCGGGGGTCGGCGAGTTCTCCGACAAGCAGTTGGTGGCCGCAATCCGGCGCACAAAGGAGCTTCGCAAGGAGATCCGCGACTTGCGCGATGTTGGCCGGGCCATCGACCAGCTCGCTGAAAAGTTCAACATCTCGGCTGAAGCGGCCACCGAGTTCGCCAAGCTGTTGTCAGAGGTCGATGCCGCGAAAGGTCCCGAGGAACAGGCCGCCGCCGCGCAGAAGCTCGCTCAGCATCTCTACGATGCCACGGATGGCCTGAAGGGCGCCGACAAGGAGACGATCTCACTCTACCAGAACCTGCTGGATGTCGTGAAATCGGGTCTGGATTTTGCCTCTCTAGACCTGTCGTCGGGAGTCGGCGCCGCTGCCGATGAGGCCGCTCGCCTGGCTGACAACCTGGCACGGGCGTCGCTTGCGGACACGATGGCCCGGAACATGGCCGGTGCCGCCGCTGCTGATGCAGCCCGACGCTTCAACGAGAACCTCCCCAAGGGGATGACGACCGGCACCGGGATCACCTTGCTGGACCTGGAGTATGGCGACTGGACGCCACCGGGCGGCCCGCCCCGGGAGCCAAAGCGATCCGGCGGGGGCGGGCGCTCCGCCAAAACCGAACGCGACGCCGTCCGAGACCTGATTGCGGCCAGGCGGGACGAGCTTGCCATCCTGCGCGAGAGCGACCCGGTCCAGCAGGAGATGATCCGCCTGCGCGGTGACCTGGCCGGGGCCACGGATGCAGAGCGGGCAGAGGTCGCCAAGCTGATCGCCTCGATCCAGAAGGAGGAACTGGCCAAGGCGCAGGCGGCGGAGACCTCGGAGTTCTTCCGCACCAGCTTTGCAGACCTGATCCCTGACCTGGTGCGCGGCGGTGACGATGCCGCCTCCGCCTGGCATCGCTTTGCCCGGGCGCTGGAGGATGCGGCCTGGCAGGCCCTGCTGCTGGGGGAAGGCCCACTGATGGGCTTGTTTGGTGGCGGAAGTGGCGGATCCGGTGGTGGACTTTTTGGCTGGATCGGCGAGATCCTGAACTTCGCTGATGGCGGGATGCACTACGGGCAGGGCGGGCCACGCGCGGACAAGAAGCTGGTTCGCGTCAGCCCGGGCGAGTTCACTGTCAATGCCGCCGCCACGCAACGCCACCGTCCACTGCTGGAGGCGATCAACGCCGGCACGCCGATCCCAGGTTTTGCCGACGGCGGTTCGCTTTCGTCGCCTATGGCGATGCCCGGGGGGCGCGAGGGCGTCGTTGAAATCCGCGTCTACACCGAAGAGGGCACGGTTGCGGAGATTGCACGCAACGAGGCCGGGGCGGTGGTCCGGACGGGATTTGCCGAGTACGACCGCGTCCTGCCCGACCGGGTAGCGGAGATCCGGCGCGATCCGAGGGTGCGCTACTGATGGCGATCACCTTTCCCATTGATCTCGCGACCTTCTGGGATGGCCTGGGCATCCACATGTATTCGTTTCGCCTGGGCGAGGCGATGAGCGTTTCGGAAACCGGCGGCGGCGAGGTGTTGACCGCGCGCATGGGAACGCGGCTGTGGATGGGCGAGGCCTTTGTGCCGCCGAACAGGGATCACGACCAGGTTCTTGCGCTGATCGACTTGATCCGGCAGTCCGGGGCGCCCTTCCTGATCTATGACCGTCGCCGGAAATTCACCCAGGCAGATCCTGGCGGCGCGATCCAGGGCGCCGCAGTCTGCCGCGTGGCAAGCGTGGCGGGCAACGCCCGCGAAATGACCCTCACCGACCTGCCGTCCGGCTATGTGCTGACGCCGGGCGATCATCTTTCGATTTCCTACGGCTCGACCCCGATCCGGTATTTCCTGGCGCGGGTGGTGACGGGCGGAACCTTTGTCGGCGCGCCGGCGCAAGTGACCGTCGAGGTGGTGCCGGGCATCCCCGAGGCGGTGGCGGCCGATGACGTGGTGCGGCTGATCCAACCGATCTGCAAGGCGGTCTACGTGCCCGACAGTTTCAGCGGGCTTCGCCGCCGGTCGGCCTTTGACGAAGGCTTTTCCTTTGCATGGAGGCAGACAGTGCGATGACCTATCCCGTTGTGGCGCGCGGTGCGCTGGCGCTCGAGGTGCTGATCTGGATCGAGGCCAAGGATCGCGAGACCGGGACGCCGCAGGCGATGGGCCTGCATACCGGCCTCGAGGATCGGGCCTTTGTGATCGATGGCGATCAGCGGACATACACCGGCGCCGGGGCCGTGCTCGAGGTGGCCGACCTGGTATCGCAGGTGGGCCTCGGGGTGCAGATGCAGACGGCGGGCCTGGCCCTTGTCACCGATGAGGTGCAACAGCTCATCCGGGGATATGACGCCCGGCAGGCGCCGGTCGAAATGCACCTCGCGCGCTTCGATCCCGAGACAAACGCCCTGATCGAGATTACCCGCGTTTTCAAGGGCTGGCTCGATGAGGCCACGCTGCGCGAGGGCGTCAAGAATGGCGAGGCCTCGCTCTCGGCCCGCCTGGCAAGCTCGGCCCGCGCCCTGACCCGCCGCGTGCCGCTGCGGCGGTCTGATGAGGCGCACCGCGCGACCCATGCCGGGGATCGGTTCTTTCGCTATGCGGACGTGTCCGGGGCCGTGGGTGTCTGGTGGGGCATGAAGCGCGGCGGCGGCAAGGGCGGGGGCCAGTCGTTTGCCGAGAAGCTGGCAGGCATTTCGTCCCGCTTGGAAAACCGGGGGAGCGCGGCCGATGGTTGAGCGCCGCAAGGATTGGCGGCCGCGCCTGGCCGCATATCTCGGGGAGGTTGCCCGCCTGCGGTTCCGGCCCGGCGAGCATGATTGCGCCCTGTTCGCGGCCGGGGCCGTCGAGGCCATGACCGGCACCGACCTGGCGGCGGGGTGGCGCCGCACCTATCGCACGCTCGAGGATGGCCTCGCGCTCCTGGCGCAGGAGGGGCACGGCGATCATGTGGCGCTTGCCGCCGCGCACCTCGAGGAGGTCGCGCCGATCCGCGCCCAGGTGGGCGATGTGGCGGCCGTGCGTGAAGGCGAGGCGCTGGCCCTGGGGATCGTGCAGGGGCCGTCAATCTATGTGCTGCGGCCCTCGGGCCTGGGCCTTGTGCCCCTGACAGATGCAGAAAGGGCGTTCCGCGTATGATCCGCCTCAATATCCTTGTTCTGGCGCTGGCCTTCCTGGTGGTGGGCGCCGATCCGGCCGCGGCCGAGCCGGTCAGTGCGGCGATTGCCGCGGTCGGCTCCTGGTTCGCGGGGCTTGGCGTGATCGGCCAGGCGCTTGTGCGGCTGGCCGTGGGCCTTGTCCTGTCCAAGCTGACGCAGGCCAAGCTCAAGGCGCCCGAGGCGGCGGGCGGCCTCAAGACCGAGGCCACGCTCACCGGGGGCGACAATTCCGAGGGTTTCGTGCTGGGGCGCTATGCCACCGCCGGCGCCTTTGTCGCGCCCCCCCTGAGCTGGGGCTCGCGCCGCGCGCAACTGGTCTATGTGATCGATCTTGGCCTGCCGGGGCAGGTGGTGTCCGGCATCTATGTCAACGGCGAGCGCCAGGCGTGGAGCGGTGTGCAGGACGGTAAGGGCCGCGGCGAGCTGAACACGGGCGGCGCCTATGATGGCCGGGTGTGTCGTTATCTCTATGACGGCACGCAAACCGCCGCCTCGCCCTATCTCCTCAACCGCCTGGGCAGTGATCCAGACTTCCCTTGGACCCCCGACATGGTGGGCAAGGGGCGATCCTATGCGGTCCTGACGTTTATCCTGGACAAGGGCGACAAGGCCAAGTTTTCCGGCCTGCCGACCGTGCTTTTCGAGATCGAGGGCGTGCCGCTCTACGACCCGCGCAAGGATGGCAGCGCGGGCGGTTTCGGGGCGCATCGCTGGAATGACCCCGCGACCTGGGAGCCGACCGAAAACCCGGCCGTGATGATCTACAATATCCTGCGCGGGATCGCCTTGCCGAACGGGGCCACCTGGGGCGGGCGCGCCACGGCCGAGGATTTGCCCCTGGCGACCTGGGCCGCGGCGATGAATGAATGCGACCTGTCCGTGACCGTCGAGGACGGCGGCACCGAGCCGCAATATCGCGCCGGCACCGAGGTGCGCGTGGCGCAGGATGAGCCGGCGCAGGTGATCGAGGATCTTCTGGCATCCTGTTCGGGTGAGCTGGTCGAGGAGGGGGGCACCTGGTATATCCAGGTCGGCGCGCCCGCCCTGCCGTCCTATTTCTTCACCGATGCGGACGTGGTGATCTCTCGCCCGCAGGAGCTTGACCCGTTCCCCGGCCTGGCGGACACGACCAACGCCGTGGCGATCACCTATCCCGAGCCGGTGATGGCCTGGCAGACGAAAGAGGCGCCGACCGTCCTGCGGCCCGATCTCGAGCTCGAGGACGATGGCCGCCGGCAGATCGCAAGCCTGCCCCTGCCGACCTGTCCGCACGCGATCCAAGCGCAGCGCCTCGCCAAGAGTTACCTCGAGGATGCCCGCCGGTTCCGGGTGCACCGCCTGACCCTGCCGCCGGATGCGGCGCATGTGCCGCCGCTTTCAACCGTGGCCTGGACCAGCGCCCGCAACGGCTATGCGGCCAAGCTGTTCGAGGTGCAAAAGAAACAGGTGCAACTGCGCACGCTCCTGACACAGGTGGCCGTGCGCGAGCGCGATCCCGGCGATTACGATTGGAGCGCCGCGGATCAACTGCCCTATGACGTGCCCCCGGCCACGGTCACGACGCCTGAGCCCTACGCGCTCGAGGGGCTTTCGGTTGTCGCCGGTGCGATCTCTGACGGCACCACGGGCCGCCGCCCGGCGGTGATCGCGACCTGGACCGAGGACGGCGCCGGGGGCGTCGATTACGAGGTGAGGCTTTCCGGCGGCGAGGTGATCGCCCAGGGCCGCGCCCCGGCCGAGGCCGCGCGCCTGGTGGTGGCCGAGGGCGTTCTGCCGGCCACCGATTACGAGGCCCGCCTGCGTCCCGCCGGCGAGGAGGAGCTCTTTGACTGGTCCGATTGGCTCGAGGTCACGACGCCCGATCTGCGCCTGACCGAGGCCGACCTGGCCGATACCCTTGCGGGCAAGATCGATGAGGCCTTTGACCGCCACGACGCGGCGCTTGCCGATGCAACCGGCGTGATTGCCGAGCTGCGGGACGCGGCCATTGCCAGCTTTGGCCCGCTCGACCGCCCCACCGCCCTGGCCGACGATATCCCCCGGCTCGAGACCGGCCTCGAGGAGGCTTATCAGCGGCTCATGGGGCTGGAATGGGCGCAGTTCGGCACCAACAAGACACTGGCCGGCGCGGGCATCTTTGTGGACAGCGAGACCGGCGCGGTGCGGATCGCCGCATTCGAGCGCGCGGAGGCTCGCGTCTCGAATGTCGAGATCAACCTCTCGGCCGTCGAGGTGGCGCTCGAGCTCAAGGCAACGGTGGCCTATGTCAACGACACGGTGAGCCAGGCGATTTCCGAGGCGGTGCTCGACCCCTCTCAAATCCCGCTTCTCGATGATCTCGATCTGCGCATCACGGATGCAGAGGTCAGGCTCGACGCGGCCGAGGGTACGATCACCACGCTGACCGATACCCTGACGGTGGCGGGCGGCCTTGTCAGCATGACCACGGTCACGCAGGAGCTCGACAGCCTGCAAGGCCAGATCAACCAGCGCGTGACAACCGCCACGTTCGACGGGCTCGAGGACCGCGTGACCACGGCCGAGGGCAGTCTCACGGCGCTGGGGGATACGGCGGCGATTGCCGATGCGGTCGAGGTGATGCGCCAGCTTTACGACGACAGCGCCGACGACACGCAGCGCCGGATTGCCGATCTCTGGGACCGCTGGACGGGCGACGAGGCCGTGCGCCGCGCGACAGCACAGGGGCGCCGCGATCTCTCGGCGCGGGTGGATGCTGGCCTCGCGGCCGAGGCTTCCGAGCGGCTGGCGCTCAAGGCCGCGCAGGAGGCCACGGCCGCCTCGCTGGTGGAGGAAAGCACGGCGCGCGCGGCAGAGGATGAGGCGCAAGCGGGGTTGATCGCCTCGCTGCAAGCGACCCTGACCGGCGCGCAGGGCGAGATCACGGTCAACGCGGGCGCGATCTCTGGCCTCGACACGCGGGTGACGGCGGCCGAGGGTGAGATCACTTCGCAAGCCTCCTCGATCACCTCGCTGCAAGCCGGTGTCGCCGCAGCCCAGGGGGCGGCCGACGCGGCGCAGGCGGATGCGGACGGCAACGCCACGGCGATCTCTGGCCTCGACACGCGGGTGACGGCAGCCGAGGACGAGATCACCTCGCAAGCCTCCTCGATCACCTCGCTGCAATCCGGTGTCTCCGCAGCCCAGGGCGCGGCCGATGCGGCGCAAGCGGATGCGGACGGCAACGCCACGGCGATCTCTGGCCTCGACACGCGGGTGACTGCGGCCGAGGGCGAGATCACCTCGCAAGCCTCCTCGATTGTCTCGCTGCAATCGGATGTTGGCGACAACAGCGCGGCGATCACGAACCTGCAAAACACCAAGGTGGACGGCGCGGGCGCGGTCTCGGCGGTCGAGGCAACGATCTCGGCCGAGTATGCCAGTCTTACCGCGATGGCCTCGGCCACCGCCTTTGCCAAGGCCCAGGCGGATGGCATCGCGGCCGGCTATGTCTGGCGGCTGAACGGGCAAAACCTGATCGAGCTGGTGAGCGTGTCAGATGGCACTAGCGGCCCGGTGAGTACCTACAAGATCGCGGCTGATTATGTCGAGATCACCGGGGTTGCCCAAATTACCACCGCCGTGCTCGATCAGCTCTTTGCCGATAACATCGTGGCGGGGCGGCTGACGGTCACGGGGTCGATGGTAGCAGCCGGCGCGATCACCGCGGACAAGTTGAACGTGACCGAGCTTTCGGCGGTTTCGGGCACGCTCGGGACTTTCCAGACCGCCCCCACTGGCGAGCGCACGGTTATCTCCGACGACAAGATCGAGGTCTACGACGCCGCTGGGGTGCTGCGGGTGAGAATTGGGAACCTGACATGAAACCAACAAAGCCAGTGCCGCGGACTGTGATCTCCGAAGGCAAAGCAGAGATTTATGACGAGAAGGGCGTCCTGCGCGTGAGGATCGGAAATCTGACATGAGTTACGGCTACCAGATCAATCGCGCCGACGGCACCGAGCAAGTCGGTTCTGACAACACCGTGTTTCGGCACCTGGTGACGGAGACATTCACCTTCGACGCCGACGAGACACGGTATGTCGATGACATTCCGAGCGACCTGTTCACGGTCCAGATCACACCACACGCCGCAGCCAA
>NZ_JAANYX010000035.1:0-326544 GCF_012274245.1 Mameliella sp. LZ-28 | reverse complement strand
GCAGATCAAGAAGCGCATGGCGGCAAGCCCCGGCTGGTTCACCAAGACCCGCGACCAGATCATGGGCGTGTCCGAGGAAACCACCACCGGCGTCAACCGCCTGTACCAGCTGGTGCGCGACGGCCAGCTGCCCTTCCCGGCGATCAACGTCAACGACAGCGTGACCAAGTCGAAGTTCGACAACAAGTACGGCTGCAAGGAATCGCTGGTCGACGGCATCCGCCGCGCCACCGACACGATGATGGCCGGCAAGGTCGCCGTGGTCTGCGGTTACGGCGATGTTGGCAAAGGCTCTGCCGCTTCGCTGCGCGGCGCCGGTGCCCGCGTGAAAGTGACCGAGATCGACCCGATCTGCGCCCTGCAGGCGGCGATGGACGGCTTCGAGGTGACGACGCTGGAAGACGTGGTGTCCAGTGCCGACATCTTCATCACCACCACCGGCAACAAGGACGTGATCCGCATCGAGCACATGCACGAGATGAAGGACATGGCGATCGTCGGCAACATCGGCCACTTCGACAACGAGATCCAGGTCGCCGCGCTGAAGAACCACAAGTGGACCAACATCAAGGAACAGGTGGACATGATCGAGCTGCCCAACGGGCACCGCATCATCCTGCTGTCCGAGGGCCGTCTGCTGAACCTCGGCAACGCCACGGGTCACCCGTCCTTCGTGATGTCGGCCTCCTTCACCAACCAGGTTCTGGCGCAGATCGAGCTCTACAAGAACGGCGACCAGTACGAGAACAAGGTCTACATCTTGCCCAAGCACCTGGACGAAAAGGTCGCCCGGCTGCACCTGGAGCGGATCGGCGTCAAGCTGAGCGAACTGTCCAAGGAGCAGGCCGACTACATCGGTGTGGCGCCCGAAGGCCCGTTCAAGCCCGAGCACTACCGGTACTGAGGGAGGTCGTGATGAGCAAAGGCGCACCGCATATCGTGGGCCTGGGCAATGCCCTGGTCGATGTCGTCGCCGCCGTGCCGCCCGAGGTGGTCAGAGGCCACGGTCTGACGCCGGGCGGGATGCATCTGGTTGAGGCCGAGTCAGCACACGCCCTGTTCAAGGAGGTCGGACCGGGTGTCCGCCAATCCGGCGGCTCGGTCGCCAATTCCATCGCCCATCTGGCCGAAACGCCGGTGCGGGGGACTTACATCGGCAAGGTTGCAGACGATGATCTTGGCAAGACCTTCCTCGAGGAAATGTTGGGCCTCGGGCTGGCTGCGCCGGTCGCAGTCGCGCGGAACGACGATCACGGGACCGGGCGCTGCGTGGTTCTTGTCACCCCCGACGGTGAACGGACGATGAGCACCTACCTGGGCGCAGCGACCACGTTGATGCCCTTCGAGGCACGCGCGGCGCTGCCGGAGGATTTCGATATTCTCTTCATCGAGGGTTATATTTGGGACGCGCCGCATGGCGCGGCGGTGATCGAAACGCTGTGCCAGGCGGCCAAGGCTGCCGGGGCCACCGTAGCGCTGACGCCCTCGGATGCAGGGTGTGTGGAGAGAAACATCGGTGTGATACGCAACACGGTCTCGCGCCATGTCGATGTCCTGATCGGCAACCATGTCGAAATCGGCGCGCTGGCTGGACGGGACGGCGCCGAGGCGGCGCTGGACTGGGCCATGTCCAAGGTATCCGTCGCCGCGGTAACCGAGCATGAGAAGGGTTCCTGGGTGGCCGATGCGGATGGTCGCCACCATTTGCCCGCGGCACCCGTCGGGCAGGTGGTCGATTCCACCGGTGCGGGCGACGCCTATGCCAGCGGCTTTCTGGCCGGACTGGCCCAGGGGCAACCCGTGGACCGCGCCGGTAGCATGGGCGCGCGGCAGGCGGCCAGTGTGCTGGGCCATTATGGCGCGCGCGACGGCGCCGCCGCCCGTGCCATCGCCCTTCCGGCGGCCTGAATCGAACACAAAAACGACCGGAGCGGTCCCGCCGCTCCGGCCCCCGGCGCAACGACCTCGGAGCGAAAACAGCTTTGTGACCGCGCAGTTCCTTGGCGTCTGTTCCTTCGCCGAGGCTCTTTCCTCTTGTTTTCCCGAACTTATTGCCTCGCTGCATAGATGAAACACCCGAGGGAGCAAACCAATCCGGCTCGCCAGGCCGTCCACATTGATGGGGCTTTCGCCGCGCCACGGGCGCGTGATGCCAGCGTTTCAATATTTCCGAGGGCAGCTTATCACGACAACCCTAGCCAAAAGCCTTTTGCGTTCGTGCGTGAAGGCAAGGGCAAAGCAATGCCCCCGAAAGACCGCAACCGGCCGCGTTGCGGGCGGCGAAGAACGCCGCCCGCTGCAATTCTCCGACTGGTCTCAGGGCAGGAAAGACAGTTCAAGGCCAGGTGCCGCACCGGTGATCACGAGGAGAATGAGACAGTAGCCCATGATGTCCTTGGCGAGAGAGGCCGGCAATTGCCAGCGCCGGCAGCAATCAAAACGGCTGGATCAGGTTGGTCCAGAGGCAGAGATCGCCGCTACGCTGGCGCCCATCCTGGCGAACGTCACGCCAGCCGACTTCGCATCGCCGCCGAACCTGTTCAGGCTGTTTGGCCCCCGAGCAAGTTCGCGCTGCAAGGGGCCAATGTCCGCCGAAACTTCAACCGCAATATCACCGACGGTCGTTGCCATTGGTGACCTCCTTTTCGAGTTGCTCAAGAACCTCTGCCGCCAGCCGGGCGATTTCGTTGCCAGTGGCAATCAGACCCAGCATTGAGACTGCCGGATCTGTTCCGAAACGTCGGCAATCGGCCAACGTGCCGTCCGCGGCGGTTTGCACTGCGACCGAACAGGCAGTCGAAATGAACTCATTGCTTTTCATGGTCGTCTCGCCTTTTCCGAATAAAGGTCAGTTATATTTCCCCACCTCGCATTTGGACGTACGACCCCCACTCGCTCCTGCTCCCATCAATGCCAAGGATGATCCTTGAGCCTTAGGACAGGTCCGACGCTTCCTGGCTCCGTAGACGCGCGCTGCCCCGTATCGGGGGGCCGGTCGCCTGCCTCGCTTGGCCTGTGCCGGTGGGTTTGTTGGCGCGCTTGTGGTGATGCCAGTCGGAACCGCTTGCCACCGGGCCGAGTGAGAGCCCCGGAGCGTCATTCCCTCTGCTGTCGCGCAGAGGTCAGAAGCGCGGATGGAGCGGCCCCTTGGCGTGAGGTGCCCCGTGTTCCGGGTGTGCTCGTTGCCAGGGGACTAAGTGATGCCTGCCAATGCCGGAGCCATCCGACGGCGGCACGACAGGTCATCACCCGATGGCGGGGCATTCCTCCTCTTCATTGCCATGCGCGAACAACTCGGCAACGAGACGGCGCATCATGGACAGTTGTTTCCGGGAAGGGCGCCAGTTGCGGCGCCCGGATTGCCGGAAACTGTCCCGCGTCTTGAATGCATTCGATCCCGGCAGCGCCTGCACGCGCTCCGGGGTTTTCCTTTGCTTCGGAGCGGTTTACTTGCCCCGAAAATTTCAATTGCTTTTCAATGAGGGGCGCGCGGGCCGGTTTCGCGTCGCTCCCTTTGTTTCCCTGGGTTTTAAGGCGTCCTTCAGGGATCGCCACCGGGATCACGCGTGATCCAGACCAGTTGGCTCGGCTCAGCCGGCGTAGTCCTCGTCCGAGACTTTTTCAATCCATGTGACCGGCGTGCCGTCGATGCTTTCCTGCATGGCGATATGCGACATGGCGTTTTCCGGCCCGGCGCCGTGCCAGTGGCGCTCTTCGGCGGGAAAAAAGGCCAGATCGCCTGCGGTGACTTCCTCGACCGGGCCGCCTTCGCGCTGCACGCGGCCACGGCCGAAGGTGATGATGATGGTCTGGCCTGCGGGGTGGGTATGCCATGCGGTGCGGGCGCCTGGTTCAAAGGTCACATGCGCGCCGCCGGTGCGTCCCGGGGCATCAGCCTGGAACATCGGGTCGATCCGCACGGTGCCGATGAAATACTCCTCGGGACCTTTGGTAGAGGGCGTGCTGCCGGCGCGGATGATTTTCATGGCAGGTCTCTTGTGATGGCTGCGTCCCGGGCTGCCGGGTCATTCGCAAGTTGGCGATGCTTGCCGGGGTGTACAACCTTGTCCTGCCTCATGCGGGACATGAACCTTGTGCATTATTCGAATTGGCCCGATGCCGCTGCGCTGCCGAAGGTGCAGCCGGTCACGGTCTGGCCGGTCCGAAGGCAATGAATGTCGCGCCCGGCACTGTCTTCGCAGACGACGGTCCGGGCATAAACCCGGGGACTGCCGCCTGACAGGCGACAGTCCTTCGAGAAATCCGTGATGCTGTAGGCCGGGCCGTTCACGGGCCAGAGGGTCAGGGCGGCGACGGCGAGATGGGTCAGCATGATGTGGGTCCTTTCCTTTCAGGTCCGGAAGCGGGGCCGCGCTCAAAAGCGCACGGCCTCGCACAGGACGTCGGCGAAGTTCAGGCCGGCGCAATTGGCGGCAAGCATCGCCGGTTCGGCGTGGGCGGGGGCCAGGGCGGCCAGTCCGCAGGCAAGCGTCGCGGCAAGGGCGAGGGGCAGGTGAGAGATCAGGCGTGTCATGTCAGTGTCCTCGAAAGCGGGGGCCGTGCCTGCCACCTAGCGGTGGCAGGTCCAGGAATAGGGATCGTTGCGGTTGCCGTAGGAGGCCTTGGGCAGCCCGTGCTGTTCGCGGCAGGCGGTCGAGACCGAGATCCCCCAGCGGTTGTGCTGACCAGAGGCGCAGACCCAGTCCAGGGCGGTCTTGCCGACCAGCTTGGCACGGGCGCTTTGACCGAAGTGCTTCTTGCAGTAGCGCGTCAGGTCGACGCCGGGGGCCTTAGGGCGCGGCTTGTAGCAGTACCAGGAATAGGGATCGCCGGCCGAGGTATAGCGGGATTTCGGCAGGCCGTGCTGATCCTGGCAGGCGCGGTTCACCGAGATACCCCAGGTCTGCGTCGGCGACTTGTAGCACTTCCACGCCAGCGCCGAATAAGAGGTCAGCCGGGCATCGGCGCGATGATATTTCTGGCAGTATTCCTGCAGGTCGGGGCGCTTGGCCTGGACGTTCAGGGGGCTGGCATCGGCCACGGTGACGATGCCGCTTTCCAGCGAGGCGATGGTCATCACGAGGGTAAGTGCCTTTTTGAAGGTATTCATTGTTCGTAATCCTTTGATCGTGCTCCGGCGCCGTGTTCCGATATGTGCAGGGGGCTGGCGTCGTTGCGTTTCGGTGAAATCGTTTTGCGGGTCCGGCCGCTGAAATGTCCTGACGGACCCGGTGAAATGACCCGAAACCACCCGAAATCCCCTGAAATCCGGCAAAAATGACCTGAATCCCGGATGAAACCGTGTAACCTGAGCCGACTGGGCCATGATGTGTCGCCCTCGAACTTGCTGCGGAGAACCGGCGCCGATGACTGCGCAAGAGGTCATTTACTTCGACGAACGGAGCCGGACCGTGCGGCTTGGGGATGGCGAACCTGTGGCGATCCGGGCCAAGAGCTTTGCCGCCTTCATGACCCTGTCCCGGGCCTACCCCGGGCAAGTGTCCAAGGACGTGCTGATCGAAGAGGTCTGGGGTGGGGCGGCGGTGTCGGATGACAGCATCACGCAGGCGATCTCGACCATTCGCCGCGCCCTGGGGGACAAGGATCATGCGCTGCTGCAGACGAACCCCGGAACGGGCTATTGCCTCATGGTTCCGGCTTTGCCCGAAGGGGCTGTGCCTGCCGCACCGGAGGATGCGGGCGCGGCGCGCCCGTCCCGGCGACCGCCGCCTTGGGCGATCGCGGGCGTTCTGGCGCTGGTGCTGGTGGTCGGCGCGGGGACTTTCACGCTGTTCGGGCGCGCCTCCGGACCTGCCCCCTCGATACAGCCTCAGGGTGAGGGCCCGGCTGTGGCCGTTCTGGGCTTTGACGTGCTCGGCGACGCGCCGGACCTGCAGACGTTTTCCCGCGGTCTGCAAAGCGACATCATCGTGGCGCTGAGCGAGCTCGACACCGTGTCCGTGCTGGCGCCCTCTGTTCTGGACACAGGGCCAGACCCGGGGCAGGCGCCGCTGCGGGCCTATGCCTCGCACGGGGCGCGGTTTGTCGTGGGTGGGACCGTTCAGCAGTCTGGGGCCGGGCTGCGCATTTCCGGCCATCTCATCGACACGAGCACCAGCCAGATCGTCTGGGTCCGGCGCTGGGACGGCCCAAGGGAAGACCTGCAGACCTTGCAGGACGACGTGGTCGCGACCCTTGCCAATGAGCTGGCAAACCCCTGGAGCGGCCAGATTACCGGGCTGGGCACGGGCCTTGTCGGCGTCCCACCCGAGGACGCCAGCCCCGAGGCGCATATCCAGTTGGGTGGGCATCGGTTCACCGCTTTCAACGGTCCGGCCTTCACCGAGGCCGAGCGCCACTTTCGCGCCGCGCTTGAAATCGAGCCTGGCAATGCCGAGGCCTGGGCCGGCCTGTCCTTCGTGCTGGGCGCGATGATCCCGCTGGTCAGGGGAGACGAGGCAAAGGCCCTGCGCGATGCGCGCGCCAACAGTGGCCGCCAAGCCTATCACCTTGGCGAGGGATCGGGCCGGAGCCTTCTGGCGGGAAGCTGGACGGCGGCCTTGCGCGGCAACCGGACCGAGACGCTGCGCCGGCTTCGTGAGGCAGCGGACAAGCTGGCAAGCGATGCTGACGGGCTGGCCCTGGCCTCGATCCAGGGGGTTTTGACCACCGAGCACTACGCCGAAGCCGCCCGGTGGGGCGCACGCGCGTTGGAGATGAAGGGCGATGCGGCGCCGGACTGGTACAATCTTGGTCCTGCTTTCGCGGCAGTATTCCAGGGCGATACCGAGGCCGCGCGGAACTTCCTGCACCGGGCGCCGCCGGGCTATCCCCCGGTACTTGCCCTGCTGTCTGGCCTTGAGGCCGGTCGCGGGCAACCGGACCGGGCGGTCGAGACCGCCGCGCGGCTGCGCATGCTGCACAATGACTTTACCGTCGAGGGCTATCTGGAGGCCGAGCTTTTCTACCCGGAAAGCAAGCGCGAAACGCTGCGCGCGCTGCTGTCTGCCTCCGGTGTCCGGATGCGTTGAGGTCCCGGTCCGGCATTCGTGATGGAGCGGCTGTGGATTTCAGGGCGGACGCGTGGTTGAGTGTGGCCGGCAGTCGGATCGGTTCAACTCCGGTTTAGACATCTGCCCTACGATGGAGAGAACCCCGCGCTGTCGGAGGCGCGGAGGTATCCACCCAACACGGCCGGAATTCCCCCGGCCCAACAGATGAGTCGAGACTTTTCCAATGAGCTTCAGAACGTTTTTCCCAGCGGCCCTCCTGCTTTGCATCGCCCAGCCCGCCCTGGCCTACGAATGGTCCCATTCCGTCCCGAATGTCTATGGCAAGGGCGACTGCGAGCTGACCCTGGTGGATGCGGATGCCGACGTCTTTTTCAAGATTGTCTACGATGCCAAGTCGCAATCCCGGCGTCCTACGGACGACCACGAGATCCGCATTACCCTGATGGCGCCGAAAACCGCTTTTCACGACAGCGCGGTTTCCGAACCCGGCGGCGCGCTGAACCACGGCGATGTGCGCGCGACCTGGACCGAAACGCTGGACTACGCGGCAGCGCATCGTTTCGTGACCTGGATCTACAACGAAATCAACGTACGTCAGGCGGGCGACGGTCGCCGGTTCATGTCCCATGTTTCGGATTACGTCTTTCCCTTGCCCGGTTTCGATGGCCCCTTCGAGGAATTCGCCGCCTGCGCCCGCATGCACCGCGAGGGGATGCCCAAGGCCCCGGTCATCGCACCCGCAAAACCAGGCGAACCTGGCTACGACGGGTACTGACAGGCACAGGTGCGGCGGACCGCTCGGTCTTGCACAGACCGAGGGGGCCGCCATGCCTTTCGGGGGCGTTTTCCGGCGCCTAGTTCGGCCCAATTGAACACCCGAAAATGTCCTGCCCTGCGCTGTTTCGGCGCCCTTCCAAAGATTGATCCCTCGCGCACCTTTTTCTACCTTTGCGGCACCAAGGGCAGGACGCCTGCAAGGAGGCGTGGCATGCGCGCGAAACAAAAAGCCTTTGCCTACGGTGGTTTGCCAGAATGCCGGTTGTGCCCGGTACGTGCCGTGGGTGTATGTGCCGGTGCGGGCGCGGCGGATCTGCCTTCTCTTGCGCGCGGCAAGACCTATCGCAGTTTCGCGCCCGGAGACCGGATCGCGCTGGCCGGATCGGAACTGGTCGAGGTGGCGACCATGTTGAGCGGGCTTGCCACGATGAGCCGGACACAAGAACGCGGCACCCGGCAGATCGTCTGTCTCTTGCAGCCGGGCGACCTGATCGGCCAACCCTGGCGCGACAAGGTGACATTCGATGTCGAGGCGCTGACCCATGTCGAGACCTGCGCCTTTCGGGCCGACGTCTTCGAGGATCTGCTGGAGCAGGTCCCGGGGATGCGGGCCAGCATGATGGAAAAGGCGCTGGACGACCTGGACGCCGCGCGGCGCTGGCTGGGGGTTCTGGGCCACAGGACCGCGCGGCAGAAACTGGCCAGCCTGCTGGTCCTGCTTGCCATGCGCCAGGCCGCGCAGCCGCCGGACAACGGCTGTGTCGTCGACATGATGCTGAGCCGGGAACAGGTGGCCGACCTCCTGTCCATGACCTTCGAGACCGTGTCGCGGCAGATTGCGGGGTTGGTCCGCGATGATTTGATCCGTCCGCTGACTCGGCGTGTCTTCGAGATTCCGGACCTGCGTGCGCTGATGGTGGCCTCGGGCGACGATGCGGATGGGGGGCCCTACCAGGCCTGATCCGCCTGCTGCACGGATATGAAGGTTGCACAAGCAACGGGCAGACTGCACAGTTTCCCCCAATAAAGAGGCAGTTGCCTGTTTCGTCGGCACGGGGCGCGCCAGTTGCGTTCCTCTTGCCCGCGGGCTGCAGCAGTCTCGCGTCCGGTTGCCAACAGGGAGAGACCAATGATCAAACAGACCTTCGCGGCCCTTGCCGCGACCGTCGCGCTGTCCGGTGCGGCACTTGCGGAGACCGCCGTGCCCTTTGCGCTGGACTGGAAGTTCGAGGGCCCTGCGGCGCCCTACTTCGTCGCCATCGACGATGGCTATTTCGGCGAACAGGACCTCTCGGTCGAAATCTCCGCAGGTCAGGGCTCGCTCGACGCAATCCCGAAGGTGGCGACAGGTGCCTTTCCGGTGGGCTTTGCCGACATCAACTCGCTGATCAAGTTCCTTGACCAGAACCCCGGCGCGCCGGTGACGGCGGTCATGATGATCTACGACAAGCCGCCCTTTGCCGTGGTGGGCCGCAAATCGCTGGGTGTCGAGGCGCCGAAGGACCTCGAAGGCAAGGTGCTGGGCGCGCCGCCGCCGGATGGCGCCTGGGCGCAGTTCCCCGCCTTCGCCTCGGCAAACGACCTGGACATGTCCAAGATCACCGTCGAACCGGTGGGCTTCCCCACGCGTGAGCCGATGCTGGCCGAAGGCAACGTGGCCGCGATCACCGGCTTTTCCTTCTCGTCCTACCTGAACCTCGTGCGCCTTGGCGTGCCGGAGGACGACATCTCGACCATCCTGATGGCCGATCACGGCCTGCAGCTCTATGGCAACGCGATCATCGTCAACACGGACTACGCCGCCGAGAACCCCGAGATCATCACCGGCTTCCTGACTGCCATCGCGGCAGGCTGGAAAGACGCCATTGCCGATCCGGCGGGCGCCATCGAAAGCCTGATGACGCGCAACCCTGCCGCCGACGCGGACCTGGAACAGCGCCGCCTGCAACTGTCGATCGACGCCAACGTGCTGACCGATTTCGCCGAAACCAACGGCATGGGCGGCATCGACCCGGCCCGCCTGGACGTGGCGTTGGAGCAGTTGGCCGAGACCTACGAGTTCCAGAACGCGCCCGACGCATCGCTCTATTTCACCGACGCCTACCTGCCGGATGCCGCGGCACGGATGCTGAAGTGATCGACTGACCCGGCCCGCGGCGCAGCCTCTGCGCCGCGGGTTTCTTGTGCAAGGAGCGCCGCGTGTCGCAACCGCTGATCGAGATCAAGGGCGTCAGGCACGCCTACAAGACCCAGGCCGGGCCGCTGCCGGTGCTGGACGGGCTGGAACTGAGCGTGCCCGAAGGCGGCTTTGTCGCCGTTGTCGGCCCGTCGGGCTGTGGCAAATCCACTCTGACCCGGCTGGTCGCCGGCCTGATGAAGCCCGACGAGGGCGAGGTCTGGTTGCATGGAGAGCGGGTCAAGGGGCCGCGTTCGACCGTGGGCATGGCCTTTCAGAACCCGGTCCTGCTGGAATGGCGGACGATTCTGCAGAACGTCATGCTGCCGCTGGAAATCGTCTCGACGAAGATGAACAAACGCGAGCAGGAAGACCGCGCGCGGCACCTGCTGGCGCTGGTGGGCCTGGAAGGGTTCGAGGACAAGCGGCCCAGCGAACTGTCGGGGGGCATGCGTCAGCGCGCGTCCCTGTGCCGGGCCATCGTGCACAAGCCAGAGGTGCTTATCCTCGACGAACCCTTTGGCGCGCTCGATGCCTTCACGCGCGAAGACCTCTGGCAGACCATGCACAAGGTCAAGGCCGAGGAACCCTTTACCGGCGTGCTCATCACCCACGACCTGCGCGAGTCGATCTTTCTGGCCGACCAGGTGGTGGTGTTGTCCGGCCGTCCGGCGCGGACGCAATATGTCATGGACGTGCATCTGACCGGCGATCGCGACATCGAACATCTTTACACCCCCGAAAGCGCCGAGGCGTTGAACGTGTTGCGGCACCAGATCCAGATCGCCCAGGGGCGATCCCCGGCGGAGGCGGCACAATGACCCTGCAAAAGATCCTTGTCCCCATCGCCGCGATGATTGTCTTTGGCCTGTTGTGGGAACTGCTGGTCTGGGCCAACGGCTGGCCCAACTATGTCATGGCCTCGCCCTCGGACCTGCCACCGGCCTATGCGAAATACTGGAACCTGTTCCTGGTGATGGGCTGGCAGACGCTGTGGCGGACGGTGGTCGGGCTGGTGGTCGCGATCATCTTTGGCGTGCTCGTGGGCATGGTCATGGGGTTCTCGCGCGTGATGCGGGATGCGCTGTATCCCCTGCTGGTCGGGTTCAACGCGGTTCCAAAGGCAACGGTGGTGCCCATCGTCGCGCTGCTTTTCGTGGGCGCGCATGACTTCAACACGGTGCTGATCGCCTTCATGATCTCGTTCTTTCCGATTGCCGTCTCGGTCTCGATCGGCCTGTCGACGCTGGAGCCGGAATACCGCGACATCCTGCGCTCGCTGGGCGCCTCGCAGACCACGATCTTCTGGAAGATTGCCCTGCCCAAGACCCTGCCGGAATTCTTTGGCGCCCTGAAGGTGGCGGTGACGCTGGCCTTCATCGGCACCAACCTGATGGAAATCGTCTCGCCCCACGGGCGCGGGCTGGGCGCGCTCTTCGACAGTGGCAAGACCAACTCGGATTACCCGCTGATGTTCGCGGTGCTCATCGCGCTCGCGCTGATGGGGATCCTGCTTTACTACGTGGTCGTCGCGCTGGAGAAGGTCTTTGCCGGCTGGGCGGAGCGGACACCCGGGTGATCGACCGGTCGGCGGGACGGGACTGTTTGCGGCTGTGCCGCAAAGGCGCCCGCCCGCCGACCCGTCTTTGCGCTGCACGACACGCGGGCAATAAGGCCGGGCGCCGGGCCCGGCGGCTCAACCGGGACCGACCGCCTGACGGTTGGGCGTGATGTCGTCGGGACGACTGTGCAGCATCGCCGTCAACTCGTCCTGCAAACCCGCATGCGCAGGTCGATCAAAGAGGTTGTGCATCTCGTGAGGGTCCTGCGCGAGGTCGTACATCTCGCCCGCACCGCTTTGCAGATCCATCGTCAGTTTCGCGGTCCGCGTGCGCACCGTGCGCAGTGACAGCGGCACGCCCACGCGGTTTGCCAAAAGCTCCCATTCCATCATGGCATAGGGGCGCGGTGCGCCCTGCAGGACCGGGATCAGGGACTGTCCGTGCTGGGGCAGGGCAGGCGGGACCTGGGTCACCTCGTGGAAGGTGGCGGCAAGATCGAGGGTCGAGACCGGTTCGTCACAGGTCTGTCCCGCCGGAACGCCCGGACCGCGCATCAGGAATGGCACGCGTAGCAATCCTTCATAGGGCATCGGGCCTTTCAGGATCAGCCCGTGATCGCCCAGCCAGTCGCCGTGGTCCGAGGTGTAGACGACCAGCGTGTTCCCATCCGCTCCGATCTCGGCCAAGGCGCTCAACAGGCGGCCGACCTGCGCGTCGATGAAGGAGATCTGCCCGTAGGTGTTGGCGATGATCTGGCGCAGTTGCTGATCCGACTGGGGGGCGATCCGGGAATACTCCGACCGTACGCGGACCTCGTCGGCATCCCCCTTTGGCTTGTCCTCCAGGGCCGCGCGGTGCCACCAGGGGCGGTTGTCCAGATCGCGGGTGCGGTGCGGGGGCAGGTCGACATCTTCCGGGGCGTGCAGGCGGGACCAGGGTTCGGGGCAGTCGAACGGGTGGTGCGGATCGACGAAACTGACCCATGCGCAGAAGGGCCTGCCCGGGTCGCGCCCGTGGCGCAGCCAGTCGATGGCGCGATCCGCGGTCCAGGGGGTGTAATGCCAGTTGACCGGCAGTTGCGAATGCCAGGTCTGCGCGGCACCGGGGCGCGGCCCGGCCTGATAAAGCGCGGCGCGCTCTGCGCCCCGTCCGTCCGCGTAGAAGAAGTGTTCGTAATGCAGCCCGCGCGGCGGTTCCTGCGGCGGGTGGTTCGACGGCCCGCTCAGCATCATCTCGACATGGTCGAACCCCATGTAGGGGCCGAACCAGTCCGGGCCGTAATCGACCGAGGACAGCGCGCATTCCGGGCGCCCGGTCGGCTGTCGGGCGTCGTAGCTGGAGAAATGCGCCTTGCCGAAAAGTGCCGTGTCATAGCCTGCGCGTGCCAGTGTCCCGGCGAAGCCCGCCGTGCCGATGGCCTCGTCCAGGTCGATCCCGTTGTCGTGGACGCCGTGGGTCCGGCACAGCTGGCCGGTCAGGATCGAGGCTCGGGCGGGCTGACAGACCGGCGCGGGGCAGATGGCCGAAGTAAAGCGCGTGCCCTCTTGTGCCAGTTGATCCAGGTTGGGGGTGCGGACGCGCCGACCCGCGACGCCCAGGCAATCGGCGCGATGTTGGTCGGCGGTGATCAAGAGGATGTTGGGGCGGGTCATCAAGAGCCCTCCGAGGCCGGCTTGCGGAGGAAGAAGAGAATGACCAGCAGGCCCAGCAACAGGAAGACGACCGAAAGCGGGCTCTTGAACAGGAACAGCGGGTCGCCTCCGGACGCGGCAAAGGCCTGCCGCACCGTCTGTTCGAGGTTGCCGGCAAGGATGAAGGCGATCACGAAGGGCAGAACCGGCACCGCCAGCTTGCGCATGCCCCAGCCCAGGAAGGCAAAGCCCATCGCGAAGTAGAGCGCGGTGAAATCGGTTTCCTGGACGTAGATCGCGGTCAGGGTCAGCAGCAGGACGATCGGCATCAGCACGGGTTTCGGGATGCGGGCCATGACGCCTGTCGCGCGCATGATATGCCCCCCCACGATCCAGTTCAGCACGTTGGCCAGCATCATCGTGGTGAACAGGCCGAAGGCGATGACCAGTTCCGGGTTCACCTCGGCGGTGGAAAAGCGAAAGACCGAGGGGCCGGGATTGAAACCGCCGATGCTTTCGGCAGCAAGGATCAGGAAGACCGCGCCGACATTGCCCGGGATGCCCAGCGACAGCACCGGGATCAGGTTGGCGCCCGAAACGGAGCTGTTTGCGGCCTCGGTGGCGGCGACTCCTTCGGGGGTGCCCTTGCCGAACGGCACCGGCCCCTTGTGCATCTTCTGTCCGGTGGCGTAGCCCAGTGTCGCCGCCAGGGTCGACCCGATGCCGGGCAGTGCGCCGATGCCGGTTCCGATCAGTGCCGAGACCGAGATGAAGGGCATCAGCCGCCGCCGTTCCCCCCATGTCAGGCGGTTGTCGCCGGATTGCGGAGCCTCCCCGGCCGGACGGTCATCGCGGCGGTTGCGCCACATCTGTTCGAAGGAAAATAGCACTTCGCCCAGGATCAGTACGCCGAGTACGGCGGTGATCAGGGGAAAGCCGGTCGACAGAGTGTCGGTGCCCAGCGACAGCCGCGAATAGACGTCCTCGCCAGTGCCCACCGAGGCGATGAAAAGGCCCAGGAAGGCGGCGATCAGGCCTTTCATGGGGGAGGCGCCGACGACTGCCGCGACAAAGGCGAGGCTGAGCAGGATCAGTGCCGCCTTTTCACCGAAACCCAGGTAGGCCTCGACCACGATGGCCAGGAAGGGCGCGCAGGTGAACAGCACGAGGTCCGAGAATGTGTCGCCGGTGACCGAGGCGAAATGCGCCGTGCGCAGCGCCTTGCCCGCCTGGCCATTCCGGGCCATCGGGTGGCCGTCCAGCGTGGTCAGCATGGCGTCCGGCGTGCCCGGCGTGTTGAAGAGGATCGCGGGAACGGCGCCGCCCACGGTGGCGCCCTTCATCACGCCCACGAGAAATCCCAGGACCGGCAGCAAGGCATCCGGCGTGAAGCCGAAGACCGACAGAAGGATCGGCAGCGATACCGCCATGAGGAAGGGTCCGGCCAGTCCGGGCGTCGCGCCGCCGATGATGCCCAGAAGGAACCCGGCGGCGGTCATCAGGACGGTGATGGGAACGCCGATCCCAAGCACCTCGAAGGCCACGGGCCCGGCAAAGACAGCCAGCACACCGGCCCAGACATAGTCGAAGACCCCCATCAGAAATCCCCGTTCGGCGGCAGCAACAGCGTGTCAAAGGGGAGATCGAAAACCGCGATCAGCGCAGCCACGGCCAGCACGGCGATCAGCAGGCGACCGGCCCGCATCCGCCCTTCGAGCAGTGAGATCAGCCCGAAGACCAGCAGCGTGCCGCCAAGGGAGAATCCAAGGTACTTCCACGGGGCGGTGCCGCGCATCAGGCGATAGGTCGCGGGGGGATCGGTCTCTGGCCCGAACAGTGCCAGTGCCAGCGGCCCGGACCAGAACATCACCAGCCCGGACAGGGCCATCAGCGCGAAGACGGACAACAGGAAAAGGGCGGCATGGCGATCGAACGCCGGGCCACCCCGATCTGATGTCCCGCGTTCGAGCAAAGTGATCGCGACATGGACGGCAGCGCAGACCGCAATCCCCAGCGCCGCGAGCATCGGCAGCAGGGCGTCTCCGATATAGGTCTGGCGGCGGAACTCGTAGATCGGGGGTGTCTCGCTGTCGAGTGGCACCCAGACGGCGCCCGCCAGAAGGCCAAGCAGCAAGAGCACCGCTCCGAGGATCAGCTCTGTCTTTCGGTCCGGCATGGCGGTCTCCGACAGGTGCGGCCCGGACCTCGATGGATGCCCGGGCCGAGTGCGGTCATTTGGCGGATTCGGTCAGCAGCTCGGCATTGGCGTCGAAACTTTTCTGCATGTAGGCATCCAGCTCGGCGCCCTGGATCACCTCGGGGCCGGAAAACACCTTGCGGGTAAAGGCATTCAGCTTGCCGTCGGGATCGTTCAGCACCTCTGCGATCCGGACCTGCCAGGTTTCGCGCACTTCGGCGGGCAGGCCGTCTGGCGCCATCACCAGGAACTTGACGCCAAAGGTGTAGGGCATGTCGTAGGCGCTGAGCAGCGGCGCATCGGGCGAGACGTTCAGCGGCATGGCCTCGGCAGAGGCCAGGTTGACCACGTCCCCGGCCCTGACCGATGCAGTCTGCGCGCCCGCCGACCAGCCGATGTCGACGTCATCCGCGATCACCGCGTTCAGGCTGGCCTTGCCGCCGCCGGTCATCACGGTGGTGAACTGGATGCCGTTGCGCTTGGCCAGCACATAGGTTGCATCGGCGAGTTTCTGGCTCATGGCGCCAACGGTGATCGTCTCGCCGGACTTTGCCGCAGCGATCACGTCCGACAGGGTGCTCCACCCGCGATCGGACTTGGCGATGATGCCCATCTGGGTGCCGGTGATGGTCGACAGAAAGGTGAAGTCGGACAGGGTGTAAGCCGGGCTGCGCATGGTCTGCGGCGCGTATGCCGTGGCCTCTGTCACGGAAATCCCGATAGACAGCCCGTCCGCCGGTTCATCCTTGAGCGCAACGGCCATCGTGACACCGCCCTTGCCGGTGACGTTTTCGGGAATGATTTCCCAGCCGTGGCGGGTGTTCAGCTCCTCGGCCAGCAGGCGCCCCAGCGTGTCGGCGCCGCCCCCGGCTGAAAAGGCGATCATCATCTTGACCGGGCCTTGCGGCTCCCAGTCCTGGGCTGCGGCGGGCAGGGCGCCCAGCATCAGCGCGGCGCCGGCAAGCGCGGTCCTCAATCGTGCGAAAGTCATCCGGTTCTCCTCCTCAACCGTTCTCTTCTGGCAAGTCAGCCTTCGGGCACCGGCGTGGCGCCCGAGGGGCCTGTTTCATAGGCGGCCCGAGGGCCGCCGAACCGGGCCACAAGCCTGTCTTGGTCGGCCTTGGCGCGGGCATCCACCTCTGCCGGATCACAGTGATCCGACAGGATGTGTCGCAAAGACCTTTCGACAAGCTCAAATTCCGGATGGCCTGACAGATTACGGGTCTGCAGCGGGTCACGTTGCAGATCGAACAATTCCGCCGGGTAGCCGATGTAGTGATGATAGCACCACCGGCCATTGGCCAACATGAACCCGGCCGAGGGCGACATGACCGCGTGGTATTCGGACAGGACGACGCGGTCGGGGTCAGGTGCGGCGGCCGCGATGTCTTGCAGAGGGCGCCCGGTCCAGTCGGGATCGGGCGACAGGCCCAGCGCGGCGGTGATCGTCGGCGCGATGTCCAGCAAGCTGACGGCGGTCGTGACACGCCTGTCCGGGGCAAAGCCCGGACCCGCCGCGATCAGCGGAACCTGCGTGGATTCCCGGTACAGCGTGGACTTGCCCCACCGCCCGCGCATCCCCAGCTGCTCGCCGTGGTCTGAGGAATAAATGACCAGCGTGTCATCGGAGAGGCCGGCCGCCTCCAGCGCGTCCAGAACGCGCCCAATCTGGGCATCGACAAAGGTGCAGAGCGCGTAATAGGCGGCGATGGCCTCGCGCCGGCGATCATCATTGCCAAGCTGTGTGTCCGAATCCTCGATGCCGTTCATGCGTGCGACCCAGGGATGGGTCGGGAAGCCGTTGGCCGGGCGGACCGGCGGTAGGGGCATGTCCTTGGCCGGGTACAGATCAAGGTAGTTCTGTGGTGCGATCAGCGGGAAATGCGGCGCGACAAAGCTGACGAAAGCCGCCCAGGGGGACTCGTCCCGCGCCCGTTCGGACAGGAAACCCTCTGCCGCCTCTGCCACGTTCATGTCGTAGCGGTTGTATTTCGACAGGCCTGCGCCGATCCCGCCCAGCATCTCACCGCCGTGGGGGTGGTCGGGCAGGGGGTTGCGGACCGATCCCCAGACCTGCCCGATCCCGTGCTGGATGTGCATGGGCAGGATCTGCCGGTCAAACCCGGTCAGGTCGCTGTCGTCGCGGTAATGCAGCTTGCCGATGCTGGTCACGGGCACCCCGGCGGCCTGCAGGCGATGTCCCCAGGAGGGCACGCGCCCGTCGTAGGCGGTCGCGTTGTCCCAGTAGCCGGTCTGATGCACCGGCTGTCCGGTGGCCAGTGCGGCGCGCGCCGGCACGCAGATCGGGCTGGGCGTATAGGCGTTTTCGAACAGGGTGCCACGCTCGGCCAACCGGTCGAGATTCGGTGTCTGCACCACGTCGTGCCCCAGGCAGGACAGGGCCAAGGCCTGGTGTTCATCCGCCATCAGGAACAGGACGTTCGGCGTCTTGCGCATCTGTTGTCCCTCCCTCTGTCTTGGCGCCGTGGTTGTCTTGCTCGAATGATCGAGTAGAATAGCAATTACACGAATAATGTTGATTGAACAACAAATATAAGAGACATGCAACATGCGGCTTACATCGGCGGATCTCGAAGACCAGTTGCGCAAGGTCAGGGACCTTGAAGGGCGCCTGACCTTTCAGCTTGCGGTCCTGTCCCGGGCGCTCGACCATCAGGGGGCTGACCTGCTGCGCGATCAGCCGATCAACCTGACGGCCTATAGGATCCTCAACATCGTCGACACCTGGGGAACGATCTCGATCTCCGAGCTCAGCCGGACCTGCGGTATCGACCGGGGGCAGATCAGCCGGACGGCGGATGCTCTGGCAGGGCAGGGGCTGGTCCGCTTCCAGGATGACAGCGACAACCGCCGCAAGAAGCTGGTCGCGCTGACCGACGCGGGGCTGGCCAAGCTTGACGAGGTGCGCCCGCGCTTCCTGACCCGGAATCGACATCTTGAAGAGGCGCTGGGCCCCGAGGCGCTGGACGGTCTGCGGCTTGGATTGAAGCGCCTGTCGGAAGTGTTGGAGGATTGAAGCAGGCTTTCGGGCTTTTGCGCGCCGCGGCGCTGTGCCAATGATCCGCGCATGTCACATCCTGCGCACCCCTACCTGATCGCCGTGGACGGAGGCGGCTCTGGCTGCCGTGCGGTGGTGGCCAGTTACGAGGGGCGTATCCTGGGAGAGGGACGCGCCGGGCCGGCCAATGCGACCAGCGATCTTGTCCAGAGCATTGCCAACACGCGTGTCGCGATCGGCGCCGCGCTGGGTTCCGCCGGGCTGGAGGCGGAGGGCCGGGAACGTTTCGTGGCGCACCTGGGCCTTGCGGGCGCCCTGACTTCAGAGGTGACGTCGCGGATCACCCAGGAATGCGGCCTGCCCCATGTGACCGTGGGCGATGACCTGGAAACGGCACTGGCCGGCGCCCTGGGGTCTGGTGACGGCATCCTGGTTTCGGTCGGGACGGGATCGGTCATGGCGGGGCGCCGCAGCGGTGAAATCTCGCGGATCGGCGGCTGGGGCCTGCAGGTGTCGGACCAGGCGTCGGGGGCCTGGTTGGGGCGCGGGCTCATGGAACGGGTTCTGCTATGCCACGACGGGCTTGAAACGCATTCGGACCTTACTGCCTCCGTTTTGGCGGAATTCGGCGGGGCGCTGGAAATCGTGGCCTTTGCCACGGGCGCGACCCCGGGCGAATACGCGACATGGGCGCCGCGTGTCGTCGCCGCCGCGGATACCGATGCGCAGGCAGTGGCATTGATGACCGCAGGGGCGGCATACCTCGGGCGTGGCATTGGCGTGCTGGATCCTTCGGGGCGGGCGCCGGTTTGCCTGACCGGCGGGCTTGGGCCGGCGTACGGGCCGTATCTTCCCGATCTGCAAGGGCGCATCGTTCAGCCCCAAGGCACGGCATTGGACGGTGCCTTGCGCCTCGCGCGGGCATTCGCTGAACGTCGGACACGACCCGGCACCTAGCGTTCTGGTTGTGTTGGGTGTCGATCACGCGCTGCCGGAATCCGGCCTCGCATCCTAGCTGTATTCGCCCAGGGGTTGTTCGGGTTTGTCTGCTCGTGAGCCGTGGCACAGCGGGCGCCATTGACGGTGGGGACACGCGTGACGGTTCCGAGACCAGCAAAACGCGGCAGGATGGGTGGCCAAAGCCACGGCGGTGCATGGCTGCTCCCCAGAGCGGAACACAAGCACGCGATCCCAGGGCGAAAAGGGCTGACCAAGCGGCGCGAACTCCGCATGAGGCGTCGAGTGGATGTCAAGTGCTGTCGCGTTGACGCCCGGGAAACACGGGGAATGTGACAGATTCTTGTCCACTTTGCTGGTCAAAGTGGCAAAATGGGTTACAAACACTATTCTTTGCTCGGTTTGGGAGGTTGGTTTCATGGTCAAGGAAATTCGTATTTTCCGCTGCAGCTGCAATCATCAACTTCGCTATGGTGTGAGTTCGTGCAGCTATTGTTTTCGACCAACCCCGATCTGGAACCGCTGGTGGCTGCCACTTGTTCTGGTTGCGGTGATTGGCGCCGGGATCTGGTTGAACCAGCTCTGACCCGTGCTCGGCGGGATCCTGCCTGACACGCGGTTGCAGTTGGCCCGGGTGCCGGTCTAGCTTGCGCGCAACAATAGGGCAGGAGACAGGACATGCGCCTTTCCAGACGGGGTTTTGCACTGGGGGCTTCGGCGATCTGGCTGGGGGGATGCTTACCGGGTGGCGGGCTGCCAGAGGTGGCGCGACCCGACCCGGCGCTGGAACCGGGGCTGCGCCCGCAGCCCAATCCCGCCTACGATAGCTGGATCGCAGAGTTCCGGGCGCGCGCCCGGGACAGGGGGATCACGGAAACGACTTTGGACCGCGCGTTTCGCGGACAGGGCTTTCTGCCGGGCGTGATCGAACGTGACCGCAACCAGACCGAATTCAGCCGCACGCTGGAGGACTACCTGGCCATCGTCGCGCCAGAGGACAAGATCCGGTTTGGTCGGGGCGAGTTTGCCAGGCAGCGCGCTGCGCTGCAGAGGGTCGAGGCAGAGTACGGCGTTCCGGCCAAGGTCATGGCCTCGATCTGGGGGGTCGAAAGCTACTTTGGCACCAAGCGCGGCAAGATCCCGGTGATCTCGGCCACTTCGACACTGGCCTGGGAGGGGCGGCGCGGGCGGTTCTTCGAGTCGAACCTGATGGATGCCCTGCGAATCGTTCAGACCGGCGACGCCCGGCCAGAGCAGCTGGTGGGCAGTTGGGCGGGCGCAATGGGGCACACGCAGCTGATCCCGAACGCCTACCAGGAGCATTCGGTCGATTTCGACGGTGATGGTAAACGCGACATATGGTCGGACAATCCGATCGACGCGTTCGCCACCACGGCGCGGTTCCTGGCCCGCGCGGGATGGCGCAGGGGACAGCCCTGGGGCATCGAGGTCCGCCTGCCGCAGGGCTATTCCGGCCCTCTGGGGCGCAAGAACCGGGCGGCGGTTTCGCGCTTTCGCGAGTTGGGCGTGCGCCCGGCCCGGGGCGGTTCTTTGCCCGATCACGGTACTGCCGCGGTGCTGGCGCCGATGGGCGCGGGAAAGCCGGCCTTTCTCGTATTCCACAACTTCAACATGATCCTGCGCTACAACCCATCCGAGAACTACGGGCTGGCCGTCGGCTATCTTGCGGATCGGCTGGACGGAGCGGGGCCGCTGGTGGGCGACTTTGGCCGCGACAAGCACGGGCTGACGCTGGAGGATCGCAAGGCATTGCAACGCGGGCTGACGCGCGCCGGTTTCGACGCGGGCACCCCGGACGGGGTTATCGGCAAGAAGACCGAGGCGGCGATCACAGCCTACCAGCAGTCAAGGGGCCTGGCCGTGACCGGAGAGCCCTCGCGCGCCTTGCTGCAGGCGCTGGGCTGAAAACTGGGCGGCCCCGGAAGGAGACGCCGGACAGTCACGCCGCGAGCAGCAGCCGTGCCTGTTCCGCCTTGAGCGCGGCCCGCGCGGCGGTATAGGCGCCCCGTCCGGGCGCATTCGACAGTTCCGGGAACAGTGCCAGCAGTTCCGCGCGGGGCCCTGCGTCCAGACCGGCAAGCGACAGGTCGCCGGGCTGAAAGCTCTCGGTCCAGGCGCCGTCGGACATGACCAGTTCATGCGCGTCGAACATGAAATGCACATAGGTCACGCCCTCGACCGGACAGACCCGCGTGATACCGGGGCGGCCGACCAGGTGGCTGGCGGCCACCAGCACCTCGTCCTCGCCGAACAGAAGTTCGATCGCGGCGCCGGCCATCACCACCCGGTGCTGCGGGGACACCAGCATGTCGCGTTCCGGCACACCTCGTCCCAGCGCCCCTGCCTCGATCCGGACCGGGCGCAGGTCCGGTGTCGCCGCCAGGTCTGCGGCGCCGATCGTCTTGGCCCCTGCCCAAAGCACGCGCTTGTAGCCGTTGTCGCGGGTCAACACACGGACACCGGGGGTAATGTCGGCCACGTCGACCTCGCCCTTGTTGGTCTTGATCAGGGTGCCGGGCGTGAAACAGGGCGTGTAATTGACGTTCTCGATTTCTGAGAAGGTCAGGGTGGACCCGTCCAGCCATTCGACCTTGCCGGATTCCGCACCGGTCATGGTGATCTTGGCCGGGCCGGTGATGTTGAGCGTGTCGCCTGCGGTCTCTCCGCTTTCGCCGCCGGTCACGGTGAGATGGGCGCCGTTCATGTCATCCGCGCTGGCGTTGAAGACATCATCCCCACCGTCGCCGGAGGCGAAATCGCCCGACCCAAGGGTGAACGTGTCGGCGCCATCGCCGCCGGTCAGGCTGTCGGCGCCCGCACCGCCAATGAGGGTGTCGGCCCCGGTGCCGCCATCCAGCGTGTCGTTCCCGCTGCCGCCAATCAGGCTGTCGTCACCGCTATCGGCAAAGATGCTTATCCCCGCGCTGTCCGCGGTTCCGTCGACGGTATCGTCGCCACCGCCCAGGGACAGCGCTTCGATTTCCGAGAATTCGGCGCTGTCGGTGCCATCGCTGATGGTGCCGGCCTCGTCGCCCGAATAGGTCACGGTGACCGCGCCGGGCAGGGCCGAGGCATCCAGCGTATCCTCGTCGTTGCCTGTGGTGACGGTCTCTCCGCCGGAAATCGTGTCGGCGCCAAAGCCGTCCTGCAGGACTATCCGGTCTTCGTCGGCGCCACCGGACAAGAGATCGTCGCCGGCGCCGCCCAAAAGGACATCCGCGCCATCGCCGCCTTCCAGCGTGTCGGCCCCGGCGCCGCCGTCCAGGGTATCCTTGCCCGCGCCGCCCAGAACACTGTCGTCGCCCAGGCCCGCCTGCACGATGTCGTCGCCGCCGTAGGCAAGGACGGTGTCGTCCTGCGAGCCGCCGATGCCGTCGCCATTGTCGATGAAATCGCCGTCGGGGTCGCCCGAATAACCGGTGTCGATGGTTTCGCCCAGGGCAGTACCCTCGACGATAAAGTCGCCGGTGAACAGCGGGATGCCCATCGCGGCCAGTTGTTCGGGGCTTTGCACCTCGGCGACGGGAACACCGACCAGCGTGATGCTTTCGCCGTTGGGGAAGGTCAGGATCGCATGGCCCGAACCGTCGCCCACGGTGTCGGTCACGGTCACGTCCTCTGTCGAGACGGGGTTCCCGGACAGGTCCGTCAACGCGCTGACGTCCAGCAGGTCATTGCCCGCGTAGGCGCCGCCGCCCAGGTCGGTCGGGGTCTCGAAACTGGACACGACGTCGTCGCCCGACCCGTCCGACAGCACAACCACGTCGATTTCACCGTCGCCGGCGCCGACGTCGATGGTGTCATCGCCCGTCCCGCCGTCGACAGTGTCGGCGCCGGACGAGGTCAGCAGGCTGTCGTTGCCATCGCCGCCGGACACGCTGTCATTGTCGAACCCGGAAAAGATGGTGTCGTCGCCGCCGCCGGCCAGGATCGTGTCGTCACCGTAGTTGCCGATGATGTGCTCGGCACCGTCCGAGCCGATCACGCTGTCGTTGCCGGTGCCCATCTGGAAACGTTCGATCTCGGCGAACTGGGTCGTGCTGATGCCGTCAGTAAGCGTGCCTGCCTCTTCGCCGGTGAAGGTGACAGTGATGTCGTCCGAAATGGCCGAGAAGTTGATCCGGTCGCCTTCGGTCTCTCCGGTTTCGCCGCCGATGATGCTGTCGTTGTCCAGCGAGGCGTCGAGGAAGATCTCATCATCTCCGGCCTCGCCGTAGACGGTGTCGTCACCGGCGCCCGCGTCGATCGTATCGTCGCCAGCCCCCGCGAGGACAACGTCGTCATCGTCCCCGGTGGCGTTGTCGGCATTGTCGATCCGGTCGCCTTCCGGGTCGCCGGTATAGGCGCCGTTGATCAGGTCATCGCCGATGCCGCCTGAGACGACGTAATCAGGGGGCACGGGGGGAATGCCCATCGCGATCAGTTGTTCCGGGGAAGAGACGGCCGAGGCGCTGACGCCCACGAGGATCAGTTTTTCGCCGTTGGGAAAGAGCAGGATCGCGTCCCCGGAGCCGTCGCCGATGGTATCGGTCACGGTCACGTCCGCCACGTTGACTGGATCGCCACCCGCATCGGTCATCCCCGACACGTCCAGCATGTCATTGCCCGCGTAGGCGCCGCCGCCCAGGTCCGTCGGCGCGGCAAAGCCCGTCACGATGTCCTCGCCAGAGCTGTTGCCAAGCACCAGCCTATCCTTGCCTGCCCCCAGGACGATGGTTTCGATGTCGTTGAAGTTCAGCGTGTCGGCCCCGTCGGTGACGGTGCCGATCTCGGGATTCACATGGGTCAGGTCGACGGTCAGGTCGTCGGTGACGGCCGACAGGTCCAGCACGTCGCCGTCGGTTTCATCCACGCCCTCGGCGTCCACGGTGTCGTTGCCGAACCCGTTTTCGATGTGAAAGGTGTCGTCACCCCAACCGCCCCAGAGATAGTCGTCCCCGGCACCGCCATAAAGCGCGTCGTTGCCGAAAGAGCCGCGCATCCAGTCGTTGCCGTCGCCACCATAAAGTGTGTCGTCGCCTTCGTTGCCCTCGACCGTGTCGTCTCCCGCGCCGCCGGACACATAATCGTCCCCGGTCTCGCCATAGATCGAGTCGCCGCCCGCGCCCCCGGAAATGGAGTCGCCGCCTTCGTTGCCATAGAGGCTGTCGTCGCCGGCGCCCCCCGTAATCGTGTCTGCACCATCGCCGCCGCGCAGCGTGTCATTGTCGGTGCCGCCGTCGATCACGTCGTCGGCCTGCGTGCCAACGATGGAGTCGTTCCCGGCGCCGCCATCGACCGTGATGCCCGTGCTGGCCGGGCCATACTGGGCAAAGAAATCGTCATCCTGATCGGTCAGTGTCAGGCGTTCGATTTCGGCAAAGCTCAGCGTATCGGTGCCGTCCGTCGCGGTGCCGGCTTCGTCGCCGGTCATGGTCACGTCGATGCCGACGCTCATGTCCGAGAAATCCAGCGTGTCAAAATCGGTGCCGGTGCTGACGGCCTCGCCACCGCGGATCACGTCGGCACCAAACCCATCGGTCACGACGATCACGTCGGCGTCGGCGCCGCCATGGATCGAGTCCGCATCGGCCCCGCCGTGCAGCGTGTCCTGGCCAGTGCCACCGGTCAGAGTGTCCTTGCCCGCCATGCCATAGACCAGGTCATCGCCCGCGCCGGCGTCGATCAGGTCATCCTGTGTTTCCGGGGTGGCGGAAACGACGGTCGGCGCGTCGGTGAAACCCGTGGTCGTGAAGGCATAGTTTGTCCCGGCGCCGCGAGAGGTCACGACAAAGACCAGTTCCTGTTGTTCGGAATAGCTGAACTGGGCCCAGTGACTTTGGTCCACGTTGTCGGAACTGGTGCTGTCGGATTGCGCGCCCAGTTCCTCGCCGTCGTCGGTGGCGGTCAGGTTGGTGCTGGCAGAGGAGAGGCCCAGGCTTTCCACGTCTGCCGTCTGCGCGGTCACGCTTTCGGCGGTGGTGTCGATGTCCTGGAAGGTGAACGTGCCGGTGATCTTGATCGGCTCACCGGTGGCCTGGTCATAGAACTCGAACCCCAGGGTAACGCCGGTGCCTGCCTCGGCGGCGGCATCACGGTTGATGTAGACCGAGTTGTCGTTGAACTCGATTTGGATGTTTGGATCGTCCGCGTCCAGAATCGTCAACCGGGCCTGAACGACGATGCCCTCATCCGTGACACCGATGTTGTCGTAGACGGCATACATGCCCACGACGCCGGTGCCGGCGTCGCCGGTTTCGCTGATCGCGGTGAAATCGAAAGAGGACAGGGTGCCCGCGCTGGCACCCACGTCGCTGCCGTCACCATAGATAACGTCGTCGCCATCGCCCGCGCTGATGGTGTCCTGGCCGGATCCGCCGGTGATCACGTCTGCGCCGGCGCCGGTGGTGATGCTGTCGGCACCGGTTCCGCCGTCGATGGTGTTGTCGCCGCCCAGGGCGTCGATCACGTCGTCGCCCGTGCCGCCATGCAGTACGTCCGATCCCGTGTCCGAGCCAAGCGTGTCATTGCCGTCGCCGCCGATCAGTGTGTTGTTGCCGCCGGTGGCACTTGCGATGTCCGCGCCGTCACCCAGGTTGACGAAATCATCGCCGTCGATCCCGCTGACCGTGTCGTTGCCATCCAGCGAAAAGACAGTGTCGGTGCCGCCACCAAGGTCGATGTTCTCGCCGCGGTCGCTGCCGGCATAGGAATCCGACCCCTCGGGTAGGATCATGTTGGTGAAGGCTTCGAACTGCGTGCCGCCACCCAGCCGCGCGTCGGGAAAGCCGCTGTGCCAGATGTCGCCGACGGTATAGGTGGTCGAGCCGTTGGAAATCTGCAGTTCGCCGACCCCGGCGTTGTAGGACACCGAGTAGTTCGAGCCCAGGTTCGAGAAATCCAGCGTGTGGCCCGCACTGCTCTGGTAGACGTTGCCCCAGAAGAAGGGTGAATTCCAGTTCGAAGCCGTAACAATGTACGTCGCCATGCCAGCGATCCTTGCCTTTACCGAATGGGTCCCTTCAAATGGCCCCGTTCCGCGGAAAATTGTCGGCGCTTAGCGCTTGACATCAAAGACCGCAGGAATGTGGCCGGAGTGGGCCGGAACAAGGGAATTGATGCCCCGTTTGATAGACGGCGTGGGGTTAAGATCGCCTTTCGGCCTTGATCCGGTCGCAATTGTTCGGCGAGCAGGGGGGAATTCGTTGCAAGCCGTCGGGATTGTCTCTGGCGGGAAAACGCTCAGTCAGGCTTTTGACGATAGCCCGGGGCGGCTGTGAGGGTGATCGACGCGTGTCACAGCAGCGCGCGGATCGGTTCCAGCAGGCCCTTGTTGCGCAGCGTGCGCACCGGGTAGCTGTCGTCGTTCACCAGCCTGTCCAGCGAGAACCCCGGCTCGATCTTGGCAAGTTTCTCTGCCACGGCCTGGGCCTTGTCCAACTGACCCTCCAGCGCATAAAGCGCCAGCAGGTGACGGTGGCCGGGCCGGGACAAGGGGGCAGAGCGCACCGCTGCCTCGCCGGCCTCGATCGCCTCCTGCGGGCGGTTGCAGGCAATGGCCACGATACAGTGGCCGGTGTCCCAATAGTGTTTGAACGGGGACGTCCGCGCGATCCGACAGGCCCGTTCCGAGGCGGTGAATCCGCCTTCCATGTCGCCCGACAGGATCAGCGCCTCGGACAGGGATTTCCAGGCAAAGGCGTTGGCCGGGTTCCGTTCGACCGCGTTCTGCGCAAGGTCCAGCACACCGGCGGTATCGCCCAGTGCGGTGCCGCGGACCTTGGAGATGATCGCATGGACCAGCACGTTGTCCGGGCTCAGCTCCATCGCGCGGTAATGCAGGTCGACGGCCTCTTCGAGGAGGCCCTCCTGGTCGTCTTCGGCCAATTCCATCATCTGGGTCAGCCGGATCATGCTGGCCCAGGCCAGGTAAATTCCGTTTTCATCGCGGCGAAAGGCCTGGTCCATCAGCCCGTAGGCCTCGCGCAGGGCGTCTTTCTCGAAGGAAAACATCCGGTAGAGCCCCAGGCGGGACAGTGCCGTCGCCCGCGTTTCGGGGCGGTCCTTTTCCAGCACATGCGGCAGCTTGCCGATGATCTGGTCGGCGGCCTCGAAGACGGTGCGCGAGACGTCGATTTCCGCGCTCAGGATGTCCTCGAGCCGATCCAGTTGTTGCAGCTTGGAATAGAGGATGCGCGCGCTTGGCTGATGCGTGGCCTTGATGAACAGCGCGTGTCCGCCGTCGCCATTTTCCATCAACTGGGTGCTGACGGACACGTCACTGACCGGGGCGCCCTCGTGCAGGGGCATGTCCGAATCCGATTGTCGCCATGCGCGGACCTGCTCGGCGATGTTCTCGCCGATCTGGTTGGCCAGGACCTCGCCCAGCATCCTCTCTCGTCCCGGCGCCTCCGTGCTGGCGCGGCAGTTGATCAGGATACCGCGGCTGTCGGTCGGGCTGGCCGAGGCCAGTTTCGACAAGAGCGCAGCCCGTTCCTGGCGCAACCAGTCCTCGAACTCGGGGTCGCGCACGTCGATGCCCTGCAACAGCTCGACGCGGTCATCCTCGGGCACCACCTCTTCGTGCAGGTCGACGGTGACGGCGCGCCGGTCCAGCGTGACCGAGGACCTGTCCGCCCGGATCACCTCGGCCGCCGGGCCAAGTGCATTGCGCAACTTGGACAGGGCCTGACGCAGGTTGGCGCTGGCCTGTTCGGGGCCGAAGGTCGACCACAGTTTGTCTTCCAGCCAGCGGCGCGGGCGGGTCATATCTGGGCTGAGCGCCAGCATCGCCAGCAGCGCCTGGTTCTTGGCCCCCTTGATGGGCAGCGCAGCGCCGTCCGCATCCCGGACCAGGAAAGGCCCGAGCACGGTGATGGTGATCCTCTGGGATGCAGGCCCTGCCATGCGCTCTCCTCGCAACTTGCGAAAATCTAGCACCGCCGTGACAGCGCGGCAACGGACGTGAAATTTCCGTTAACGATTGCCCCTATTGGCAGTTAGGCTTTGACCTGTGGCAGGCAGTGCCAAAAGCTTCGCCCAAAATTTCATGAGGATGTCATGCCCGTTTCCGGTCTCTACAATTCGCAGAACTCGCAGAATTCCCAAAACAGTCAGAATTCGCAAAATTCCCAGAACTCGCAGAATTCGCAGAACAGCCAGGCGGCGGAAAACTCGCAGGCGGGGCCGGACAACACCTTTGCCAGTGCCGCCCTGGGCCAGGCGCGGGACGGAACCGTGGGCTACTGGGACGGCACGGCGGACCGTGTCCCGAAACAGGACGGCCGCAGCGGCTGGGACGCGCTCACCGCGATGGCGACGGGACCCCGGCGTGCCGTGATGGATGCCTGCCTGCAAGGGCTGTTCAAGGTCACGCTGGAGCCCGTGGCCAAGAGCAAGCCTGCGACGGGCACGGTGGCGCTGGGGGATGACCCGCTGGTCACGCTCGAAGCGCCGACAAGCACGTTCCTCGCGGACAAGCAGCTGCATTACCTGCGGACCTACGCCGACCTGCGCGGGGATCGCCTGAACGAGATCATCATGCAGACCGGCGATATCCAGAGCTTTTTCGGCCTCGTCGGTTACATGGCGCCGGACGCCACCAAGTGGACGCTGGCGTTGAACCAGGCAATGTTGCGGCTTTGCACCGTGATCGAGATGCCCTTCAAACACGGGCTCGACGTGGCCCGCCCCATCGCCATGTCCCGCAAGGTACAGCCGCTGATCCAGACGCCGGGGCATGGCTCGTGGCCCTCGGGCCATGCGACAGAGGCCTTTGCCTGCGCCACGCTGCTGTCTCGGCTGTTCCTGAACGCGCCGGTCGATCCGGTCGAGCAGATCAAGGCGGGCAGTGAGTTGTACCGCCACGCCGAACGGATCGCGATGAACCGGACCGTCGCGGGCGTGCATTTTCCCACCGACAGCATGGCCGGGGCGGTGTTGGGCGTGACCGTGGCCGAGGCGCTGATCAACCTGCTGGAGGGAACGCCGCAGACCCGGACGCGCGTGTTCCACGGCGCGGGCTACGACGGGGACTTTACCCTGGCGCGCATGGCCGAGGCATTGGACAACGGGCAGGAAATCGCCTCGGGCACCTTGTCCCTGCCGACGGGGCTGGTGCCCGGATGGCTGGCCAAGATGTGGGACGAGGCCAAGGACGAGTGGTGACCGGCGTCTAGCTGGCGGGCAGGGCGTCCGGCAATTCCACTACCGCCTCACCCAGCCGCGAGTCCCGCGTGCCGGTCGGCACCAGGTAGGCCGGATCGATGTCCTCCAGCCGGGTCGACGTCGGGTTCTGGGCATTGGCGACGATCCGGGTCGACGACAGGGCCAGGGCGCGCGTCAGGCGGCCCGCTGCGGCGCTGGTCCCCGCCAGCCGCCGCGTGCTGCCGCTCAGCGTTCCGGATGCCCGGATACCCGCCGAAAACGGCCCGGTGCCAATTCTGGCGGCGACACTGGGTCCGGGCTGGGACCACGATGCGCCCTCGCCGCTGTAGGGCGCGGGGCGATAGTTCCCGACCTCTGACGAGGCTGTCCAGGCCGAGGCCTGTGCGGCGCCTACGCTGAATACCTGCCGGCAGTCCGCCGCGACATAGGCATTGTGACACCCCTCATCGCTGATCGGACCGGCGCCGGGGGCGACATAGCCCGCGCGGCTTTCGTCCCAATCGTACGCGGCGGGATGGTCGAGGTAGCTTTGCCGTCCGCGCACTTCCGACCCGCGGATGGCATCGTCACGCTGGACCTGTACAAGCACCTCGCCCGAGCCTTGCAGCGAAACGATCCAGGCCCCGGCGGGAGCCTCCGGCTCTCCGGCCTTCTGGCCGCGCGTGGGGGCCAGGGCCAGAACGTAATATGCCTGTTGTTCGGTCTGCTTGTCGCGTTTGCGCGCGGGCACATGATAGATGCGGGCCAGCGCTGCGCCGTCCTCCCGTTCGAGCGACCGGATCTCGCCCGGCTGCAGCTGGGCCAGACCCGAGGTCGTGCCATCGGGGGCGGTCAGCCCCAGCTGCAGGTCGGCAGACGCACCGTTCCGACAATGGATCTCGATGAAACTGGCGGTTTCGTCATCGGGCTGCACACGCCAGTCAAGTTGCGCGGGGACCTCGGTGGGGGTGAGCCGCGCGACCTGGCTGCTGCGATAGCTGTTGCCAAAGGCCCAGACCAGCCGAACCGGCTGGCCGGTGACCTCTTCCCAGGTTTGTGCCTCGCGGGCCATCTGGTGTTCGACGAACTGCGTGCCGTCCTTGGGACCTGCCAACACGCCCAGCGAGACGTTCACGATGACGGGCGCCGTGGCGTCCACCCTGGCGGCCTGCCGCAGGATCCAGCGCAGACCCATGACCAGGTAGCTTTCGACCCAGGTGCCAGAGGTGTCGTCGATGCTTTCGGGGGGCAATTGAACGCCCAACAGGGGCCAGTCGCGCGCCGGGTCATCGGCATTCTCGGGATCGGCCCCGGCGGCCAGGTCAAGGACATGGGTGCCGTGGGTGGTGGCAAACCCGGTCTCGTCGCGGGTCCTGTCGGGGTAGATCGCGGCGTTCAGCGCGGCGTAGGTTGTGCTTTCGTCGCCGCGCGCCAGCAGGTCGTCGATTTCCGCAGCGTCCAGGATACGCCCGGCCAGCGTGCCTTTGGGTGTCCGGGCCTGTTGTTCCAGCGCCTGCAGCCAGAGGGCGTGAAACCGCGTGCGCCTTGGGGCGGTACCCCGGCAGAAACGCGCATTGAGAAAGCCGATGCCGTCGTCGATGATCGCGACGATCGGCGCGCCGGGTTTGGGTGAGGGCGGCACCGGCCCGGCGGGTTCCGGCGGCATCGGATCGTCCGCCATCTGAACCGGACAGCCCGAGTCGATCACCTCGAACAGGTCATCATGCAGGCTGTCTGCCGTGCCGATGCGCCGGTACAGCATGTAGCTGTCCGGCAGGTTCGGGTGCGTCTGCGGATCGTCGATACGCGCAACAAGCGCCGCAAGTTCGGTATCGTCCATCCGCAGGGGCGAGTCCTGCTGCCCGACGAGATCGCGCAGACGGCGGCGCGCGGCCTGCATGTCATCGGTCGAGTGCAGATGCACAAAAAGCGGCGCGTAATCGGGCCCGCGGTCCGGGCGCATCGGCGGCAGCATGTCGCGGCGCAGCCCGATGAGGCGTGACCAGTCAAGACAGGCATCGCGAAACGTGTGCTCTCTGGCATCCGTCCAGCTGTGTCCCATGTCGATCCCCCTGATCCTGCACGCGAAATCCGCCGGGTCAGCAAAGGTCTTTTTCACTCACCGGTCAAGGAAGTGGGATCGGTGCCTGTCGGGTTTGCGCAGAATTCACGCCAACCGGATAAGCACGTCGCGAGTTTTCAGCGGGTTTTCATGCGTGTTTCACGCGCGAATTGCGCAGCATTTGCGATCCGTTCACGGGGGCATGTGCATGGTCGGGTTAACGTACGGTCAAGTCGTGCAACAGTATGCTTCGGGCTGGGGGAAAGACCATGAAACGCAACGGGACCGCGACAAGGTTCGGTGTGATCGACGGGGACGGTCGGGGCAGGTCGCTTCGGGACCGGATCGCGATGCCCGTGCCGCCCGACCTGTCGGCGCCGGAGCTGGCCGCCGACATGGCGGAGCTCTTTGCCCTGGGGCTGGTTCAGGATCTACGCGCCGAGGCGCTGCAGGACCCGCATTGCGCCGTCAGGATCGACGGGGCCACCCGGTTCACGATGCATGAACTGCTCTGCGAGTTGCGCAATCTCAGCTGGTTCGATGCGCGCGTGCCGCTTGCCGGGACAGGACCGGACAGATCGCCGGACGTGCAACCGGGCCAGATGGGGGCCAGCCAGCGCCGGGCCCTTCGCTGCAACGCGGATTTCCAGCTGACGCTGGAAACACTCTTGCGGGGCGGTGTTGTCCTGCGCGGTGGCGGTCCGGTTCTTTCGGCATTCTGGGACAGTGACCACATGGAGCCGCATCCCAAGCGCGAGGCCGGTGTCTGGCCGACCGAAGAGGCGGCGATGTCGGAATGGATCGGCTGGTGTGCCGAGCACAGCCAGGCCGGTCTGCGCCTGCCCTGGGCGGCGGTGCGCTCGCAGCAGGACCCCAGCCTGGGGGATCGCGCCGAGACGCTGCACCGAACGCCGCCCGCGCGTCCCTTTCACAACGCCACGCTGGTTGCGTTGGCACGGGGGACGAACATGGCACCGGGTCTGCCCGGCACGTGGACCGGGTCGCGCCTCTTTGCGCTGATGGCAGAGGGCGAGGCGCTTGCCAGCCGGTTTGCCCGTGCCCAGGTCTCGGAAAAGGGCCGGATGCCGCGCCCGGCGGTCACGGCGGCGCGGATGACCGTCTGGTTGGGCAGCGAAGAGGGCGTCTCTGCCCCGGAAAGCGATGCCCATCGTGCGGCGGCAGAGGAACTGGTGAGTGCCGCCCCCAACCTGGTTCACTGGGTCAGCCGGGCGAACCGCGCGCGGCGCGGGCCGCAGCGGTTCGAGGCGTCGCTCTTCCTGCCCTTGGCCGGCCCCGAGCGTCAGCATTTGACACCCTCCGACCTGGGCGCCCATGCGGTTGTCGCGGGCGTTCTGGCCACGCTGGTCAAGGCCGTCTTCGACACGTCGCGGCGGACCCAGTTGCAGGCAGTGGGGCAGGGCGGCCCCGTGCTGGCGCTGGAGGATCAGACCGACCGTCTGGCGGCGAATATCGGGCTGATGCGGTGCGTCACCGGCGGATATTTCCCGGCCGAGAACATCCAGGATCTGCGCCTGGGGCAGGCCATTGCCCTGCACCTGCTGCGCGATCGCTTGGAACAGGACAACCGCAGTGCACAGATGGGCTTTCGCGATTTCGACGGCCAAAGCCTGCAACTGGTTTCGCATCCGCGCCGGTTCGGACGAGGGTATGCCGAATTGCGCCGCGATGGCGAGCCGATTGCCTGGCCGCAGGAGGCGGGCCACCCGGCGGCACATTTGACGGCGGTCAGCTAGGGTCGCCGGTCAGCGCCGGGCAAATGCTCCGCCCGGCATGCTGCCCGAGATTTCGAGGATCAGCTTGCGCTTGACCGCTTCGGCAAAACTCTCGCGGCTTTCGGCGGTGACGACAAAAGCGCCTGGCCCGCCGATGATACGTTCGGAATACAGCGCCTCGAGTCCGCCATGCGCGCGGCCCGGATCGCCCGGGCGCAGGATCGGCAGGGCGTTGATCGTGACACCGGCGGCCAGAACCCTTTCGCGGGCCTCGGCAATTGGCGGGCCGGAGTAGGAATTTACGCTGTCGCCGGAAAAGTCGATCACCCGCCGCCAGCCGTCGAATTCATTGCTGTCCATCAGGCGCAGCGCCTCGTCCAGCGCGGCGCCGATCGCGTTGCGCCCGTAGGCCTGGCGTGGCTTGCCCATCAACTCTGCGGCGAATCCCGCAGCGCTCTCTGGCCCGTCGATCAGCGTCCAGTCGGCAACGACGGCCTGGTTCGCGGCCCATTCCACGTAGGTCACGGCGATATGTCCGTAAGCGGTGTTCGCGATGGCGGTCAGCACCTCGGGGTCGGTGATCGCCTCTGCGTAACCCTGTCGCTGAAACTGGATTTCCCGCTGGTCGATGCTGCCCGAGGCATCCGCCAGCAGCACCAGTTCAAGGTCCGTGTCCTGGGCCTGTGCCACCCCGGCCCAGACCAGCATCATCACCAGGATCATCCGCATCGCTACCCTCCGTTTGGCATCCAGATAGGGCGGGGCAACGCCTTGCCCATATTGACCAGCGTCATGTTCCTGCCTGTCGCGCTGTGGCACAGTCGCGGCATTGCTGACCAGGAGGATACGCCATGATCGCCCGCCTTGCCCTGCTGAGCCTGATGGCCGCGCCCGCCTTCGCCCAGGACGCCGACATCGGACGCGCGCATTTCTACACCCATTGCGCCACCTGCCACGGGTTGGAAGGCAAGGGGGACGGGCCGATGGCCGGTGTCCTGACGATCCCACCCACCAACCTGACCGAACTTACGATCCAGAATGGAGGCGTCTTTCCCCTGGCGCGGGTCGTCCAGCGGATCGACGGACGTGATCCGCTGGTGGCGCATGGCTCACCGATGCCGGTCTTCGGCGATTTCTTCGAACGGTCATTCGACGTTCCGATGAAGACACAGGCGGGCCAGCCGATCCTGACATCTCAGCCGGTGGTGGATCTGGTCGCCTACCTGTTGGAACTGCAACGGATCGAGCAGGACTAGCCGCCGGTCCTGCGGCAGATGCCCGTCGTCTGCGCCCCTTTCCAGGGCAGAATCACGGTGGGCCGGTCAATCGCCGCGTCCAACCGGTCTACGGGCATGTATTTCCCGATCATTCCCCGCAGCCGTGCGGTGCGGGGCGCGTTCGGGTCCAGCAGGCGGCAACAGACGTATTCCTCGACGATGCTGCCCTGCTGTTCATAGCCGAAGGACAGGAAATCGCGCGTTGCCTCGGTGTCGAAAAGATAAGGGTCTTTCGAGGCACTGTGTTCCTGCGCCGCCTTGAGCGGGTGGTAGCCGGTCAGCTTGCGGTTCTGCCACTGCCAGACATGGGTCGCCTCATGGGCAAAGAGCATCGCATCGAACAGGTCGATCCGGTCAGGGTAGCCGGCCAGGAAGTCTTCCCTGTACACGTCATCCCGCAGCAGCACCTTGTTGAACAGCACGGTGGCCGCCGGTGATACCGTCACCGTGCGGGTCTTGGTGATCGGGGGCCAGATGCGTTCCTGGCAGGTGGTGCGGGGACGGACGGGGATGTCATAGGTCACGGCGCCTGCCGGGTTGCCATCGATCAAGCGGATTCGTTTCGGGTCGATGTCGTCGCCGTGAAAGGCCCGCAGAAAAGCGGTTTCGTTCGGCGTGGCCGAGCGGCCGCAGGCTGTCAGGATCAAAAGGGCAAAGAGGGCAATGCGCATGATGTGAGATTGGCCGGGGGCGGGTCGCTTGGCAAGCAGCAATGGCCTGCCCTGGGCCTGTCGGGCTTCGGTCGTGTCGACGTAATCGGCGGCAGCGGCAAATGACCGTCCGTCAGGATGGGGAGGTGTCCCGAACAGGGCGTGGTGGAATCCAGGGTCCGCAGTGTTCGTGACGGGTGCGTGGGGACACGCACCCGGTGGGTTTCGCGCCGCTCAGTGCGCGCGCGCGGCCTTGCCGCCGGATCTGCCGCTGGGCCCGCCGCTCACAGCCTTGCCGCCGATCACCGGGTCCTTGCCGGCGTTGCTGTTCGAGGTGGCCAGCACCTTGACCTTTTCCTTCTTGGGTTTCTTCGCTTCGCGGTTGCCGCGGTTCTTTTCCTTGGACATGGGAGTACCTCTTTCGACACCGCGCGGCGGAATGCCGGGCGGGTGGACGCTCAGAGGGGGCAGGGTTGCCTGACACATGTCAGGGCGATGTCACCGATGAGGCATCTTGCAGGATGCAATTCATGATGTGTGCGGGCGGGGGCGACATGCAAGGGGTTGGATGGGTGAGAGGGAAATATAGTTGGGGAAGGCTGAGTGGTTTGCCCAGACGGGTTACTTGCGAGCAGCAGAACAGGGCGCGGAACAAGGGCCGCAGGCCCGCCGCGCCAGAGCCGACGCGCGCCCACGCGGCGGCTCTACGTTGCCGTTTGTCCTGTGCTCGGATTTCGCGCGCGAACTCGGGGATAAATCGCCGCCGATCAATCGTGGTTGAGCCACCGCACGCGTCGGCTCTGGCGCTGTGTCGGTTTGGTAGGTTTCAAGTTTAGCTTAATCTACTTCTTGCTTCCGGTGTTGTTTCCGGATTCTTGGCTTCGTCTTTTCTTTTTCTGGTTTCGGACTTTTCTTGTTCTGTCAGGACTTTTTCAAGAAGAGCGGTAGCCCGCCTGTCAAGGCTATACGCCAGGGCAGATTTTCGCTCATCATTCGAATACTTTTCCAAGTCCGGTATCGGGAAGCTCTCTTGAAAAGCTCTCTTGATATCCTTGTATTCATCTTTGGGGGTTTTTGTAGTTGAGTTTTTGATCCCATAGGGCTTCAATATAGAGACGCGCATACTCTCCAGAAGCTCCCTAAAATCAGAGCTTAGCAGCGGTGAGCGTGGCTCCTGATTGTCAAGAAATTTGCTCAGTATCTCTAGCTTCTCCGCTATGACTACTTCTAGATTTCTTGTTTTTAACCAGAGTGATGCGGTGTAAACGCGATTCTGTTGTGCAATGCTATCACTGGCGGCCTGAGCTTGATCTCGATGGGCTCGTGCTGAAGAAGCAAGCTCTTGTGCTTGGTGTTGGAGCACTGTCCTGGAGTTTTCAAGCTCACTGCCTTGCATGATAACGCTGAAAACCAACCAAGCGAATGCAAGGGGGCCTACAGTTCCAGCTAGAAAGTCCCCCCCATTCGTTTGGCTTTAAGGTTCGAAATTCAGACCAATTCGTGTGGATGAGGCCGACAATAAACCCCCGATAGAAACAGGTAAAAATAGCGGCTGCTACGCGCATCAAACATCCAACTCTTCCACAAACCGCGCATTCTCCTGAATATACTGGAAGCGCAGCTCCGGCTTCTTGCCCATCAGGCGTTCCACCAGATCGCCGGTTTCGCCCGGTTCGTCCTCGTCGATGGTCACGCGGATCAGGGTCCTTGTCGCCGGGTCCATCGTGGTTTCTTTCAGGTCCTTGGCGTCCATCTCGCCCAGGCCCTTGAAACGCTGGACGTCGATCTTTCCCTTTCCGCCCAGCCCCTTGGCCAGCGCCGCCTCCTTGGCGGCATCGTCGGCCACGTATAGCCGTTTCGCGCCCTGCGTCAGCCGGTAGAGCGGCGGGCAGGCGAGATATAGGTGTCCCTGGTCGATCAGCGGGCGCATCTGGGTGTAGAAAAAGGTCATCAGGAGCGCCGCGATATGGGCGCCGTCGACGTCCGCGTCGGTCATGATGATGATCTTGTCATAGCGAAGGTCGTCGACGTTGAACTTGGGGCCCAATCCGACGCCAAGCGCCTCGCAGAGATCACGGATCTCGGCGTTGGAGGACAGCTTGTTCGAGGCCGCGCCGAGCACGTTCAGGATCTTGCCCTTGAGCGGCAAGAGCGCCTGCGTCTCGCGGAAACGGGCGCCCTTGGCAGAGCCTCCGGCCGAATCGCCTTCGACGATGAAGATCTCTGTCCCTTCGCGGTTCTTGTTGGTGCAGTCGGTCAGCTTGCCCGGCAGGCGCAGTTTCTTGGTCGCGCTTTTCCGGGCGGTTTCCTTTTCCTGCCGGCGGCGCAGCCGTTCCTCGGCCCGCAGGACAAGGAAATCGAGGATCGCCCCGGCGGATTTGGTGTCCGAGGCCAACCAGTTGTCAAAGTGGTCGCGGACGGAGTTTTCCACCAGCCGCTGCGCCTCGGTCGTGGCGAGGCGGTCCTTTGTCTGGCCGACGAATTCCGGCTCGCGGATAAAGCAGGAGACCAGCGCGCAGCCGCCGGTGATCAGGTCGTCCCTGTTGATCTGGCTGGCTTTTTTGTTGTTCACCAGCTCGCCGTAGGCACGGATCCCCTTGAGGATCGCGGCCCAGAACCCGGCCTCATGTGTGCCGCCCTCGGGGGTGGGGACGGTGTTACAGTAGCTCTGGATGAACCCGTCGCGCGAGGGGGTCCAGTTGATCGCCCATTCGACCTTGCCCGGCGTGCCGAATTTCTCCTTGAAATCCACGATGCCGGAAAAGGGTTTGTCGGCGTAGGTCGAGGCGCTGCCCAGCGTTTCCACCAGGTAGTCCGACAGGCCGCCGGGGAAGTGGAAGGTGGCCTCGGTGGGCGTGTCGCCGTCCTCGATCTCGGTCTTCCAGCGGATCTCGACGCCGCTGAAAAGGTAGGCCTTGGACCGCACCATCTTGAACAGGCGGGAGGGCTTAAACCTATGAGAACCAAAGATTTCTTCGTCCGCGTGAAAGATCACCGTGGTGCCGCGGCGGTTCGGGGCCTGGCCGATTTTCGCAACCGGGCCAAGGGGAATCCCGCGCGAGAAACGCTGTTCGTACAGCTCCTTGTTGCGGGCGACCTGGACCACCATCGAATCCGACAGGGCGTTGACGACAGAGGCGCCGACACCGTGCAGACCGCCGGAGGTCTCATAGGCCTTGCCCGAGAACTTGCCGCCCGCGTGCAGGGTGCAGAGGATCACCTCGAGCGCGGATTTGCCGGGGAACTTGGGGTGCGGGTCGATCGGGATACCACGACCGTTGTCCCTGATTTCAATGGAGAAATCCGAATGCAGCGTGACCTCGATCCGGTTGGCATGGCCGGCCACCGCCTCGTCCATCGAGTTGTCCAGAACCTCGGCCACGAGGTGATGCAGGGCGCGGTCGTCGGTGCCGCCGATATACATCCCGGGGCGTTTGCGCACGGGTTCCAGCCCCTCGAGCACCTCGATGGAGGAGGCGTCATACTCGGGTTCTGCGGCGGAATGGAGGAGATCGTCGGCCATATGCGTGCTCGGTTTGTTCTGATTGGTTGGCGGCGATTATGGCAGAGCGTCCCGCCCGGGTAAACGGGGCGCGCGATAGGGTTAAGGCACCGTGCCTTGGGGGAGGCAACCGGGGGAGCCTACCATATCTTGCGGTGATGCGGGATGCGGAGTGGCGGCCCTGGGGCGCCTGGTTTGTACGTTTTGTACGTTTCGTACGTCGAATTCAGCATTTTGTACAAAACGCGGGCCGGGGTTTGGCTGACGTTGCGGGAGATTTGGTTAATCGCGGTGTTTTTTGGGGGGCGCCTGTGGGGCGACGTCCCGGGTCAAGCCCGGGACGGGGTTGGTGAGGCGGGACCGTCCGAGCCTTGTGCGGAGACGCAGGAGCGCCGACCTGCGGGGTGGCGCCGCTAAGGGTAGAGCGGGTGCGGTTTATCGTGACACATCCGAAGGACCTTGGAGGTTTGCGCATGCGTCGACAAAGCGCCGCCCGTCGCACCAAAGGTGCGCGGCCTATGATTGGCCCGCCTTTGGCGGGACGGGGCGGGTCATGCCGGAGGCATGCTTTTAGCATGACGCTGGCGCGGCGGCCTTCGGCCTTGTTCCGCGCCTTGGGGGATTGATGGCGCTTGTCACTTATCGGCTTTCGCTTTGGTGTTTTGCTCGTTGACCCGAAAGTTAAGAATTGTGAAACCGTCACAGTCTGTCGAACTGGCGAACACAAGCGCGTTTCCCGGGGAAAATAGCTTTGCTCCGAGTGTTGCAGTATGAGCTTCCCAGCCGGTTTGCCGGTCTGATTCTTTCACGTACTCCAACAGATCTGTTTGAAAAGATCTGGTGTCACGATTTACAAGTTGATCTAAGTCTACGTCATTTCCGATATGCGCAATGGTCGCATAGTGTCGGGGTCGCCTGAGTTGGAAGAAAGAGTAGCTGGTGCGCACATATGTCCGGAAAACATCTGATGCATACCGGTCATTGTAGCGCATCTGGCGGCTGTTCTTTCTTTCCAAAGACTCTTGATCGTCGATGAGGAGAAAGTTTCGGCATGTTGCTTTTCCAGGTCTGAAGCCGAAGAGCGTGTTTCGGCGGATCAGCTTGGTGCCTTGGCCAAGTGAGCAACGGCTTTCAGGTTCAGGAATGGCCTTGGACGAGCAAATGAACTTGGCCGCATAGAAGAAAAACTCATGCTTGAGTAAGCTCTCACCAAGAGCGGCGGCATCATTTGCTGAAAATGACAGAGCAAGAAGCAGAGCCAATGATGCCCCTCTGCAAGAAACGCGCCGACCTAATCTATTCGTGGGTTGGCGGCTTGATGTTCCGCTGGTATCCTGGACAAGCTGTTTGTTCATAAATTTAAGATGCGCTCAATGAACGAAATTGACGTGTTTCCAACAGCCAAAGCTGATCTGCTTACCTCCCGCCACCCCTCCCCAATCTCCGGAAACCACGCATCCGCCCCTTCGACCTCCAAATCCACCTCGGTAATCAACAGCCGATGCGCCAGCGGCAGCATGGCCTCGTAGATCTTTTGACCGCCGATTCCGTAGATGCGGAAATAGCCAAGCGACTGCGCCAGGGCGATCCCCTCTTCGACTGAACCCACGACATGCTCGTGCAGCGAGGTATCGCGGGAGACGACGATGTTCAGGCGCTTGGGGAGGGGCTTGAACGGCAGGCTGTCCCAGGTCTTGCGGCCCATGATGATGGCGCCGCCCAGGGTCTCGCGCTTGAACATGGCGAGGTCCTCGGGGAGGTGCCAGGGGATGTCCCCGTCCTTGCCGATGGCGCGGTTGCGGTCGTGGGCGGCGATGAGCGTGATCATGAAAACCTCAGACGGCCACGGGGGCCTTGATGGCGGGCAGGGGGTCGTAGCCGGGGAAGGAGAAATCCTCGTACCGGAAATCGAAGAGGTCGGTCACCTCGCGCGCGATCTCCAACCGGGGCAGGGGGCGGGGCGTGCGTGAGAGCTGTTCCGCCACCTGCTCCATGTGGTTGGAATAGATATGCGCGTCGCCGATGGAATGGACGAAATCGCCGGGCTCGTAGCCGGTGACATGGGCCAGCATGACCTGCAGCAGCGCGTAGGAGGCTATGTTGAAGGGCACGCCGAGGAACATGTCGGCCGAGCGCTGGTAGAGCTGCAGGTGCAGTTTGCGCCCGATGATGCGGACCTGCCAGAGCGTGTGGCAGGGCGGCAGCGCCATCTCGGGCACATCCGCCGGGTTCCAGGCCGAGACGATCATGCGGCGCGAATCCGGGGTGGTGCGGATCTGGTGCAGCAGGGTCTGGATCTGGTCGATCTCGCCCTTGTATCCGGGCCAGTGGCGCCACTGGTGGCCGTAGACCGGGCCGAGGTCGCCGTTCTCATCCGCCCATTCGTCCCAGATCGAGACGCCGTTGTCCTTGAGGTAGGTGATGTTGGTGTCGCCGGAGAGGAACCAGAGCAGCTCGTGGATGATCGAGCGCAGGTGCAGTTTCTTGGTCGTGACCAGCGGAAAGCCCTGTGCCAGGGGATAGCGGCATTGCAGGCCGAAATAGCTGCGGGTGCCGGTGCCAGTGCGGTCGGTTGACTCTTCGCCGTGGTCGAGGACCGTGCGGAGTGCGTCGAGGTATTGCTGCATGGTGTCCCTCCGGGAAAGCGGTCCCCTTGGCATAGGGTATTTCGCGGGGCGGCGGAAGCGGGACGCTTGGCGGGATCGGGGCGGCTGTGCCAAGCTGCCAGCGGGGTATCGAGGCAGGGACCGGAGGCCGCCAGGGATGATGATCGCCGCGATTTGCGCGCCGCCGGATGCGCGCGAGGCGCTGGTCGCCTGCGTGGCAGCGATCCGCCCGGGCAGCGGCCTGTGCTGGGTGGTGCTGCCGATGCGCCGGACGCCCGCCGACACAGAGCTGCTGGACGCGCTGCGTGTCGTGGCCCGGGTGCCCGTGGACATGGCCGAGGATGGGCTGGCGCCGGTTGCGGACCGGGTGCTGGTCGTGCCGGGGGGGCAGGGCGCGCGGGTGGCGGGCGGTGTCCTGCGGCTGGTGCCGGAGGATGCCTCGCCGCTGGATGACTGCCTGTCGAGCCTGGCGGAGAGCGAACCGGCGGGGATCGCGGTGCTGTTGCCCGGCGGCGTGACGCTGCCGACCCTGGGGGCGCGGGCCCTGCAGGCTGCGGGGGGCGTCGTGCTGGCGGTTGGCTCTGCCACGCTGGCGGATCGGGAGGTGACGGCAGAGGACGCGCCCGGGGTCGTGACGGCGATCCACCAGGCGCGGGTTGCCCAGGCCGCCGGCGACGGGCCAAGCAACGAACAGCTGGACCGGGCCGCGCGGTTGCTGGGTTTTGCGGACCGGCCGAGGCCCGCGCTGCTTGCAGCCCGGATGTTGCGCCGCATGGCGATCGAGGGCGGGCTGGCGCCCGAGGTCTACCTGGCCCAGTTGCGCCGCGATCCGGCAGAGCGGCAACGCCTGGCGCGGGACGTCATGCAGGGCACCGCGCAGGAGGTTTCCGACGCCGTGGTGATTGACCGGCTGCGGGACCTGGTGCTGATCCCGTTGTTGCAGCGCAAGCAGGCGGGATTTCGTGTCTGGGTGCCCGGCTGCGGGCAGGGTGACCTGGTCTACCAGCTTGCCATGAGGATCATCGAGCTGACGACAGAGCGGCAGGACCGGCGCCCCTGGAAGATATTCGGCACTGACACGGACGCTCTGGCCCTGCGAAAGGCCCGGTCGGGCGACTATGGGGCCGAAGCGGCGGCGGCGCTGGATCCGGGCCGCCGGGCGCGTTTCCTGCGGCGCGGCGACGGCGGCTACACGGTCGACCTCGCCTTGCGCGAACTCTGCGTCTTTGCAGAGCACGACCTCTATGCGGATGCGCCCTTTGGCTGGCTGGACCTGGTGGTCTGCCTGCGGCCCGCCCTGTTGGGCCGCCCCGAAAAGGCGGAGGTGGCGCTGGCCCGGTTCGACTATGGCCTGCAGGCAGACGGGTTTCTTGCGGTCTTGCCGCAAATGGCCCCGCTGCTGGACCCGGAGGGATACGAGCCGCTGGGCGAGGACGGCCTGCTGTTCCGGCGCCGGAAAACCCACGGCGGGGCGCGGGTCTCTGCCATGCGCGGCCACCGGCCCGGCGAGCGGCTGACCGAAACGGCGCTGGCCGAACGTGGCGTTTTGCAGATGCTGGGGACGGTCTTTGCCTCGGTCGATGATACCGGGCGGTTCATTCATGTGTCTGCGCCGATGCGGGCCTTTCTTTCGCCGGTGCGGCCAGGCGTGGCCTATGGGCTGCAGGATCTGCGCGACCCGGCCCGCGCCCGCGCGGCGATGGAGGCCCTGGCGGAGGTGCGCGACGAGGGGCGCGAAATCGCGGTACGCACCAGTGCCGGTGAAGGAGCGGACGCCAAGGGAGAGGTTCGCGTGACGGCTTCGGCGGAGCAGGCCGGTCGCTATCTGGTGGTGCTGTGCGACGGCGTGGACGGCGATCTGCCGGTCCTGGAGCGGGTGGGCACTGTGCCCTGGCAGCGGCGGCTGGACCGGCTGCAATGGCGGACCGAAAGCGCCGAGATGGCGCTGAGCAGCGCCAACCGGGAACTGCTGGCGCTGAACGAGGAACTGCAATCCTCGAACCGGGAACTTCGGATCAGCCGGGGGGAGCTGGAGCTGATCAACAGCAAGCTGCAGGCCTTCAACCGCGAACTGCTGGAGTCCTCTGCCCAGCTGGAACAACAGAATGCCGAGTTGCAGGCAATCTACGATGGTGTGCCTGTCGGGCTGGGGATGATCGGCAAGGACATGCGCTGGCTGCGCGGCAACAGGTTCCTGGCCGAGCTGTTCGGGCTGGACCCGGACGCGCTGCGCCTTGCGCCGGGGGATACCCCGGTGCCGGTGCAGATCGGTGATTTCGCGGCGCGGATCGAGGCGGTCCTGGACGGCGCCGCGCCGCTGGAGGGGATCGAGATTACGGCCGCGCAGAATCGGCGGCTGGTCGGCGATATCTTTCCGGTGTTGCGCGACGGAGAGGTGACGGCGGCGGGCATCGCGGTGCGTGACGTGACCTCGGAACGGGCGCTGGAGGAGCAGAAGGACCTGCTGACCGCCGAGCTGCAGCACCGGGTCAAGAACATGCTGGCGGTGGTGCGGGCGGTGACGCGGTTCACCGCGCAACGGTCGGGCGACAAGACCGAACTGGCCAGCCGCCTGTCGCAGCGTCTGGCCTCGATGGGGCGGACGTTCGAGCTGTTGTCGGACGGGGGCTGGGACTGGCAGGGCCTGCGCGGGCTGGCGCAGTCCAGCCTGGCCGCCTTTGTGGATCTGAGCGACGAGAGGTTCACCTACCAGGGAGAGGATGTGGCCCTGCCGCCCGAGGAGGCGCAGGCCATCGGCCTGGCCCTGCACGAACTGGGCACGAATGCGGTCAAATACGGGGCATGGAGCGTGCCGGATGGCCGGGTGGTGCTGGATGTCGTGACCAGCGGCGAGGGGCTGTCGCGGATGACATGGCGCGAAACCGGCGGCCCTGAGGTGGTGCCGCCCGGGCGGACCGGCTTTGGCGCCTTCCTGCTGGGCACGATCCTGGGCCGCCAGTTGCAGGCCACTGTGGTGATGGATTATCGCCCCGAGGGGCTCTGTGTCACGATCTCGCGGATGGGCGCGGGATGATCAGGCCGGCGCGGGTTCGAGCCCGGAGAGGTTGCGCAGCACGCGGACCAGTTCCTCGACCGGCTGGCTCTTGCTGAGCACCTCGACGTCCGGGGCGATGTCGCGCAGGCCCAGCGGGTTCGACACATAGGCACTGTAGACGGCGGTTCGGCAGCCGCGCGCGTGCAGGATGGCGAGCAGGCGCCGTCCCTCTTCGCCGATGACCACGTTCGAGCTCATCTGGCGGCCAAGGTCGAGGTCGAGCACGCAGAGGCGCGGGGTGTCCTGCGACAGGCTGGACAGCGCGGCGGTGTAGTGGCTGACCGGCGGCAGCGGGTTCAGCCCGGCCTCTTGCAGTGCCTCGAAAAGCTCTGTCGAGAGAAAGGCGTTGTCCTCGACGATCAGGGTCGGCCCTGCCGTTCTCGTGCCTGTGGTCTCGCCGGTCATGGCCCTAGCTGCCTCGCGTCTTAAATTCATTGGCGCCATGCGGCGCAGCAAAAACCGTGCGCGCCGTGCCCCGATACATCGGACAGGTGACGTGCACGGGCATACCTTTCCGGTTGCCGATCTGAAAGCACGCCGACAGGTGGCCCGGGCAATCGCCCCTGAGCGTGGGGCCTGTCAGCCATTCCAGAAATCCCCGCTGTGGGGCGATTATGCCGCACATCCAGCCGCTTCGCCAAGCCAAGATTGACTTTTTCAACCGTGACACGCACGCTGTGGACAAAATAAAAGGCAAGACCTGAGGCAGTCCCATGTATCGCATTATTGCAGCGCTCGCTCTCGCGGGCGTCCTTGCCGCGTGTGACGGCGCGACGTTGACCGGCGACGGCGGGTCGGGAATCGGAACCGGGGCGCAGCCGCTGGTGCCAGAACCCGATCCCGGGACCGGCGGTGGCACCGATCCCGACGCGGATCCCGATCCCGACAACCTGTACACGAGCGAGCTGGATGACGCCTCGGAAGATCTGCGCGTCGACGAGATGACATTCGACCCGGACACCGGCGAGCTGGTCTTCAACGAGCTGCCCTTCGACAGCGACAAGGCCGTGGCCGGTGCGAACGTCTACAGCAAGGACACGCGCCTCAGCGCCATTCTCAATCCCGGCGGCACCGGGTTCGACGCCTACCGCAACACGGCAGGGCCTTCGGGCACGTCGCAGTATTTCGCGGTGTTCCGCCGCTCGCCCAGCGGCTTTAGCCAGGTGGGCGCCGTCGGCACGGACCGCTACCTGTCGTTCGGCTTTGGCGGGGCTGCGGCGCAGCGGCTTGAAGGCAGCGGCGCACTGCCGAAGGGGACGGATTCCTATGTCTTCACAGGCGAATACGCCGCGGTCCGCACCGTTGTCGTCGATGGCTCACCGGATACGGAAATCCAGTACGTGTCCGGCCTGGCGCGGATCGAGGTCGACGTCGAGGATCCGGACATCTCCGGCGCCGTCGAAGGCGTTATCGTCAGCCGCGAGTTCTTTGATGCCAACGGCGTGAACATTGCCGCGCTGAGCGGTGCGGATTTCCTGTCGCTGGCCACGGCCGAGATCAACTTCGACACCTGGACGATCAACTCTTCCGATGCCAGCGCCATACGCTCGGACGGCGAAGTGACCCAGACGGGCACCTGGTCGGGGCTTTTCGCGGGGCCTGACGGCGAGGAGGTTGTCGGCATCGTGGTGATCGAAGGACAGGGCCCGGTGGGCATCGACCCGGCGACGGGCGAGTTCCTCACCGAGGATATTCGCGAGACCGGCGGTTTCATCGCAACGCGCCCCTGACCCATGCGCCTGGTGGCCCACCTGATGCGCGCCTTGCGACCGGCCATCCTAGCCGGTGGGATGGCCTTGATGTCGGCCCCGGCCGGGGCCGAGGCGGTCCGGATGAGCGTGGACGAGGCGCGCGGCGCCGCGGCGCGTGCCCTGATGGCCGGACAGGCGGAACTGGCGCTGGTGCTGGCCGAGGGCGTGCTGCTGGGCGCGCCCGGCGATACCGACGCGCTGATGATGAAATCCCGCGCCCTGTCGCAGCTTGGCCGCAGCGCCGAGGCGGCGGAGGCTGCGCGCCTCGTCTTTGGCGGCACGAATGACGAGCGCGAGCGGTTCTTTTCCGCGATGCTGATGGCGCAGGCCCGCGCCTCTGGCGGGCGGCCAGGTGTTGCGCAGCTCTGGCTGCGGCGTGCCGCGCAGATGGCGCCGGATGATCAGCTGAAGGCGGTGGCGGTCCGCGATTTCCGCCAGTTGCGGCGGCTGACGCCCTGGCGGCTGTCGCTGGATCTGTCGGTCGAACCGTCGGACAACCTCAACGGCGCCCCCAGGACCAACCGATTTACCTTTGCCGGGCTGCCTTTCGTCAATCCTTCGGCGGTGCCGCTGTCCGGGGAACGCTATGTCCTGGGCGCCGACTATGTCCGCCGTGTCCCGCTGAGCGAGACCCGGCGGCTGAACCTTGGCCTTTCGACAGAGTTCCAGCGCGTGCGGTTTTCCCAGGAGGCGCGCGACAAGGTGCCGGGGATCAGGGACGCGGATTACAGGCAGGATGCGCTGGCGCTGAGCCTGGGTTACGAGGCGCGTGGGCAGGATGGCAGTTGGCTGGGAAAATCGCAGCTGTCGGTGACGCGGCACTGGCTGGGCGGACAGCTTTTCGCCGATGCCGCGCGACTGGACCTGAGCTATGGCCAGACGATTGCGCCGGGGTTGATCGGGGCGCTGCGCTATGGCTACGAGGTCGAGGAGCGGCACGATGCGGCGGTGCGGGATGCACAGACCCGCGAACTGGGCCTGACGCTGACACGGGCCTATGGCCGGTCGACGCTGGGGCTGGACCTGCTGGTGACCGACACGGCTTCGGACTCTCGGCTGGTGGCGCGGGAAAGCGCGCGCGCGGCGCTGAGCTATCGCCTGGGCAAGCCGGTCAAGGGCGTGTTGCCACGGCTGACCCTGGCCTGGGAAGTGACGGATTTCGACATGGGGCCGACCACCTTCTGGATCGAGCCGCGGCGGGACGAGGAACTGACCGTTTCGCTGGACCTGCTGTTGCCGAACTACGATCTCTACGGCTTTGCCCCGGAAATCGGGGTTTCCTTCCGCGACCGGAGTTCCAATTATACCATCTACGAGACCCGCGGCACGGATCTGCGGCTGGGTCTGAAATCGGTATTCTGAAAGACGGTCCGCGCGGGCGGGCCGGAAGGGACAAAATGGGAATCAAGTATCTGCACACGATGGTCCGGGTGAAGGACCTCGACGCGTCGATCGCCTTTTACAAGATGCTGGGGCTGGTCGAGCGCCGCCGGAGCGAGAACGAGAAGGGCCGGTTCACGCTGGTCTTCCTGTGCCCGCCCGACCAGGCGGATGGCCACGCGGATCTGGAACTGACCTATAACTGGGACGGAGATGACGGTCTGCCCTCGGACGGTCGTCATTTCGGTCACCTCGCCTACACGGTGCCCAACATCTACGAGATGTGCCAGTCGCTGATGGACGCGGGCGTGACGATCAACCGGCCGCCGCGCGACGGGCACATGGCCTTTGTCCGTTCGCCCGACAACATCTCGATTGAACTGTTGCAGGAAGGCGAGGCGCTGGCCCCGCAGGAACCCTGGGCCAGCATGGGCAACACGGGTCACTGGTGAGCCGCCTTGGCTGCATGATCGCTGCCGCGCTGGCGGCGCTGGTGCCGGCGGGGGCCGAGGCCGCCTGCCGGCTGGCGCTGCTGCTGGCGCTGGATGTCTCCTCTTCCGTGGACGAGGCGGAATACCGGCTGCAGCGCGACGGCCTGGCCGCGGCGCTGACCAGTCCGGACGTGCAGGGCGCGATCCTGCAGCAGGGCGGCAGCGTTGCACTGGCCGTCTACGAGTGGAGCGGGCGGCGGCAATCGGTGGTGGTGCAGGACTGGGTTCTGCTGCAGAGCGCGGGCGATATCGCGGCGGTGGCCGCGCGGTTGCGGACCGTGCAGCGGTCTTACCGGCGGTTCCCGACGGCGCTGGGCTATGCGCTGGGCTTTGGCGCCACGCTGATGCAGGAGGCGCCCGCCTGCGAGCGGCAGGTGATCGACGTGTCCGGCGACGGGATCACCAATGACGGGTTCTGGCCCGGACTGGCCTACAAGCATTTCCCGTTCGAGCGGATCACGGTCAATGCGCTGGCGGTGCTGGGGGCCGACCCCTCTGTGGTGGACCACTACGAGTTCGAGGTGCTGCACGGGCCGGGGGCCTTCATCGAGACCGCAGAGGGCTACGAGGGATTCGAACGGGCGATGATCCGCAAGCTGTATCGCGAGGTCCAGAACCGGATCGTCGGCGGTTTGCCCTATGTCGGGCCTGGACCGGGATGACCCGGCTGCTTGGCCTTGCGGCGCTACTGATCTGGGGCGCGGGCGCCGAGGCGGCCTGCCGCCAGGCGCTGGCCCTGGGGCTGGACGTGTCGGGATCGGTCGACGCGGAGGAATACCGGCTGCAATTGGACGGGCTGGCCGGCGCGCTGGAGGACCCGGAGGTCATGGGCGCCTTGCTGGCGATGCCCGAGGCGCCAGTGGCCTTGGCCGTTTTCGAATGGAGCGGGCCGGGATCTCAGCGTTTGGTGGCGCCCTGGCGGCGGATCGAAGGGCCGGCGGATGTGGCCGATCTGGCGGCGCTGTTGCGGGGGACGCAGCGGGGGCAGCTGGGTCAGTCCACCGCGATAGGGGCAGCCAAGAGGTTTGGTGCGGCGCTGTTGGCCGAACAGGAGGTTTGCTGGCGCCAGGTGCTGGACCTGTCGGGCGACGGCAAGTCGAACACCGGGCCAAGACCGCAGGACAGCCGCCCGGGCGGGATCACGATCAACGGGCTGGTGATCGGGGCCTCCGGCGATGCGAACGGGATCGGTGCGCTGGCCTCGTACTATCGCGCCTATGTCATCGCTGGGCCGGATGCCTTTGTCGAGACCGCGCTGGGTTTCGAGGCCTTCGAGGCGGCGATGGTGCGCAAGCTGAAGCGCGAATTGCAGGTGCTGGCCGTGTCGTCCAGATAGAGGCCGGGACGTCTGGGCGCCGCTCCTGCGCCGCAGGTGCAGATCGCCCCGCCCGCCGTCCCACCAGGGCGCCGTCCGGGCTGTATCGCCCGGCCCGGCGCCTCAGTAGATGTAGCGGATCTGGTCGGTCCAGTAGCGTTCGACGCGGCGCAGGGCGGTGGTAATCTCGTCGATGCCATCGACCGAAAGCACGCCCTTGCCCTGCAGACCGTCCGCGTGGCGGGAAAAGAGATCACCGACGATGTCGCGGATTTCCCTCCCCCGCTGGGTCAGGCGCACGCGGACCGAGCGTCGGTCGATTTCGCACCGCTGGTGGTGCATGTAGCCCATCTCGACCAGTTTCTTGAGATTGTAGCTGACGTTCGAGCCCTGGTAGTAGCCACGGCTTTTCAGTTCACCGGCCGTCACCTCGTTGTCGCCGATGTTGAAGAGCAGCAAGGCTTGCACCGCGTTCACGTCGATGATGCCCAACCGCTCGAATTCGTCCTTGATCACGTCGAGCAGGAGGCGGTGGAGTCGTTCCACCAGGCTCAACGCATCCAGGTAACTCGTTATGAAGCCCTGTGCCGGCCCCTGATTCAGTGACGAATGAATGCTCATTTCAGTCTCCGCCTGTTTTTCTTGCAACGGAGCTTTCGGGTATAAACGCAAATATCGGGTTAAACCGAGTAGAAGACCCGGAAAATTCTAGTGATTTCCGAGGGTTGGTTAACCAAGCTTACCAAGGCGCAAAACGCACGGATCCGCCCGGCGGCGGCCGCGGGGCGGATTCCTGCCGTGCGATCAACCGTTTGCGGCGACGCGCGTGATTTCCGAGATCATCGGGGCGTGGGTCTCGGGCGCGGGGCGCTGGCCCGAGATCCACTGGTAGAGATCCTGGTCGTTTTCCGCCAACAAGGCCTCGTAGGCATCCAGTTCGGCGGCATCCAGGGCGTCCAGACGGGCCTCGGCGAAGCGGATCAGCAGGATGTCCATCTCCTTGGTGCCGCGGCGCATGGAACGCATGCGCAGGCGGCGGAGACGGGTTTCGCGGGATTCGCCGGGGCCGGTGGTCATGTCACTGGGCCTCTGTCAGCAGGGAGCGCAGGCGCTTTTCCAGCCGTCCCAGCTTGTCCGCCTTGGCCTTGAACTGGCCGCGGAGCGCGCGGATCTCGATCAGGATGGCGTTGACGTCGGGCGCGAGGGTATCGTCCTGGTCGGGATCCGGCACGCCATCGCCTTCGCCGGTGATCAGCCAGACGATCGACACGTTCAGCACACCGGCCAGCGTGGACAGGCGGTTGGCGCGGGGTTCGTTGATGTCGTCTTCCCAGGCCTGCAGGGTCTTGAGCTTGACGCCCAGGCGCTTGGCCAGGACCTCCTGGGTCATGTTGGCTGCCTCGCGGGCAGCAGCGAGCCGGTCGCCGAAGGTGGCGGATTCGGGCCCGTACCAGTCTTTCGAGTTGTCCATGATCTTACCTTTCCGGTGAAGCCGCTTGAACGCCGTTTGGGCGCAAACTATGACAGGGCTGGCCAATTTTCAAACGACGAGCCCCCTTATGCCCTTTCTGTCGCAGACGCTGTCCCGCGTGAAACCCTCCCCGACGGTCGCCGTCACGCAACTTGCGCGCGAATTGGCGGCCGCAGGGCGCGATATCATCGGACTCGGCGCCGGCGAGCCGGACTTTGACACACCGGACAATATCAAGGCTGCGGCAATTGCGGCAATCGAAGCGGGGAAAACGAAATACACTGCGCCGGACGGAATCCCCGAACTCAAGCAGGCGGTCTGTGATAAGTTCGCCCGCGAAAACGGGCTGACCTACACGCCTGCCCAGATCAGCGTCAGCACCGGTGGCAAGCAGGTGCTGTACAACGCGCTGATGGCGACGCTGAACCCGGGTGACGAGGTCATCATTCCGGCGCCCTACTGGGTCAGCTACCCGGACATGGTGCGCCTGGGCGGCGGTGAGCCGGTGATCGTCGAAGGCGCCGAGGCCGAGGGCTTCCGGATTACGCCCGAACAACTTGAGGCGGCGATCACGCCAAGGACCAAGTGGTTCATCTTCAACTCGCCGTCCAACCCGACGGGCGCCGGCTACGACCGCGCGGCGCTGAAGGCGTTGACCGATGTGCTGATGCGCCACCCGCATGTCTGGGTCATGTCGGACGACATGTACGAACACCTGGCCTATGACGGGTTCGCATTCGTCAGCCCGGCGCAGGTCGAACCGGGGCTGTATGACCGCACGCTGACCGTCAATGGCGTCAGCAAGGCCTACGCGATGACCGGTTGGCGGATCGGCTACGCCGGCGGCCCGGAGGAACTGATCGGTGCGATGCGCAAGGTGCAGGGCCAGTCCACGACCAACCCCTGTTCGATCAGCCAGTGGGCCGCGGTCGAGGCGCTGAACGGGCCGCAGGATTTCCTGGCAGAGCGTGCGGCGGTCTTCGCCAGGCGGCGCGACATGGTGGTCGCACGGCTGAATGCCTGCGCCGGGATCACCTGCGCCACGCCCGAGGGGGCATTCTATGTCTATCCGTCCGTGGCGGGCTGCCTTGGCAAGACGTCGAAAGGCGGGCGCCGGATCGACACGGACGAGGATTTCTGCACCGCCCTGCTGGAAGAAGAGGGGGTTGCGGTGGTCTTTGGCGCGGCCTTCGGCCTCAGCCCGCATTTCCGCGTCAGCTATGCCGCCTCGGACGCGCAACTGACCGGTGCCTGCGACAGGATCGAACGGTTCTGCGCGGGGCTGACATGACCGCAGACCTGCCCGAGTTCTATTTCCGGGTGCGCGAAAACGGCGCCTTGGTCTATCGCGTCGACACCGAGAACCGGCAGCGGCGGATCGAGATGGACCAGATCGCCGTGGTCAACGTCAACAAGGGTGAGATCAAGCCGCATGGCGACCGTGAGCTGACGCCGGGCGAACTGGAAGAGATCCGCGCCTGGATGGAAGACCGCCAGCGGCTGCTGGCGCTGCGCGAGATGGACGACATCCATCGGGCCATCGACCACCTGAACCTGACCGCGCAATGGGCGCAGGCCCGCGCGACGCCGGAACAGCTCGAAGAGGTGACGGATGCGCTGCTTTTGGCGATGCATGACCTGCGCAGCGTCCTGGTCCGCAAGAAGGCGGACCGGGTGATGAAGGGCTGACACGCCCTCCTGTTGGGCATCGAGGTGGCGATTTGCCTGTAAATCGGGCAGGTCGTTGCCGAAGTTAACGAATGCAGCGGGCGACCTCTTCATTCCTTGGGTCTTGGGCCCTATGTTCGATCCATGCCACAGAACCAGACGACACTGATGCAACGCGATACAGGTGGGCCGTTCGATCTTGGCCGGCCCCTGTTTCCCCTGTCTCCGGATGACGTGCGGGCGCTGCTCGCCCGGCAGGGCTGAGCAGGCCGCGCAAGGCGATTATCCCAGGATGCCCGGCCAGTTGGCACGGCCCTTGGCGATGTTTCCCTCTATGTCTCGCAGCCACAGCGTGCGGGCGCGCAGGCTGGCGTTGAGGAAAAGCTGGCCATCGTGGATCGTCCAGGCCTCGGGGATGGTCGGCGCGAGGTAGCCGCGCGAGGCGGCATAGGCGCAATAGCCCCCGAATTGCGGCGCATAGGCCTTGGGGTCGGCCTCGAAGGCGGCGGCGTTCCCGGCGTCGGAGAATTGCCATGAGGCGCCTTTCCAGCTGAGCGCAGCGGCACCGCCGGCCACTGGTCCGTTTCCGGCGAAATAGGCCACCGGGTCGGATCCGTCGATGGCGATCCCGTTTTCGGCGTAGATCTCTGGTTCGGCGGCCAGGGCGCGGCGCGTGGTGAACAGCAGGGCAGGGGCGGCAAGGGCAAGGCCAAACGTGGCGCGGCGTGTCAGGTTCGTCATGGCGACCTCCGGTGGGTGTGGCGGGTGTCTTCAGGATGGGACGACCGGCGGGCGGGCAAAAGCCCCCGACACGGGGACGTGACGAGGCGTGTGCCGGCAAAATTTCTCGCCCGGTCGTCATAAACCTGTTACATTCGATGCATGACAAGATCAGTCCTCCCAATCTTGCTATGCCTCGGGTTGCCGATCGGACCGGCCGTCGGCAGCCCGATTGCCGAAGTCATATGCGCCCCTTCCGAACAGATGACACGCAAGCTGGTGGAACAGTTCGGCACCGCGCGTCGCGCCACCGGGCTGCGCAGCCCCGAGGAAGTGGTCGAGATCTGGACCGATGATCAGGGCGACTGGACCATGATCATCAGCTACGCTTCCGGTCAGTCCTGCATCGTCGCGATGGGCGAACACTGGCAGGATCTGGGGCGCGGAGATCCTGCCTGAAGCGGGAGAATCTTCCGGAAATGACACGAAAAAATTGACTCACGCTGCCGTGCTGGTAGCTTGTGGACAATTGCACCGTCTTTTGGGGGACATTATGAAACTGACTTTGACCGCCGCTGCCACGGCGCTCGCTCTCAGCGCGACCTCGGCCTTTGCCTGGGGCGACATGTACATGGGCGACGCGACCAACGATCCGAATTCGAATTTCCTGGTCCACAGCTACAATGCGCCGAACTATTGCCCGCAGGGGTTGCAGCCGGTTCTGGCGGGCGGTGTCGTCTGCTGCGGCAAGCCGAACGCAGGTGCCTATTACAACCATCTGGGCCACACCAGGTCCTATTCGCCGAAGTTCGTGCCGGGCGAAAAGGGCGCCGTCTACCGCTGAGGCGCCGCGCCCCTTGGCATTGCCTGTCAGGCCGCGTATACGCGCGGCCTGATTTCATTTGTGACCACGCGGGAAAGGCCGGGCCATGCAGGGCAGCGCGAATCTGAACATCATGATGAAGGCGGCGCGCAAGGCGGGCCGCTCGCTGGTCAAGGACTTCCGCGAGGTCGAGAACCTCCAGGTCTCCATGAAGGGCGCGGGCGACTTCGTGTCGAAGGCCGATATCGAGGCCGAGCGCATCCTCAAGGAAGAGCTGATGGGCGCGCGGCCGAACTATGGCTGGCTGGGCGAGGAAGGCGGCGAGGAGGCGGGCAGCGACCCCACCCGGCGCTGGATCGTCGATCCGCTGGACGGCGGCACCAATTTCCTGCACGCGCTGCCGCATTGGGCAATTTCCATCGCTCTGGAACACAAGGGGCAGATCGTGTCGGCGGTGGTCTTCGACGCCGCCAAGGACGAGATGTTCTATGCCGAACGCGGCGCGGGTGCCTGGCTGAACGATTCCAAGCGTCTGCGCGTGTCCGGTCGGCGCCGCATGGTCGAGGCGGTCTTCGCCACTGGCATCCCCTTTGCCGCGAAACGCACCCTGCCCGCGACGCTCAAGGATCTTGCCCGCGTGATGCCGGAATGCGCCGGTGTGCGCCACCTCGGCTCGTCCTCGCTGGACATGGCCTATGTGGCCGCGGGCCGCTTCGAGGGTTACTGGGAGCGCGAGCTGAACCTCTGGGACATGGCCGCAGGCTACCTGATCGCCAAGGAGGCCGGGGCGCTGGTCGATGGCGTCCGCGAGGGGCAGGACCCCCTGGAAAGCGGCAGCATCATTTGCGCCAACAACGAGATCTTCAGCGGCTTCACCCGGATCCTGCGCGCCGAGTGAGGGTGTTCAGCGGTCCGAGGGGTGATTGACGCCGTCGTTCCAGCCCAGCGGCTCGAAGTCCTTGGGTTCCATCCCCTCGATGCAATAGAGGTTGACCCCGTATTCGTTCGGGTTCGACCGGCGGCGATGGTACATGTAGATGCCGCAGGTCTTGCAGAAATGGTGCTGCGCCGTGTGCGTGCCAAAGCTGTAGAGCGCCAGGTTTTCCGTCCCCTTGACCACCTCGATCCCGTCCAGCGGCGCACTGACGACCGCGGCGCTGCGGCGGCGGCAGTAAGAACAGTCGCAGCGCCGGGCCGTGGCGGTCCCGTCTGACAGGCGCACCCGCAGTTCTACGGCGCCACAATGGCAGGTGGCGGTGTGGATCTCTGTCATTTTCTGCGAATCCTTGGAACTTGTGTGTGGTGTTTGCGGCTCTGGACGCGGGGCACGCGGCTGCGTTCAAAGGCGTATTCGGTTTCCGGGTGGGGCGGATGCCCGTCGGTGCGGTTCCAGAAGCGGGCGCCACCGCGCCGCAGCCAGACCGGCACCGTCAGAACCAGCCCGATCACGAAGCCGCCCACATGCGCCCAGTAGGCAACGCCGCCCTGGTCGGCGGGGGCGCTCCACCCGCCGAAAAGCTGCATCGCGAACCAGAGCGCCAGCATCAGCCAGGCGGGGACCGGGATGACGCGGAAGATGACGATCAGGATGATCAGGATGTCGACCCGCGCCTTGGGGAACAGCAGCAGGTAGCCCCCCATGACCCCGGCAATGGCGCCCGAGGCGCCCACGGTGGGCACGGTGGACAGGGGCGCCGACAGCCAGTGGATCAGCCCCGCGCCCAGCCCTGCGGCCAGGTAGAACAACAAGTAGCCGACATGTCCCATCTCGTCTTCGAGGTTGTCGCCGAAGATGTAGAGGAACAGCATGTTGCCCGCGATATGCATCCACCCCCCGTGCAGGAACATCGAGGTGAAGAGCCCGGAGAATCCGTAGCCTTCGGACAGAAAGCGGGGGATCAGCGCGTAATCGGCGTAAAAGGCCATCATCGCGCGGGGTGAGCCCTCGTATTGCAGCGAGGCCAGGAACACGACGATGTTGATCGCGACCAGGGTGTAAGTGACGAAGGGGGTACGCCCAGACGGGTTGTGATCGCGGATCGGAAACATGGGGTGGAGATTGGCATGCCAGGGGGGGAGGTCAAGGTGCCTTGGGCCCGGTGGATGCCGGGTGGGTCGCGGCTGTCCGGGCTTGCCTTGAGCGTGGCCTTGGCCGAACATTCCGATCCGATGACACAGTGGGAGACGGGACAGTGACCCTCAAGAGATCCTTGACCGTGGCGATGTTGGGTTTTCTGCCCCTTGCCGCCAGCGCCGATCCGTCGCTGGAATGCAGCGTGTCTGCCGGTAGCCAGGTGGAAATCGCCGAATGCGTCGCCCAGGCCGAGACGGCGGTGGACGAGGCGCTTGGCATCGCGCTGCGCTTTGCCAGCGATGCAGCCAAGGACCTGGACGAGATCACGCGGCGCGAGGTGTCGCTGCCCGCGCTGGAAAGCGGGCAGGCCGCATGGGCGGCCTACCGCGATGCCCACTGCGATTTCGTGGGGTCGACCTATGGCGGCGGCTCGGGCACCGGAATCGCGGTGCGCTCTTGCCGGGTCGAACTGGGCCGCGCCCGGATTGCCGAGCTGATGCAATACACCCAGTAGGGGCTCAGCCCTCCTGCCCGGCCAGCAGGGCGGCGTTGCCGCCTGCCGCGGTGGTGTCGATACAGACATGCCGTTCGGCGCGGGCGTGACCCGCATCCGGGCTGCCGGTGATCAGCGTCAGGATTGGGCCAGGACGATCGGCCAGCGCCTGCCGGTAGGTACGGGCGCGGTCCGCATCCCCCCACCAGACGGCCCCGGCGATGCCCTGCGTGTCCTGCAGGGTTTCCGGCGGCAGGCCGGGAGCTACCACCGCACGCCCGCCAAGGGCGTGGATGGCCTGTGCCTGCGCCTCGGCCGTGTCCTGCCCCGGTCCGAGGCAGAGCAGCGGCGGGCGGGCGTGCTGGTGCAGCACGTTGGCCTCGCCCGTCGGGCCGGGCAGTTCCATGCGGCTGGGCGCGGGATCGCTCTGGGCAGCCTCCGCCAGCCGCTTGCCCAGGTCCGGGACAGGTGCGCCGGTTTCGTCGCCCGTGCTGTCGGGCGCGGGATGGGCGCGGAACCGATCCAGGTAGAGCGGGCCGCCCGCCTTGGGGCCGGTGCCCGAGAGGCCCTCGCCGCCGAAGGGCTGGCTGCCGACGATGGCGCCGATCTGGTTGCGGTTGACGTAGATATTGCCCGCCTCGATGCTTTCGGTGATCTGCTGCACGCGCTCGTCGATCCGCGTCATCAAGCCGAAGGTCAGCCCGTAGCCTGTGCCGTTGATCGCCTCGATGACGCGGGTCAGGTTGCGCGCCTTGTAGGTGGCGACATGCAGCACGGGGCCGAAGATCTCACGTTCCAGATCCTCGATCCCGCCGATGCGGATTAGCGTTGGCGGCACGAAATGCCCGGACGCGGGCACGCTGACCTGTTGCAGCACCCGTCCCTCGCGAGAGGCCTGGGCGACGTGGTCGAGGATGCCGTCCTGCGCCTCGGCGTCGATCACCGGGCCGACATCGGTGGCCGCCTCCCAGGGATCGCCGACGCTGAGGCTTTGCATGGCGCCCTTGAGCATTTCGAGGAAACCTTCGGCCACGTCCTCTTGGACATAGAGGCAGCGCAGCGCGGAACAGCGTTGCCCGGCGGATTGGAAGGCGGATTCGATGATCGCCTGCACGGCCTGTTCTGGCAGGGCGGTGCTGTCGACGATCATCGCGTTCAGCCCGCCGGTTTCCGCGATGAAGGGCGCGCCTGGGGCAAGGTGCTGCGCCATGCTGCGGTGGATGATCTGGGCGGTCTCGGTGCCGCCGGTAAAGGCGACGCCGTCCACGTCCGGGCAGGAGGTCAGCACCGCGCCGACGTCCCCGGCACCGGGCAGCAGTTGCAGGGCGGCATGGGGCACCCCGGCCTCGTGCAGCAGGCGGGTGGCGAAATGGGCGATCAGCGGCGTCTGTTCCGCCGGTTTCGCCAGAACCGCGTTGCCCGCAGCAAGCGCGGCGGAGAGCTGGCCGGTGAAGATCGCCAAGGGGAAGTTCCAGGGCGAGATGCAGGCGAAGGTGCCCAGCGGGCTGTCGGCACCCTCCTGGCAGCGGGCGGCGTAGTAGCGCAGGAAATCCACCGCCTCGCGCAGTTCGGCCAGGGCATCCATCAGCGACTTGCCCGCCTCGCGGTGCAGGATGGCAAAGATCTCGGCCTGGTTGGCCTCGTAGAGGTCGGCAGCGGCATTCAGGATGCGCGCACGCTCTGCCGGGCTGGCCTGCCAGGGCTGCGCGGCGGCGGCGGCGGCGCGCGCCTGCTCGGGACTGGCCCAGGTGATCTGTCCCAGAACGTCGTCGAGGTTGGCGGGGTTCAGGACTTCCTCGGTGTCGCCGGGCGCGGCCTCGGCCACGGTCAGGGGGGCGGCCTGCCATTGCGCATTGCGGAAGGCTGCGCGCCCATTGTCGAGCGCGGCAAAGCTGGGCCGGTGGCGCAGGTCCAGCCCCTCGGAGTTGCGGCGCTCGGGCTGGAAGAGGTCGGGGCCGGTGGTCAGGGCACGGCCTGCGGGTGCCTCGAACGGGTCGGCGGCAACGGTTTCAGGGGCCACGTCCTCGTCCACGATCTGGTTGACGAAGCTGGAGTTGGCGCCGTTTTCGAGGAGGCGACGGACGAGATAGGCCAGCAGGTCGCGGTGCGCGCCGACAGGCGCATAGATCCGGCAGCGGGTCTTGTTCTGGTCCATGACCAGCCGGTGCAGGGTCTCTCCCATGCCGTGCAGGCGCTGGAATTCAAATGCGTTTTTGTCCTGCGCCATGTGCAGGATCGCCGACACCGTATGTGCGTTGTGCGTGGCGAACTGCGGGTAGATGCGGTCCGTCATCGACAGCAGCTTGCGCGCATTGGCGATGTAGGAGACATCGGTGGCGGGTTTCGAGGTGAAGACCGGGAACGCGGGCAGGCCGGCGACCTGGGCGCGCTTGATCTCGGTGTCCCAATAGGCGCCTTTGACAAGCCGGACCATGATCCGGCGATCGAGCTTTTCCGACAGCGCGTAGAGCCAGTCGATCACCGCGCCCGCGCGCTGGCCGTAGGCCTGCACGACCACGCCGAACCCTTCCCAGCCGGCAAGGCCCGGATCGGAAAGGACCTCCTCGATCACGTCCAGCGAGAGCGAGAGGCGGTCGGCCTCTTCCGCGTCGATGTTCAGCCCGATCTTGGCGTTGCGAGCCTGCAGGGCCAGGGCACGCAGCCGCGGGATCAGCGCGGCGCGGGCGGTTTCGGCCTGCAACTCGTCATAGCGCGGATGCAGGGCCGAAAGCTTGACCGAGATACCGGGGTTGTCGCGGGTCGCCTCGTGCGGGGCATTGTTGGCGATGGCGCGGATTGCCTGGGCATAGGCGTCGAAATAACGCTGGGCGTCGGCCTCTGTCCGGGCCGCTTCGCCCAGCATGTCGTAGGAGTAGGTATAGCCCTTGGCCTCTTGCGCCTTGCCGCGTTTCATCGCGGCCTCGATGCTTTCGCCCAGGACGAACTGCGCGCCCATCTCGCGCATGGCGCGGCCGACGGCGGTGCGGATCACCGGTTCACCGAGCCGCTTGATGGCGCCGCGCAGGTGGCCGACGGGGCCGGGCTGCTGGTCTTCCAGCACCTTGCCTGTCAGCATCAGCGCCCAGGTCGAGGCATTGACCAGCGGCGAGGTGGAATGGCCCAGGTGGCGCGACCAGTCGGAGGGTGCGATCTTGTCCTCGATCAACGCGTCGATGGTGGCGCTGTCGGGCACGCGCAGCAACGCCTCTGCCAGGCACATCAGCGCGACGCCCTCTTCGGTCGACAACCCGTATTCGGCCAGGAAGACCTCCATCAGACCGGGGCGGGTGGCGCCGCGGATGTCCCGCACGAGCTGCGCCGCGCTGCCAGAGATCGCGGCGCGGGCAGAGCTATCCAGCGCGGCATCGTCTTTCAGCCGGGCCAGGGTTTCGGCCTCACCGGCATAGGTCAGCGCGTCGATGCGCGCGCGCAGGTCTGTCATCTGGTCCTTCGGCATGCTCGTGCCTTTCTGGATTTCGGGTAAGATAAGTGGGGACGGGGTGCGGAATGGATACCAGCACACCGGACTTTGGTGTAAGATACCCGGAGAGTCGCGGGACGTTTGACTGTTTTTTCTGGGTGGACTTGATGTTTGGCCCAAGTTTTCGGGGAAATGCGATGGAATCGGGAATCTCGGACCTTGATCGCTTTGATCGGGCGATCCTGGCGGAACTGGCGGGCGAGGCGCGCATTTCGGTCACGGAACTGGCGCGGCGCATCGGCCTGTCGAAATCGCCCACGCAGACGCGCCTGAAGCGGCTGGAAGAGGCCGGGTACATCCGGGGCTATCGCGCGGTGCTGGATCCGATCCGGCTGGGGCTGGATCATGTCGCCTTTGTCGAGGTGCGCATGGTCGATACGCGCGAGGGCACGCTGGCCCGGTTCAACGCGGCGATCACCACGATCCCCGAGATCGAACAGGCGCATCTGATCGCGGGCAACTTCGACTACCTGTTGAAGGTGCGGACGCAGGACATGCCCAGCTATCGCCGGGTGCTGGCGGAAAAGGTCTCGACCCTGCCAGGAGTGGCCTCGACCTCGACCTTCGTGGCAATGGAAGCGGTCAAGGAAGAGGGTGTCGCGGATGTGACTTGACCCTTGGGCAGCCCGTGCCACCCTTTGTGTATGAGACTCGCCCTTGCCCTGACTTGTCTGGCCGCGCCTGTCCTGGCGGATGGCTGCCCCACCGCGCCGGATCACAGCGAAGAGATGGATCCACTGTACGAGGCGCTGCTGGTCGCGCCCGACGAAACCACCGCGCGGCTCATCACCAACCGGATGTGGGGGTACTGGGACAACGCCCCGGACGAGGCCAGCCAGGCCATGCTGGACGAGGCGATGCGCGCCCGCGCGCGCTATGACTTCCTGCGCGCGCTGGACCGGCTGGACACGCTAGTGGGCTACTGCCCCTTCTACGCCGAGGGGTACAACCAGCGCGCCTTTGTCAATTTCCTGCGTGAGGATTTCGCGGCGGCGCTGCCCGATCTGGATCGCGCACTGGAACTGAACCCGCGGCACATCGGCGCCCTGTCGGGCAAGGCAGTGACGCTGTTTGCCCTGGGCCGCGAGGAAGAGGCGCAGGTCGCCCTGCGTGCGGCGCTGGCGATCAATCCCTGGCTCGCGGAACGCGCCCTGCTGAAGCCGCTGCCGGGGGAAGACCTGTGACGCCGCCTGCTAGTCCAGGAACTGCCGGCTGACAAAGCCGCGGACGCCGCGGCTGTCCATGATGTTGATCCAGATACTGTTGCTGTCGATGCAGCGCCGGATCATCTGCAGATTGCCGGTTCCGGCCGGTCGGCAGGCGTCGGCACAGGCGGCGCGCATTCCGCCCAGGTTGGTGATGATCGGATTGCCGAAAACCTGTACGGTTGCCCCCAGTAGTAGCCGACGCATAACCGGCGCGTCGAAGTCCGGCATTTGACGCATGTTCACGTATTCCCGGACGTTGGTCACGCGCGCCCGCTGCCCGGTCAGCCCGCAGGATGCGCCGCCCCGGGAGTGGCGCGGTGTGGTAAACCGGGCCAGCAAGTTTTCCCTGTCGCGTTGCTGCGGTGCCGGGAGGTCGGAGATGCGTGTGTCGGGCGCAAAGAGCATGGTCTTGTAGAGCGCGGTAAAGGACCCGGGGATGCCGGCTTCGGGAAAGTCGATATAGCCGATGGCGTCTTTGTCGACGTAGCCCGTGCCGCCCAGGGTGATCTGGCATCGGGGCTGACCTTCGCCCAGGAACCCGATGCCCGACCGGATCGTGACGGTGGTCCCTTGTCTGCGGATGTCGCCGATGGTGTCGGCGGGCACCGGTTCTTTGCGTGGCCGGGACCCCTGGACATAACCTTGCAGGTTCGAGCAGGCGTTCCAGACCATCTCGGCGGCGCCGGACCGGGGATTGCCCACGGGAAAGATCTCGACTTTCCAGAGGGCGGCATCCCCCACGGTTTCGATCCGCCGCATCCGGCTGGGTGGAGTGCCCAGCATCTCGAGTAGCAGGGTTTCGGGGAAATTGAGGCTGGCGCGCTTCCGGAACTCGATCAATTCACGCACGCTGAGCACCGCGACCTCGTAGGCCCGGGCCACGGATTGCTCTGTGTAGGTGCCGTTGTCGACGGTCAGGCCCGGCGCGTGAAACCCAAGTTGACCCGCGGGATGCAAACGGCGTTTCGCCTCGGAGTAGCCATCCCCTGCCAGAATGCGCCCGGCCATGAAGGCCAGCGCGCAGGCGCTTTCGCAGCGTTGGCCGGGTCCGACGGCGGTCGCCAGGCCGCGACGGCTGATGATCTCGGCCAGCTTGATGCCCTCGGAATATCCGCCACCAGGGCTGTCCAGGCAGAGCACCGACGTGCGGATATAGCCAGAGGGGAGGTCGATCGCGTCGAGGTAGCTGTCCATCCTGGCGGCATCCCCGCTGGTGATCTGGCCGCTCAGCGTAACGTCGCACCCCATGACGCTGTTGCCGCCCCTGCTGAAATCCGCAGCCAGGGTCGCGCTGCCAGCCAGCCAAAGTGCGAGGATTGCAAGAAAGCGACACAGGAGAAACGGATGGCGCATGGAGTGCCCTTTGCTGGTTTGGCAGTGCCAGCATATCGTCAGGGCCAGAGCGGACAAGCGATGCCTCTGCCGGGACTGGTTCCGGTTTACACGGCCCGCAGGGCGGCTATGTTCGCGCCACTGGCCCGCGTGGTGGAATGGTAGACACAGGGGACTTAAAATCCCCAGGCTTTATGCCGTGCCGGTTCGAGTCCGGCCGCGGGTACCAGTCGGATCTTCCGGCAGGGGCAGAGGTATGCGTGCCGCTTGGAGCGGAGGGGCTGCCGTGCCATGATCACGCCACGCGCAGACGGGAAAGGGCCTGCCATGACCGATAGTGATACGCTGCTTCTGGGGCTGATCGGTGACAATATCGCCCGGTCGCGGGCTCCGGTGCTGCACCGGCTGGCAGGTGCCCAGAACGGGATTGCGGTGCAATACGACAGGCTGGTTCCCAGGGATTTGGGCGAGGATTTCGAGCAGGTCTTCGACCGATGTGTCGCGGGGGGATACCGCGGCATCAACGTGACCTACCCCTACAAGGAGCGCGTCACGGCGCGGCTGCGGGTGGATGACCCGCTGGTGCAGGCGATGGGCGCCTGCAACACGGTGATCTTCGAGCCGGACGGGCCACGCGGATTCAACACCGATTTCTCGGGCTTCATCGCGGCCTATGAACGGGTGCGGGGCAAGGCACCCACAGGGCCGGTGCTGATGATCGGCACCGGAGGTGTTGGCCGGGCCGTGGCGTTTGGGCTGGCGCGGCATGGCGCGCCCGAACTGCGACTGGTGGACCGTGATCTGGCCAAGGCCGAGGCGCTGGCAGAGGCCCTGCGCGAGGCCGCCCCCGAGATGAAGGTGGTGACGGGCACGGACGCCGCGGCCCTGGCTGCAGCCGCGGGCGGGCTGGTCAACTGCACCCCGGTCGGCATGGTGGGGTACGAGGGTACGCCGCTGCCCCGCGCTGCGATGGCGGGGGCGGTCTGGGCCTTCGACGCGGTCTATACGCCCGTGGACACCCAGTTCCTGACCGACGCTGGCGCCGAGGGGCTGGACGTCATTTCGGGCTGGGAGCTGTTCTTTTACCAGGGCGTGCATGCCTGGGCGCATTTCGCCGGTCTGCCGCTGGACGAACCTGCGCTGCGCGCGGCGCTGCAGGCCGAGGACGCGGCATGAAGACCTCGATTGCCACCGTCTCTGTTTCTGGCAACCTGCGCGAAAAGCTGGAGGCCATCGCCGCCGCCGGTTTCGACGGGGTCGAGATCTTCGAACAGGATTTCATCGCAGATGCGGGCAGCCCGCGCGAGGTGGGCGCCCTGATCCGCGATCACGGGCTGGAGATCACCCTGTTCCAGCCGTTCCGCGATTTCGAGGGCTTGCCGCAGGGCCCGCTGCGGGACAAGGCCTTTGACCGGGCGCGGCGCAAGTTCGACCTGATGCAAGAGCTGGGCGCAGACCTGGTGCTGTTCTGTTCGTCGGTCCACCCCGAGGCCCTGGGCGGCATCGACCGCGCGGCAGAGGATTTCGCAGAGCTGGGAGAGATCGCCGCCGATCGTGGCATTCGCGTCGGCTACGAGGCCTTGGCCTGGGGGCGGCACGTCAACGACCACCGCGACGCCTGGGAGATCGTGCGCCGTGCCGATCATCCCAACATCGGCCTGATCCTGGACAGTTTTCACACCCTGGCGAGGGGCATCGACCCGGAGACGATCCGGCGTATTCCCGGTGACCGGATCTTTTTTGTCCAGCTGGCGGATGCGCCGCGGATCGACATGGACCTGCTGTACTGGTCACGCCATTTCCGCAACATGCCGGGCGAGGGCGACCTGGACATGACAGGCTTCATGCGGGCGGTCATGGCGGCGGGCTACGCGGGGCCGGTCAGCCTGGAAATCTTCAACGACCAGTTCCGGGGGGGCTTGCCGGGCAGCGTGGCGCGGGACGGCTTTCGTTCGCTGGTGGCGCTGATGGATGACTTGCGCCGGGCCGAACCTTCGACTGGCGTGGACCTGCCGGAGTTTCCGGCGCGTGTGACGGTCGACGGGGTCAGCTTTGTCGAGTTCGCCTCGCGCGGGAAAGAGGCCGAGGACCTTGGCGCGCTGCTGGCGGCGCTGGGGTTCACGCGCGTCGGGCGGCACCTGTCCAAGGCGCTGACGCTCTGGCAGCAGGGCGAAATCCGCGTGCTGATCAACGAGGAACCGGGCGATTTTGCCGGGTCGGTCTACAATGCGCGCGGCACCAGCGTCTGCGATATCGGGCTGCGCGTGGGGTCAGGCAGGGATACGGTTGCGCGGGCAAGCGCGCTGGGGGGCGAGCCTTTCGCGCAACCGGCCAGCCCCGGGCAGCTGGCCATTCCCGCGATCCGCGGTCTGGGCGGCAGCCTGCTGCATTTCCTCGACAGCGGGCAGGCCGATGTCTGGTCGGCGGAGTTCGAAACCCTGGCCGAGGCGGGCGAAGGTGCGGGCCTGCGGCGTGTCGACCACATTGCCCAGACCATGACCTATGACGAGATGCTCAGCTGGTCGCTCTTCTATACATCGCTCTTCGAGATGGCCAAGGCGCCGATGGTGGACGTGACCGACCCGGACGGGTTGGTGCGCAGCCAGGCATTGCAGGCGGGCGGGCTGCGTATCACGCTGAACGGGGCGGAAACGCACCGCACCTTTGCCGGGGCTTTTCTGGCAGAGAGTTTTGGCGCCCCGGTGCAGCACCTGGCGCTGGAAAGCGCGGATATCTTCGCCACGGCCAAGGCGCTGGCCGCACGCGGCTTCGACCCCTTGCCGATGACAGAGAATTACTACGCCGACCTCATGTCCCGTTTCGACATCGACGAGGGGATGCTGGAGGCGCTGCGCCGGTTCAACATCCTTTACGACCGTGACGAAAACGGCGCCTTCTTCCAGCTGTACTCGCGCCCCTTCGCGGGGGGCATGTTCATCGAGATCCTGGAGCGGCGCGATGGTTACGCTGGCTATGGCGCGTCCAATGCCCCCTTCCGGATCGCGGCACAGAAACGCCTGATGCGGGGCAAGGGAATGCCGAGCGTCTAGGGGGAAGTCAGTCCGTGGTCTTGCGTCGCAGGCGGATGACCACCTCGACAGAGGCGATTTCCGAGCCCTCGGGCGCTTCTGGCAGGCGGGTGATTTCCAGCTGGTCCGCCGGTGCATCGGTCAGCGCGCCACGATCTTCCCAGAAGAAATGCGGGTGATCGTGGGTGTTGGTGTCGAAGTAGCTGCGTGACCCGTCCACCGTGACTTCCTGCATCAGGCCCGCGTCGCAGAAGGCCTTGAGCGTGTTGTAGACGGTGGCAAGAGACACCTGCTCGCCGCTGTCCTTGGCGGCGGCGAAAAGGCTTTCGGCGGTGACGTGACGGTTGTTTCCGTCGCCGACAAGCAAAGCCGCCAGCGCGACGCGCTGTCGTGTGGGGCGCAGGTCGCTGCGTCCCAGCCATGTCTTGCCGCGCTCGATCGCCTCGGACATCATCTCTCGCTGTGGGCGTTGCATTGCAGAGCATATATAAAGCCGCATGGTGGGGAAATTCAATGGGTTTCCTGCCGTCGGACGCGGCGCCTGCGGCGGTGGCGCCCTTGCATGGCTTGCAAACGCGGTGCTAGACGGGGCAAGGTTTTGACTGTGCAACAAAGAGAGGGCCCGCCTGCATGGCCGATTATCCCACCAGCTTCGGCAAGGAAGACCTTCTGAAATGCGCCCGGGGCGAATTGTTCGGGCCGGGCAATGCCCAGCTGCCGGAACCGCCGATGCTGATGATGGACCGGATCACGGATATTTCCGGGGACGCGGGCCTGCACGGGAAGGGACATGTTGTGGCCGAGTTCGACATCGACCCCAACCTGTGGTTCTTCGAGTGCCATTTTCCGGGCAACCCGATCATGCCGGGCTGCCTGGGGCTGGACGGGCTGTGGCAGCTGACCGGTTTCAACCTGGGCTGGCGCGGCTGGCCGGGGCGGGGCTATGCGCTGGGCGTGGGTGAAGTCAAGCTCAAGGGCATGGTGCGCCCGGACCGCAAGATGTTGACCTACAAGGTGGATTTCACCAAGGCGGTGCAGACCCGGCGGCTGACGATGGGCGTCGCGGACGGGATCGTGGAGGCCGATGGAGAGGTCATCTACGAGGTCAAGGACATGAAGGTGGCCCTGTCCGAGAGCTGATTTCGGGGACCCTGCGTACTCCGACCGGGTGGGGTGAAAATCCCCCTCCCGAGGGGCAAAAGTGAACCGATCAGTCTGTACGTTTTGTACAAATCGTACATCGATTCCAGCATTTTGTACAAAGCGGTAGCGGTTTGTTAAGACCTCCGTTCCGGCGTGCCTTGCGGGTGGGTTTGAGGGGCTGGTGCGGCGCGTGTGACGAGGTGTGGCGGCGGGGAGACCCCCGCCCTACGGCTTTGCCGATTTGACGCCCGGCCCAAGGAGTTGTCGCTGGGGCAGAGCGCAAGCCGCGCCATTGACGGGCCGCGGTGCGGCGATCCAGAGCGGGGAGCCTCTTGGTTTATCCGCGCCATGTCCGAAGAAGATCGACACGGATGCGCTGGCCCGACCAATCGCCGTGCCGCCTCGCCGGAGGCGAGTCAATATACGCGGCGCACCTTCGGTGCGACGGGGCGGCCCGTCATGTCGGAGACATACCGCTGGCATGATGGCGCGGCGCCCTTCGGGCTTGTTCCGCTACAGGGTGCGGTAGCAGTAACGTATGAGTCTGGGTTGGGCCAGTTGGGACTCTCCCAATCCAACTCGGCTCTCCTATTTCCTGCAGGTTGGGCGGTTTTCGGACATTCTTTGCATGTGCGAACACTCTTTGCTTCAAACACGGACGCGGGCTTTCAGTCTGGCTCAAGCTGCCGGGCATGGGGCGGTCCACACAGAGGGCGGATTTCGGACGTTCACTGCGCTGGACGCAAAAGTCCGATAAGTAGCCACCCTTTTAGAAGATGCGAAAGTCAAGAAAATGCTTTTGAAAGCGCCAGATCGTTATCGTGTGAATATTTACTGAGTGATGCGAAATCAGGAAATGCCTAGGCTCCTGATGAGCCCTCCGTGAACACAGAGACTCTCGTCCATATTTAAAACTTTAACTTGGCTATTGTAAGCAAAAATCCGATGCCCACCGGAAGTTACGTTTCCTATCACATTGAAATGGTAGAGTATCTTCAAGACCTGACTTTCTGATATCTTGCTGCGGTCTTGGTCAGGAAGCTGATTTTGATACTCTCTGTATCGATCATTGAATTCCTTTCTTGAAAAGACCTGCTTTCTTATCTTGGCAAGAACATCAAGGGTCTCTGATATGTCTTCCATAACCGGGAAGACCTCGTCAATTATTTCTCTCCTCATATATGAGGAGTGTCCCTCGATAGCACCCTTAATTACCTGATTGCTGATCCTGCGACTTCCATCCAGCGACATCCCAATCTTCGCGCATTCTCTTATGTAGCTCACAACGTCGCGCGGCCTGAGAAAAGTCCTTCCGAGTATAAAGCGAAACGTGTCCGATGAGTTTTTCCCACTAGTTCCAAAGCGAGTTTTATTGACGGAAAAAACGGCATCCCAAGCCTCATCGGGTTCAACAGGCGATCCAGTTCTATATAGGGCCTGAGAGAGCCTGTATTTTGTCATTTGCCGAAGTTGACTTTCATCCCATTTCAAGGTGACGGCTCTATCGAGCCATTTATTCTTGTCGACATCCCGGCACAAATCGAAGATATCATCTCGCAAGAATATGACTGGCCTTATCTTAGCATGCGATCCCGAGAATTCAGCTCGAATATTCTGTACTGCCTTAAAAAGGCTGATTAGTAGCTCAAAGTAGCCATCTTTGCGGTCAGGGCTTAAAATATCCCGATAATCCTCGTCAAGTTCATCAAAAATGATAAAGTAATCGCTGTCATCTATGTGCTCTTCAATGAATCCTTTTAGGGCTTCATTCGCTCTTATGAAATCAAACTGATCTTCACCTGTCTCTTCGGCAAAATTCACCCCTGTTCCAAGTATTGTTAAGCCGTAGTTTCTGGAGGTGATGTTTTTCACCGACTGCGAAAGCGCCCCTTTGACCTCAAACTGAAACGCTTCTTTCAGGTCGAACTTGCATCTTGATAAAACTTTTTCATTTTCCGCCATCATGGAGCAGATGTAATGGTATATAACATATGTCCATATTGTGATGTATTGGTTTGGGCGATTGTAACTCTCGTCAGCGAAGCTGTATAGAGCATTGAAGGGAAAGTTCTTGAAAGAAAGGAGTCTCGAAAATTTGTTGTATGACCGACGTGAGTGCAAATAGTCAGCAATCGCAGTTTTTCCTGTCCCCTTCCTGCCTATAACATAATTTTTTATCCCCTTTTCAATGAAAGATACATCGTTGAAATGAAAGAAATAGTCGCTGCCGCTCTCTTCTCGTGCCTCAATTGGCCAAGATGCGATCTCTAAGAACGTGTCATTCAACAATGTGTCGCCTCATGCCATGTGGTTTGGTTTTTTTTAATCGGGTTATGTGGGTTGAATACAGCATTGTCAGGCTGCCCTCAAGGAGCATGCTAATGCGTGTTCGCACTGAAAGGACCTTGCAGGCGCAGCGAACGACCGGATTGACGAGCCGCGCTGCGGCATCAGATCAAGGGCCGGTTTGGGCCGGTCCAGCCTGCGGCTTGGTGACGTTGCGCCGAGTTTGCAAAGCCCTCCCTCCTTGCGCCTCCCCCCTCTTCTAACCTACTAAGACCCTGACACATCAGGAGGAGGCTCCATGCGCCGCGTCGTCGTCACCGGGCTCGGGATCGTCTCGAGCATCGGCAACACTGCCGAAGAGGTCCTTGCCTCGCTCAAGGCGGGCCGTTCGGGCATCACTGCCAACGAGCAGATGAAGGAACACGGGTTCCGCAGCCAGATCGCCGGGGCCATCGACTTGGACGTTTCCCAGCATATCGACAAGCGGACGCTGCGCTTTATGGGGCCGGGGGCGGCCTATGCCCATATCGCGATGGGGCAGGCGATTGCGGATGCGGGCCTTGAAGAAAGCGATATCGTCAACCCGCGCACCGGCCTCGTGGCGGGCTCTGGTGGGCCGTCGACCAGCGCGATGCTGACGGCGCATGAGACGGTGCTGAAAACCGGCGCGACCAAGCGGGTCGGGCCTTTCGCGGTGCCGAAATGCATGTGCTCGACGGTGAGCGCGAACCTCTCGACCGCCTACAAGATCAAGGGCATCAACTACTCGATCACCTCGGCCTGTTCGACAAGCTTGCATTGTATCGGTAACGCCGCCGAGCAGATCATGCTGGGCAAGCAGGACGTGATGTTCGCGGGCGGCGGCGAGGAGCTGGACTGGACGCTGAGCTGCCTCTTCGACGCGATGGGTGCCATGTCGTCGAAGTTCAACGACACGCCGGAGCGCGCCAGCCGGGCCTTCGACAAGGACCGGGATGGCTTCGTGATCTCGGGCGGTGGCGGCATCCTCGTGCTGGAGGAGCTGGAGCACGCCAAGGCCCGGGGCGCCAAGATCTACGCGGAAGTCACCGGCTACGGCGCGACGAGCGACGGGGCGGACATGGTGGCCCCCTCGGGCGAAGGCGGCGAGCGGGCGATGCGGATCGCGCTGTCCACCCTGCCGGAGGGCCGCAAGGTCAGCTACATCAACGCGCATGGCACCTCGACCCCCGTGGGCGACGTGGGCGAGATCGAGGCGGTGCGGCGCGTCTTTGGCGAAGGGACGACCCCGCCGGTGTCGTCGACCAAGTCGATGACCGGCCACAGCCAGGGCGCGACCGGTGCGCAGGAGGCGATCTATTGCCTGCTGGCGCTGCAACATGATTTCATCATTCCGTCCATCAACGTCGAGACGCTGGACCCGGCGTTGAAACCCGCCGAGATCGCCACGGGGTTGGTGGAGAACGCGGGGCTCGACTCGGTGATGACGAATTCCTTTGGCTTTGGCGGCACCAACGGTTCGATGGTGCTGTCGCGATTTAATGACTGATATGCGCGGATAGAGTGGGATGACCATTAGTCTCGAAGGCAAGCGCGGGCTTGTCATGGGCGTTGCGAACGATCGTTCCATCGCCTGGGGAATTGCCAAGGCTTGCCATGAGGCGGGCGCGGAACTGGCCTTTACCTACCAGGGGGAGGCGTTCGGCAAGCGGCTGGAGCCGCTGGCGCAGAGCGTCGGGTCGGATTTCATGGTCGACGTGGACGTGACCGACGATGCCTCGCTGGATGCGGCCTTTGACGCGCTGGGGCAGCGCTGGGACCGGGTGGATTTCCTTGTCCACGCGATTGCCTATTCGGACAAGACGGAACTGGCGGGGCGGTTCCTGAACACCTCGCGCGCCAACTTCAAGAATTCGATGGATATTTCCGTCTATTCCTTCATCGAGGTGGCGCGGCGGGTGCATCCGCTGATGACGGAGGGCGGGACGATGCTGACGCTGACCTATCTGGGCAGCCAGCGCGTCGTGCCGAATTACAACGTCATGGGCGTGGCCAAGGCGGCGCTGGAGAGTACGACGCGCTACCTGGCGAACGACCTGGGTCCCGAGGGCATCCGGGTGAACGCGATTTCCCCCGGACCGATGAAGACGCTGGCGGGCGCGGCCATCGGCGGCGCGCGGCGGACTTACAAGCATACGGGCATGAACGCTCCCCTGCGGTCGAACGCGACGCTGGAGGCGGTGGGCGGCACGGCGGTCTGGCTGATTTCGGACGCGGGCGCCTATACCACGGGCGAGATCATCATGGTGGACGGCGGCTATCACACGATCGGGATGCCGCAGCTGGAAAACCTGTAAGGGGCGATGATGTTGCGTTTTGTCTTGATCCTTGGGACGCTGCTAGCCTTGGGTGGCTGCATGGAAGGCGCGACCGCCGTCGGCGGCAGCACGGGCGGCGGGCAGGGCCCCGAGGCGCGCAAGCTGTCCAGCGGCATGTCCCCGGCACAGGCCGAGGGTGTCTTTGGTCTCGATGCGGGATACGAGCGCAACCCGGCGAACTGGGACGAGGCCTGCATCAGCTACGCCTATGACGGCGGTGCGCGCTACGTCCACGCGGTCTATCGAAATGACCGGCTGGTGCGCGCGACGGACGGGCACGGCGCGATCTGCACCTACGGCGCCGCGCTGTAATCCCCGGAACCCGGCGCCGGATCGGGCGTTGACCCTCCAAGAGATTGGAGGTTTCCATGACATACAAGATCGAACTGCAAAGCGTTGACCGGCTGACCCATGACGTGCGTCGCCTGACCTTTGAAAAGCCCGCGGGCTATGACTATGCGCCCGGACAGGCCACGGATTTCGCGCTCGACCGTGATGGCTGGCGCGAGGAGCAGCGGCCCTTTACCTTTACCAGCCTGCCCGACGAGGAGCGGCTGGAATTTGTCATCAAGTCCTACCCGGAACATGACGGCGTGACCGAGCAGATCGCCGATTTGCAGCCGGGGGAAAACGTGCTGATCGGAGACCCCTGGGGCGCGATCGAGGACAAGGGTGACGGCGTCTTTATCGCCGGGGGCGCGGGTGTGACGCCCTTTATCTCTATCCTGCGCAAGAAGCTGGCCGAGAAGGGCACGCTGGAGGGCAACACGCTGCTGTTTTCCAACCAGTGCGAGCGGGACATCGTGATGCGCAACACCTTCGAGGCCATGCCGGGACTGCGCTGTCACTGGACCGTGACGGAGGAAAAGGGCAGCCCGTTGGCGCGCGGCATGATCGACGCCGGGATGCTGGACGACTTTGTCGATCCGGACCGGGACGTCTGCTATGTCTGCGGGCCCGACCCGATGGTCGAGGCGATGCCGGAAGAGTTGAAGAAGATCGGCGTTCCCGAAGACCGGATCGTGACCGAGGATTTCGGCTGATCCGCGTGCCGCCGGCGGGGTGACCCCCGCCCTACGCAGGGGTCGTCAGAACCATTGCCCCGGCTCTATCAGGCCGAGATCCAGCAATTGCCGCGAGTGCCACTCGAACGGGGTTGAATTGTGCCAGCGGAAGCTGCGGATGTCGAAAGTGGAGCCGGGGTTGCGTTTCAGCGCCTTGGCGGTGCGGAAACTGACGATGGCGGCGGTCAGGTTGTTGTGCCAGGGGCAGGCGTAGGTGTTGTATTCCTCGTCGGAAAAGGTGTGATCGTCGCGCAGGGTCAGCCCCGGCTTGGCGCGGAAGATGCCGATGCGGTCGATCTTGCGCCGGGTTTCGGGGACGTGTTCCTCGAACCGCCAGCGCAGCCCCCCGAAGAAATCCAGTTGCCGTTCCTTGGGGTGGTTGTGGTGTGTCGGATCGGGCCGGGCCAGCGCGTAATAGCCCGACCGGTCCAGCCAGGCGTCATCCAGCGATACCGCATCCGGGTGCCGATTGAGATCACCGGCGTAGAGATCGACGACATAGGTCAGCATGGCGTCGCGCCGTTCCTCGGCGTGGAAGGCCAGCATCTCTCCGACCGTGCGGTTTTCCGAGAAGGGAAAGAACAGGTATTCGGCATTATAGCAGTAATAGAGCCATTGGCCCGCGGCCCGGGGCATCAGGCGGTTGACCGCCGTCTGCACGGCGCCGTCCCTGCGCATGTCATGGGCAACGTGATGGACCTTGCCGCGCAGATCATCGGGCACGGCAAGCTCGGCCTCGCCGAAGAGGACCACGCTGCGGAAACCGCAATGCCGGTGATGGCGCAGGGTGGTGTTCAGCTCGGTCCCGTCCTCGGCAAAGATCAGCGCGATCGGCCCGCGTTGTAGCGCCTCGGTGCCGCGGGACAGGAAGTGATCTATGTCCGTGTAAAACATGTTCGGCCTCTGGCGGGGCTTTTGCGGCAGAATCGGTGAAAATCTGGTGCATTGCAAGATGGGGGGATTCTGCGGTATCCGCAGCCCTCGTACCCGAGAGCAGGAGCGCGCGCGATGGCCCCGAAGAAGCTTTATATCAAGACCTACGGCTGCCAGATGAATGTCTATGACAGCGAGCGCATGGCCGAGGCGATGGGCGGCGAGGGCTATGAGACCACCGAACGCCCCGAAGACGCGGACATGATCCTGCTGAACACCTGCCACATCCGCGAGAAGGCGGCGGAGAAGGTTTACAGCGAACTGGGCCGCTACAAGGGGCTGAAGGCCGCGCGCCCGGACCTGAAGATCGGCGTGGCGGGCTGCGTCGCCCAGGCCGAGGGCGAAGAGATCATGCGCCGCCAGCCGATGGTGGACCTGGTTGTGGGGCCGCAAAGCTATCACCGCCTGCCCGAGATGGAGGCCAAGGTGCGCTCCGGCGGCAAGGCGCTGGACACGGATTTCCCCGAGGAGGACAAGTTTGACCACCTCAAGGGGCGGCCCAAGGCGAAACGCGGGCCGACGGCGTTCCTGACCGTGCAGGAGGGCTGTGACAAGTTCTGTGCCTTTTGTGTGGTGCCCTATACCCGAGGGGCCGAGGTGTCGCGCCCGGCGGAGCGCGTGCTGACCGAGGCGCGCGACCTGGTGGAGCGCGGCGTGCGCGAGATCACCCTGCTGGGCCAGAACGTGAATGCCTACCATGGCCATGACGGCGGGCTGGCCGGGCTGATCCATGCCCTGGCCGAGGTCGATGGGCTGGAGCGTATCCGCTTCACCACCTCGCACCCGAACGACATGGACGAGGCGCTGATCGAGGCGCATGGGACCTGCGACAAGCTGATGCCCTACCTGCACCTGCCGGTGCAGGCGGGCAGCGACAAGATCCTGAAGCGGATGAACCGCCAGCACACGGCGGAGCAATATCTGCGGTTGATCGAACGGCTGCGCGCGGCGCGGCCGGACCTGCACCTGTCGGGCGATTTCATCGTCGGCTTCCCCGAAGAGACCGAGGCCGATTTCCAGGCCACGCTGGACCTGATCGAAGCGGTGGAATACGGCAGCGCGTTTTCCTTCAAGTACTCCGAACGCCCCGGCACCCCGGCCGCGGAACGGCCCCAGGTGCCCGAGGACGAAAAGGACGACCGGCTGCAGCGGCTGCAGGCCCTGCTGACCAAACAGCAGCGCCGCCTGCAGGATGCGATGGTCGGCCGGGACGTGCATGTGCTGTTCGAAAAGCCCGGACGGCTGCCCGGCCAGATGGTCGGCAAGTCGGAATACCTGCACGCGGTCCATGTCGAGACCAGCGGCATCGTGCCGGGCGACCTGGCGCGAATCCGAATCGAATCCAGCGGGCCCAATTCTCTCAAAGGGGTGATGCACCCGCTCTAGAGCTGCCTCCGAACCCGTTGTTTCAAAAAAAAGGTTCGGATTATCCACAGTAAAATAAGGTGGTTGCGGGAACTGTTTCCGATTTTGGGACAGTATGCATAGCTTTTCTCTTCACAGGGAAGGCAACTTTGCTAATGTGTTGATTATAGTAAATTTGCCTGCGCGCGCTGCCAAACCGAGCGCAGGCATCAGGGGAAACTATAACCAAGGGACCAGGCTGTGGCGTATCGCATTACCAAGGCCATCGGCGCGATGGCGCTTGCGGCTCTCGCTGGTCTGTCGGCCGCCGCGCCGGCAGTCGCCGAGGACGCAGAGAAGACACCTTTCATTTCCACGCAGAACACCCGCACCATCAAGGGTGAACAGTATATCCCGGGCATCTGGGTCGATCCGGACGGTTGCGAACACTGGGTGATGGACGACGGTGTCGAGGGCTACATGAGCCCCCACGTCACCCGCAAGGGCATCCCGGTCTGCCGCCGTGCCAACACCTGCGGCGTGATGAACACCGACCAGTTCTTTGCCACCGACAGCTACAGGATCTCCAAGCACGGGCAGGCCCGCATCGCGGAATTCTTCCGCAGCGCCTCTGCCGTGGGCTACGTGATCGCAGGCCACACCGACAGTCGCGCCTCGGATGAGTACAACATCAAGTTGAGCTACAACCGCGCGCTGGCCGTGGCCAAGGTTGCCCGCTCCGTCGGGGCCAACATCACCGACGTGCGCGGCTATGGCGAACGCATGCCCGTGGCCTCCAACAAGACCGCACAGGGCATGGCCAAGAACCGCCGTGTCGAAATTCTCTGCTTCCGGTAATCCAGAGGGGACCAGGATTATGAACTTCGTGAAACCGATCCTTCTGGTTGTCGCTGCCGTCGGCCTCGCCGCCTGCGACCCGGTCGGCCCGGACAAGAGCCGCGACCGCCAGTCCATCGACCGTGACGACCTGACCGGCATGAAGGCCGGCATCTGGGTCGATCCGAACGGTTGCGACCACTGGATCATCGACGACGGCGTCGAGGGCTATCTCTCGCAGCGCCTGGACAAGTACGGCAAGCCGGTCTGCTCGGGCATCGCGCCTCCGACCATCGCCACGGGCGACTTCAAGGGCGGCTCGACCTCGGTCATCGGCGACCCGCTGTAATCTCGACCCTGACAGGCACGCAGGGTAACAATGGGCCGCGCGGCATCTGCCGCGCGGTCTGTTTTTGTGGCACTTGAATGACATTCCGCCCAAGGCCGCGACCGAGACTTGCGCCATCGCGCCGCCGGGTGCACCATATCTAGCAGAAACATGCGTCCGGATTCGGACGGCCCTGTGCAGGAGACGGGTTTGACAGCGGGCACCTTGACCGAAGCCATCGTTGAATTTCCAGACAATCGACTGCTGATCGATCTTTGTGGAGAGTTCGATCGCAACCTGACCGACATCGAGGCCCGCACCGGGGTGCAGATCCTGCGCCGCGGCAACCAGCTGGCCATTCACGGCCCCGAGGACGCGGTGCCCGAGGCGGCCGAGGTTCTGCGCCTGCTCTACGAACGGCTGGAACAGGGCCGCGAGGTGGACCGCGGCGACATCGACCGCGCCTTTCGCATGGAAGACGACGAGCCTGACGAACAACTGGAGATGTTCAGCGGCGGCAAGGTCGAGATCAAGACCCGCAAGAAGCTGATCGAACCGCGCACCGACGCACAAAAAGCCTACGTGCAGTCGCTTTACGCCAATGAAATGGCCTTTGGCATCGGTCCGGCGGGCACCGGCAAGACCTACCTGGCGGTGGCGGTGGGCGTGAACATGCTGATCACCGGCGAGGTCGACAAGATCATCCTATGCCGCCCGGCCGTCGAGGCGGGCGAACGGCTGGGCTTTCTGCCCGGGACGCAGGAGGAAAAGGTCGACCCCTACATGCAGCCCTTGATGGATGCGCTGAACGATTTCCTGCCGGGCAAGCAGCTTGCCAAGATGCGCGAGGAAAAGTCGGTCGAGATCGCGCCGCTGGCCTTCATGCGCGGGCGCACGCTGTCGAATGCCTTTGTCGTGCTGGACGAGGCGCAGAACGCGACCACCATGCAGATGAAGATGTTCCTGACCCGCCTGGGCGAAGGTTCGCGCATGGTGATCACCGGGGACCGGACGCAGATCGACCTGCCGCGCGGCGTGCCATCGGGGCTGGCAGACGCGGAACGCCTGCTGAACCATGTCCCCGGCATCTCGTTCAACTATTTCACCGGCAAGGACGTGGTGCGCCATCCGCTTGTCGCGGCCATCATCGAGGCCTATGAGGCGGACGCGGAGGGCTGAGACCCCGCCTCCTGCTTCTTTGGTTTGAAAAATACCTCGGGGGTCCGGGGGCAGAGCCCCCGGCACTGGACCACATGCTGACCGATACGATTTTCGAGGACGACCGTTGGCAGGCCGCCGGGCTGGCGGCCCTGTCCGAACGCGGCGCGGTGGCGGCGCTGGCGCACCTGGGCCTGGAGCCCGCAGAGTACGAGATCGCCGTGCTGGGCTGCGATGATGCCCGCATCGCCACGCTGAACGGCGATTTCCGCGACAAGCCCACCGCCACCAACGTGCTGAGCTGGCCCTCCGAGGACCTTGCAGCCGAGGCACCGGGCGCGACGCCCTGGCCGCCCGAACCCGAGGACGACGAGCCCCACCACCTGGGCGACATCGCGCTGGCCTGGGAAACCTGCGGGCGGGAAGCCGCCGAGCAGGGTATCGCTTTCGAGCAACATGTCACACATCTGATTGTTCATGGCGTGTTACATCTATTGGGGTATGACCATATGCGTGACGCGGACGCCACGCTGATGGAACGGCTGGAGGCAGAGATACTTGGCAATCTCGGCCTGCCGAACCCATATGGTGAGGATGATGGCCCCGATGGGGCATGACTGGAACAGGAAAGATGGGCGATAGCGACGACTCGTCTAAGGCAGCGCAAAGCGCGCCACTGACGGGAAAAATGAACGGACACGGGCCGCGGCGCAGTTTCTGGCAGCGGTTGTTCGGCCGGGGCGGCGAGGGAAGCTCGCTGCGCGGCTCTGCGGCCGAGAGCGCGCCTCGGGCGCCGGACCGGCCGGTTCACGGCATGATAAACCTGCGCCGGATGCGGGTCGAGGACGTGGCCATTCCCAAGGCCGAGATCATCGCCGTGCCCAACACGATCACCAAAGAGGACCTGGTCACCGTGTTCCGCGAAAGCGGCATGACGCGGTTGCCGGTCTACGAGGGCACGCTGGACACGCCCGTGGGCATGGCCCACCTCAAGGATTTCGCGCTGCAGCAGGGGTTCAACGGCACCGGCGGGCGGTTCAACCTGAAACGGATGCTGCGGCCCCTGCTCTTCGTGCCGCCGTCGATGCCGATTGGCGTGCTGCTGACCAAGATGCAGACCGAACGCCGGCACATGGCGCTGGTGATCGACGAATACGGCGGGGTCGACGGGCTGGTGACGATCGAGGACCTGATCGAACAGGTCATCGGCGAGATCGAGGACGAGCACGACACCGACGAGGACCAGTACTGGACCCGCGAAAAGACCGGCTGCTACCTGGTGCAGGCCAAGACCCCGCTGAGCGATTTCGAAGGGGAGCTGGGCCTTGCGCTGACCGACCACGACGACATCGACGAGGAAGAGATCGACACGCTGGGCGGGCTGGTCTTCATGCTGGCGGGCCGCGTGCCCGCGCGGGGCGAAGTGGTGCCGCATCCGGCGGGGCTGGACTTCGAGGTGGTCGATGCGGACCCGCGCCGGATCAAGCGGCTGCGTGTGCGCCCGTCGAACGCGGCGCGTGCCGAAACCGCCGCCACGGCGCCTGCACCGGTGGCAGAGGCCCCGGCGGTCAAGGCCGACGCGGGCCATGCCTGACAGGTTTGCGGCCGGTGACGGCCGCAGGGTCGCGGGCCCCGTGCCGGGCTGGATGCGCCTGCCGCTGGCGGTGCTGGCGGGTGTCGTCATCGGCCTGGGCCAGCCGCCCTATGACCTGTGGTACCTGGGCTTTGCGGGCTATGCCGCGGCGGTCTGGCTGTTCCTGGTGACGCCGGGCGGCTTGCATTCGGCGGGCACGGGCTGGGCCGTGGGGCTGGGCTATTTCGGCTTTTCGATGGGCTGGATCGTCGAGCCCTTTTTCGTCGACGCTGCGGTGACGGGCTGGATGGCGCCCTTTGCGCTGATCGGCCTTGCGGGCGGTCTGGCGCTGTTCTGGGGGCTGGCGTTCCGGCTGTCTTCGCAGGGGCGCTACCCGGTGCTCGGGCTGGTCCTGGCGTGGAGCCTGGCGGAACTGGCGCGCGCCTATGTCTTTACCGGCTTTCCCTGGGCGCTGGTGCCCTATTTCTGGCTGCCGGTGCCGGTGATCCAGTGGGTTTCCGTGGTCGGGCCACATGGGCTGACGCTGTTGACGCTGGCGGCGGCGGCGCTGTGTGCGCTGGCGCTGCGGCCCGGTGGGGCGCGGGCGGGTCTGGCGGGCCTTACCCTGCTGGCGGCGCTGTTCGGTGGCGGCGTTCTCCTGACCCCTGCCGCGCAGGACCTTGCAGCGCGTCCGGTGGTGCGGCTGGTCCAGCCCAATGCCCCCCAGCACGAGAAGTGGGACCCGCAAAAGATCCCCGTCTTCATGCAGCGCAAGCTGGAGTTCACCCGCGCTGCGCCCGCCGAGGGCGGGGCGGCGCCCGCGCTGATCGTCTGGCCGGAAACCAGCGTGCCCAACCTGCTGCACCGCGCGGGGCCGACGCTGGACCGGATCACCGAGGCGGCGGGGGGGACGCCGGTCCTGCTGGGGGTCCAGCGTGCAGACCAGGCGGGCTATTACAACTCGCTGATCGTGCTGGCGCCCGGTGGCGGGGTGCAGGCGCTTTACGACAAGCATCACCTGGTGCCCTTCGGGGAATACATGCCGGCTGCCGCGCTCTTTGCGCGGTGGAACATCGCCGGGCTGGCGGCGCGGGCCGAGGGTGGATACACGCCCGGGCCGGGGCCGCAGGTGATCGACATGGGGCCGCTGGGCAGCGCGCTGCCGCTGATCTGCTACGAGGCGGTCTTTCCGCAGGATGTGAACGGCGCGCCCTTGCGGCCCGATATGCTGATCCAGATCACCAATGACGCCTGGTTCGGCACCTGGTCGGGGCCGTATCAACACCTGGCCCAGGCCCGAATCCGGGCCATCGAACAGGGACTGCCGATGCTGCGGGCGGCCAATACCGGCGTCTCGGCGGTGATCGACGGGGCCGGGCGGGTCCTGGTCACCATTCCGCTGGGCGAGGCCGGGTTCGCCGATGCGCCGCTGCCGCCGCCGATGCGTCACACGCCTTACAGCCGCACCGGGGATCTGCCCGCGGGATTGCTCATGTTCGTGGCAATTGCGGCGCTTTGGGCGGGGTCCCGCCGTCGCAGGACGCCAGAAAGCGATTGACCCCGCGCGCTGCGCCGCGTACCCGCATTTGGACAGCAAAAACCCGTCACAACGGCTTCCTGGCGTGACGGCGTCATCAATGGAGCACCCCATCATGTCCCGACAGAACTACACTTTCACCTCCGAGTCTGTCTCGGAGGGGCACCCGGACAAGGTCTGCGACCGGATTTCCGACGCGATCCTGGACGCATTCCTGGCCGAAGACCCGCTTGCGCGCGTCGCCTGCGAGACCTTCGCCACCACCAACCGCGTGGTCATCGGGGGCGAGGTGGGCCTGACCGACCAGGACAAGCTGGCCGAATACATGGCCAGCATTCCCGACATCGCCCGTGCCTGCATCAAGGATATCGGCTATGAGCAGGACAAGTTCCACCACGAGACCGTGGAGATCACAAACCTGCTGCACGAACAGTCCGCTCATATCGCGCAGGGCGTGACCGGCCAGCAGGGCGACGAGGGCGCCGGCGACCAGGGCATCATGTTCGGCTATGCCACGGACGAGACCGACGCTTTGATGCCGGCGCCGATCCAGTTCAGCCACGCGATCCTGCGCCGTCTCGCCGAGGTGCGCAAGGACGGCACCGAGCCCAGGCTGGGCCCGGATGCCAAGTCGCAGCTGTCGGTCCGCTACGAGGGCGGCAAGCCGGTGGGCGTGACCTCGATCGTGCTGTCGACGCAGCACCTGGACGAGACCATGACCAGCGCAGACGTCCGCGCGCTGGTGGAACCCTACATCCGCGAGACCCTGCCCGAGGGCTGGATTTCCGATGACACCGAATGGTGGGTGAACCCGACCGGCAAGTTCGTCATCGGCGGGCCTGACGGCGACGCGGGCCTGACGGGCCGCAAGATCATCGTCGACACCTACGGCGGCGCGGCACCGCATGGCGGCGGCGCGTTTTCCGGCAAGGACCCGACCAAGGTGGACCGCTCGGCGGCCTATGTCGCGCGTTACCTGGCCAAGAACGTGGTGGCCGCGGGCATGGCGGAACGCTGCACCGTGCAGCTGTCCTATGCCATCGGCGTGGCCAAGCCGCTGTCGATCTACGTCGACACGCACCAGACCGGCCAGATCGAGGCGCGCGCCATCGAGGCGGCGATCCCCAAGGTGATCGACCTGACCCCGCGCGGCATCCGCACCCACCTGGACCTGAACAAGCCGATCTATTCGCGCACCGCTGCCTATGGCCATTTCGGCCGCGCCCCCGAGGCGGACGGCGGCTTTTCCTGGGAGCGGACGGACCTGGCCGAGGCGCTGAAGAAAGAGGTCTGAGAGGGGGCTGTGCCCCCGTCTCCCTGCGGTCGTCTCCCCCCGGGGTATTTCTGCCAAGAAGAACCACAGGCGCTCCCGTCGCGGGGGCGCCTTTCCTTTTGCCGGGGGCCGCTATCTTTGCGGTGTGGAATGTGAACAGGGAGGTTCCGTGATGATCCGCACCGTTTTCGCCGCCGCCGTGATGCTGGCGGGCGCAGCCCAGGCCGAGATCCAGGCCGGCTATCACCAATACACCGTCGGCGACCGCACCTACGAGGGCTATGTCGCCACCAACACCGCGATCACGCCCAAGGGGACGGTCCTGATCGTGCACGACTGGGACGGGATGACCGCCTACGAGGAGCGCCGCGCCGAGATGCTGGCGGCGCTGGGTTATACCGCCTTTGCCATCGACGTCTACGGCGCCGACGAGGACCCCAAGACCGTGGACGAGAACCGGGCGCTGTCCGGGGCGCTGTATGGCGACCGAGAGGAATTCCGCGCACGGCTGATGGGCTCGATCATGGAGGCGGCCAATATCGCCGGGGCGACGGATGACATCGTCATCATGGGTTACTGCTTTGGCGGCGCGGCGGTTCTGGAGGCAGCGCGGGCCGGGGCGGAGCTTGAAGGCTTCGTCAGCTTTCACGGCGGGCTGGGCACGCCCGACGGGCAGGATTACAGCGCGACCACGGCGCCGGTGATGCTGTTTCATGGCAGTGCCGACCCGGTGTCCGGCATGGGCGACCTGGCCGCGCTGCTGGACCAGTTGCAGGGCGCGGGTGTCGAACATGGGGCGCAGGTCTTTGGCGGCGCGCGGCACAGCTTTACCGTCCACGGGTCGAACGATTATGACCTGACCGCCGACCAGGGCGCCTGGGAGGGGCTGCTGCGGTTCCTCGACGACCGGCTGTGATGCGGTTCCTGATCCTTGCCCTCGGCCTGTTGTGGCCGGGGGTGCTGTGGGCCAATGACTGGGATGCGCTGGAGCGGCCCGGTGCCTTTGCCCTGATGCGCCATGCGCTGGCGCCGGGCACGGGGGATCCTTCGGGGTTCGTGCTGGATGACTGCGCCACGCAGCGCACCCTCGACGCGCGGGGCAAGGCGCAGGCGCGGGCCATCGGGGCCGCCTTTCGCGCCCGCGGGATGCGCTTTGACGCGGTGCTGAGCAGCCAGTGGTGCCGCTGCCTTGAGACCGCCGCCCTGATGAATCTGGGCGAGGTGACGCCGGCACCCGCGTTCAATTCCTTCTTTCGCGATTTCGATCAGCGCGGCCCGCGGACCGTCGCGGCGCTGGACCTGCTTGAGGCGCGGGGTGGCCGGCCCATCGTCGTCACGCACCAGGTCAACATCAGCGCGCTGACCGGACGCGGCACGCGGTCGGGCGAGGTGCTGATTGTGCGCCGCAATGGCGACGGGCTGGAGGTGCTGGGCAGCATCCTGATCGCCCCTTGAGCGCCCGCGAGGCCGCAGGAGCCTTGCGCGATCCGTTCCCGGAGGCTAAGCGCCCGGGCCATGACCACGTCGAACAAGCACCCCGGCGCCCCCTGGCGCAATTTCTACGGCCGCGTGAAGGGCAAGACCCTGCGGCCGAAACAGGAAGAGTACCTGCAGGAGGACCTGGACCGGCTGTCGCCCGGTGCGGTCGACTGGGAGGAGAACCCGGACCGGGTGCCCCTGGACCTGGAGGCGTTGTTTGATGGCGCGCCGGTCTGGCTGGAAATCGGCTTTGGCGGGGGCGAGCACATGGTGCACCAGGCGGTCGGGAATCCGGGCGTGGGCATCATCGGGGCCGAGCCCTTCATAAACGGCGTGGCGATGCTCCTGGGCAAGATCCGGGAGGCGGGGGCCGGGAACCTTCGGGTCTACCCCGGCGATGCGCGCAACCTGTTCGACGTGCTGCCGGACGAGTCGATCTCGAAGGCCTTTCTGCTGTATCCGGACCCCTGGCCGAAGAAGAAACACCACCGGCGGCGCTTTGTGACGCAGGAGCACCTGGAGCCGCTGCACCGGGTGCTGAAACCGGGGGCAGAGTTCCGCGTGGCCACCGACATTCCCGACTATGTCCGGCAGACACTGGTCGAGGTGCCGAAGGCCGGGTTCACATGGGCCGCCGAAGGGCCAGAGGACTGGCGGAAGCCCTGGGACGACTGGTATTCGACCCGCTACGAGCAGAAGGCCCTGCGCGAGGGGCGCGTGCCGCACTACCTGACCTTCCACAGGCGGTGAGCGGGCAGGGGGCGCGGCGCTGCACGAGCGCGATGGACCTTGCCAGTGCCGCTTGCTATCAGGCGGCGACGATTTTGCAGGAGAGCCCCCATGTCCGCCCACGGCGCCCCGATCCCGATGACTTCGCGTGCCTCCGGCCCCCTGGTGGGCGAGGCGCATGTGCCCGGCGACAAGTCGATCTCTCACCGCTCGCTGATCCTGGGCGCGATGGCGGTGGGAGAGACGAAAGTGACCGGCTTGCTGGAAGGGCAGGACGTTCTGGACACGGCTAAGGCGATGCAGGCTTTTGGCGCGCAGGTCGAGAAGATCGGCGACACCTGGCATGTGCATGGCGTGGGGGTCGGCGGTTTTGGCGAGCCGGAGAACGTCATCGATTGCGGCAACTCGGGCACGGGGGTGCGGCTGATCATGGGGGCGATGGCGACCTCGCCCATCGTGGCGACATTCACCGGTGACGCCAGCCTGAACAAGCGCCCGATGGCCCGCGTGACCGATCCGCTGGCCCTGTTCGGGACGCGGGCCTACGGCCGGTCGGGCGGGCGGCTGCCGATGACCATCGTCGGCGCCGCCGAGCCGCTGCCGGTGCGCTACGAGGTGCCGGTGCCCTCGGCGCAGGTGAAATCCGCGGTGCTGCTGGCCGGGCTGAACGCGCCGGGCGAGACCGTGGTGATCGAGCGCGAGGCGACGCGCGACCATTCGGAACGGATGCTGGCCGGTTTCGGCGCCACGATCTCGACCGAGGTCACGGAGGAGGGCCGGGTCATCACCCTGCAGGGCCGCCCCGAGCTGAAGCCGCAGACCATCGTCGTGCCGCGCGATCCGTCCTCTGCGGCCTTCCCGGTCTGCGCGGCGATCATCACCGAAGGGTCGGATGTGCTGGTGCCGAACATCGGGTTGAACCCGACGCGGGCGGGGCTGTTTTTCACCTTGCAGGAGATGGGCGCCGATCTGACCTTCGAGAACATGCGCGAAGAGGGGGGCGAGCCGGTGGCCGACCTGCGGGCGCGCTTCTCTCCTGACCTCAAGGGGATCGAGGTGCCTGCCGAACGTGCTGCCAGCATGATCGACGAGTACCCGGTGCTGTCCGTGGTGGCGAGCTTTGCCCAGGGGCGCACGCATATGCCGGGCGTCAAGGAGCTGCGGGTCAAGGAAAGCGACCGGATCGACGCGATGGCGACGGGGCTGCGCGCCGCCGGTGTCCACGTCGAGGAGGGCGAGGACTGGTGGACGGTCGAGGGCCGCGGGCATGGCAACGTTGCGGGCGGCGTGACCGTGGAAAGCCATCTCGATCACCGTATTGCCATGTCCTTCCTCGTCATGGGCTTTGCCTCGACCAGGCCGATGCGCGTGGATGACGGCGGGCCGATTGCCACGTCCTTCCCGATCTTCGAAACCCTGATGGGCACCCTCGGGGCCGAGATCACCCGCGACTGAGCCAGAGCGGCTGGGGCTTTCCCCCGGGGCGCGCTCTTGCTAGGCCTCGGGAGGGATCGAGAGGGAGTGTGCGATGCAGGCTGCGGCTGGAGTGACGGGGCGATGCCTCTGCAAGGCGGTGACGTACCGCGTGAGCGGCGCGCTGCGCCCGGTGATCGCCTGCCATTGCAGCCAGTGCCGCAAGACCTCGGGGCATCACGTGGCGGCGACCTCTGCCCTGCGTGAGACCGTGGAGGTGACGGGTGAGGTGACCTGGTACGGATCGTCCGACACGGCGCGGCGGGGGTTCTGCGGGACCTGCGGCAGCAACCTGTTCTGGGACGGGCCGGGCACGCATCTGTCGATCTTTGCCGGAACCATCGACGGGCCGACCGGGCTGCGCCTGACCGGACACATTTTCTGCGCGGACAAGAGGGATTACTATGACATCGGCGTGGGAGTGCCCCGGGCCGAAGGCGCCGACCCCGCATTGACGACACAGGTGATCGCGTGAGCTTTACCATCGCCATCGACGGCCCCGCCGCCAGCGGCAAGGGCACCATCGCGCGCCAGTTGGCGGCGCATTTCGGATTTGCGCATCTGGACACAGGGTTGCTGTACCGGGCGGTTGGGCGGCAGATGCTGCTGGGCGTGCCGCCGCTGGAGGCAGCGCAGGGGCTGGACGTGACCGGGCTGGACGCGCAGGCGCTGCGCGGGCCGGAGGTGGCGCAGGCGGCCTCGAAGGTGGCGGCGCTGCCCGAGGTGCGCGCGGCGCTGGTCGACGTGCAGCGCGCCTTTGCCCGGCGGTCGGGCGGCGCGGTACTGGACGGGCGCGACATCGGCACGGTGATCTGCCCCGAGGCGGAGGCCAAGCTGTTTGTCATTGCCGGCGCCGAGGTGCGGGCCGAGCGGCGCTGGCGCGAGCTGGTCGCCTCTGGTCATGAGGTCACGCAGGACGAGGTGCTGGCGGATGTGCTGGCGCGCGACGCGCGGGACATGAACCGCGCCGACGCGCCGCTGAAACCGGCCGAGGATGCGGTGACGCTGGACACGTCGAAAATGGCCATCGCGGATGCTGTGGCCGAGGCCATCGCCATCGTGGAACGGGCGGGCGCATCGGGCTAGGGCGCGGGGTCCCGGAGCAGGTCCGGGACGGGGTCAGCGCCGTTTCAGCGTGTCGCCGTAATCCAGCTTGGGCGCCAGTTCGATGATCGGTTCGAACTCGGCCTCCGGGTTGTCGACGCGGCCCGCGATGATCTGCGCCGCCTTGCGCCCGATTTCGGCCCGGCAGGCATCCATCGTCGCCAGCTTGCGCGGCAGCCCGTCCAGCAGCTCGACCCCGTTGAACCCGGCAAGCCCGATCTGGCCGGGGATGTCGATGCCCGCGTCCAACAGGTGCAAGAGTCCGCCCGCCGCGATCATGTCATTGGAATAATAGAGGAAATCGAGCTCCGGCTCACGCTCCAGCATGGCCTTGGTCATCTCGCGGCCCTTGGCCAGGGCCGACCCGCCGGAATAGAACTCCTGGTCGATGACCTCGACGCCTTCCTTGGCCAGCGCCTCGGTGAAGCCCTCGAAACGTTTGCGCGCGCGGTGATCCAGCGGCATCTTGGTGCCCATGAAACCGATGTTGCGATAGCCCTGTTTCAGGATCGCGCGGGCCATTTCGCGCCCGGCGCGACGGTGGCTGATGCCCACGGCGCAATCGATCGGCTTGCCGTCGGTGTCCATGATCTCGACCACCGGGATGCCGCTGGCCTTGAGCATGGCGCGCGCGGCCTCTGTATGTTCGAGGCCCGCGACGATCACGCCGGAGGGCCGCCACGAGAGCATTTCGTAGAGAACACGCTCTTCTTTTTCGGGCAGGTAGTCGGTGACACCGACGACGGGCTGCAGCTCGGTCTCTTCCAGGACGCTGGAAATGCCCGAGAGCACCTCTGGGAAGACCATGTTGCGCAAGCTGGGGATGATGACCGCCACCAGGTTCACCCGCTGGCTGGCCAAGGCGCCTGCGATCTTGTTGGGGACATAGCCCAGCGTCTTGGCCGCTTCGAGCACCTTTTCCCGGGTCGCCTGGCTGACGTCGCCGCGGTTGCGCAACACGCGGCTGACGGTCATTTCCGAGACGCCGGACGCCTCTGAGACATCGCGAAGGGTAAGCGGGCGGGAGTCGTCGGCGGCCAAGGGCAAATCCTTTTCGTGAGATGGGGATACGTTACCGCAATCAGGGCGCTGCGCAAGAGCGGTATGCTCTGCAACCATCCGGGATGACAAGCCCCGCGCGGCAGGGTAAGGAGGCGCGGACGGCCCCGTGGCTCAACTGGATAGAGCAGCCCCCTCCTAAGGGGCAGGTTGCAGGTTCGAATCCTGCCGGGGTCGCCAATAAGAAATTGTTTAAATGGATAATTTTGACAATTCTTTCTGTCATGCTTTTGTTCTGGTTGCCGTTGGTTTTCGCCATCGACATTTTCTGTTTGCGGATTTGTCGATTCCTTTCAGCTGTTTGCGGCGCGTCTGCCCAAAATCGGCTCAAGCGGAGACAGTACTTCCAAGCAATTCTTTACAAGCTTTGCAGCCATTTCTACTGAAGGCGCGGGTCAAGCTTGCCGCCGAAACGCTCAAGTTTTGATGCCTCTAGGCAGCAGCAGGGCATCTTGGGTCAAGACCTGATGATACACTTTCATCTATTGTCTGTTGGTCCTGAACTGCGCGCCTAGGTATGGGCTGACACCCAAGCACTCCGCCACTTCCCTGACCGGGCAACCTCTCACGGCGATCTGCGCGACTGCATCCCGCTAGAACTCGCCGCTGGACTTCGAGCCACTCATCATGGCCTCCTTACCTCAAAATTAGCAAAGAAGGCGTCCACGATAGACGGGGCTATTCAGTCCTGAGCCTGGGCGCGAGCTGTCGGAACACGGAGTAACAGGCACTGAAAGCTTGATCAGCCTAAACACTGACGTCAAGTTGAACGGGACGGCGTTTCACTTGGGGAATGTCGGAGGAAGCCCGTCGAATGAGTATTGAGTAGGGTGTCCGCAGGCGCATTTGCCGGAGCACCGCCGGAAAGGGAAATCATTTGCGATGAGGCTTTATTTCTACGGTACGAACAGTTCATTTTTCAGCGATATGTTCGTCTACCCTTTTGGCGATTCTCGGTCCCCGGTGGAATTGATCAGCCAACGACCAACCCTGGTTGTTCTTCACAATCTGTTTTCGGACATGACTTTGCGGGTCGAGGGGACCGGCCTGCTCTACCGGTTGGATCCGCATAATCGGTACGGCTATTTTGCCGAGGGCGAGATCACGTCCATGACATTCGAACAGGACGGTGTCGTGCAGGCCCGGATCGAGGGCGTATTGACATCGCAGGACTGGAACGGGCCCTGGACGCCTTGGGATCGAATCCGGAGAGATTGGGGGCCTGGCTGGCCGGAGACGAGTCTTATCATGGCGACGAGTTTCGTGTTCGTGTGCAAGGCGAACATCCCTTCGACATGTCGGAGGATTGGGGCGGTATCCTGCGCGACTATGAAAATCCGATCACCGTCAACTCACGGGGTCTTCCCGGGGTGTACTTGGGCGCTGCAGGCGACGATTTTTTGGCAGTCGCGGCGGATCAGGACGACTATTCCTTTACGGTGATCCTCGGCTCTTTGGGGGAGGACTGGTACAGTTTTACACGCACGAGTCCATTGGCCTATTACATGCTGGATTTCCGCCAGATGGCCGTTCCGATGGAATTCAACGCGGACGGGATCAACGACACGGGCGGTATTCTTGGACCGCAAATCAATCACACCATAACCGGGATCGCCGGGGCGATGTGGGCGGACGGCGTGGGCATCCTGGCCTCCAGCGGCGACGACGTCTTCAACGTCTCCTTGGCCAACGGCCAGCACGTCCTCCTTGCCGGTTTCGAAGGGAATGATGTCTTCAATCTGACGTTGGGCTCCCTTGCGACGCTGGAGTTCAACTACTGGATCACGGCACCGCCAAGTTTCGGCGTCCAGATCGACCTACGTAGCGGAGAGGTTCTGAACGACGGGTTCGGGTCCAGGGATCAGATTAACTACCTGACGGACAGTGATACAGGCGTGGAAATTTCGGCAGCCTTCCTGTCCGACCATATCATCGGGTCCCACCGTCACGAGAGCTTTCTGCTCTACAGCGGAGACGACACCGTTGACGCCGGCGGTGGCCGCGACCGCCTGCTGTTCCGCTTTGGAACCTATGAGAACCTGGTTGTGGATCTGGCGGCGGGCACCGCTGCGGGAACATGGAACGGCAGTCCGCTGAACTACACGCTCAGCAATTTCGAGATCGTGGCCGGGTCCTCCGCGGATGACGAACTGTACGGGGGACCGCTGGACGACTTTCTGGAAGGCAGTTTCGGCGACGATCTGATCGTCGGGCGCGAAGGGGACGATCGGCTATTTGGCGATGAAGGCAATGACACGATCCGGGGCGGGCTGGGCGCCGACCTGATCGAAGGCGGCCCCGGCGACGACCTGATCGATACCGGGGGCGCCCTGGCCTATGCCGAGTCCGATGGTGTCGATCCGGGACCGGGAAACGATACGGTCATGGTTGGCGCTGGCACGCCGGGATATACCTATATCACCAATCGGTTCATCCCCGACCCGGTCACAGTCTGGGTCGATGGCATGTCCGATACGGTACAGATCGACAAGGGGGCCTCTGGTACAACGACAGTGCTTGGAGCCGTTGCGGCGATGAACGAAGGGTTCCTGGGCATCTTCGGCACCGCGATGGACGACACGTTTCACGTCACGGCCGCACCTGGCGGGACCGTCGTTCTGAACGGCGGGCGAGGAAATGATTTCTTTGATCTTGCGCCGTCCGACGGCCTGGTGGACCTGTTCTTTCGTGGCACCGAGGCCTCGGAGCAGGCGCCCGGCGGCATTCGGATCGACCTGGCTGCCGGACGTGTCCTGGACGATGGCACGTGCGGCCAGGATGTCATTTCCGGGGTCGGGGTTGTGCGCCTCCAGATCAATGCGACACGACATGCCGACAGCCTGCTGGGCAGCGCATTCGATGACCGGTTCGTCCCTCGCGGCGGGAACGACTCGGTCGACCGGCGAGGAGGCACCGACCTGGTGCTGTATGACCGCCTGGCTCAGGATGGCGGGGTTCTTGTCAATCTGGAACAGGGCAGTGCCACGGGCTCTTACCTGGGGGAACAATTCCGGCACGAACTGACCAGCATCGAACATGTGTGTGGCGGAACGGACAATGACAGTCTCACGGGCTCGACCGGAGCGGCGGAAATCCTCGAGGGGGGCGCCGGGTTCGACATGCTGGTCGGCGACGGAACCGGGATTTTTCACACGGCACATTCCGCAGAGGTCTATCGGCTTTACGATAGCGTCTTTGATCGCGAACCCGGGGTGAACGGACATCAGGGATGGTTGGCACGATTGTCTTCGGGCGAGCAGACGCTGCAACACGTGGCGGCGGCTTTCGTCGCCTCGCCGGAGTTCCAGAGAACCTATGGCAATACCACCGACGCGGCTTTCGTGACCTTGCTGTACATGAACGTCCTGAACCGGGCGCCCACTACAGAGGACCTTGACTACTGGGTGGATCGGCTGTCGACAGATTTGACGCGCGAAAGAGTATTGCTGCTCTTTTCCGAAGGGCCGGAACATCGGGCCAAGACCGCCGTGGCTCTGCATGACTTCGAAGATACGCGAGACATCACGACCTGGGCCGACGACGTCTATCGCCTGTATCGCACGATCTTTGATCGCGAGCCCGAGCCGGGCGGCTTTGAGGGCTGGGTGCGCGCGCTGGCAAGCGGCAGCACGTCCTTGCCGGACGTGATCGAGAACTTCATGAACTCGCCCGAATTTCAGGCCACCTACAGCGATACGACCAACGATGCATTTGTCACGCTTCTGTATAACAACGTGCTCAAACGCAATCCGGACCCGGGCGGGCTGGCCGGATGGGTCGAGGCGCTGGACAACGGGATGGAACGCGCAACCTTGGTCAGGTTCTTCATGGAGTCGCCCGAATTCGTCAGCAACATGGAGCCCGATTTCCTGGCATACATCGCGGCCCGCGGCGCAGATGATGTTCTTGATGCGGGTGCGGATGGCGGTCTGGTTGCCGGAGGGCTTTACATGGACACCTTCATCTTTAGCAGCGATGGAGAGGCCAGCACGGTAACGGTTACGGACCTGGAAGCCTGGGATACGCTTTCCTTCCGGGGGTTTGGGGCGACAAAGCAGCAGATCTTTGATGCGTTGGTCCAGCAGGGGCGGGACGTTGTCCTGTCGTTGGATGGCGAGATGGTCGTCTTCGCCAACACAGAGCTGTCAGAAATCACGCTGGAAATGATCGACGTTGCCTGAATGCTGTCGATCCAGACCCGGCGAACCCCCACGCAAAGCCAGTTCGAGACGTTTTGCGCGCCATCGCTTGCGCGCATTCTTCGACAAAGCGGAATTCTGCTCATGCTACAAAGGCGTGTCCGTCGTCAGATGATTCGGGACAAGATGGCCTGATCTGGAGCGGAGGGCCTGGCTCGTTTGGATTTCAGTCTATGACGCAGTCTGGCGATGCAACAAGCGGCGCTTCTCGATGGTCTTGGCTTTGATTTCCTTTCGTCGTTTGAGGATGGTTTCAGCCCTTCCGCGATAGACGTCGGCGGGCGTGATGTTGCCGGGGCTCTCGCGGTAGTGGTGGCGGTTGATGGCCGGATCGCCGTTTTTCAGCGGATCGAAAGGTTCGTTCGACCTGCGCCCCATCCTGGTCAAACGGCTGGCGCTGATCGGATCGACGCTGCGGGCCCGACCGGTGAGCATGAAGGCCGAACTGGCCGCGGAACTTGAACAGCATGTCTTGCCATTGCTGCGTGACAGGAAGGCGATCCCGGTGATCGATTCGACCTTCGCATTGCATGACGTTCGGGCGGCACATGCCCGGATGGACAAGGGCGCACATATCGGGAAGATCGTCCTGACGGTTTGACGCGACCCAGAGTCGCTGCCCATTGGCGGCCCCTTGCCACGGCGGGGGGCTTAGCAGCAGCGACCGGGGCCGGGCGGCGCTTGTTAGCGAAAGGGCCATTCGCGCCGACCGGATCTCACAGGCTTCGGCCCTGGGGCGGATGCCGTGTCACGGCTCTGCCCGGTCACGCATTTCACTGGCGACCGGGCAGACCTTGGGGATCACTCGCAGGACCAGCTCATCCGCGAAAAGTCGAAGTCCCAGCTCTGCATCGGCACCCATTCATAGCCCTTCAGGCACTTGTGAACGGAGAAGCGGCGCTCTTGTGCCAGCAGCCAGACAGAGCGCTGGTCGTCCACCAGCTTGCGGTAGATGTCCTGGTAGATGCCGTTGCGCTTGGCGGTGTCGGTTTCCGCGCGCGACACCTCGATCAAGCGGTCGATCTCGGGGTCCTGCACCCAGTCCATGCTGGCCCAGTTGCCTGCGGCGCTGGAGGCGTATTGGACGTAGAAAACCGAGTCCGGGGAGGGGTAGGTCGGCCCGTAGAACACCTGTGTGGTATGCGGCGTGGTCTCGACCGAGGTGGCCAGATCCGTGATCCGGTTCCAGGGTTCCGGCTGAATGGTCACGTCAAAGCCGATCATGTCCAACGTCGATTTCAGCAGCAGTGCGATTTCTTCCTCGAAGGCGGTCTTGGCCACATAGGTATGGGTCAGCTGAATCGGCCCCTGGCCCGCGTATTTCGACTTGGCCAGTTCCGCCTGCGCCGCGGCGATGTCAAAGACCGGCTCTGCGGCGTCTTCGGGCACGGCGGCGGCAAAGATGTCCGACAGCGGCCCACGCAGCGGCGCCCCCGGATAGATCACTTCGCGCACGGTGGCATAATCCATCGCCATCGCGATGGCACGGCGCACATGGACGTCATCGGTCGGCGGGACCTGGTTGTTCAGCTTGATGTAGAGGCCGGTCGCGGTCGGCGTGGTCAGCGTGACGTAGTCGTCGAGCTTGGCGATGCCCTCGTAGGTTTCGGTCGACTGGTACTGCGAGGAGATGCCCAGATTGCCGCGTTGTGCCAATGCGCGCACCGTGGCCTCGTCGCGGGTCACGACAAAGCGCACTTCGTCGATTGGCCGCGCGTTGGGCCAGCCGCCGTGATAGGCCTCATTGCGGGCCAGGGTCATCTGCGCGCCGCGGTCCCAGCTGGACAGGGTGTAGGGGCCGGCGCCGGCCGGGGTCGCCGCGAGGAAAGTCTCGCCCCAGGGGTCGTCGCTATTGGTCTGGACCGCTTCCTCGTTCACCGCCAGCAGCAGCGGGGTGATCGAGATGAAGGGCGCATAGACCTTGTTGAGCGTGATGACCACGGTCCGGTCATCGGGGGCGGTCACGGACTCTGCGTCGATCAGGTCCGAGAACAGGTAGGACGGACCCTCGTTGATCGCCAGCAGGCGGCGGATCGAATAGAGGATGTCCTGCGCGTCGACCGGCGTCCCATCGGAGAAGGCCGCCCCGTCCTTGAGGTGGAAGGTATAGGTCAGACTGTCGTCCGAGATGTCCCAGCTTTCGGCAAGCTGCGGGATCACGTTGCCCGCCGCATCCACGGTGGTCAGCGCGTCGTACAGGTTCACGGCGGCCATGTATTCCGTGTAGTCGTTGATCTTGGCCGGGTCGATCGTGCCGAAAATCTGCACGGCATTGACGGTGATCGCCACCTTGTCGTCCTGGGCCGCCGCCGGAAGGGCGGTCAGCGCGGCCAGCGCCGTTGCTGCAAGTAGGTTTTTCATGTCAGAGACCTCCTGTTCAGGTGTTGGTATTTGTTGGGTTGAGTGTTTCGAGTGGTGCGAAGGCGTGGCTGTAGCCAAAGTAGCCGGGACCAACGAGATCCAGCCCACCCGCGCTGCGCCAGTGGGGATCCGCTGGCAGGCCGATCAGCCGCAGGCCAAGGCCGTAGTGCAGCTTTTCGGTGGTGACCGGCAGGCCCCCGTCCGCATCCAGTGCGCAGATCAGGTCGGGGGTCAGGGCCATCGGCTGGCCCTCTCCGTCTTCGAGGCACAGGAATTCGTTCTGGAAATCCAGGGTGAAGCTGCGGCCCTGGTCCTCGTCCAGCCCCTTAAGAACCGCCCGTCCGCGGGCGAAACCGCCGGTGGTGTGGCGTTCGATGTCCACCACGCGCGCCGTACACAGCTGCATCCCGCCGCAGCGGCGGATCAGCGCGTCACCCGGGTGGCGGTTGGCCTGCCGTTCGGCGGCGATGCTCTCGCCCAGTTCGCGGATCAGGCCCAGGGTGCCGCGCAGAAGCCCCTGTTTCGCCTGCGCCCCGGTCATCGGATAGAGCGCCACCAGCGCGGCACCGCCCATCTCGACCGTCTGCGCGCGGGCAAGACGTTCGGTCCATTGGTTGCTGATCGCGTTCAGGATCGAGGTGTTGCCCTTGTCATCGGCCAGTGCCATCGGCGAGGCCTTGATGTCATGCAGGGTAAAGCTGACCATCTGCAATTCGGGAAAGGCGCGGCCCATGCCGTCACCGTTCAGCAGCGGCAGCCCCGTCGCCGCGGCGACCGCAAAGGGAATGGTCGAGTTGAGGCCGCCCGCCTCGATGCAGATCAGGTAATCGACCTTGGTTCCGAGATACGCTTCGAGCGCGGTAAGCGCGGCAGCGGCCTCTTCACCGTTGGGCAGTTTCTCGACCATGACGGTCGGCGCGCCCATCATGCAGACAGGCACGCAAACCGCATCGTCCGGCACTTCCGCCACGTCGGTAACGGTGACCGGGCCGTGCGCGTCCAGCGCGGCCTGCGCCATCAGCTTGCCGATGTAGGGATCACCACCGCCCCCGGTGCCGAGGAAGGCACCGCCAAGGGCGATGGCCTCCATGTCGGCAGAGGATACCGTGAACCCCATCACGCGGTTTCCGCAAGTGGGCGGTAGACCAGTTCCGGAAAGCCGAAGGCCGCGGGGCCGATCACGTCGAGCGCCTGCTGCGTGCGCAAGAGCTCGTGGCAGGGCAGGGCGAGGACCGCGACCCGCTGGCCGTAGCGCAGAACCTCTGTGGTGATCGGCAGGCCGCTATCCAGGTCAAGGACAACCACCAGGTCGGGCACGCAGGCCTGCATCTCTCCGTCGCGGCGGAAGATCAGGAATTCGTTCTGAATGGTGATCTCACCCACGGATCCGCGGCAATCGTCCAGCCCCTCGATGCTGGCCACGCCGACGTTGAAGCCGCGTTCGAAGTGCCGCTTGAGGTCGTTGATCTTGCCCGAGAAGACATGCTTGCCGCCCTCGCGTTCGCAGATCGCCTTGATCGGATCCTCATGCGCCCGGCGCGCGTCCAGCACCGCCTGGCCAAGGCCGATGGCCTGCGTATAGCTGTGCGGGATCGCGTGCGCCTTGAAGAAGGCCCCGCTCATCGGGGCCGAGGCCAGAACCGAGGCCCCGCCCTGTGCAATGACACAGGCCCGCGCCATGGTTTCATGCCATTTCTCGGTGATGGCATGTTCAAAGCAGACCGCATTTCCATGCGGGTCGCACATGACCGAGGGCGTCGAATTATGGCCGTAGATCGCATAGGTGGTCATCTGCATCTCGGGAAAGGCGCGGCCCATGCCGTCACCGTCGACCACAGGCAGCCCGGCAAAGGCGGCGGTGATCAGCGGTTCCATCGAATTCTGGCCGCCGATCTCCTCGCAGCCGATCGCGTCCGCCTTGAACCCGAGCCGTTCCTCCAGCGCGCGCAGGCAACGGACGCCTTCACGCCCTTCCTTGAGGCGTTCGAAGGAGACCAGCGGCGCGCCGATGCCGCCAAGCGCGACGATCCTGGCATCATCCTCCAGCGCCTCGATGGGCAGGATCTTCAGCTCATGACCTTCGCGGATCGCCTGGCGGGCACGCAGTTTGCCGATGTAGGGATTGCCGCCGCCGCCGGTGCCCAGGATGCCCGAGCCGATCTCCAGCGCGTCGATGTCCTCTTCGGTCAAGACCCGGCATTGGCTTTGATAGTCACGCATGGTTCTCTCCCATTTCACCGACGACTTTGAGATGGATGCGGGTGGCATTGCCGGGCAGGTAGGCCAGCGGCACGTCCTCGCGTTCGATCACGATCAGGGTTTCCGGCTTGGCGCCCGCAGAGACCGCGGCATCGCTTGCCTCGCGCTCGGCATTGGCAAGACATTCCTCGCGGGTCGTGCCTTCGAGCGCATAGATCCGGTCGACCTCGCCGGAGATCTGGGCAATCGCAGCGCCGACGGCATTGGCGACGGCAAAGTTCTCGGGCCGCAGGACCTCCAGGTCGCCGATCCGGTCGGGCGCCAGGATCGAGCCACCGCCGACGGCGATGACCGGGATCGGATCGGGGCTGACACGGCTGCGTTCGACGGCCATTTCCAGCATCTCCGCGATCTGCGCCTTTGCGGCCTCGACCAGTGCCGGGTCGATTTCCGCAACCTTGGCGGCATCGCCCACCTCGGCCATGCCGGCCCGTACCGCGATGTCGGTTGTGGTCAGCGTCTTGCCGCCAAAGACCAGCGCCTCCTGCGGCAGGCGGTAGCCGACGGATTTCGGACCGATCTGAAGGTTATCGGCATCGCCGGTAATCATCGTGCCGCCGCCGAGCCCGATGGAAAAGACGTCGGGCATCCGGAAGTTGGTGCGCACACCGCCCACGTCGACCACGGTGGCCGCCTGCCGCGGAAAGCCGTGATGCAGCGAGCCGACATCGGTCGTGGTGCCGCCAATGTCGATCACGATGGCCTCTTTCACGCCGGTCAGGAAGGCCGCCCCGCGCATCGAGTTGGTGGGGCCGGAGGCAAAGGTCAGCACCGGGAAACGGCGCACCATGTCCGCGGCCATCAATGTTCCGTCATTCTGGGTGACGTAGAACGGGCAGGTCAGGCCTGCCTCGGACAGCGCGCGGCCGAAGGCCTCGACCGTACGGTCCGACAGGCTGAGAAGCGAGGCATTCATGATCGCCGCGCTTTCCCGCTCGAGAAGGCCAAGGCGGCCGATCTCGCAGGACAGGACCACCGGCAGGCCGGGGCAGTGTTCCTGCAGGATGTCGCGGGCGCGTTCCTCCATGTCCCGGTTCACCGGCGAGAACACCGAGGAGATGGCCGCGGCCTTGATCCCCTTCTCGGTGATCTCCCCGGCGATGCGGATCAACTCGTCCTCATCGAGCGCGGCAATCTCGCGCCCGTCGAATTCATAGCCGCCACGCAGCAGGTAGCGGTGCCCGCCGACCATTTCGACAAGGTCCTCGGGCCAGTCCACCATCGGCGGCAGGCAGGCGGTCGCGGGGAGGCCCAGCCGGATGGCCGCAACCTGGTCCAGCCCCTTGCGTTCGACCACGGCATTCGTGAAATGCGTGGTGCCGATCATCGTGACGTCGATTGCCTCGCGGGCGACCCCCGCCTTTTCCAGCACGGCTTCCAACGCGTTGGAAATGCCGCTCATGACATCTTCGGTGGTGGCGCTCTTGACCCCTGCCAGCACCTCGCGGCCACGCAGGATCACAGCGTCGGTATTGGTCCCGCCAACGTCGATTCCCAGTCTCAAAACCATGTTTTCTCCTCTTCTCTCATGCCGCCGAGGACACGAGGAACCTTTGCTTTTCTTCAGGTGTGACCAGCGGTTTGGCGGCTTCCTCAGCTTCGGTGATGACCGGGATCGCCGCGATCAACGCGCGGGTATAGGGGTGCTGCGGGTCGGCAAAGACCTCGCGCGGGGTGCCCTGTTCGACCAGTTCTCCGCGCAGCATGATGGCGATGCGCGAGCAGAAGTTGCGCATCAGCGAGAGGTCGTGGCTGATGAACAGATAGGTCAGCCCCAGTTCTCCGCGCAGGTCCTCCAGCAGCTTGATCACCCGCTTCTGAACCGAGACATCCAGCGCCGAGGTCGGTTCATCCAGAACCAGCAGTCGCGGATTGGCCGCCAGCGCCCGGGCAATCGCCACGCGCTGTTTCTGCCCGCCCGACAATTCATGCGGGTAGCGCGCCTGGTAATGTCGGGGCAGGCCGACCAGCTCCAGCAGTTCTTCCATGCGGTGGCTGTGTGCGCGCTTTTCCAGACCCGAAAAGTTCAGCGGCACCGACAGGGTCTGCGCCACCGTGCGTTTCGGGTTCAGCGAGGTGCCCGGATTCTGGTAGACGATCTGCGCCAGCGCGCGGTCGACGCGGCCGCCCTGCATCGCTTCGAGCGGCACGCCGTCGATGGTGATGCGCCCGCTGCTGGCCTGCATGATGCCCATCAGCATCCGCGCGACAGTCGTTTTCCCGGACCCGCTTTCGCCGGCAAGGCCGAATATCTCGCCCTTGCGAATGTCGAGGCTGACGTCCTGCACCGCTTTGGTGACGTGATCGGGCCGCAGAATATGTTTGGCGGTGAATGTCTTGGTGACGTTTTCGAGCTGCAGCATGGGCGGCTCGGACGAGGCGGGCTGATCCTTGACGCCCTCGCCATAGAGCGGCGGGATGGCCCCGATCAATTCCCGCGCATAGTCGGTCTGCGGGTTGTCGAAGATCTGGTTCAAAGGCCCGTGCTCGACGATTTCGCCCTTTCGCATGACGTAGACATAATCGGCGGTCATGCGGACGACGCCCAGGTTGTGGGTGATCATCAGCAGCGACAGGCCCTCTTCGGCGACCAGTTCGTTGATCAGGCGCAGGATCTCGTCCTGGGTGGTCACGTCCAGCGCGGTGCCCGGTTCATCCGCGATCAGCAGCGCCGGTTTGTTCATCAGGGCGAGGGCGATCAGAACGCGCTGCCGCATCCCGCCCGAGAGCTGCGACGGGTAGGCGCGCATCACCCGTTCCGGGTCGGCCAGCTGAACCTTCAGCAGGGTCTGGGCGATGCGCTCTCGCCTGTCTTTGCTCGTGGATTTGCGACCGGACCGGCGGTCGGCCCAGTAGAGCACGTCTTCGAGATGCCGCCCGATGGTAAAGACCGGGTTGAAGGAGGACAGCGGGTCCTGCATCACCACCGACATCTCGATGCCCTTCAGCGCCTCGCGCTGACCCTCGGTCTTGTCCAGCAGGTTCTCGCCGCGCCAGAGGATCTGGCCCGCGTCGACCGAGGCATTGCCAGGCAATGTGTTCAGAACTGCCTTCGAGGTCACCGACTTGCCTGACCCGGTCTCGCCGATCAGCGCCACGCGCTGGCCTTCGGCGATCTTCAGCGAGACATCCTTCAGAACATGGGCGGTTTGCTTGTAGCTGGTGAAAGAGAGATCGAGGTTGCGGATTTCAAGCAGATCCATGTCTCAGACCTCCACGTCGAACATGTCGCGCAGCCCGTCGCCAAGCAGGTTGAACCCGAGCGTTGCGTAAAAAATGGCCAGGCCCGGCGCCAGCACGCCCCACCAGCGTTCCGGCAGGAACTGCCGCCCGTCGGCGACCATCGTGCCGAGATCCGGTGTCGGCGGCTGCACACCCAGGCCAAGGAACGAAAGCGTGGCGCCGAAGAGGATGATGAAAGCCGCATCCAGCGTCGTCTTGACCGAGATCACCGCGATGCAGTTGGGCAGGATCTCTCGCGTCAGGATGTGCCAGTTCGAGGCCCCGGCCAGGCGCGCGGCCTCGACGAAATCCTCGGCGGCGACGGATTTCGACACCCGGTAGACAAGCCGCGTGTGCCAGGTCCACCACAAAAGCGCGATTGCGATCATGGCGTTGGTCAGGCTGGGCGTCAGCACGTTGCCCACCGCAAGGGCCATCACCAGCGGCGGGATCGCCAGCATCACGTTGGTGAAGCCGGTGATCACGGCCTCGATCTTGCCCGAGAAATAGCCGGCCAACAGGCCCAGGCCGCCGCCGATCGGCACCGCGACGATCAGGACACCGGCCACCAGCAAGAGCGAGACGCGAAAGCCGAAGATCACCCGGCTCAGGATGTCGCGCCCGACCTTGTCGGCCCCCAGCAGATAGGTGGCGTCGGGGGCCGCGTGCTTGTTGCGAAAGTCGATCACGGCCCCGGCGTGGTCCGGGAACGGGGCGATCACCGGGGCAAAGATGGCGGCCAGGATCACCGAGGCGACCATCAGCGCGCCCATGATCGCCACGGGGTTGGCGCTGAACCGCATCCAGGCCATGCGGCGGGCGGAGAGCACCTTGATTTCTTCGGAGCTTGCGGACATCAGCGGGCCTCCTTCATGCGCAGGCGGGGGTCGATCAGGCCGATCAGGATGTCGATCAGCAGGTTGGCCACCACGAAAAAGCAGCCCGAGACCAGCACCACCGCCATCACGGCGTTCAAGTCCTTCTGCATCACGGCCTCCAGCCCGGCAGAGGCGAACCCACCCCAGGAAAAGACCATCTCGACGACAAAGGCGTTGCCGATCAGCGACGCGAATTCGAGGCCCATGATGGTCAGCGGTGCGATGGCCGAGAGTTTCAGCAGGTACCGGAAGGTGACTACGCGGCCCGGCACGCCAAAGCTGCGCAGGGTTTGCACATGGTCGCGGCGCTGGTGTTCGATCATGGCGGACCTGGTGATCCGCATGATCTGCCCGATGCCGGACATCGACAGCGCCAGGGCCGGGAAGGCGAGGTGCCGCAGCGCGTCCAGCGTGATGTCCAGGCGTCTGGCCAGCAGGCCGTCAATGGTCAGGAGCCCGGTCGCGCCGGAGAAATCGGAGAACTCGCGCGACATGCGCCCGAGGATGGGCCAGTCCGTCAGGTAGTAGGCGGCGCCGAGTTGCAGCAGAATGGCGAAGAGAAAGCTTGGCATCGTCACACCGGCAAGCGAGACGATCCGCAGCACGGCGTCGAACCAGCTGTTTCGATAACGCGCCGCCAGGATCCCCAGAGGCAGGCCAAGCGCCAGCATGATGATCAAGGTGGCCAGCACCAGTTCAAGCGTCGCGGGCAACAGTCCGGCGATTTCCTCGGCCACGGGCCGGCCCGAGATCAGCGAATTGCCAAAATCCCCGCGTATGGCCCCGCCAAGGAAATTCACGAATTGCAGCGGCAGCGGATCATCCAGCCCCATTTCCTCGCGCAGCTCGGCCAGTTGTTCGGCGCTGGCCGTCGGTCCCAGGGCGATCCGCGCGGGGTCGCCGGGGACCACCCGGGCGAGAATGAAAATCATCAGAGCCAGGACCAGCAGCACACCGGCAAAGCCGACGATGCGCCGAAGTAAGAACTCTGCAAATCCAGAAGTCATGTTGCGGGGTCTCCCATCCAGCTTTGGATCAGTTTGCCGCCTGCACCCGCGGCCGATCCATAGAGGTTGGGAATAGGTTTTTTGAAAAAAGGGGTAGGTTTTGTCCTACTCGGACAACATTCCGCGCTGTCGGGCTTCTTCCACGGCCTCTCGGCGATCACTGACCTCGAGCTTTTTGAACAGATTCTTGAGGTGGAATTTCACCGTCGGCAGGCTGACCGCCATCTCGCGGGCAATATCCTTGTTCGAACAGCCTTCCCCCAGCAGCAGCAATGCGCGCCATTCTTGCCTTGACAGGGGGCCGGTTCCGAACGCCATGACAGCGCCACGGCGCAGGTTGCGCGGCAAGGGCGCCTCGATCATCTCGCGTTGCATGACCCGTGGATCTTCCAGCAAGGGCAGCACAAACGCGCGTTCTTCCAGAACCGGCGCAAAGGAATTCCGGCTGGCGCAGAGCTGCAACAGGTCCGCCAGCCCGCGTCTGGCCTGGCCGGGCCGGTTCTGGCGGCGATCCACCCAGGATTTCCAGATGCGTAGGCACAGCCTTTGTCGCGTCGAAACATGCGTGCTGTCCATCATGGCCGCCAACCGCTCGTTCAGGGCCGGGTTGCGCGGCGTCTCGAAGACCTGCTGGCGCAGCCAGAGGAGGGCTTGCGAGATGTCCTCTGGTGCGCGCAGATCGGCGAGATTGGCGCCGGAGCTTTCCATCCAGAGGAACCCGATCCGCGATGCCATGCTTTCTAGTTGCTGGCGAGCTTCGCGCCAACGGCGCGCGCTTTGCAGCGTGGCAACCCTGCGTTGGGCCACCATCACCTGGAAATTCCGCGTGCGCCAGGCGGGCACCCGCCAGCTGTCGATATAATGAGTCGCCGCTTGCAACCCCCGCTCCTGAAGCAGTGCCTCCGCGCCATGCGCCAGCGCCAGCGCGGCGATGGAGGGCCAGATCTCCCCGTAGGCGAACCCCTCGAACGCGGATTCTGCAAAGTCCACCATCGGCAACGCGTCCCCCGTCTCATAGGCGGTGACCGCGCGCATCAGTGCCAGGAAACGGGCGTCCTGCGGTATCTCAAAAGGCGTTTTCGCAAGGGCCTTTTCCGCCGCCTGCAGGTGCGGCGCCGCGGCGGCAGGTTCTCCAGAGCGCACCTTGATGATGGATCGGTGCAGGTGAATGAAGAAACTCAGGTAGGGCGCATCCGCCGCCTCGTAATGCGCCAGCGCCCGCGTGGCCGCCTCTTCGGCCGCGGCAAAGCGTTCTCCGCGAATGTGGTGGTCGAGCAGAAGGTTGTAGATGCCGCCACGCATCAGGTGCGCGCGCGGATCGGTCCTGGCCAGCAGGTCCGATGCCTCGTCTGTGATGTGATAGCCCCGTGCCTCGCCACGAAAAACCGCTAGTTCGATCCGGCAGAACGCCAGCGGCACCGGCACGTCGCCGGCGCGCGGCATCCGTCGCCCGAGGTCGAGCAGCGCACCGTTTTCATAGCCCGAGAGGATATAGGCGGCCCGTTCGATGTCGCCGGATTTAACGGCGATCATGAACTGCAGGGCCATGACCGCAGGCGCTGGATCCTCTCCGAAGGCATCCGCGACCCGGCGCCCGGCCTCCATCCCGTGCAAGTGCATGAAATATTGACCACCTTCACGGTGCAGGAGATCGAGGGCCCCGGCGCGATCCCCGGCGTGCAGCAGCGCCGCGATCCGCGCGGCTTTCGCGGCGCCGGGGGCGGGTGGCGCCGCAAGCGCTGCCGCGGACCAGGCGTCGGTCGCCGCGCGCAGGACGGCTGCCAGTCCCGGCGTTCGGATCCGCCAAGTGCCGCCGCGACATTCCGAGAGGGGGTCCAGCCAATGCAACAACTTGCGCTGCTCCGCCGGCAGTTCGGCGTCGTCAAACCCGCCTTCGGCGCGGCAGAGCCGGGCCACGATGTCGCGAATGGCCCTTGGGGTTCGGCGCAACAGGGTACGCGCTTTTTCCGTCAGTGCGCTGTCATCCAGCGGCACTTGGGCGAGGTGGTCGGACAATGCGGGCCAGCCGCCGGTTTTGGCGAAATGCGGATCCTGTCCCGGTCCTAGGAACAGGTCGCGGTTGCCGATCTCCTGCACTTGGCCCATGTCCCGTAGCGCGGACAGGTTCGCCACCTGGTCGGCCTCGGCGCATATCACCGCCGGGGCAGCGGATATCACGACGGGCGGATCCTCTGTCGACAACATGGAGCATTGGCAACCCCCGTCCGGTCCGCCCAGTTTGCGGCGCATCGCCGTGAGGATTTCTGCCCTGCCGGTTCCCGGCAAGGCATCGATCAGCAGCACCAAATCCGCGCTGTGTTCGGCCAGAAAGGGAAGGTCGGCTGTTCTCATGCGGCCAGAGGAATGAATGTGAGGGCCATCGGAAGCAGGCCGTTCTGGCGCCGGGCACAGCCTTGCGATGCGACGATCTGAATTGTCCGGTCTGCCAAGGCCATTTTCCCTGTTAGTGCAAAAACCGCCTGGTTTCCATCCGGATCATGGTCTCGGGCGGTCAACGGCTGAGCACCTGATGTCCACGGACCGTTTGCCTGGCTGAGGACATTCGCGTTTCTAACGAGCTTTCAGGCGGCGCTTATGATGACAGCTTTGTGTGATTGCCCGGCGCCTCGAAGGCGGCACGCGAAGGCGGGTGCTGTTCGACCCGCAATCAGGCGGATAATCTATGGTCAGGACGCATTGATTTGGTTGGGCGAGCGTGAGTCACCTTTCGAAAACGAGCGGTGAACATGTCAGGTCTTTTCTGGTTGAGCGATGCGCAGATGGTGCGTCTGGAACCCTGATTCCCGAAGTCCCACGGCGAGCCGCCGGTTGCTAACCGGCGAGTCTCGAACCGAATTATATTAATCAATTGCAATGGTTTAAGGTGCCAAGATGCGCTGGGGGAATACAGCCCGCACAAGACGCTTTGCAACCGTTGGAAGCGGTGGAGCGACAAGGGCTTCTTTGCGTAGATGGTGGCTGGCCTGGCTGCCCAGCACGGCGAGAAAAGGACGGTGATGATCGATGCTACCTATCTGAAGGTTCACCGAACTGCGTCCAGTCTGGGCGCCAAGAAGGGGGGGGCGGTCGCCTGATCGGGCGGACCAAGGGCGGCATGAATACGAAGCTGCACGCCGTCTGTGACAGCCTGGGACGCCCCCTCAACCTGTTCGTCACGGCAGGACAAGTCAGCGATTGGATCGGTTCGCGGGCGCTTTGCGGCAGTCTGCCGGATGGCGGCCGGCTACTCGGAGATCGCGGCTACGATGCCGACTGGTTCCGGGAAGCTTTGAAAGGCAAGGTGATCCGCGCCTGCATCCCCGGCCGGACACAGCGGAAGACAACCGTCAAATACGACAAGCGCCGCAATCGGATCGAGATCATGTTCGGCAGGCTGAAGGATTGGTGGCGTGTCGCCACCCGCTACGACCGGTGCCCGAAGGTCTTTCTCTCGGCAATCGCTCTCGCCGTGAATCACGCAACCCAACGGAAATCAATGGGTCCTGACCCTATAGCGACCAGATCCGAACGGCGTTTTCAGAGGCGATCGCGCGGGCTTCCTCTGCCGAGGCCTCCGACAGAATCTTATGCGTGACCGCCACCCATTGGTCGAGCGAAGCGTTCACGGTGCAGACCGGGCTGTCCGACCCCCAGACCACGCGGTCCCATCCAAAGCATGCGATGACATGCTCGACCCAGGGGCGGAGCGTGTCCAGCGTCCAGTTGGCATCCGCATAGGCGGTCACGCCCGAGATCTTTGCATTGACATGGTCGCGCCTGGACAGGTCCGCGATGCGGTCGGCCCAGTCCTCGAAGGCGCCGCCGGCGATATCCGGCACGCCACAGTGGTCCAGGACAAAGACGGTGTCCGGGCAGGCATCCACAAGCTCGGCCGCAAGGTCGAGTTGCCGCGCCAGGACACAAATGTCGAATGGCAGGCCTTTGCCGCCCAGCTTACCGACATTGGCGCGGAACCGGTCAGAGCGGGACAAATCGTCGGGCATGGTGTGCAGCACCCGCCGAATCCCCTTGACCACGCCGGTGTCGAGTCCGTCGAGAAAGGCGTCAAATCCCTCGTCCTCTGGCCGGGCCGAGGAAATCGCGCCGCGGATCAGGCTGTCGGGCCGGGCCATGAGCTCTGCGACCCAGGCGTTTTCCTTGCCGATGTCGCCGGGCGCGCAATCCACTTCCATGTGCAGCGTGCCCCCGATCCCGACGCGCCGAGCCGTCTTTTCGTAGTCCTCGTAGCTCCAGTCGCGGTTCAGCGGCGGGACGTCGGACAGCCACGGATAGCTGATGCGGTCGCGGTCGACGAGGTGAAGATGCGTATCGATCAGCATGGTCATGGTCTTTCCTCGGCCCGGGGTGCGGCATGTCTGCCTTCGCCCGGATTTGGGCGGAGGCGGTTTCTTTGGGGAGTTCAACTTGACTTGGGTGTGAAGTCAAGTTTAGATATGAAAGACGCTTCTGAATATGAAATCCGCGAGACACGGAAGTGACGGGCGGACTGACATGGGGCGTGGGTGGCCCGGATGCCCGGGCGACACATCATATCGGGAGGAACGACATGACATTGAAAGCAACCGGCGCATCGCTGATCGCGCTTGCCATCGGGATGGCGTCCGGCGCGTCAGCCGCCGAGTTCGACGGCGTGGTCATCGACGCCAAGCTGATCGGCGGCCAGCAGTACGAGGCGCTATATGCGCGCATTGCCGAATGGGAGGAGATGACGGGCGCCACGGTGAACGTGATCTCGAAGAAGAACCATTTCGAGCTCGACAAGGAATTCAAGTCGGATATCGCGGCGCGCACAACCGGCTGGTGCGTCGGGTCGAACCACTCGTCCTTTGCCTCGCAATATCCCTCGCTCTACACCGACCTGTCGGACCTGATCCCGCAGGAAACCATCGACGGTTTCGTCAAGGCGAACATCGACGCCGCCACGCTGGGCGGCAAGCTGGTGATGCTGCCGCGCGCGCAGTTCGACGTCTCGGCGCTTTATTATCAGAAAGACATCTACGAGGACGCCGAACAAGCGGCGGCCTTCGAAGCGGAATACGGTTATCCGCTGGCGGTTCCGGAAACCTGGGATCAGCTCAAGGACCAGGCGATCTTCTTTGCCGATCCGCCGAATTTCTACGGCACGCAATACGCGGGCAAGGACGAGGCCATCGTTGGCCGTTTCTACGAACTGGTGGTCGCCAATGGCGGCAAGCTGTTCAACGATGACTTCTCGCCGGCGTTCAACTCGGAGGCGGGCAAGGAAGCGCTGCAATGGTTCGTGGACCTCTACGAGGCGGGCGCCGTCCCGGCGGGCACCACCAACTATCTCTGGGACGACCTTGGCAACGGCTTTGCCTCCGGCACCATCGCGCTGAACCTGGACTGGCCGGGCTGGGCCGGGTTCTTCAACGACCCGAGCGCGTCCAAGGTTGCCGGTAATGTCGGCGTGGCTCCGGCGCCCAAGGGGTCGGCAGGTGTGCGCACCGGTTGGTCCGGCTTCCACGGTTTCTCGGTGACTGAGAACTGCGACAACAAGGAAGCCGCGGCCTCGCTGGTCGCCTTCCTGACCAACGAGGACAGCCAGAAGCTTGAAAGCTCGGCTGGCCCGCTGCCCTCGCGCACGGCGGTCTGGGACCATATCTCGGAACAGGCCAAGGACGATCCCTACCGTTCCGAGGTGCTGGCCGCGTTCAAGGAAACCGCCGCCACTGCCTTTGCGGTGCCGCCGACCGAATACTGGATCGAGGCGACCAACCTGATCTACCCCGAACTTCAGGCTGCCATCCTCGGTGACAAGACCGTGGACGAGGCGCTGGCCGACGCCGCTGATGCCGTCGACAGCCTGATGCAGGAAGAAGGCGTCTACTGACGCTTGCCAAAGGCGGGGGCGGTCAAATCCGTCCCCGCATCCTTCGACCCGGGACATCCGCATGAAATCCTTGAAACTGCCTCCGTGGCTGGTGCTGTTGCTGCCAGCCATCATAATCCTTGCGGCCGTCGTTCTGATTCCGCTGGTGCTGTCGCTCTATTCCAGCTTCACGGCCTACAAGCTGACGCGGCCGGACAGCCTGTACCGCTGGATCGGGACCTTCAACTATGAAAAGGCCATCGGCGACGCCAAGTTCTGGGCCGCCTTCGGGCGCACCGTCCTGTTGCTGACCGTGGCGCTGAACCTCGAAATGCTGTTCGGGCTGGGGCTGGCGCTGATGGTGTCCAAGGTGACACGCGGGCAGCGCGCCCTGCGCACCATGATGATGTTCCCGATGATGTTCTCGCCGATCCTCGTGGGCTTCCAGTTCAAGTTCATCTTCAATGACAACGTCGGACTGGTGAACAACGCCCTGCAGTCGCTGGGCATCACCGACCAGGCGATCCCCTGGCTGGTGGATGGAAACCTTGCGATGTTCTCGATCATCTTTGCCGAGGTCTGGACCGCCACATCGGTCTTCGCGATCCTGATCCTTGCCGGGCTCTACGCCATTCCCAAGGATCCGCTTGAAGCGGCCAAGGTGGACGGCTGCACCGCCTGGCAGTCCTTCCGATACGTGACGCTGCCCTTCCTGATGCCCTTCATCTATATCGCCATGGCGATCCGGTCGCTGGACGTGGCGCGGGCTTATGACATCGTGCAGATCATGACCAACGGCGGCCCCGCGCGGCGGACAGAGCTGCTGTGGACGCTGATCGGGCGCACAGGCTACGTCGATGCCCGCATGGGGTACGCCAATGCGATGGGCTATATCTCGATCTTCCTCGCGATCTTCTTCACCGTCTTCTTTTTCCGCAAGCTCACCGCCGCGCGGGCCGAGCTGGGCATGGGGGTCTGAACCATGGCGAGCAATGCCGCACACCGTACCCGCCGCCGCGCCCTGAAATGGCTGCATTTCTTCGGGCTGTTCCTGGCCATGATGGTGCTCTGCGTGCCGGGGCTCTGGGTGGTCCTCAACTCCTTCCGCCCGACGGTCGAGATCATGGCGAAGCCGCCGGTCTGGATCCCGAACGAGCTGAACCTCGATCACTACCGCGCCATGTTCGGCGGCGTGGGCGAGGGGGGCGTTCCGGTGCTGACCTACTTCCGGAACTCGCTGATCATCTCGGTGACTTCGACGGTCATCGCACTCCTGGTCGGGATGTCGGGCGGCTATGCCTTTGCCCGCTTCCGCTTCAAGGGCAAGGCCTGGATCTTTGTCGGCCTGATGTGCACCCGTGCCGTGCCGGGCGTGGCGCTGTCGCTGCCGCTGTTCATCATCTTTGCCCGGGTCGGCATCATCGACACGCATTTCGGCATGATCCTGACCTATGTGGCGATGAACGTGCCCTTCACGATCTGGCTGATCGACGGGTTCTTCCGTCAGATCCCGCCCTCGCTGGCAGAGGCGGCCCAGATCGACGGCTGCACCCGCTGGCAGGCCTTCTGGCAGGTGGAGTTTCCGGTGGCCAAGGCGGGCATCGCCTCGGCGGGGATCTTTGCCTTCCTCACCTCGTGGAATGAATACGCGCTTGCCTCGCAGCTGACGCGCTCGGTCACGTCCAAGACGATGCCGGTGGGCCTGCTCGATTTCCAGGCCGAGTTCACGCTCAACTGGGGCGGGATGTGCGCCCTTGCGGTGCTGATGATCATCCCGGCGCTCATTCTCACGTTCCTCGTTCAGAAACACCTCATTGCCGGCCTCACTTTCGGCGGCGTGAAAGGATAACAGATGGCTCAGGTCCACCTCCGCGACGTGGTCAAGAACTATGGCCCGCTTGAAGTCGTTCATTCCATCAACCTCGACATTGCCGACAATGAATTTGTCGTGCTGGTCGGTCCTTCGGGCTGTGGCAAGTCCACGACGCTGCGGATGATCGCCGGGCTCGAGGAGATCTCGGGCGGCGAGATCTTCATCGGGGACAATGTCGTCAACGACCTGCCCCCGCGTGAGCGCAACATCTCGATGGTGTTCCAGAACTACGCGCTGTACCCGCATATGACGGTGCGCGAGAACCTGGGGTTCTCGCTGAAGATCGCCAAGCGCCCGCAGGCGGAAATCGACAAGGCGGTGGACGAGGCGGCGGAGATCCTGTCGCTGACGCCGCTCTTGGACCGCAAGCCCGGCGCCCTGTCCGGCGGGCAGCGGCAGCGGGTTGCCATGGGCCGTGCCATCGTGCGGCACCCGGATGTGTTTCTATTTGACGAACCGCTGTCCAACCTCGACGCCAAGCTGCGCACGCAGATGCGCGTCGAGATCAAGAAGCTGCACCAGAAGGTGCGCTCGACCATCGTCTATGTCACCCACGACCAGGTCGAGGCGATGACGCTGGCGGATCGGATCGTGATCATGCGTGACGGTCATATCGAGCAGATCGGCACGCCGCTGGACGTGTTCGAGAATCCGGTGAACACCTTTGTCGCGACCTTCATCGGCTCGCCGCCGATGAACCTGCTGAACGGGGTCGTGCGTGATGGCGCCGTCGTGCTTGAGGACGGGACCACCGTGCCGGTTCCGCCAGGCTACCAGGCACGCGAAGGGCAGGCGGTGCAACTGGGGATGCGGGCGGACAACGTCATGCCCGTGGGCCATTCCCTGCCGCCGACCGAGCATATGGCGCAGATCGACATGGACGTGAACCTGACGGAACCGCTGGGCACGGAAACCCTGCTTTTTGCCGAGCTGGCCGGGGCGGAAGTGCAGGCCAAGATGCTGAACCCGCGCCCCGTCGAGGCCGGCGAGCGGATGACCTTCCAGGTCATGCTGGACAAGTGCCACCTCTTCGACGCCGAGAGCGGCGCGGCGCTGCGGAGCTGAGTCATGGCACGGATCACCCACGCCCGCGCCTTCATGGTGGACCTTGTGCCCAAGGTCCTGCGCACCGATGCCATCCAGTCGTTCAAGAGCCAGGAGACGATTTTTGTCGAAGTGACGGACGCCGACGGCGCCCGCGGCATGGGCTATTCCTACACCATCGGCGATGGTGGCCCCTCGGTTCTGGCCCTGCTGGAACATACCCTGCTGCCCCGGCTGATGGGGCAGGAGGCGGACGCGATCGAGGCGATCTGGCGCGACCTGCTGTTCTGGACCCATGCGACGGCGGTGGGGCCGATCATGTCGCTGGCCCTGGCGGCCATCGACACGGCGCTCTGGGATCTTCGGGGGCGCCGGACGGGCCTGCCGCTACACCTGCTGGCGGGCGGCGCGAAGACCTCGGTCCCGATGTATACGACCGAAGGCGGTTGGCTGCATATCGCGCCCGAGGCGCTGGTCGAGGATGCGCAAGCGGCACAGGCACAGGGGTTTCGCGGCTCCAAGGTCAAGATCGGCAAGCCGACCGTGGCCGGGGATGCGGCGCGGCTTGGCGCCGTGCGCGAGGCCCTTGGCGATGACTACGAGATCATGACCGACGCCAACCAGTCGATGACCGCGGCCGAGGCGCTGCGGCGCGCGCCGATGCTGGAGGCGCTGAACATCGGCTGGTTCGAGGAACCCTTGCCCTCTGACGACATCGCCGGGCACGCCCGGCTGCAGGCCGGAACGCGGGTGCCGGTGGCGGTGGGGGAGAGCCTCTACAGCCCCGGCCAGTTCGCCGATTACATCGCGCAGGGGGCCTGCGGCATCGTTCAGGCGGATGTGGCCCGTGTGGGCGGCATCACGCCCTGGCTCAAGATCGCGCATATGGCCGAGGCGCATAACATCGCCATCTGCCCGCATTTCCTGATGGAACTGCACGTCAGCCTTGTCTGCGCGGTGCCGAACGCGCCCTGGCTGGAATACATCCCCCAGCTTGACGAGGTGGCCGCGCCGATGGCGCGGGACGGTGGCCTGGCGCTGGCACCAACCGGCGCGGGGCTGGGGATCGACTGGGACATGGACCGGCTCTCCGCGCAGACCGCGGAGGGCAGCCGCATCGAGATCCGGGAGGAATAACATGCAGAGACACGGGCAACTGATCGGCATCGGGGCCGAGGCCATCGCGGAATACAAGAAACTGCACGCCGAGGTCTGGCCGCAGGTGCTGGAGATGATCACCGCCTGCAACATCCGCAACTACTCGATCTTCCTCAAGGAGCCGGAGAACCTGATGTTCTCCTACTTCGAATACGTGGGCGAGGATTTCGCGGCGGACATGGCAAAGATGGCCGCCGATCCGGTCACGCAGGAGTGGTGGGCGATCAACAAGCCGCTGCAACGCCCGCTGGATACGCGGGGCGAAGGCGAGTGGTGGGCCGAGATGGAAGAGGTGTTTCACCATGACTGACTTGGCTCAACTGCGGCAGAGCGTCGAGATGCCGGAGAGCCCGAAACCTGTGGTGATCTTCGGCGCCGGGTCCATCGTGACCGATGCGCATCTGCCGGCCTATCGCGATCTTGGCGTGCCGGTGGCGGGGATATTCGATCCCGACAGCGCAAAGGCGGTCGAGGTCGCCGAGGCATGGGGCACCAAGGCGTTTGCCTCGATGCAGGACGCTGTGGGGCAGGGGGACGCGGTCTATGACCTCGCCGTGCCGCCCGTGGCGATCCCCGGCATCCTCGAAGCCCTGCCCGATGGGGCCGTGGCGATCATCCAGAAACCGCTGGGGTCCGATCTGGCCGAGGCCGATGCGATCATCCGCATCCTGCGCCGCAAGGGCATCAAGGCGGCGGTGAACTTCCAGCTGCGCTTTGCCCCGATGAGCCTGGCGCTCAAGGATGCGGTGGCGCGCGGTCTCCTGGGCGAGATTGTCGATTTCGACGCCTGGCTGGCGCTCGACACGCCCTGGCATCTCTGGGAGTTCCTGGCCGACCTGCCGCGGGTCGAAATCCTGCTGCACTCGATCCACTACCTGGATTTCGTGCGTGACCTGATGGGCAATCCGCAGGGTATCCATGCGCGGACGATGGGGCACCCGTCCTCGACCGTGTCCAACACCCGCACGGCGATGATGCTGGACTATGGCGACAAGGCCCGCTGTGCCCTGTCGATCAACCACAACCACAGTTTCGGGCGCAAGTTCCAGGCCTGCGAGTTCCGCATCTGCGGCACCAAGGGCGCGGCTTACATGAAGCTCGGCGTGAACCTGGATTATCCCAACGGCGAGCCGGACGAGCTGTGGCTGAATACCGGCGGCGACTGGGAGCAGGTGGACCTGCAAGGCAACTGGTTCATCGCCGCCTTCCAAGGGCGGTTCGCCCAGGTTCAGCGCTTTGTCGCGGGGCTGGATGACAGGCTCGAAGGCTCCGCCGAAGACGCCTGGCACACTATGGCACTGGTCGAGGCAGCCTATGAAAGCTCTGCCCGGCCCATGCACCCGATCAAGGAGGCACCTGATGCTTGAGCAGGTCAAATACTACGAGGACTACGAGATCGGCGAGGGCCGCGAGACCGTGGGCCGCACCATCACCGAGACCGATTTCGTCGTCCATGCGGGCCATTCCGGCGACTTCTTTCCGCATCACCTGGACGAGGAATTCTGCAAGACGCTGCCCTTCGGCAAGCGGATCGCGCATGGCACCATGGTCTTTACCATCGGGGTCGGCCTGACCGCGACGATCATCAACCCGGTGGCCTTTTCCTACGGATATGACCGGATGCGGTTCATCACGCCGGTCTTCATCGGCGACACGATCCGCAGCAAGGTCGAGATTATCGGCAAGGAAGTCATGGAGAAACGTCCGGGTTATGGCCGTGTGTCGGAACGGTTGACCGTGTTGAAACACAGCGGCGAAACGGCCCTGGTGGCCGACCACATCTACATGGTGGAGATGAAATCGTGACCGGGCCGTTCCTGCTGTTGCACGAGGGGGATAACGTGCTGGTCGCGCGTCAGGGCGCGCCCGAGGGGCTGGAGGTTACGCTTGAAGGCCGAACCGTGACGCTCTCGCGGGTGATCCCGCTGGCGCACAAGATCGCGCGGCACGACATCGCGGAAGGCGACAAGATTTTGAAATACGGCATGCCGATCGGCGTGGCGACGCAGGCTATCGCGGCGGGGGAGCATGTGCATGTGCACAATATCCGCTCCGACTACACACCGACGCATGCCTTGCAGGATGCGGATGGCGTCAGCGCGGGGGTGGCACAATGACTGACCTGACAGGTTATCCCAGGGCCGACGGTCGCAAGGGCATTCGCAACACGGTTGTCGTGGCCTACCTAGTGGAATGCGCGCATTTCGTGGCGTCCAAGATCGTCGCCGGGTTTCCGGATGACGACGTGCAGCTGATTGGCTTTCCGGGCTGTTTCCCGAACGACTACGCCGCCAACATGATGGACCGGCTCTGCACCCATCCGAACGTGGGCGCGGTGCTGTTCGTCTCGCTGGGCTGCGAGAGTTTCGACAAGGTGCGTGCCTCGACGGCGGTGACCGAGTCCGGCCGTCCGGTCAAGACGCTGGTGATCCAGAAGGCGGGCGGCACGGCCTCGACCGTGGAGGCCGGTCGCGACTGGGTGCGCGGCGCCTTGGGCGAGATCGCGGATATCCAGCGGGTGCCGATGGGCATCGACGAGCTGATCGTCGGCACGGTCTGCGGCGGTTCCGACGGCACCTCGGGCATTTCGGGCAACCCGGCGGCGGGTAAGGCATTCGACATGCTGGTGCAGGAGGGGGCCGCCTGCATCTTCGAAGAAACCGGCGAACTTATCGGCTGCGAGGAGATCATGGCAGACCGGGCGGTGACGCCGGAGCTGGGCCAGGCCCTGCGCGAGAGCGTGCAGAAGGCGGAACGCTATTACGCGACACTGGGCTATGGCTCTTTCGCGGCGGGGAACGCGGCCGGGGGGCTCTCGACCATCGAGGAAAAGAGCCTTGGCGCCTATGTCAAATCCGGTGACTCGCCGATTTCCGGGCTGATCAAACCGGGCGACATTCCCCCGCGCGGGGGCCTTTACCTGATGGACGTGGTGCCGGACGGCGACGTGCGTTTCGGCTTTCCCAACATCTCGGACAATGCCGAGATCGTCGAGATGATCGCCAGCGGCGCGCATCTGTCGCTCTTCGTCACCGGGCGCGGCTCTGTCGTCGGGTCGGCGATTTCGCCGGTCATCAAGATCTGTGCCAACCCGGAGACCTATCGCGCCCTGTCCGACGACATGGACGTGAACGCGGGCGACATCATCGAAGGGGTGCGCAGCATCGAGGCCGTCGGACAGGAGATCCGCGACCTCGTAGTCGCGACCGCCGCAGGTGCACAGACCAAGTCAGAGGCCATGGGCCACAGGGAATTCATCCTGACCTACAAATCATTTGCGCCCATCGGGCCGGCCTGCCTGCCCGCTGCGTGAGAAGGAGACAAACGTGAAAAGACTGGAAGGAAAGACCTGCGTCGTCACCGCCGCAGGTCAGGGGATCGGCCGCGCGACGGCAGAGCGGCTGGCGGCCGAGGGTGGCCGGGTGATCGCAACCGATATCAACGAGGCGGCACTTGCCGAGCTGAACGCGATCGACGGGATCGAGGCCAGGCGGCTGGACGTGCTGGACGCCGGGGCCATCACAGCCTTCGCGGCAGAGGTCGGCACGGCGGACGTGCTCTTCAACTGCGCGGGGATCGTGCACAACGGCACCATCCTCGAGTCGACCGAGGACGAGTGGGATTTCGCTTTCGATCTCAACGCCAAGGCACAGTACCGCATGATCCGCGCCTTCCTGCCTGCGATGCTGCAGCAGAAGAGCGGTTCGATCATCAACATGAGCTCGGTGGCGGGGCCCGTGACCGGCCCGGTCAACCGTTTCGTCTACTCGGCCTCCAAGGCGGCGGTGGCGGGCATGACGCTGGCCATCGCGAATGACTATGTCACGCAGGGCATCCGCTGCAACGCCATCGCGCCCGGCACCGTGGATAGCCCCTCGCTGCATGACCGACTGCGGGCGACCGGCGACTACGATGCCGCGCTCAAGACCTTTATCGGGCGTCAGCCCATGGGCCGCATTGGCGAGCCCGAGGAGATCGCCGCGCTGGTCGCCTACCTGGCGGCGGATGAGAGCGGGTTCACCACGGGGCAGGTCCACGTCATCGACGGCGGCTGGACCGCCTGAACCGGAAACAAGGGAGTTCCCCCATGAAATTTGCACGATACGGAGAGCGCGGCGCGGAAAAACCCGCGCTGGTCGAAGAGGACGGCACGCTGCGTGACCTGTCGGCCCATGTGGACGACATCGCGGGCGACGCGCTGACCCGGCTGGACGCGCTGAAGGCGATCGACCCGGCCAGTCTGCCGAAGGTCGAGGGCACGCCGCGCCTGGGGGCCTGCGTCGGGCGCACCGGCAAGTTCATCTGCATCGGCCTGAACTATGCCGACCATGCCGCCGAAAGTGGGCTGGAGGTGCCGCCAGAGCCGGTGATCTTTGCCAAGTACACCTCGGCCATCTGCGGTCCAAATGATCCGATCATCATTCCGCGCGGTTCGGAAAAGACCGACTGGGAGGTCGAGCTGGGCTTTGTCATCGGCAAAAAGGCCAAATACGTCGACGAGGCCAACGCCATGGACCACGTCGCCGGATTCTGCGTGATCAACGACGTTTCGGAACGCGCCTACCAGATCGAGCGGTCCGGCCAGTGGTCCAAGGGCAAGTCCTCGGACAACTTCGGCCCCACCGGTCCCTGGCTGGTAACGCCGGACGAGGTCGGCGACTTCGACAAGCTGCACATGTGGCTCGACGTGAACGGCGAGCGGATGCAGGATGGGTCGACCGCGACAATGGTCTACCGGGTGCCCTTCCTGATCTCCTACCTGTCGCAGTTCTTCACGCTGGAACCGGGCGACATCATCTCGACTGGGACGCCTCCGGGCGTGGGTCTGGGCTTCACCCCGCCGAAATATCTCAAGGCTGGCGACGAGGTTCGTCTGGGGATCGAGAAGCTGGGCGAACAGCGGCAGGTCTGCGTGGCCGACGACTGAACGCCGCTGCATCGGACAGGACAAGGGCGCCCGCCGTGGCGCCCTTTTTCATGCGGGTCGACGGGCCAGGGAATGCCGTCGAAACGGGCGCCGGATCAAAGCCTGTGCATGCATAGCGGGTCTGCGTTCAGCCGGGCCATTTCCCCCGCGTGCCGGATTGCACTCCGGGCCCGTCCCTTCTATGGGCATGATCCGAAAATCCTCCCAATTGAAAGGACTTGTACCATGAAAGCCGGTGCTACCCTGCCCAACGTCACCTTCCACACGCGCGTGCGTGACGATGCCATCGAAGGCCCGAATCCATTTCGTTGGCAGGACATGACCACTGCCGATTATTTCAAGGGCAAACGGGTCATCCTCTTTTCGCTGCCGGGGGCCTTTACGCCCACCTGCTCGACCTACCAGCTGCCGGGCTTCGAGAAGAACGCCCAGGCTTTCCGTGACCTCGGCATTGACGAGATCTACTGCATGTCGGTCAACGACAGCTTCGTGATGAATCAGTGGGCCAAGTCGCAGAACCTCGAGTCGGTCAAGGTCATCCCCGATGGGTCCGGTGAGTTTTCCCGCCGCGTCGGGATGCTGGTCCGGAAGGACAACCTCGGCTTCGGGATGCGGTCCTGGCGCTATGCGGCGATCATCAACGACGGCGTGGTCGAAGCCTGGTTCGAAGAGCCGGGCATTTCCGACAACCACGGCGAAGACCCCTACGGCGAGTCCAGCCCGGAACGCCTGATGGACTACCTTGTCAACGAGAAGGCCGAAGCTGCCGCGTGACCGGGCTTTCAGGGAGGAGTAGGATTGAAACGGGCCCTCGGGCCCGTTTTTTGTCCCGCGAACCTACCAGCCGGAGTCGAGCAGGGCGTTGGCGTCGCCCAGTTCAGGGGCGGCGGTAGTGGAGGCAGGGCGAACCCCGTCGATGCGGATCGGCAGACGGGTCGTCTGCATGTTGACCTCTTCCCCGCGCGAGATCGGCTGCACCATCTCCAGCGTTTGCAGGACACCGCTTTCAACGACGCCATCCCAATCCATCACCGGTGCGGCCCAGATGTCGGCCTCGACGAATTTCGCCATCCAGTGATCCGTCTCCGCCGTCTTCAGGCGCGCAGCCAATCCGGCCTTGATCTCGTCCCGGCAGGCAAAGGCATCCCGCCCGGCGATCTCCGGGTCAAGGCCGGTGATCTGCGCCAACAGGTCCAGCTTGCCCATGGCAATGGCCACATGCCCGTCCGCCGTCTCGTAGACGCCGTAGGGCGCGGCAAGATAGGCATGAGCCGGGTTGTTGGCCGAGCGTGTCGGCGTGCGGTGGCCGTCGTTCAGCCAGGTGGTCAGAAGTTCAAACTGGAGATCGGCCAGCACCTCGATCAGCGAGGTTTCCACCTGTCCGCCGATGCCTTTCACGGCGCGGCGGTAGAGCAGGGCCAGCACCCCCTGCGTCAGCGAGGCCCCGGCCAGCACGTCGGCAATCGGCAGGCCCATCGCAACCGGCCCGTCATCACGGGCCCCGGACAGCCACATCACGCCCGAGCGCGCCTGCGCCAGCAGATCCTGTCCGGGCAGATCGACCCATGGGCCGTCAGAGCCATAGCCCGTGACGGTGCCGTACACCACGGTGGGATTGACGGCTTTCACCGCCTCGTAGCCGAACCCCAGCCGTTCCATCACCCCGGGGCGGAAGTTCTGCAGCACCACGTCTGCCTCGCGCACCAGCGTCCAGAGCCTGTCCCGGTCGGCCGCCGATTTCAGGTCCACAGCGAGCGAGCGCTTGTTGCGGTTGATGGCGTGGAAGATCGTGCTTTCGCCACCGATCTTCGTATCGGTCAGGTAGAGATAGCGCGACAGGTCGCCCATGCCGGCGCGTTCCACCTTGACCACGTCGGCGCCGAGGTCGGCGAGTTTCAGGGCACAGTATGGTCCGGCCAGGAATTGCGAGAAGTCGAGGACCTTGAGACCGTCGAGGGGCAACATGTCGGTCATCCGTCGAAACTCTCGGTGAAACGGGATTGCAGCGCGTCAAGCGCGGCGTCGTGCATGCACTTTCCGGTCAGGGCATCCAGGATGATGTGCGAGGCCGCTTCCTGGAACCCCATGTAGCCCTTGTGCCGGGGCCGCAGCCAGGCAGCTTCGTGACTCATCCGGGTCTGGTGATAGGCCTTGCCGAAGCGGGCGTTGACCCGCGGGTCCGCCCAGGCAAAAGCATTGCCGGGCTGGCCGTTGTTCGCGGTGTAAAGCCCGCGCTGCACCTCTGCCGAAGCGACCCAGAGCGCGAATTCCGTGCAGATCTCCGGGTGTGTCGTGCGGGCCGAGACGGCAAGGCCGGTGCCGCCAAGCGCCGAGCCGAGCGGGCCGCTCTCTCCCTCTGCCGGGATGTCGTGGTAGGTGACGATATTCGGGCGGTAGTCGTCCTTTGCATAGGGTGCGTAGAGGTATGTGTAGGGGATCAGCGCAAAGCGATCCCCCTCGCTCAGCGCATCCAGTGCGGCGATCGGGTCCATGCCGTGACAGGCCGGGTCCACGAGGTCCGCCAGGGCCTGCATCGCCTCCAGTGTGCGCTTTGCCGCGGCGCGGTCGATGGGCAGGTCGCGTGTCACCGGGAATGCGCTGCCGATATTGGCCATGAGGGTAAAGAAGGACATCAGCACATGCGGCGGGCGCAGGGGCCAGAGCACGCGGCCGTCGCGGGCCTCGGCCATGACTTCTGTCAGGCGTGTGGCCGGGGTGGGGCGCAGGTCGGGGCGGATCGCCTGCACCTGGCAGGCGGCATCGACCGGCAGCGCCCATTGGTGCCCGCCGTAGAAATAGCTGTGATAGCTCTTGCCGACGGTTTCCGCCTCCAGCCGCGCCAGCACCTCGGGGGCGCCGTGTCTGTCGATCGGCAGCAGGCAGCCGTCGGCCACCACCTCGCCAACATGCGGATGGTCGATAATCATCAGGTCATAGGCCTGCGCCAGTTCCTCGACCGGGGTGCTTTCGAACCCCTGGAGGGATCGCTTGTCCCAGGTGATGGTCACATGCGGGTAACGGTCGCGAAAGGCCTCGCTGGCGGCGACAAGCGGATCGTATCCGCGCGGGTCGGACCAGGTCATGCCTTTGAGGGTGCAGGCTTCGGTCAAGGTATTCCTCCTCTTTCCGCCAGAATAGCGCGGAGACTTCACAAGTGAAAGAGGATTTTATATTTAATAGAGGCGCGGTCTGCCATGTTGTCAGCGCAGCGCCGCACTAGGTATAAACGCCGGAGCACATCGGCATGGAAACGCCCGGGGGCAGGATGACCAGCACGACAGAAGAGCGGCCCGAAGAGGAGAAATACCGTGCCCCGGCGCTTTCCAAGGGGCTGGACATACTCGAACTGCTCGCCTCCGAGGCAGAGGGGCTGACCCAGGTGGAGATCGCCAAGCAGCTGGGCCGGACCACCCCGGAGATTTTCCGGATGCTGATGGTCCTGCGCCAACGCGGTTATGTCGAACTGAACGCTGATTACGACCGTTACCAGCTCACCACGAAGATGTTCGAGGTGGCCCACAGGCACCCGCCGATCCGGCGCCTCACTTCGATCGCCGGGGATGCGATGCAGCGGCTGGCGGACCAGCTGAACCAGTCGATCCATCTTGGCATCATCCATACGGGGCGGGTGCTGGTGATTGCGCAGGTGGATTGCCAGGACATCAACATCACCTCAGTCCGGCTGGGGGCGCATATCCCGATCTACGACACCGCCTCTGGGAGGGTGCTGGCTGCCTGGATGGACAAACCGGCGCTGGAGGCACTGATCGCCGAAGTCGGCCGCGAACCCGCAGATAAATACAGTGCTTTCGTTAAGGATCTGCCGGACGTGCGCAAAATGGGCTATTGCGAGTCACCCTCGTTGACCATCGCAGGGGTTCAGAACATCTCGGCCCCGATCTTCGATTTTTCCGGCAAGGTCACGGCTGCGGTCACCATTCCCTTCATCCACCGGCTGACCGGCACTTCTGTCGCCACGGCCGATGAGTGCCGAGAGCGGCTTGTCGCCATGGCGGCGGACATCTCGCGGCGGCTGGGCGCCGGCGCGCGCTAGGAGGTCACCGGCGCGGAGCGGGCGAAACATCCATTCCGAATCGACCAACGGATCGGTTGGGCGGCCATGTGCCCTGACCTCAAAGCGATGCCTGGACGACCTTGTGGATCAGCTCCCTGAGCCAGATATGCGGTGCCGAACGGTGGTGCGGCGCGGTCCAGACGAGATCGATGGAAATACGGGTGGCCAGCGGGAACTCGGAGACCTGCACCGAGTGGCCGAGAACCTTTGAAAGACGCTGCGGCACTGTTGCCACCAGATCTGAACCTGAAACCAGCTGCTCCAGTCCTGCCGGGCTGGGCACGCGCAGGCCGATCTTCAACGCATGTCCCAGCTCTTTCAGGTCGACCAGATAGCGAGACGTCCAGCGACCACCGTAGGTGACCACGACGTGCAGCAGCGACAGATAGGTTTCCATGTCGAGGCTGGTGCCCGCCGCGGGATGATCCCGGTTCATCAAGCAGACGTAGCGCTCGTGGTACAGACGGCGGCGGTAGAAATCCGGGTCGTCTCTTTCGAAAGGGCCGATCAGGAGGTCCGCCTCGCGGTTCAACAGCCGTTCGTGGCCGATGTCCGACGCGTCAATGATGTCCAAGGTGATGCCCGGCGCCTGTGCGCGGATGGTATGAACGATCTGTGGCACCCAAAGGACACGTTCGTAATAATTGCATGCCAGGGTAAAGCGCTGCTGCGATGTCGCCGGGTCGAAATCCACCGGAGCCGCAAGCTGGCGGAACTCGCCAACCAGCCGCGCCGCCTCCTGCACGATTTCCTCGCAACGCGGCGTCGGATGGATGGCGCGGCCTTGCCGCACGAACAGCGGATCGTGGAAAACGCCTCGCAGCTTCTCGATGGTGTAGCTGACCGCCGACTGGTTGACGCCAAGCTCCTCGGCGGCGCGGGTGAAGGACCGCAAGGCATACACCCGTAACAGCATTTGCAGGGTGCGAAAATCGACGGACAGGGGGTCTCGTGGCGTCTGCATGGTGTAACCGGATCGAATTTTTTGATCGTAATGATCTATTCCATCTTGTTGATGGATGAAAGCCGCAGGGGCATTAAGCGGCATCGACTGTGCAATCTTGGGAGGAGGGGCATGGCACAAGCACCAATCAACGAAGCGGTCTCGCTGGCCGATCTCGCCCGCGATCCCTATTCGATCTACCGGCGCATGCGCCTGGAGACACCGATCGTCGAGGTCCCCGCAGCGCGGCGGATCATGCTGACCAAGGCCAAACACACCAGGATGGTGAAGGACAACGCCGAGCTTTACAGCTCGGACGATCCCGTGACACCGATGCAGCGTGCCTTTCAGGCCCATACGTTGATGCGCAAGGACGGCCCCGAACACCGGGCCGAGCGCATGGCGATGCAAAAGGCCCTGTCACCCAAGGTGATCAAGTCCGACTGGGCAGAATTGTATCGAAAGATCGCGTCGGACTATCTCGATCGCCTTCCCCGCGGTGAGAGGGTAGACCTGTTCACCGATCTTTGCGGTCCGGTTGCGGCGCGCATCCTCGCGCATATCCTCGGCCTCGACGAGGCCAGCGACGCCGACATGATGCGCTGGTCGCAGACCCTGATCGACGGGGCGGGCAATTTCGGCTTTGCCGAGGACCCCTTTGCCAAGAGCGATGCCGCCAACGCCGAGATGAACGCCTATTTCGATCGGATCGAGGCGCGCCACAGGGCAGAGCCCAACAACTCGGCATTCTCGATCATGCTGAACGCGGCCAACCCGTTGCCGATCGGGCAGATTCATTCCAACATCAAGATCGCCATCGGCGGCGGCATAAACGAGCCGCGCGACGCGCTGGCCACGATTCTCTACGGGTTGCTCAGCAACCCGGAGCAGCTGGAAGAGGTGAAGCGGACAGAGGCCTGGAGCGACGCCTTCGAGGAGGGCGTGCGCTGGGTTGCACCGATCCAGGCCTCGTCGCGCCGCGTCACGGAGGCACATCAGATCGACGGCATCGACATTCCCGAGGGCGTGACCCTGATGACGATCCAGGCTTCGGCCAACCACGACGAAGACCTGTTCGAGAATGGGCACCTGTTCGACGTGTTCCGCAAGAAGGCACCGCATCAGGCCTTTGGCAGCGGCCCGCATCACTGCTCGGGCGCGCAGGTCGCGCGCAAGACGGTGGGCGAGATCATGCTTCCGATGATCTTCGAGCGCTTTCCGAACATGGAACTGGTGCCCGACGAAAAGGTGATCTGGCACGGGTTCGGGTTTCGCGGCCCGTTGAACCTGCCGGTCACGCTGAACTGAGAAAGGCAAGAGAATGGTTGAAATCACCTTTGTGCATCCCGATGGCAACCGCCGGACCGTGGGCGCGGCCCCCGGAACCTCGATCATGCAGGCAGCACGCGACAACGGCATAAACGAGATCATCGCGGAATGCGGCGGTGCGATGGCCTGCGCCACCTGCCATTGCTACGTCGATGACGCCTGGACGGACCGTGTCGGGCACCGCGATGATGCCGAGGATGACATGCTGGACTTTGCCGAGGGCGAAGTGCGCGACACCTCGCGCCTGTCCTGCCAGATCGCCCTGAGCGAGGCACTGGACGGAGTGATCGTGCATCTGCCGGACGTTCAGGGATAACCGGATAACAGCACCAAGAAGACAACAGCGGAGGAAACCATGTCTTTCATTAAGCAATGCTCGGGACGAGCGCTGTGCCTTGGCGCCTTCATGGCCCTTGCCGGGCCGGCGGCGGCGCAGGAAGTGACACTGAACCTGCACCAGATGCTGCCGCAGCAGGCGGCGGTGCCGGCGCAAATCCTGCTGCCCTGGATCGAAAAAATCGAAGCGGCCTCGGATGGTCGTATCGCCATCGAGCATTATCCCTCGATGCAACTGGGGGGCGCTCCGCCTGAGCTCTACGACCAGGCGGTCGACGGGGTGGCCGATATCATCTGGACGGTTGTGGGCTACACGCCGGGGCGTTTTCCAAGCACCGAGGTCTTTGAACTGCCCTTCATGGTTTCGGATGCCCGTGCAGCCTCCTGTGCCTACTGGAAGATGTACGACTCCGCCATGAAGGATGGCGAGTTCTCGGACGTCAAGATGCTGGGAACCTGGGTTCATGGCCCGGGTGCGTTTCACACCAACACGCCGGTCAAGACCCCGGCGGACCTGGAAGGCATGAAGATCCGTGGCGGCTCGCGGCTGGTCAACCAGCTGCTCGAACTGGCCGGGGCAGAGCCGGTCGGGATGCCGGTGCCGGCGGTGTCCGAAGCCCTGTCCAAGGGCGTGATCGACGGGACAACGATTCCCTGGGAGGTCACCTCGGCCCTGAAAGTGCCCGAGCTCGTGAAAAACCACACCGAGTTCGAAGGTCCGGCGCTTTATACACTGACTTTCGTTCTGGCGATGAACCCGGATGTCTATGCCTCCATGCCTGAGGACCTGCAAAAGGTGATCGACGAGAATTCCGGGCTGGAATTTTCGGTTTTTGCGGGAGGCACACAGGCGGATGCGGACGCGCCGGCCCGTGCCGTTGCCGTGGACATGGGCAACAACATCGTCACGATTTCCGAGGCGGATGCCGCCGAATGGCGCGAGCTCGTTCAGCCGGTCTATGATGGTTGGGTCGCGGATCTGGCGGAAAAGGGCCTGGATGGACAGGCCCTGATCGACGAGGCGCAGGCGCTCATGGCGGGCGACTGCCTGAACGCGACCGGATCGCTCTGAACCAGCCTCTACCCTTAATGGGTTTCCGTGGAGGCCGTTTTCTGGCCTGTGCCGATGAACCAGCCCACGCAGTGAGCGTGGGCTGGTTTTCTTCGGACCGACACGGCGCCCGAATGAAATGCCCGCGTCGCCGATGTCTTGAGGCGTGTGACCGGGCGCGTGGTCGTTCTGCGGCTTTTATGCAAAATCATAGCCAACAGCCGGGCCTTTGGCCGCCCGGTTGTTCAGGAGGCGGCGTGCGCGGCAAGGGAGCATGACGTGGCGCCGAAAGGGTGGGTGCACTGGGCTCTCGCCCCCTGTGGCGAATATCTCAAAGCGGCGCTATTCGCTGCGCCGGCGCGTGGCGATGGCAAGGCGGGGGTTGCGAATTTCAAAGGCCGCCACCTTGCGTTCGTTCCGAAATATGCGCGCCGCGCAACCGCTTGTCTGGTCACTTTCGGGGATATTCAGGCGCTGGCAGTGTCCCGCCTCATGAGTTTCGTAAAAACACTCTGTTGGAACTGATGGTCGTGCTATGGTTGTCAGAGTGTTTGATGCGAATCGAAGTTATTTTCTTATTGATCGATATATGATGGACTCGGGGGATTCCATGATAACAAGGCGTTGGGTTTTATTCGGTGGGGTGATTGGTGCTTTGCTCCCGCGCAGGGGGATGGCCAATTCCACCGATCTGGTGATCGAAGTGAATTTGCCTGCGGATCGCTGGCAAGCGGGTATCCTGAGGTTGAAGCGTGCAAATGGTGAGACGCTCACCGAGGATCTGACCGTTTACGGAAAAGCTGACAATGGTCGCGCGGCCCAAGAGGGAAACCCTGCGCGCAGCCCGGTATTGCCCTTTGGGGACACGCCGGAAGGTGGCTATTCCGTGCCCCGCATGGTGTCGACCGGGTCCGGAACTGCCTATACCGACCGCAGCTACGGACCCAATGGTGCGCTGGTGCTGAAACCCGAGTCCGGGGATGCGAAGGTTGCAGAAGGCAACGGGCGTACGGGGTTGCTGATACATGGGGGCGATCTGTCCTCGTCAGGCAAGCTGCGGGCAACACATGGATGTCTCAGGCTGTCCAATGCCGATATGGACAGGTTGCTGGCCGCGATCCGCGAGGCAGGCAACAATCCGGTATTGCAGAGATGCGAGGTCGTCGAGGTGTCCGTTCTTGTCGGACCCACTGGCGTGGACGAACCCGGCCCCGATGAATCCGATCCTCCGCCGGGGATCGACGCCCTTCTTGAACCATTGGGGTTGCGTCTGAATTGACCGCCGGACCCGGACCCGGGGGACTGGCCGGCAGGCTGGCGGCTGCGCAATCCCTTATAGATTGACGACCCGACTTGCGTTTCCAGTTCGGCCAGATCGTGTTGCGGCCATAGATCGGAAGGATTTTCACAGTCTGCGGATAGCGCAGGGAGAGGCATGTGTTTGAAAGAACCTATGAAGAGTCGCGCAGGCGCGCCAAATCCACGTTTGACAAGCGCTTGCAGAAATATCTTCGCGCGAATTCATTGTTCTTTGCGATTCCGGCAATCGCGGTGTCGTGGATATTTGCGCTATTCCTGCTGTTTTTTCTGACCGCCTATCGACCCGAAGCGGCAACCGGTCTTCAAATCGAGTGGTTGACCAAGCAGGTCGATGTCCAGCCGGCCAGTGAGCAGGGCGAAACGAAAACGCAATACGTCGTGATGCGCAATCGCAATGCGGCATTGTCTTTCCGGGAATATGCCGGCCGGACCGTTGGTGCCATTCCGCCCGCCTGCGCGATCACGGACGGCGAACTGCCGATCCCAAAACCGGATGCGAAGCCCGGCCAACCCATGTTGATCGCGGCGTTCGGCTGGGATCCGGACACACCGGACCCGGGGGCCTCGAGCGGCGAGAAACCGACTTACGTTCCGTGCAAGTGGCGGGACCACCCGATGAGTTTCATGGCGGCAATCTCTCCGGATGTCGGGCCGGTGCAGAAATTCACCCTGCTGCTGCTGATCATCGCGATGGGAATCCTGCGCCGCAATCGCCTTTTCCGCAGGATCGAAAGCGAGTCCTGGCCGGAGGTTGATGAATACAACGTCGATCTGAACTTTCGGCTGAGCGAGGACGAGAACGGCTTTGAACAGCGTGACCCGCGCGTTGCCCAACACCCGATCAGCTTCATCGTGCAAGGCGACAACCGCAACAGCAGCGAGCCGATCTACCCGACCAACCTGTTGCGGCTGGACCCGTTCACCGTCGAGAACTCCAAGACCGCGCGGTTCAACGCGACAGTGTCCTCGGTGCGGGACAAGTTGCTGGGCGCAACCCGGAATCGCAAGTTGGTCGGGCCGTTGGACCTCATCCTTGACGTGCTCAAGGCCGGAGCGCACACGGGCCGTGTCGGCGACGCGGAAAAGCGCATGCGGGTCGCGGTCTATGAATATGGCAACGATCTGTCCGACAGGTTGGAGACCGGGCATTACCTGATGTGGTTGATGCCGACCGTCGGTTTCCTTGGCACCATCTACGGGATCAGCGCCAGCCTTGTCCGTGCCAAGGGTCTGTTCTCCGGATCAGCGGACGGCGAGGCGAGCGAGTTCGAGGAAAAGATCCAGTTTGTCGTTGACGGGTTGGGCGTGGCCTTCGACACGACCTCGATGGCGCTCTTGTGTTCCGCACTCCTCTACTGGGCGCTGGTCCGGTCGGAATCCGGGGTGCGAGAGGTCGTCGACAAGGCGCGCCGCAGCCTCTCCAACCTGCTGATCGACCGCATGGTCGATCGGGACATGCGAGACGTGCCCTATGCCCTGGTGAACACGCCGGGTCCGGCGCCCGAACAGCAGTTCTTCGACCAGAACGGCGAGTGATCCACGAGGCCGCCATGTCCGATTTCCGCCATCTCGAACGCCCCCGGAGCAGGCCGGAAATCTTCGGCCTCTCCACGTTGGATACGGTGACCTGTGCCCTGGGCGGGGCGATCATCTTGATGATCTTCATGGCTGCCCTCACGGACCGCAAGGCCAAGGTGACGCTGACTCCGCACCGCAAGATCCTTGAGAGCGGCGACCGGGAGCCGGCGACACCGACCGCACGGGCGACGGCGACCTCTACCGCCGATCCCAAGGACATGGAAAACTTGGTGGTCGTGTACCTCGATGGGGCGGCCAGCCGGTTAGGACAGGCGCCAAGCATCGAAGCACCAACAAAGGCATGTGTGTCCTTGGATTTCCAGGTGCGCACATTGCGCAGCGCGCCAGAGCATTTCGGCACGGACGGGGATGATTTGCCGGTCGCCTTCTCGGTCTGGGCGGCGGGCGATGCAGCGCCTTGCATGGGCTTTACGCTGCATGTGCCTGCCGTCCATGCGGCGCCCTGCGAGGCGACACTCGTGTCCAGCGGGCATTACCAGACCCGTCAATTCTCGTCTTGTCGGGCATCGATGGTGTTCGAGTCAAACGGCGACAAGGTCTACCGTTTCGAGAGGGAGTACTGAGATGCCCAGGCGGCGCGCCGGATTTGCCTGGATGTCCATGATGGACCTTCTGTTCGGCTTGTTCGGGGCGCTGGTGATCCTGACCGTGCTGATCACGCTGAAGCTCGGGGCCGACAGCGGTGTCGAGAAGAAACCCTTTCAGATGTTCACCTTCGAAGTGTTCAGCGACAAGGCTGACGTGCAGTCTGCCCTTGCGCGCATGTCCCTGGGGCTGCGTGTTGCCGTGCCGGACAAGGCGGGCTGTGCGATGGGGGCCAGTTTCGACACGGAACGCTGCGAGGCGCAACTGTCGGCAACCAGGGACCAGGCCCCGGTCAAGTACCGTACATCGGTGCAAACCGGAGGCGGCGGGGCCGGCCTGCTGTCCGCCGCCCTGTTCATCGGCAACAATGGCCCGCTGGAGCTGACGCCTTTCCTGGCGAACACACCTGTGTTCGAAGAGATGGTGGCGGACCGTGGCAGCAGCCTGGTCACCATTCGGATGGGCCTGAAGTTCGGCGACCTGTTCTGGTCGCCCGCGCCCTTCTGCATGACGGTCGACGACGTGATCAGCCTGGCAAGCACGGACGAACAGGGGCTTGCGCCACTGGATATCTGCACATTGCAACGGTGCAAGGATGGTCAGCAATACAGCCCCTGTGGAACCAAGGAACGTGAGATCACCACCAAGGGAGGAAAAATTGTCTTTAAGTGACACTTGGCGCCGGATGGCGCGTGCCGTCCTTTGTGGTGCCTTCCTGTTCGCGGCCCCGGTCCCCCCCGTTTCTGCACAAAGCACGGGAGGCGTGGATATCGCGGCCATTCGCGCCTCGACGCAGGCCCTGGCGGCGGGGCTTGGACGACCTGACATGATCCGGAGGACAGAGGAGGTCTCGCTGGACCTTATGTTCCTGTTCCAGGAGATGCAGAACCTGCAGTCCAGCCTGCCGCTCGTCGCGGATCTTTGTGGGCAGGGGCCCCTGACCCTGGAGGCGCTGGGGCGTACGGACTGCCTGTCGGAACTGATCGATGCCGAACGCCGTGCATGGCGGGTGTCGGCCGAGATCGCGGCGCAGATGCACCAGGTGGCGGGCATGTCATTGGCCGCGCGCCTGCCGTTGCCGACCATTCCCGAGGAAGAGCGCACCGAGGAGAGCCTGCGCGAGGTCGAGCTGTGGTGGCGGAACGCGGCGCCGACGGCTTTCGAGGCGGTTTCGCGGATCGGTCGCGAGTGGATGAAACACCGGGGCGGGGAAGCCCCGGACCGGGCCTTGCGGCGGATGGCGCGCGCCTTGCAGCAGATCGAGCGTGAACCGGCAATTGCCCAGTTGCGTAACACGTTGGGACAGGTGCCCGACTATCGGGAGATGAGTGACGCCCTGCAGGTGGTCGTTAATCCGGATCAGGCACTGGAAGCCCGCGCAGAGGCCGCGATGCGATTTGCCGCCGCCTATGCGGACGCACAGGCCCTCGAACTGGGAACCCTGTTCTCGACGCCGGTAGCGGAGGCGGCCTGCCTCGAACGCCTGCCGGCCGGGATGATCGCCGCCACCCGGGTGGATGGCGCGCTTTGCGTGGCGGCCTTTGAACGGCTGGCCGAGGCGGCGCAGGCGGAGGCGGGAGAGGTCCTGAACGGCGCTTTCGGCGCGCTGGCCCGAGAGGTGACGGCCAGCGCCCGGCAAGACACGGCCTTTACGGCGGCGCTGACAGAGGCGTTCGAGGCCCGGATCCTGACCCTGCGGCTGATGCTGGCCAAGGTCGAGGCGATTCCCGCCGAAGTGGAGTCCTGTGCAGAGGCCGCGCGCCTGATGGCAGCGGCCGATGTCACGGAGAATGCGCGGCGCGGCGGGCTTGACCGTCAGCGCCTGCGGTCGATGTCGGAACGCCTCTCCGCCGTGGCGCGGGTATGTGGTGCGCAAGCGGTCACCGACCAACTGGACACCCTGTGTGACCAGGCCCGCGATGCCATCTCCGGCCCGGCCCTGCGGTTGGAAAGGGCTCTTGCCGACGCGCCGCGTGCCTTGCCCGGATGCCCGCGCGCCGACACCTCGGGCACTGGTCCGGAATGTGCTCGGGACAGGATGCAGGCGGCCTGGGAGAGGTTCGTAAAGGCCGTCGATGTTCCGCAGATCGCCGAGATCTGCAAGTTGGACCCGGATCGGACCCTGGCTGACTGGCAGGCGGCCTCGGACAAGCTGGGCGAGGAGGGCAAGGCGGCCCTTGATGCGCTGGTCGAGGGCGCATTGGCGACGATCCGCGAAGATGCGATCGACGACGTGCGCACTGCCTTGGACCGTATCCGTATTCCTGCCGAGATCGCGGAAGGCGTCGACCAGGCCCTGGCCGGACTGTGCCGGATTAGCGATCCGGGGCTTGACCGTGACGGCTCTGTTGCGAGGCAACTGGGGGATGCGGTGCTGGCCGAGGTCGGTTTGCTGATCGACGGCAAACGGGCCGAGGAGCTGGAGCCGTTGTGCAGCCTTGTGGCACGGGGTGAGCCCGTCCTTTCAGGGGCTGAATTGTCGGACATCGCGGTCCAGGCGCTGGGCGACGAAGAGGATCAGAGGATCGCGGCGGCGAACCGCGTGCTGGCAGCGCTGAAGACCTTGGGTGACAAGGGGGACGGGTTGATCGGCCGTCTGAGCACGGCGGCCATTGTGCTTGAAGGGGCGGCGCTGCTCGACAATGCGGTGGCTCTTGCCGGAGAGGAGGTCCAATGCGGACCCACGGGTGGGCCCGATCGGTTGCCGGGGTTCGACATGGGCATCCTGTCCAAGGGCGTGACCCGAAGCTTGACGGTCGAGGAGGGCACCTGGGCGATCCGGATCGAAGCGGACCTGGAACTGGCGATTTGCGGTGAGCGCGCCACGAGCGCAGACCAATTGCAGCAGGTCCTTGGCGTCGCGACAGTGACGGCCAGGTTGAGCGAAACCATCGTCATCGGCGAGGAGACCTCGCCTGACGCGGTGCGGCTGCAACTGAGCGATGCAATGCGCAAGGCCGTCGCCGAGGCGCGCATCGAGGCAGATCCCGACAAGGTCGCCGCCCAGTTGAAGCGCATCGTTCAGGCGTCGGGCTTGAGGATGCAGGATTTCGGGGCGCTGAACCTCGCGCCGCTGGAAGATGCCCGTTTCGATCCCGACCACGGGCTGCAGCTGCGGTTTGCCGTGCCCGATCCAGTGAACAGGACCTACTGTCTCAGCGTGCCGATGTCGGAACCCGCCGCCGATTGCCCCTCTTTCGAAGAGGCGGACAAGGTGGCCCGTGACATCGCGCTGGCCCTTGCCGAAGCCGCGATAGAAGATCTGTTGACACAGATCGCGCCGGTGTTTGCCCGGGGCGTGGCAGAGATCGACGCGGCAACGGAATTGCGCGATCTTTTCTCTGAACATGCCGAGGCGTCGGTGGTTCGCCGGACTCACGGCGGAGAGGTGGTCACCGGCCTGCGCATTTCCGTTTCTGCCAGCGCCTTCCGGTCGCTGACCGATGATCTGGGCCTGCCCGAGTTGCGGGGCGCCTATGTGTTCGATCTGGTCCCGTCGGACCGGGGGATCGAACTGGTCCATGTAAAGGCCCCCACCTTCGATTCCGGGGATTTGCTGCGTGCGGCATTGGGTGGCGTTCCCGACGAACTGCTTGTCTTCACCGAGGTGGGCGAACCGGGCAAGCCGCCCCAGGGCATGAACCTGTCCGGTCGCAACAGGGAACCTTGCCTCAACGCCTATGTGCATCGTGTCGATTTCGGCTCGACGGCGCCGATGCGCGGACAGTTGGGGTATTTCTGCCTGAGGCCCGAGCAGCCCGATCCCTGGCTGGTGGTCGATGGCAAGGTCAGCGTGACAAGTGTCGACGGCAGCTGGCAACTGGCCTTGCGGGGCGTCACCCAGGACAGCGCGGACACCGACGTCTTTGAGCTTGAGGTCCTGGTGACGTCGCGCAGCCCGCTGTTCGACGGGTTGCGCCGCGTGGAAGGATTGATCGAGGTTACCCTGCGTGACGGGCATTTCACCCTGCCGTCGGACAGGCCCGAGAATGCGGAACTTTACGCCTATATCGAGCGGTCGTTGAGCGCGCAGATGCCGCGCGGTGTCCGCATCCACGGTGTCAGGTTGTCCACGCGCGGCATAGACATTTCGATCGATCCAAGCGGGGCGGCGCAGGATGCCTGGAGAGACCTGCAGGACATGGCGCTGGCGCAAGACGGCCCCTGGCAAGACTGGGCCAGAGATGTCGGCGCGGCCCTTGAAGAGGGGGCGGATTACTTCTGTAATACGGCGGCGCCGTTGCTTCAGTTGGGGCAGACCATCGAAAAAGGCACTTTGGTCGCCCTGCCAGAGATCTGTGGCGGTGCGGTCAACAGCGAAGGTACGATCCGGCTGCGCGGGCCAGAGCTGATCGAATGGGCTTGCAGTGCGGCCGGTGTCGCCGCCGGGTCGCCGGTTTCGGACTGCTATGTGACCTTGCCCGAAGAATTGAATGTCTGCGGGCGGAACATCAACCTCGACTTCGTCTGGGCCGGAGACGGGAGCAACCGCGAGGTGACCTCTCGTGAACTCAGGGATTGTCTCGAAGACCAGGTCGAGGCCCTTTTGCCCGAGGAGGTGGTATCGGTTGAAGGCGTCGAGCTTGGCTTCGAGGGAACCTGTGCCAGCTCGATGGACCTGGCCGATTGTGCCGTGACCGCCCGGATCGAGGTCTCGCTGGAGGACCTGATCGCGGATTACGAGGTCATGGGGGCCGACCTGCTTGGGCGGATCGGCGGTGACGACGGGGCGTGTCAACTGACCGGGGGGACGCTCTGGGCGACGGGCGTGGTCTCACTGGACGGGATGGTGCGCTTTGGCAGCGGCGATGCGGGGCTGGACGCTCTGGAAAGCCAGTTCCGCGCCTGCGCGCAGGCCCTGGCCGCAGCAGCGGCCGAGGTTGCGGTGAATGAGGTCAGCAAAGAGCTGGGCAGCGCGCTCTCGCTGGACGAGCTTTACGATGCCCTGGCCCAGGGGGGCGGGACGGTGCTGGATGGCACCCGGCATACCCTGGATGCCGCGCTGGGCGGGGATGTCGCCTGCCGGTTGAAGGGCCGCGATGCGGACTGCGGTACCCTGACCGGGCCCGACGTCCGCGACGGCACCGTGACCGGGGCGGAAATGGTCGCCCAGTTCGACTGGCTGGATCAACGCCTGGCGCTGAAGGCGGATTTCGCGTGGAATTCGACCCTGATCGACGCGGGTGACCTGAGCCTTGATTTTTCGGGCGGTGACGACCCGGCGGACCAGGTCAGGACCCGGGCCGTGAAATGGGCCGAACAGCAATGGCGGCATTGGGCGGATCCTGCCGATGCAAGGCTGTCCCTGTCCTGTCCCAGTACGCAGGATGACGATTGCCTCAACGAGTTGGCGCGCAAACTCGCACGCAGCCTGTCCGGCGAGGTCCTGCGCTACGAGGGAGGGGCGACCCTGTCCCAGAATGACACGACATTCGTGCTGTCGCTGCCCTTTATCGCGCAACTGGACCTACTGGACTTGCGGGCGAATTTCGTCCTGCGCTGCACCCTGGACGTCAAGGCATTCCCGAAGGTCGGCGCGCCGGAGTGTGACACCAAGGGCGCCAATCCCGAAGATCTGGTCATGCAGGCCCTTGCCAATGCTCTGGGACAGTCCGGCGTTCTGAATGCCGGGGACCGGATCGACCTGGCAATTCTTGAACTGACAATCGAGAAGCGGCCAGCCTATGACCCGGTCACGCGCAAGATCGCCGTCACCGCCGAGGCCGGTTTTGCCAATCTCGGTCTGAGTGAAACGGTTCCCGCAAGGATCACGCTGGACCGTAACCTGAAGGTCGACGTGGATGTCGACGCAGAGGTCCTGGCGAGCAAGGTCACCGAGCAACTGGCCTCGGCCATCAACGATCTTGTCGGTGATTATGGTATCGAGATCATCAAACTGTATCCGCGTCCGCTCAGCGGAGGGTTGCCCACCGAATTGGTGATAGAAAGCCAGGCAAACATTGCCGGTTTCTTCGCGATCAGCGCGCCGACGGTCGTTCTGTCGGACAACGGCCTGAACGTCGAAGGTCCCAACCGCTTCGCAATTGCCTTTCCCGACGGCATTTCGATCCCAATACCTCCGATTGCGATCTGTCCGAACGGGGGCGCCATCGAGGACACCAAGCTGTCGATCTTTGCCGCTATCACCGTGGGTGAATGCAGTGCCAGCTACCTGCTGAATTACCGCGGCAGCGTGACGGTGGATATCGAACGGCCACTGAGGGTCGAGACCGAAGGCTCTTTGACCCTGCTCAGCATCATCCCGCTGGGCAGCAACGAGGGCTTGATGGACCTCGGTATCCCCCTGATCGAGCAGCGCGCCGAGATCGGCGGCGCTGTGTCCGACATCTTTGCCATGCGATCGGAATTCAAGATGGACGGCCGGACCCTGACGGTCGAGGCCGATGGCGACGTCAAGGTGTTCCGTGCGCCGGTGGGTGCGGGGACCTTCCTGCTGGACCTGGACGAGGGCATTCTCGACAGCACGCTGATGTTCGATGTCGGTTTCGCCAAGGGCGACGGCGCCGTGCGCACCCAGTCCGGTTTTTCACGGCCCGAGGCGATGGCAAAGACCAGCATGTCCGTGGCTGGGTTCGATGCATTTGCCGCGGATCTGATGGCGCGCACCAACCTTCTGCGGACGCGGCTCAGCGTGCTGGGACTGCGGCTGACCGTTGTCTTTCCGGGCCTCGACGCGTTGAACCCAGACAAGATCGCCGATCTCATCAAGGATCTGCTGACGCCGAATTTCGAAAACCTGGACAAGGCCCTGGCCGCACTGCTGAGCGGCAATGTGACCATCAATCCCTTTGGCGATTTCGGGTCCGGTGGCGATGGCATGGGCGGCGATGGTGACGGCGACATGGGCGAAAGCGCCGAGGGCACCGGTGCGAGCGACCCGGGCGATGGTCTGGGCGACTCTGCCGATGCGCCTGCCCCCGATCAGGGGGAGCCGGCAGAGGTTCCCCCGGGTGGAACCCCCGGCATCCTGGGCGTCAAGACTGCCGAACTGTGGTTCCTGCCGTTGCAGGGTGACGCTGCCGGATTGGTCCAGATCGGTACCGGCCCGCGCGGCACGCCGGACGAGGAGAAGGTCGCTGTGGCGCGAATTGCCGATGGCCATTTCGCCCCCGACGGCAAACCGCTGGGGCGTACCTTGTCGCTCTTGCCAGCGGGTTACAGCCAGTTGCAGGGCGGGACCATCGCCGAAGGTGGCGGCTGTGCCGCCGGTCGGGGCGATATCGTCTACCTGTACAGCGGCGATAAAGTCGCCCGTCGCGGGTTCTATGAACCCTGCCGTATCACCGGGCCGGATGGGCGCCCGCTGTCGGGCTTGTCGAATCTGGATGCCGAATTGCGCCGGGACATCATCAGTTTTCATGGGGCGCTGATCAGCGAGATGGGCGTGCGCCCCGAAGAGCCTGACGGCGATTACGGCCGGCTGATGCTGCGGGCCCGTATCGTGGATGCACAGGCCGATCACGGCCTGCGTGGCCTGATCGGGTTTCAGCGGGTGGACGAATTGCTGATCGCCATGCGCGGCGCGCTGGACCCCGAGGCCGCGTGTGGTACCTCCGCCGCCCCGGTTCCCGGGGGAGAAATGAAGTCCAAGATCTTCTGGCTGACCGGGATGCGCAAAGGGGACATCGACAATCCTGAAACGGTCCTGCAATCGGTGCGGGCGCTGTGGAATTGCGACGAGGGCACGCTTGCGCGGTTCGACCCCGAGAGCAAGCGCCTCGCCACGGCGGAGATCCTGTCCAAGAGCGGCGAAAAGGGATTCGAGCGGGTGTCCAAGATGGACCCGCCCATTGACCCGCCGGTGACGCCGCCACCCTGGTGCTGCGGGGGCGAAGACCCCGAGCCGACCCCGGTTCCGCCAACGCCGACACCCATTCCTCCGATCATACCTTGCGAGACCGGCTGCACCTCTGGCGTGCGCTTTGGGCCTGAGTCCGAGTTCGGTTGCGGTGTCTGGATCGACGACCGCCTCTCGGGCCGGTTTGCACCGGGCAATCTTGGGGGAGAGGGCTGTGCGCCAGGAGAGAGCGCGCGCGCCCTGAGCGCCGTGCCGGGCGGGTACTATCCCCTTGTCCTGGCGGGCGCAGAGAACAAGGCGCGATTGGCGCTGGCGCATGTGATAAATGGGTTCCATGTCACCGCATCGGAAATGGCTTTTGTCACCGGCATGGATTTTGTCCCCGCCCAGTCCGACATGATGAACGGGTTTCTGCGGGTTTACGGGCGGGCGGACCCCTCCGGTCTTGAGAGCGCGCGGCTGTTGTCGATTTCCGCGCAGATCGAGGCGCTGGAGGGGCCGCACCCCTCGGGCGGGCGGCTTTGGTCCCTGCGGTCCGAACACGCTGCCTGGACGATCCGCCAGGCGGGGAACCGGATGGACGACGCCCGGGCGACGGCGGCGGTCGGCGTTCTGACGAAGGACGTGCGGGCGGTCGAGGTGCTGGATGACGCCCGGATGCTCGTGGAACGGCCTACGGGCTTGTGGCCGTACCGCTGGACGGGCGAGCGTTGGGAAGCGCTTGCAGAGGTATTGCGTCGACCGGGCACCGCGATGCTGGAACGGGACGTGGCGCTGGAACTCTATGACCGGATCCCGCAGGCGCCCGAGACCTATCACAAGGTGCGGATCGTCGACTACGACCCGGCCATCAGTGCCTGGGCCTATGCCATCGGTGATGCCAATGGTGTGCCCGGGCGAATGGTCATTCGGAGAGCGGTCGGAAAAGAAATGGTGATCGGAGAGAAGCGGCATGCTGGCTTGACCGCTGATGCCCCCGAAGCTGCCGTCCAGGAAACAGGTGAAGAGTCGCTTTGGGTTGACCTTGATGTTCCCCGCGGAAGTCATCGTGTCCAGGTTTCTTTGTCCGAATTCGCAGAGAGAGCCGATCCCTACATATGTGTCTACACGCCCGATGGAAATCTGATTGCCAGTAACGATGACGCCGACGGCCGCTATTCACGTGTTGTCTGGGAAACTTCCGGACGAGACCCCAGTTACGTACTAGAGGTCAGGAACTTCCGGGGCGGTGCTGCGCCCGGCGTACGGGTGCGTTTCGTGACAGATCAGGCTGTCGGCGTCAGGACGTCCGCGTTCCGGAAATGCCAGACGCCGGAACTATTGTCGGTTCCCGAATACTTCGGCCCTGACCCGCAGGTGACGGAAATCACGGGTCTTGCATTGGCGCTGCAACGGGAGGGGGCCTTGCTGGCGCTGGCCGGGGATATGCTCGAAAACCCGGACAAGAGCGGGCTTGAGCTGTTCGAACGGGTCACTGTCGATCGCGGCGGCACAGCTGTTGCCCGCAGCCTGTTTCTTGCGGAAACGACCGGTGACGCACTGCTGTTTCACAGGTTCATGCCTGGCAAGGATGGGGTCGATGAGATCGGCGCCATCGCGCGGTTTGCAGCGACACCGCCGCCGCGCCATGCCTGGCCGGCGCTTGCGAAAGAGCTGGATACGTCCGACGCCCCCGCGCCGACGATCACCGGCAGCGCGGTCACGATCCCCGGAGTCGAGGTCGACGAGGCCTGGCAAACGCCGCTGCCGCGTCATGAGGGCAACGGGCGCATCGTGTATTTCCTGAGCGACGACAAGAGCCGTTCGGTCGAGCTTGACGGCGCATTCGCCAATGATCGGAACATCGCGGCGGCCGTGCGCTACCTTTTGGAAACCGGGGCACGTCGCCTGACGCTGCTACGCAACGAGCCGCCGGTTGCCGAAGTGCGCCAGCAGCTGTGCGGCCCCGGCGGGGCCTGTGCCGCCGAACTGGTGCGGCTTGCTGTGGGCGGGCAAACCGCCGTCACCTTGCCCCTGGTCCTGCAAGAGCCGCGCGGGGCGGGTATGGAGAGTGTGGTTTCGATCTTTGCCCGGTTGGCAGAGGAAAGCCCGGACAGGCTGAACGATAGGTTGCCAACCGGCGACCCTTGGGCGCAGCCCGGCGCCCGCGTTCTGCGCCTGACCCGGGACGGGCCAGCGCATGTCATCGCCGACGATGGACGCTGGGCCTGCCTCGATCTCGACGGGGCGCTTGCGACCGCGCCGCAGGTGCGCGGCGCGCTTGCCAACTGGCCGTCGGCCCAGCTTTTGCCGGCGCAGACGGCCGCGCCCTGCGATGATCCGCAGGCGGTGACCTGGCGCATCGCCGCCGCCCGCAAGGCGTCCGGGGTGGGGCTGCTCTATCGCCTGGGTGCCGATCAGCCGCTGGATCTTCTGGCACTGAGCGAGACGGCCCCGCGCGTAACAACGCCCGCCCCGGTTCGCGATGCGATGAAAGGCGCGCTGGTCGAGGCCTTGCGCGACCGGATCGGACAGCGGGACGACCTGTCTGTCGTCACCCCCGGCACGGCTCCGACATATATCGATCCGGTTGGGCTTGTCGTCCTTCAGGTGACACGGCCGGGCGGAAAACTGGCCTGGGTGGCGGGCTTTCACCTGCCAAACCCCGATCCGACGGTGCCAGAGCCGCTGAACTGCGTGCTGGGTGAGGTTTCCGCCGAGGTCAGTCGCCCCCTGACCGAGGAGGAAAAACGGATGATGGTCGACCTGGTGGTCGGTGTCATCGATCAACCGGATCAGACCGCCTGCCCGACGGTGGAACGGCGCAGCATCAACCTTGTCGACGGGTCTGGGGCACCGCAGATCTGGATCGAGTACCCGGATCGAAAATCGCCCGGCCCCGAGATCAAGAGCATGTTGCAACGCAGCCGCCACGCGCAGGTGGCCTCTCCGGTATCGCCGCCGCCGGTCCGCATTTCCTACCGGCAGTTCGACCTGTTCGGAGGCAATGCAAACCCGCGAAATGCGACCCTGCAACTGGACACGCGCCTGTTCGAACAGCTGGAAGACCTGAGCGCGCGTGCGGTGAGGGACGGGGTACAACGTGCCTTGCTGGAGTTGGGCAAGGCGGCGGGCGACAATCGCGTTCCGGACGCGACGCTTTATTGCCGGCCCGATTGCCGCCAGCTTGTCGGTGTGACGTCGCACGGTGACGGCATGGCGGTCTTGGCGCCGCAGGACGGGCAAGGAGTGCGGATCGTGGTGCTGGAGGACGCGCCACGCCAGTATCCCGACCATGTAGATGGCTTGTCGGCAGGGCTTGCAAGGGTCCATTTCGCGGATTGCGCAGACGCCCTGTGTCTTGCCCGGTTCAGCCTTGGGGTTGCGGGCGGTGCCATCGCGGCGGGAGAGTTGCCCCAAGGCAAGGTCTATGCGCGGTCTGCCAGCGGTACGGACCTGCGCTCTCTCGGTGTCCTGCCGTTGACGCAGGCCACCGGTCACCTTTCCGAGGTCGAAGGGGCGATGCGCTCGGTGCTTCTGGGGCGGATCGCGGCCCGCGGGGCGGCGTTTTCCGTGACGCCGCTGGTGGGGGGCGAATGGGCAGAGCCGGTCGCGCCGGTGCTGCTGGCCTTCCCTGTCGGTGGCGCGTCCCTGACCCGTCATCAGGCGGTCTTTGCCAATGGCGAAAACGGTCCTGCCTTTCACGTGTCCGAGACATCGTTGCCGTCTCCTTTCATTCGAACCGCACGGCAGATCCTCATGGCCGATGGCGTCGATTGGGGGGCATCGGATCACCAGTTCTGGATGATCGGGGCGCCCTCTGGGGCGCCCGTTCTCTTTTCGCTGGAAGGGGAGCCTGAACGCGATGTTTTGTCGGTGCTGAACCGTCTTGATGCCGATCTCGCCCCCGCAATGACATTCGAAACGCCCTGTCACATCCCTGTGGAGCTGGGGGCGATGACCCTGACGGGGTTGGATCGTTTCGGGCCGCCGGTGTCTGCCGTATCCTGTCATCCGGTCAGCCCGGCGCTGGTATTTTTGGCCAACGACATGCCAGAGGCCGTCGTCGTGTCATTCCGGGGGGCGGTGCATGTGGCCATGTCGGGCCCGGCCGAAGACATTGCCGCGGGTGCCGCCGTCCGTGCCGCACGACTGGCGCAGATGTCGGGCCCGGCGCTTGACGCCGGGATCGGGACCTTCGAGGTCGTGGCGACAGGGGATGGCACACTGATAGCCGCCAGCCGCCCGCCGGTCGGGGCCGAGCGGCTGATCTGGCGGCAAGCGCCGGATCTGACGGTCGAGCGTCTTGGCGGCTTTGTCGGGGCCGACCTTGAAGACGCCGACCACCAGCTTCTGCTGGTCGACCTTCCCGGGGTGGCAGATTTCAAGCCGCGTGGCGCGTTTCTGACGGTTGGGGCACGACAGGGCGTTTTCTTTGACGGCAGGCATCTGAACGTGCCGGGGCAACAGGAGGTCATTCGCCGGTTTGCCTATCTCGGAACAGATCCCGTGAGTCCGGAAGATGATCTGCACCGGATCGCGAAATACCTTGAGTACACCGCCGACGAGTTTGTTCCCGACCAAAGCCATATTGCCCGTTCGTCGGGGCCGCTTGTCATTCTTGACCAGGCGGCGGACCTGCTGGTGCGGGGGTGGGTTCAGCCCGCGCAAGGAGACTCACGATTGCTGGTGACGCCGGAGGCTTGGCCGGAGCAAGTCCCTGCGGGTGAGGTCGACTGGGTTGCCGGGTTTCTGTTGGGCGTGCTGGAACGTGGCAAAGACCTGCGGGCCTTTATCGGTCCCGAAGCTGGGGTCTTTGCCGCCTGTAGTCGTGCGTCACCGACCAGTCTGAGCCTGGATTTGGGGCAACCCGGGCCTTTGGACGTGACCCGCCAAGGAGAGCAGGTCTTGGTCAGCCTGGCCGGTCGCAGCTGTGACACCGCAAGGCGCCACCTGGGGTATGTAGTGCGCACCGTGCGCGCGAAACCGGACTACCATGCGCTGCACCTGCGCCCCGGGCGAAGCCCGACAGTGCCAAACCTTGTTATTGCCCAAAAGGCAAAGTCGGATCCGGTGCAGGAACTCTGGGGGGGCGTCACCGATCAGGAGTTCCTCTGTCGTGCCAGGCTTGACCCGGAGGCCGAGGTCATCGGCGGCTTGGCTGACTGGTTGTTGTCGGGCAAGGCGCCCTGTGACTGGGCGATTCACGATGCGGCGGGTAAGACCGCTCTTGTGTCAGGTCAGGGAGAGCTGGCGGTGATCGCCGGCAATCGTTCCCGGTCTGTCGAGGCGACTGCGCTGGCAGATGAACATCGGCTTTCCACCCTGACATGGTTCAGCGAGGCCGGGCTAAGAGCTTGCGCTGCGAAGCTTTCCCTGTCAGGCCCGCTGGCGACGGGGGCGCGCATCATCGACGATCCCTGCGGTTCACTGGCGATTGCCACGACAGCGGACCCGAGCTTTCGGCCCTTGGTGACGCGGGCACGGCCCGGCGTAGACCCGCTTAATGCCGCTTTGCTTGAGCGCCTCGCCACCGTCCTGGCCACTTCGGCAGAACCCGGCGAAGCGGCACCGTTTTGGCTGGACTTTCCTTACCAGACGCGTCGGACCGTGGTCGCCATTTTCGACGATCCCAAAGCCTCGGAGGTTCTCTTGCTTGGGTCGCGGGGCTGTGCCTGGGTGACCTTGGCCGGGACAACAGGGGTGGATGAGCTGGCCAGATTGCTGGAGCCCGGATTGCCGGGAAGCACGCCCCGACATATCCAGGTGCAAACGCAGTCTCTTCTTGGTCCCTGGGGCGCGGTGACCCTGGTAGCTCAACGCCCGGATACGGCCTGTGCCAGGTCCGGGCGTGTGGACATGACCCCGCCGGGTTTGGTGATCTACAGCGACAAGTCGCCGCCGTGGACGTTTCGCGGCAACCGCCCGCATGTTGACCATGCATGGTACCCGCTTGACCTGACGGAGACACCCCGGCAAGTCATCGCCGGCATGGCCACGAACACCAAAGTGGCGGAATATGTCGGCCATCAACTGCGTCCGGGGATCGGGCGCCGCGCATTATGGTTCAGTCCCGCGTCTGACCCGGCTCAGGACAAGGTCCGATACGTCTTGACCTGGGATAGCGACAAAGTGCTGTGCTTTGCCTTGCTGCACAGTCAGGACGAAGGCGCCGCGATTACGCGCGCCGGGTTCGAAAAGGCGGTCCGCCAATTGACGTCACAAGGCTATGGTCCTGAAGAGCTGATCAAGGCGTTGAACACTCTCGAAGGCGGGACGCCGAACGAACGCTGGTACGAGCCGCTTGCCGCCGATCCCAGGGGGCTGTTGGTCCGCGAGGCGGCCCCTGGGTGCCCACTGCAGGGGTGATCACGGCGTCCGGGCTAAGCGCAGTCGCTTGCCAGGTATCCGATTGAAACCTGTTGCGCCCGCTGGATCGGCAAGGGGGGCGAAACACGGCCAATCCAGGACAATTCCGCCGCGTGGTTCAGCGCAGGCGCGCAGAGGCCAGCCCGTCCAGGACGTCCGTAGCGTTTGACCCGTTGATGGGCTGGCAGACGGCCCGAAAAATCATCGGGTAGATATCGAGCGATTTGACGCGCCGCCCGTAGTACCTGACCTTGCAGCCGTTTTCCTCGGATACGAAGGCTCCGGCCAGTTCGCCGGGGTCATGTGGCTGGAAGTACTTGAGGTACGACCGGACATCCAGAAAGAGGCTGTCTCGCATCCGAAACTCGACCGAGTCGAATTGCGCCTCGCAGGGGTACTTGCGGCAGGCATAGACGGTCAATTCACCCGGGCGGCCCTCGACAGGGTCAGGCTGGCTGAAGATCAGCACCTCTTCGCGCGAAAACAGCGTGATTGCGGCCGCGTCATAGGCCAAGCGCGCGCCTATGGGAATAGCATGCACGACCAGGTGAAACCCCAGGAAGATCGTGAACAGCGACAAGGCGACAAAGGCCGCGGCGCCGCGCGGCTTGCTGTATTGCTCGCCTCGGAATGCGAACTTTCGGAACATCCAGCGGCACAGGCGCCAATACCAGCGGAACGGACGGTTGAAGACGTGCCAGGTCGGTCGAATGTAGCGTTGCCAGACGATCCGTGCCGTGCCGATGAAACGATCCAGGAATAAGCCGATGGGGCCAAGACCCCGCGTCCCACGGTCTTGCTGCGCGGCTTTTTCCGCTTTGCGTTCGCGGATCAGTTGCTCTGCACGGGTTACCGGATCGTCGTCAGCCATATGTCAGCTCCACGCGGCCGCCGTCTTCCGCAGAATAACCGATGACGAGCGTGCCTTCGGTGTCGGGACTCGACAGGATCTTGCGGGCCACTTGCGGATAAACCTGGGACGCAAAAAAACCGGGGATGCCACGCGCGCCGTGGACAGGGTTGTACTGATCGGCGCACAGGGCCGAGACCTGCTCGGGCGCCATCTTGATCGAGACTGCATGGCCAGAGGACTGGATGCGCGTATTGACCTTGGAGATCTCGCGCGCGGCGATCTTTTCGATCAATGCCAACGGCAAGGCCTTGAATCCGATGATGTTCTGGCGCCCGTTGAAACGGTTGAGGAATTCCGGGCGAAAGGTCTTTTCCAGCTCCAGCATGGTTTCGGACATGGCGCTTTCGTAGGTCAGGGTCTGATCCAGGAAGTACGGTTGGCCGATGTTTGTCGTCATCAGGATCAGCGTGTTCGCAAAGCTGACGGTCAACCCGCGGTTGTCCGTCAGGCGGCCATCGTCCAACACCTGCAGGAAGACATTGAAGACGTCGGGATGCGCCTTCTCGATCTCGTCGAAGAGGATGATCGCATGCGGATTCCGGCGCACCGAGTTGGTCAGGATGCCCCCGGCCTCGTATCCCTCGTAGCCCGGAGGGGCCCCGATCAGCTTGGCGAGGGCGTGCTTTTCCATGTATTCGGACATGTCGAAGCGCAGCATGGCCTTTTCGCTGTCCTTCAGAGCCATCGCCATCGCCTTGGCGATTTCGGTCTTGCCGACGCCCGAGGGGCCGCAGAACATGAACGAGCCTTGTGGCTTGTCCGGCTCCTTGAGCCCGGCATTGGCCATCAGAACGGCACCGACAAGCGTGTCGACCGCGTGATCCTGGCCAAAGACCCGGGCTTTCAGGGTGGCGTCGAGGGTCAGCAGTTTTTCACGTTCGTCCTGATTGAGCTTGTCCGCGGGGATGCCCGAAATCGCTGAAAACTCCAGCGTCACGGCCTGTGCCGATAGCTCGAGGCCGGCGTTCATCTCGGCTTCCAGCGCCTCGAAGGCGGATTTATTGCCTTCGATCGCCTGGGAGGCTTCGCGGATTTCTCCTTGAATGCGTGCCTCTTCGCGTGACCCGAAGCCTGCTCCGGTCAGCCGGGCGGAAAAGGCGGGCGGCTCTGCAGCAACGGGTTCAGGAGATTTTTCGGCTCGTGCGCGTTCCTCCGAAAGATGTTCCTCGAGAGCCAGCAAGAATTCCTCGCCGGACTTCTGGGAACGCCGCAGCGCAGACAGCTTGTCGATCTTGGCGGTCCAGTCGGCCCTGGCCTCTGCCTGCGTGGCGACAAGAGTGGCGCGCTGCGCCTGGAGTTGGGGCGTTGCCCCCTTGGCCAGCGCGGTGTCAAGCTCCGAGAGAGTGGCCTGCAGCCTGGCCAGATGCGGCGGCGTGTCATGGGCCGACTGGCGATAAGCGGTCAGGGCGCGGTCGATCAGGTTGAGTGTCCGTTCGGGTTGGGCGCGCGACAGAGACAGGTCGGAAACGTGGTACTTGGCCGTCAGGTCAAGCGCGGCCGTTATGGCATCTTCGGACACCGGCACGCGGTGGTGTGCGGTCAACCGTTCGGATCCGACGCAAATGATCTCGCGCAGTGCGTCGCCGGCGGGTTCCCGTACCTCCATCAGGGTAAAGACTTCGCGCATGTTCGAATGGCACTTGAGGACGATTTCAAGGTCTTCGTCCCGCGCCTCAAGAATGCTCTGATAGCGTCCCTGCATCACATCGCGCATGATGGCGTTGATCAGATGGGTGCAGCCGTTGTTGCGGGCGGCGTCGATGAAATCGCGGAAATCGTCGATGACCAGGACCGATTGCGCCGTACGCAGCAGGGTGCGCCGCAGCTTGTCGAAGCCTTCAGTGATGCGTGCGTGCGACCCCGAGGAAAACAGGCCGTCCGTATCGAGCCAGAAAAACCGCTTGGACAGGATGTCGAACGGCAAGGAGGCATCGGCCTTGGCGGCCTCGAGCCCCAGGCAGATCGACGAGGCGCCCACGCCGCCAGGCCCGACCATAAGCACGTTGGATGCATGTTTTCGCATGAGCATCCCGCAGATCTGGCGCAGTTCGGAACCGCGCCCGACCAGGCGGAAATTCCTGCGGCGGCCAAGCAGATCGGCGCCGCGGATCAGGAAATCTTTGACGGTGTCAGGCATGCTCGGCTCCGGCAGGACAGATGACGAGGGGCAGACCAGGGCGGGATGCGGAACAGGTCAGGACTTGCCCAGTCCAAAGGGGTTGGGCGGTGCGTTCCGCTCTTCGGCTTCTTGCGCGACGTCTGCCGGCGAAGGGCTGCGCGTGCCGCCCTTGCCGCCGGCCACGTCTGCCGCCACCGACAGGGATTCCTTGACCGCGGCCTGCGTCTCGGCGGTCTGCCGTTCGATCTGGGCCAGGAGGTCCTTGGTCTCGGTCAACCCTTCACGGGTGATATGGGTCGCGGCCTTGATCGTCTCGCCGTATTCCGAGAGTTCGGACAGGGCATTCGTCAGGTCCTGATTGATCTCTTTCGTCCCCAGGGCGACGCGGATCACCTCACGCTGGCCAAGCTCGGACGTCGTTCGGTTCATCCGTTCGAGCGACATTTTGGCAGCCTCCGAGCTTTCACCAAGCGCCGCAGCCGAAACCGCCTGCAGAACCGTCGAAAGCTGGTCGGCGACGCCCGCAACACCAGAGGTGTGGAGTTGCCGGGTCTTGGCCACCTGCTGCGCGTTCGCATCCTTCATCGAGTGTATCCGGTGTCCCGACGCGGTCAGTTCAGCCAGGACCGAAGTGGTGTCCACGTTCGAGCGACCGAGGTTCGAGATGTAGTCGTTGATGTCGCGTTCCAGCCGTTCCTGTCCCAGACGTTCCAGATCGCTTTCCGCGGCGTCGATGGCAGAGCGGATTTGCTGCCGGCGGGTCTCGTTGGCGCCATCGACCTGCTTGGTCGCGTCGGACAGGATCGCGTACATCGAGCGCATGGTGAAATTGGCCTCGTCGAGGTTGTCGATCTGGCCGTTCATCTTGGTGAAATGCCCCAGAACCGAGGACACCCTGTTTTCGGTGGTGTCGATGAAATCCTGGGCCGAGCCGACCAGCGCCTCTTGCCGGGCCTTGTGTTCATCCGAAGTGATGTCCAGAAGTTCGCGCAGTTTCTCCTTTTCCGCGGCGAATTCCGCGAATTCCGAATTGGCCGGGCCCTGCGTCTCCAGTATCTTGATCTTGTCGAGCAGGCTTTGCATCGCGTCGGTATGTTCGTCGATCAGCGCGTCGTTGGCTGCAATCTTTTCCAGCGCGCTTTTCTTGGTGCCGCCAAGTCCGAAAAAACCCTTGTCCTCGCGCAGCATGCCATTGTCAGTCTTCAATCCACGGACTTTGGACTCCAACTGGCTCAGCGTTTGCTTGAGGTCTGCCTTTTTGGTTGTGCGCTCCTTTTCCAGTTCGCGTTCGCGCAACAATTCCTCGAAGATGTCGTAAGTCACTCCGTTCATGCGCAACGTGTAAACCGCATCGACGATATCCGTCAGCGGCGCGATCTGGTCTTCGAATGTCAAAAGGGCGGTATTGATCTGTTCGAAGACGTCCTTCAGTTCGCCGAAAGCCTCGGTGTCGGTGAGCGCGATGATTTCCTGCGCCATGCGCTTGCGTTCGAACTGGAGATATTCTTTGAAGGCATTGAATTCATTCAAGTTTTCGAGCGCTTCGGACCGATCGTCGGTGAAGGTCAGTGCCTGTGTTACCCGCGCCAGCTTGTCTTGTGGCGCCAGGCCTTCGTCAAGCATGATCTTGTAGAAAGTGTTGTCCTGGATGGCTGCAAAGGAGCGCTCCGCACCAGAAGGCTCATCCTTGGCCTTCGCGACCTCTGTCTGCCTGGTCTGCGCATTTTGCGAGACAAATTCCTGGGCAGTCGTAATCTTTTTTGCCTTTGGTGTGGATGCGTCTGACATAGGCCCCTCGCCACTTCTACAATACCCAGGGTCAACTGGTTCCTGTTATAAATTTGTGAAACATGTTCACGATGTCTCAGGCAATTCTGATATAGACATGGCAGGTCTTCGATTCCAGAGGGCTGCGTATAGACGCTAAATGTGGTGCCCGGAATACACTATTTGACTGGCGAGACTTTTGGGGTCCGTCCATCGCCGGACAGATTGCAGTTTCAAAACATGCGGGTCGGCCAAATTCCGTCTTGCCGTGCCCGCCGCCCGTTCAGCCCGTCCCGCGCAAGGCCCTTGCTGCGACGATCCCGGCCAGCGCGCCGAAGAAATGGGATTCCCAGCTGACTCCGGGCTGTCCCGGCAGAACGCCCCAGGCCATCGTGCCATAGATCACGGCAACGCCGACCGCCACCAGCAACGGCACAAGGCGTCTTTCGACAAGTCCACGCGCCACGAGAAAGCCGAACCAGCCGAATATCAGCCCCGAGGCGCCGACATGGATCGCCGCGGTGCCGAATACCCAGACGCCCAGGCCGCCAAGGAGGACGATGAGCAGCGAAGCCATGAGCGCCACCGAACGGGCCGTCAAGATCAGAAGCGCGCCCAGCACCGCCAGCGGCGCGGTATTGGCCGCTGCATGGGTGAGGGAGCCGTGCAGCAGCGGCATGAAGACGATGCCGTCCAGCCCGCCCAGCGACCTTGGTTTGAGGCCCAGCCAGCCATTAAGAGCGTAGCCGGTCAGCAGGTTGACTGCCTCCACGCCCCAGATCACGGCCAGAAGGGCGGCCAGCCCCCCGAAGTTCTTGAAATCCAATGTGCCAATCCATCCATGACCATGGCCCCGGCCAGCATCCCGGCCGGGGTTCTTTCATCATGGCCCAAAGATCCGCCCGGCGGAACCGGGCGTCAGGGCAGTTGCGCCGTGTCGCCCTGGATCTTCAGTTTCCAGTTCTCGATCAGCGTGCCCTCGGTCTTGAGTCGGCTGGCAAGGTAATACAGTCGCTGCGTCGCCGGCCCGTCTGGGGCGGTCTCGAAGCGCTGCTTGAGGTAGTAGGGCGGGATCGCCTGCGAATAGAGCGTGGCATGCACGGTCACACCCTTGGGGTCGACGCCATCGGGTAGGGCGATCTTGTAGGTCAGCTCGTCCTTGCCCGCCATCACGCCCGCGTCCTCTGCTGCGCGGCCTTCGGGCATCGTGGCCTTCATGAAGGCGGCAGTCACGTCCGAGGTTCCGAACCGTTTCTCAAAGGCCTCTGTCCCCGGTTTCGCGGCGCCCCAGGGCAGCAGGCGGTTGTCCTTGGGGTGATAGACCCGGTGGACAAAGCTGGTGGTGAACTGCTTGTTCGCGTTCTGGGTCAACTCTTCGTAGATCTGCACCTGTGTCTGGTCGTCGATCAGGTCGTGATGCGGTTGATACAAAGCCTCTGTCGCGCCCTCCGGGACAAAATCCAGGAACTCTGTCTTCAGCGGATCGCCGTCCGGCCCGATGATGACTCCGGCGCCATTTGTGCACCCCGAACACCAGACCTGTTTGCCCGTGGCATCGGTCACGCGGACCTCGAGGAAGGCGCGGCGGAAACCGACGCCCGAGGGCAGGCGGTGCCCGGTCTTGTTGTCGACGGTGACAAGTGCCGTCAGGGTGCTGTCGTTGCCGGTCAGGCTCTGGATCTTCACATCCGCCGTCTCGTCCCGCGCCTGCAGGGCCATCGTGTCCATCGACAGCTGGGCGCCGTTCGTGGCGTAGGTCATGGGGTCTTTCGGCCCCAGCCCCATTTCCTCGTCGAACTGCGACAGCATGGCGACCATGAAGGCGTTGAGTCCCACGAAACTGTGGCGCTTGTAATTGTCGCGGAAGGGCACCTCGATCTCGTCCTGCGGCAGGGCATGCGGCACGTCGGGCAGGTTCGTGTCCTGGATCGAGGCGATCTGCGTGGTGAGGCCGTCGATCTTGATCTTGCCGTCCAGCGTTTCGAAATTGCCCTTCATGTGGCAATCTTGGCAGGATCGGGCGGTGCCCGCGTCTGCGTATTGGCTGTTCTTCCATTCGAGGAAGGTGGCCTGTTCGACCGAGTGCTGGAACTTGACCAGCGGTTCGCGGTAGGTGGCGCCGTATTGATCGGACAGAAAGCTGACGGCGTTCTGCGCGGCCTTGTTCAGAACCGCCTGTTCGGCAGCGGTAAAGCCGGGCAAGGGGGCATCGGTGGGGGCGTCCACGTTGGGCAGGTTGATGGTGTGGCAGGCGCCGCACATCTCGCTGTCCTTGATATAGTCGTCATGCACCGGGGTGATGCCCATCGCGTTTTCCATCGGCTTCTGGCGGACATCGGCAAAGGGGCCGATCAGCTTGTCCGCCGGGGTCATGCGGAAAACGCCGGTTGTGCCGTTCATCAGGTAGGTGTCCAGCGGGTTGTAGTCCGGCTGTCCCTCGGCCCGTTCCGGGGGCGCGATGTGGTGGCAGACCGAACAGGAAATACCCTCGCGCGCCAGGTTGCCATAGACGTGGTACTCATAGGTCCCGTCGGCGACCTGCTTGTCCTTTTGCTCGGTCGTCAGGGGTGTGTGCAGCAGCGCGTAGTCGGGTTTGAAGACATTGCCGTCCAGCCCCAGGTCGGGGTTGTCATGCGCGTCGATTTCCAGCTGTCGCTGGCCCATCGCGCCGTGGCAGGACAGGCAGGTGGTGCCAAGGTTGTCCGACAGCTCGCCCGCGCCGGCCTGTTTCAACAGGGCGAATTCGGATTCCAGCTGGGCGTAGAAGATCGGGTCACGCCCGGCGAGGCCCATCGGCGACCAGCGCCATTCGCCGTATTCCGAGATGTTGTAGCCCTTGCCGTAGTCCGAGCCGGTCTTGATGAACATGGTCACGCCCGAGGGCGCCCCGCCGAGACCGCCGTGGCAACCGACGCAATTGTCCGAGGTCAGGAAATGCTGGGTGTCGTTCGGGCGGGCGGGGACGTGGTCCAGCCATTCGCTGGGCAGGGTCTGCAACTGCGCCCGCGCGATGTCGATCCCGTCCGAGGGCGGGAACATGGCGGTGAACTCTTTGTTGACCTCGACCGGCGAGGCCTTGGCCGCCGCCACATGCGCGGCGCGCATCGCGCCCGGATCATGGGCGTCACTCAGGTAGGACGTGATCATTGCCGACAAGTCGGCCCCAAAGGCCGGTTTCTGCGGCTTAGGCAGGTCGCGCCAGCTTTCATCGACACGAAAGATCAGCGGATCGTCGGGATAGCCCTCGACGTTTTCCAGCGCGGAAAAGATCAACTCTTCGGCGGCGGAGGCATGGCAGCGCATGCACATCCCGTCGCCCCCTGCGCCGAGGGGCGGGCTGTAGGGCGGTTCAAAACTGTCGATCACAGGCTTGCGCGCGGCCATGTCGTCCTTGTCTGCGAAATAGACCGAGGCAAAGAACCAGCCGCCGTGCGACAGGGAGCTGTCCTTGACCATGACGGTCCAGTTCAGGCCGCCGGTGTCATAGGCGTAATCGGTCAGTTCCGCGTCGACCTTGGCGGGATCGTCCGGGTACTGCGCCACCAGCGCGGCGCGGTACTCGTTGTAGCGGGCGGCGGGTGGGGTCACCATCTCCTTGATGACGATGGCGCCGTCGGGAATAGCCCCTGTCCGCCCGCCTTCCAGCCAGGTGATGAGCTCGGGCGAGTAGTACATGCGCACCGCCGGGTGGATGCCAAAGCTCATATTGAAAACAAAGGGCCCGGTGTCGCGCCACCGCTTGTCTCGCTTCCAGTTCAGCCCGACGTATTCGCGACGGGCGATCCAGGGAAAGAGGACCTTTTCGTAGTCGATCAGCGGCAGGCTGCCGGGCAGGGGCAGGTCCGCGGGTTTGGCGGTCCCGCCCGGGTCAAATACGGGATCGACCGCCTGTTGGGCGGCGGTCAGGGGGGCCAGAACCTGGCACAGGCACAGAACCAAAGCGAAAATTCCAGGACGCCGCATGATCAACTCCGATTGAAAATCAACCACTAGAGTCGCCTAAAAGGCGATTCGGCGAAACCTGCAGAATGAAAAAAATGTGAGTGGCGTGTTTCGGCCGGCCCGGCTTCAGAACTTTGGCCGACCGAATTGCCAGTCCGGCCAGTGCTTGCGCATCTCGGTGGCATCGTCGCGTTCGGTGATCCCGGCGTCCAGGTAATTCTGGTGCAGGCGGGCCAAAGCGGCCCGGTCCAGCGTGACGCCAAGGCCGGGGCCATCGGGGACGCGCAGCCGCCGGTTGCGAAAGGCCAGCTTGCCGCCCTCGATCACCTCGTCCGTCTGCCAGGGCGAATGCGTGTCGCAATCATAGGTCAGGTTCGGCGTGGCGGCGGCGAGGTGGGTCATCGCCGCCAGGCTGATGCCCAGGTGAGAGTTCGAATGCATCGACAGGCCCAGCCCCCAGATTTCGCAGATCTTCGCCAGCTCGCGGCTGGCCTGCAGCCCGCCCCAGTAATGGTGATCGCTGAGGATCACGCGAAAGGCGTCCTGCGCCATGTTGGCGGGCAGGTGGCTGGGATGGACGACATACATGTTGGTCGCCAGCGGAATATCCGTGGCGGCCTGCACGCGCGCGTTGCCCTCGATCCCGACGGTCGGATCCTCCAGGTACTCGATCAGCCCCTCGAGTTGCGGCAAGAGGCGCAGGGTGGTCTCGACCGTCCAGCCGCCGTTGGGGTCGATCCGCAATGGCGCCTCGGGGAAGGCGGCGCGCAGGGCGCGCAAGCCTTCGATTTCCTCCTCGGGCGGCAGGATGCCGGCCTTGAGCTTGATGGCGTCGAAACCATGTAACTCCTTGAAACGGTGCGCCTCATCGACAAGCTGTTCCGGTGACAGCACCTCTCCCCAATCGTCGGGATCGGCGCCGGAATGGCCGGCGAACTTGTAAAAGAGGTAGGCCGAAAAGGGTACTTCGTCCCGCACCTGCCCGCCCAGCAGGTCGCAGACTCGGCGCCCGGTGGATTTCCCCAGCGCGTCCCACAGGGCGACCTCGACCGCGCCGACGACGCGCGGCAAAAGCCGTTCATCGCCGGAATAGCCCTCCTGGCCGCCTCTCACGGCCTGCCGGGCGTGCGCCCAGAGGCCGTTCAGGTCGGTCACCTCCAGCCCAGGCAGCAAGGGGGCCAATGCCGCCAGCCCGTCCAGCACGGCACGGGTGCCATAGCTTTCGCCAAGGCCGATCACGCCGCCTTCGGTCTCGACCTCGATGATCGAGCGCAGGGCAAAGGGCTGGTGACAGCCCGCGTTGTTCAGGAGCGGCGGGTCGTAGAATGCGATCGGGGTGACGCGCAGCTCGGCGATGCGGGTGTCAGGCATTCACGAGGTTCCCCTCGATGTAATCCATGTTCAGATCCTGACCCAGGCCCGGATCCTCGCGCCCGTGGACATAGCCCTCGGCGTCCATCTCGTCGTCGATGCGGTTCTGGTATTCCTTGGGCTCGTCGTAGTCGATGAACGGATGCAGCAGCCCGCGTTCATAGAAGCTGGTATTGTGGATCGCCAGCGCGACCGACAGGTTGCCGGCGCCGGTGCCGTGCATCTCGGTCGACATGTGGAAACACTCTGCCATGTTGGCGATCTTCATCGCCGGGCTGATCCCGCCCACGTCCCAGACGCCGGCGCGGACGATGTCGCAGGCATCGTGCTTGACCCATTCGGCGCGGGTCCAGTGCTTACCGGTCATGGTCTCGGGGCCGAGAATGTTCAGGGGCGTGTTCTGCGTCAACCACTTGTAAGAGGACATGGATGCCTCTTCCATCGGCTCCTCCATCCAGCGAAAGTCGAGCTCTGCCAGCTTGTTGGCCAGCCAGAGGACCTCTGTTCGCGAATAGAAGTGATGCGGGTCCAGCATCAGGGGCACGTCCGGTCCCACCGCCTCGCGCACGGCGGCGCAGGCCTGGTAGTCCTTTTTCGGATCGGGCGCGCCGGGCATTGGGGGCATCCAGCCATGCAGCTTGACCGCCTTGTAGCCGCGGGTATTCACCATCCAGTCGGCAAAGCGGGCGTAATCCTCGGGCGTTGCCAGCCCGTTTTCCAGGTCGTCGCCGCACATGGTCGAGCCATAGGCGAGGATCCTGGGCCGCGCGCCGCCCAGCAGTTTCCAGACCGGCTGGCCCGACACCTTGCCCTTGAGATCCCAAAGCGCGAGGTCGACCGCTGCCAGCACGCGGTCGGTCAACAACCCACCCCCCAGCCGCTGCCACTTGTAGACCTTGTACCAGAGCTGTTCGGTGCACAGCGGGTCCTGCCCGATCAGGTTGGGCCGCACGAAACGGTCAAGCAGCGGTTCTGCCATGTCCTGCGGCCTGGTGACGACATGGCCCTGATGGCCGTCATCGGTGGTGATGGTCAGCAGGCCCGAGGTGGTGTCGCTTTCGGGTCCGGGGTGGCCGTGGCCGTCACTGTCGCGGACCATGCTGGTCTTGTGGCGGAAGGTCCTGGCGGTGATCGTCTCGATTTTCATGGCTGCTCCGGATCGGCAAGAAAGCGCGCCGCCCGCGTCAGGCAGGCGTCGGCGGCGGGCACAAGGCGCCCGCGGTTGATGAAACCATGTGTCACGCCGGGTTCGACGTGCAGGCTATGGGGGATGGAAAGCAGGGTCAGCCGTTCGGCCAGCGTGGTCGTGTCATCGCGCAGCACGTCGATCCCGGCGGCGATCAGGCAGCTGGGCGGCAGCAGGCGCAACTGGCCGTCGCTCGCCTTGAGCGGGCACAGGCGCGGGTCGGTGGCATGGGCGCCCTGCGGGTCGTAGAGCGAGAACAGCTCCTGCATCCGGGCGCGGGTCAGGCCGAACCCCTCGGCATAGCGGCGATAGCTGGGCGTTTCGAAATCGTCGCCGAAGACGCCATAGAACAGGACAAGGCCCTGAACGGGGGCGTCGAAGGCCAGGGCCAGCGCCAGGTTGCCCCCGGCAGAGGCCCCGGCCAGCACGAAGGGGCGGTCGGGATAGCGGTCGCGAAACTGGTCCAGCGCCGCGCGGCAATCCTCCAGCCCGGCGGGAAAGGGGTGTTCGGGTGCCAGCCGGTAAGAGATCGAGATCACCGTGCAGCCGCTGTTGCGCGCCATGATCTGGCACGCGCGTTCATTCAGCGCGATGGAGCCGCCGGTCCAGCCGCCGCCGTGGATATACAGCATCACCGGGCCGGAGGCCGCGCCGTTGTAGACGCGCGCCGCCTGCGACTGGCCCGCTGCTCCGGTATAGTCGGTGTCCTCGGTTGGCGCCCAGTCGGCGCCCTCGGCCCAAAAGGTCGCGGCCTCGGAGTCGGACAAGTTTTCATGCGTCCGGATCGCCTCGGCCATGCCGGGGGCAAGCTGGTCCTCTTCGGTCATGCTTCGGCCACGTAGCGGTGGCGCTGGCGGGTGCCGCGCAGTTTCGGATCGGGGATCGGGACCGAGGACAGCAGAGCCTTGGTATAGGGGTGCTGCGGGTTGGTGATGATCTCCTCGGTCTCGCCGATCTCGACGATCTTGCCACGGTACATCACCGCCACCCGGTCGCAGAAATAGCGGATCACCGCCATGTCATGGCTGATGAAGATGAAGGACAGCCCCATCTCGGCCTGGAGTTTCAGCAGAAGGTCCAGCACCTGCGTACGGATCGACACGTCCAGTGCCGAGGTCGGTTCGTCCGCGATCACCAGCCGGGGTTCCAGCGCGATGGCCCGGGCGACGACGATCCTCTGCCGCTGCCCGCCCGAAAAAGCATGCGGGTAGCGCTCCATCATGCCTGGGTCCAGCCCGACTTCGGTCAGCAGTTTTGCCACGCGATCCTCAAGCTCCTGCCCCCTGGCGATGCCGTTCACGATCAGCGGTTCGGCGATGATCTGCTTGACCGTCATGCGCGGGTTCAGCGAGGCGAAAGGGTCCTGGAAGATCATGCGGATCTGCTTGCGCGTGTCGCGCAGCTGGTTCTTGTTCGCGGCGATGAGGTCGCGCCCGGCATAGTCGATCACACCGGCGTTCGGATCGTAGACACGCGCGATGCAGCGGCCCACGGTGGTCTTGCCCGATCCGCTTTCACCTACGATCCCAAGCGCCTCGCCCTGCTTGAGGTCGAAACTGACGCCATCGACGGCCTTGGTCACATCCGTCACGCGCTGGAAAAAGCCCTCTTTCTTCTCGAAACGCAGTTGCAGGTTCTCGACCCGCAGGATGTTGCCGCTGTCGCCCGCCGGGCGGACCTTGGCCGCCGCCGGTTCCTCCAGTCGCCGCACGGCGTTGAGAAGTTTCTGCGTGTAGGGATGTTGCGGCGCTTCGAAGATCTGGTGGATGTCGCCCTGTTCGACGACGTGGCCCTTTTCCATCACCACGACCTCGTCGGCGATCTCGGCCACCACGCCCATGTCGTGGGTGATGAACATGATCGCCATGCCAAGTTCGGTCTGGAGGTTTTTCATCAGGTCCAGGATCTCGGCCTGGGTGGTGACGTCCAGCGCGGTGGTCGGCTCATCCGCGATCAGCACGTCGGGGCGGCAGGACAGCGCCATCGCGATCATCGCCCGTTGCCGCATCCCGCCGGAGAATTCAAAGGCGTAACGGTCCACCGCCTTGTCCGGGTTGGGGATCTCAACCTGTTTCAGGACCTCGATGGCCTGGTCGCGGGCCTCTTTTTTCGACACTTCGCGGTGCAGGCGGATGGCCTCGATGATCTGGCTGCCGATGGTGTGGACCGGGCTGAGCGACGACATCGGCTCCTGAAAGATCATCGCGATCCTTCCGCCGCGGATTTGGCGGATCGCGGGGCCGCGCGGGTCCAGCGCGGTCAGGTCGATCTCTGTCCCGTCGGGGTTGAACAGGATGCGCCCGCCGTTGATCTTGCCCGGCGGCGGGACCATGTTCAGGATCGTCCGCGCGGTCACGGATTTGCCCGATCCGGACTCGCCCACGACGCAGGTTGTCTTGCCCCGGTGCAGGTCAAAGCTGATCCCGTGCAGAACGTCAAAGACGCCCTGCCGCATGGAAAACCCCAGGTTCAGGTCCTGGATCTGCAGGATGGGTTGCATGTCAGTGGCCATAAGGATCCGCGGCATCGCGCATGCCGTCCCCGAGAAAGTTGAAGGCAAGGACCGCGACGACGACAAAGCCGCCCGGAATGAAGAGCCAGGGCGCCTGGCTGATCGAGATGATGTTCTGCGCCTCTTTCAGCAGCACACCCCAGGAAATCGCCGGGGGTTGCAGGCCGAGGCCGAGAAAGGACAGCCCGGTTTCCGCAAGGATCATGAGCGGGATGGCCAGCGTCAGAGAGGCGATGATGTGCGACGACAGCGACGGCAGCATGTGGCGGAAGATGATCCGCCCCTCTGACGCGCCATCCAGCCGGGCCGCGATGACGAAATCGTCGTTCTTCATCGCCAGGAAGCGCCCCCGCACCACGCGGCCCAGTTCTGTCCAGCCGACGAGACTGACGATGAGGGTGATGACGAAATACTGCTGGTAGATCGGCCAGTCAGGCGGCAGGGAGGCGGCCAGCGCCAGCCAGATCGGGATCGTCGGCAGGCTGAGCACGAACTCGATCATGCGCTGGATAACTGCGTCGACGCGGCCGCCATAATAGCCCGAGAGGCCCCCCAGCGTGATCCCCAGCACCAGGCTGATTGCCACACCCACCAGGCCGATCGACATGGAAATCCGGGTGCCATAGAGGATGCGGCTGAACATGTCGCGGCCCAGCCTGTCTGCGCCGAAGATGAAGAATTTTTCGCGCGGGTCCTGCGTGGCAAAGAGGTGGCGATCGGTCTCCCACAGGCCCCAGAACTTGTAGTCGGCACCACGTCCGAACAGCGTCAGGTAGATCTTCTCTTCTGATTTGACGTAGCTGACGGCCAGCGAGGCGGGATCGCGCTGGCGGTCCATCTTCCAGACGTAGGGACGGATGCGGATGCCCTCGTCCGTGCGATCGATCAGGTGGATCATCTGTGGCGGGTGATAGACCGCGCGCCGGTTCTGTTTCGTCGGGTCGTCGGGGGCCACGAACTCGGCAAAGATTGAGACCAGGTACAGGAGCCCGATGATCCAGAGCGCGAAAACCGCCAGCCGGTGCCGCTTGAACGCCCACCAGGTCAGTTGCCACTGCGAGGCGATGGCGACCTTGTCGGGCGCCTTGTCCGGGTCGATGGCCGGGGCGTCGTGCACATGGCTTTCCGCCGGCAGCGCCGCGCTGTGCGGGTCGTCCTCGGGGGTGGTGTTCGTGGTCGTGTCACTCATAGCGCACCCGCGGGTCGAGAAGGACAAGAAGGATGTCCGAGATCAGCATGCCGATCACGGTCAACGAAGACAGCAGCAGGACAAAGGCGCCGGCCAGGTACATGTCCTGGGACAGAAGCGCCTGCAGCATCAGCGGCCCCGCAGTGGGCAGCGACAGGACGATGGCCGTTACCACGGCGCCGGACACCAGGTTGGGCAGCACCCAGCCGATGGTCGAGATGAAGGGGTTCAGCGCCACGCGGACCGGGTATTTCATGATGAGGGCAAATTCCGACAGGCCCTTGGCGCGGGCGGTGTCGACATAGGGTTTGTTCAACTCGTCCAGCAAGTTGGCGCGCATGATGCGGATCAGGCTGGCGGTGGCCGAGGTGCCCAGAACGATGACCGGCAGCCAGAGATGTTCGACCAGGTTCCAGACCTTGGCGGCCGACCACGGGGCATTCTGGTACTCGGGGCTGAACAGCCCGCCGACATCGGTGCCGAAGTGGACCACGCCGATATACATCAGGATCAGCGCCAGCAGGAAGTTGGGGGTTGCCAGGCCGATGAAGCCGATGGTCGTGGCGATGTAGTCACCGATGGAATACTTGTGCACGGCGGAATAGACGCCGATGGGAAAGGCCACGGCCCAGGTGAAAAGCAGCGTCGCGAAGCTGAGGCAGAGCGTCAGGCCCATCCGCTCCCACACCAGGTCGGACACCGGCTGGCGCCATTCGAAGGACATGCCGAAATCGCCCTGCAGCAGGTTCGCAACCCATTTGAAATACTGGACATAGAGCGGCTGATCGAGCCCGAAGCGCGCGCGCAGGTTGTCGATGGAGGCCTGGTCCAGCAGTTCGTTCGATTCGCCCAGCTTGGCGATATAGGTGGTCAGGTAGTCGCCCGGTGGCGCCTGGATCAGCAGGAAGGCCACGACGGAGACAGCGAACATGAACGGGATCATCCAGATGATCCGTTTGAGAATATAGCGCCAGATCATGGGGAACCTCTTGCGTCAGGCCCGTGACGGTCGCGCGGCCTGCGTCGGGTGGGCGGGGTGCGCAGATGCTGCGCACCCCGGCGGCGGATCACTCCGCGTAAAAGTACGTCTGCGGCAGGGTCGGACCTGGATCGGGGTACATCCACGACCCCGGCAGGGCCTCCGGCACGTTGCGCAGCTTGGCGTTCACGACGCCGTAGACGCTGGGCCGGGTGGTGATGCCGATGATCTCGAACTCATCCGCCGCGATGCGGTGGATCTCGCGGAAGATGTCCAGCGCCTTGTCCTGGTCGGCCTCGGCCTTGAAGTCATCGTAAAGCTGGAAGCGCTTTTTCATGGACTCGCTGGGTTCCTGTCCGTCCGCGCCGCCCGACAGGTGCCAGCGCGCCCATGGGATGGCAAACCAAGAGGCCTGCGGGTGGATCGCCAGCACGTCGCGCGGGCTCAGCGTCGGGTCCAGGCCACCGGGCGCGCCCCAGACCATGAAGTCATGCTCGTTGGCCTCGCCCCGGTTGTAGTAGATCGACCGTTCCACGCTGCTGGAGTTCAGGCCGATGCCGATCTGCGACCACTGATCCTTGATGATCTCAAGGCTGTCGCCCCAGTGCGGCACCTCGACGCCCGGATAGTTGACGTTGAAGATGATCGGCTCTCCGGACGGGAACAGGCGGATGCCGTCGTCGTTGCGCTCGGTATAGCCTGCGGCGTCCAGCAGTTCATTGGCCCGGTCCGGGTCAAAGTCGGTGTGCTGTCGGCCCAGTTTCTCGTTGTAGAGGATGTGCTGGGGCAGGGGGCCGATCTGCCAGGGTTCACCGACGCCCTGGTAGACGATGTCGATGATCTCTTCGCGGTCGATGCCCAGCGACAGCGCGATCCGCACGTCCTTGTTGGTCAGGAAGGCCCGCATCTCGGGGTCCTTGTGCGTGTGGTTGAAATGGATCGCCATGTCGTTGGAATCCGCCGCGGTGCGCTGGTACAGCTTGTACCCGCCCTTGTCCTGGTTCTGGTACAGCACCGGCTGGTTCGCCAGCGTCGCGATCCGGCGGGCCTGCATGTCGACGTTGCCGGCAATCGCTTCCAACAGGATCGCCTGCGCGTCCTGCGACACGCCCCATTGCAGCCGGTCGACGTAGGGCAGTTGGTTGCCCTCGGTGTCGACCTGCCAGAAGTAGGGGTTGCGCTCCATGATGACCTGGGTGGACCCGGCGGTATAGCCGTCGCCGGTGACGATCCAGGGGTCCAGCGTCGGGCGTTCGGCATTGGCCCAGCGGTTCGGCGCCTCGACCTCGCCGCATTTCAGGCGGTAGAGGCTGGGCCAGTCCTCGACCGCCTCTGTCGCGTCGACCATCTGCTGGACGTCGGCGTTGTATTTCGGGTGGAACTGCTGGCAGTAATGCTTGGCCCAGAGCACCGGTTCCTGCGCCAGCGGCGTGGCCAGCTCGGTCAGGAAGGTGCCGTAGGGGGCGGCGAATTTCAGGGTGACGGTGTAATCGTCGATCTTTTCTGCCGTCATCACCTCGCCGCCGACGACGAAACGGGCCGGGGCGTTGGGATAGAACTCCTTGTTCTGCAGCAGATCCTCGACGAAGAACATGATGTCATCGGCGGTAAAGGGTTCGCCGTCCGACCATTTCAGACCCTCGCGGAGGTGAAAGGTGAATTCGGAACTGTCCTCGTTGACCTCCCAGCTTTCGGCGATGTTGGGCACCACGCCTGAGAAGTCCGGCTTCCACCGGGTCAGGCCCTGGGGCATGACGAACCGCAGGATCGAGTTGTGGTCGTTCGAGCCGGACAGGAAACGGCGGATGGTGCCGCCATATGTGCCGATCTCGTTCAGTGGCTCGATCACCTCGGGCTGGTCGGGCAGGCGGGCGTCCACCTCGGGCAGGTCGCCGGCGGCGACCTTGTCGGCCAGCATCGGCGCGTCGGTATATGCGGCGGCGGCCAGCGGCATCAGCAAGGCGCCGATAGCCGCAGAGGCCAGCGAAGCAATTCGCCAGTGTTGGGTCATGTCTCTCCTCCCTGAACGCGTGAATCGCGCTTTTTCAGTGGCCCGACTCTGCATCACGTTGACAACTTGTCAAACTAATTTTTAAATGTTGTAAGGTGCCGAGGGGCGCTGCTACTGGAGAAGAAGATGGCTGAGGCGCAGGGGGCAAGACCGACACGCGGCGGGACGCGGCTTGAGGAAAGCGTTTATTCCGAATTGCTTGACGCGATCCGGAATGGGACCTTTTCGCTGGGGCAGCGTCTGCCCAGCGAAAACGATCTGGCGAGTGACTATGGCGTATCGCGCCCGGTGGTGCGCACAGCCCTTGCCCGCTTGCGCGAGGATGGGTTGATCGTGTCGAAACAGGGGGCCGGATCTTTCGTCAGTGTCGGTCCGCCCAAGGAGGGCGCGGGGTATGAGCCGCTGGGCAGTATCGACGACATTGCCGCCTATTTCCGGTTTCGGCGCTTTGTCGAGGCCGAGACGGCGGCGCTGGCGGCGGCGCGGGCCACGGCGGCAGACATCGCCGAGTTGCGTGGTTATATCGCCGACATGCAGGACTTGGCCGAGGCGGGCACGGCAACGGTCGAGCCTGACCTTGCGTTTCACTTCAAGATTGCCAAGTTGTCTGACAACCGATTCCTGCTTGAGACCATGAAGATGCTACGCCCGCACATGCTGTTCATCGGCAAGTTCGTCCGCTCGCTGGGGCGGACAGGCTATGCAAAGGGCAAGCGCGACATGAGCAGCGAACATCAGGCCATCGTGGATGCGCTGGAGGCTGGTGACGCGGCGGCCGCCCGCGCCGCCATGAGCGCGCATATCGACGGCTCGGAAAACCGGGTCTTCAAGGGGGAGTAGATGGGGATCGAGATCACATGCGTTGCGCCGGTGGGCGCCGGGGTTGGCGAGGGCGCGGTCTGGGACGACCGGGCGCAATGTCTCTGGTGGGTCGATATCCCGGCGGGCGTCATCTATCGCTATGACCCGGTCACGGGCGAGAACCGAACCATCGAATACGGCGAACCTGTCGGGTGCCTTGCGGTGCGGGAGCAGGGCGGGCTGGTGCTGGCGGCGAAATCCGGCTTCTGGCTCTTCGATCCGGAGACGGGGGCACGCGAGGCGATCCACGACCCGGAAGCACATCTGGCGGACAACCGTTTCAACGACGGTGCGACCGATGCGCAGGGCCGGTTCTGGGCAGGAACCATGAAGGACGGCGGAGAGCCCGAGGCGCTGGGCGCCTTCTATCGGCTGGACCCGGACGGGGCGGTGACGGCCTGGCGCGATGGGATCTTTACGACCAACGGGCTGGCCTTTTCGCCCGATGGGCGCCGGATCTATTTCTCTGACAGCAATCCGGGCGTGCGCACCATCTGGGCCTGCGATTATGACACGACGACCGGAACACCGGGTGAACCAGAGGTATTTTTCGATACGCGTTCGGTGCCGGGGCGCCCCGACGGCGGCACCGTGGACGCCGAGGGGTGTTACTGGCAGGCGGGCGTTTCCGGCTGGCAGCTCTATCGCCTTTCCCCTCAGGGCGAGGTGTTGATGACCATCGAGATGCCGGTGGAAAAGCCCACCAAGCCGATGTTTGGCGGCCCGGATCTGGCCACGCTTTACGTCACCTCCATCGGTGCCGGGCTGTCGGACGATCCCGCCCAGCCAGACGCCGGTGGCCTTTTCGCGATCACCGGCCTTGGCGTCACCGGCCTGCCGCAACCTCGTTTCCAGGGATGACCCGATGAAGATCACCGGCCTGCGCAGTTTCATGTCCCGCGACGGCAACCGTCCGCGCGTCATCGTGGCCATCGACACAGACGAGGGGATCACCGGCTGGGGCGAGTGTTACAACCACGGCCCCGACCGGGCCCTGCCGCCGCTGCTGGACTATCTCTACACCCAGATCGAGGGCGAGGACCCGCGCCGGATCGAACGTCTGATCCTCAAGCTCTACCAGCACAGCCGGTTTCCCCCGGGCGCACTGGGGCTGGCGGCGATCTCGGCCATCGACCACGCGCTCTGGGACATCTCGGCCAAGGCCGTGGGCCTGCCGGTCTACATGATGCTGGGGGGGCATGTGCGTGATCGGGTGCGGGTCTATCTCGGTGTCTATTCCGCGCCGGACGCGGGTGAGATCCACGACCATTGCGCCGCCATGCAAGAGGCGCACGGCTTCACCGCCTTCAAGCTGTCACCCTATCGCAATGACATCCATGCCGAGCCCTGGGGCAAGGTGATCCGGGCGACCACGGACTGGGTGGCAGAGCTGACCGCGCTTTGCCCCGATTACGAGTTCGCCTTTGACGCCCATGCGCGCATCTTCGAGCCCTGGCAGGCGGCGGAACTGGGCAACGCGCTGGCGCCCTTCCACCCGCTGTTCTTCGAGGAACCCATGCGGCCCGAGAATATCGAGGCCTGGGGCGCATTGAAATCGCAGCTGCGGGTGCCGCTGGCCACGGGCGAAAGCCTTTATTCCCGGTTCGAGTTCCTGCGCCTTTTGCAGGCGGGCGGGGCAGACATCATCCAGCCAGACATCTGCGCAGTCGGTGGCCTTTTGGAGATGCGCAAGATCGCCGCCATCGCCGAGGCCTTTTACGTCCCCGTCGCGCCGCACAACCCGATGGGGCCGCTTGCGACGGCGGTGAACCTGCATTTCGCCACCGCCTGTCCGAACTTCAAGATCCTCGAATACCGGCTGCCCGGCACTTCGGCCTTCCTCGGCCGCGACCTTGCCCCGGTCGATGAGGCGGCAGGCTATGTCCGGGATCCCTACATGCCGGTGGACGGCTACCTGGAATTGCGCCCGGACCGCCCCGGCTGGGGTGTCGAGATTGACGAGGATTTCCTGAAGACGGATCGCTACATTCATTGGGAGCGCAAGCTGCCCATCCGCCCGGACGGATCGACGGCCTATACCTAGGATGAGCTGCGACCCCGAAACCCTGCGCGCCACGCTGCGCGACTTGCTGGCGCTGCCCGAGGTTCGGCCCGAACCCGTGGCCGAGGTACAAGAGGCAGAGGTGGCCGATACCGGGTCGCGGATCGAGCTGCGGCTGGACGGAAAGCCCGCGACGCTCTGGCTGCCGGAGGGAGAGGGGCCCGTTCCCGCCGTTCTTTATTGCCACGCCCACGGCGGGCAATTCGATCTGGGGCGTCGTGAAGTGGCAGAGGGCGCACGTTGGTTGGCGTCCCCTTATGGTCCCGACCTCCTGGCCGCCGGTCATGCCGTGCTGGCTATGGACATGCCCGGCTTTGGCGATCGCCGGTCCGAAGGCAGCGAAAGCGCCCTGGCCAAGGCCGGGTTCTGGCGGGGGCGGCCGCTGTTCGGCCAGATGGTCGGGGATCAACTGGCGGCCTTCGACTGGCTGGCCGGTCATGACCGGATCGACAGCACCCGCATCGCCGTGTTGGGCATGTCGATGGGGGCCGCGCTGGCCATGTGGGTGGGGGCGCTGGAGTCCCGGGTGGCGGCGGTGGCGCAATTATGCATGCTGGCCAGCATAGAGGGGTTGATCGAAACCGGAGTCCACGACCGTCACGGCCTGTACCTGATCGTGCCGGGGGTGCTGCGCCACACGGACATGGGACAGGTCGCCGGCCTGATTGCGCCGCGTCCGCAATTCGTGGCTCATGGCCGCGAGGATCCCTTTACCGCCATCCCCGCCGGGGCGCAGGCGACGCTGGACCTGCGCCTTGCCTATGACGCCACCGGGCAGACCGACCAGCTGGTGACCTGGATCGACCAGGAGACCGGCCACAAGGAAACCCCGGCCATTCACCATGCGGTCCTGCAGTTCCTGGACCGCGCACTGACCAAGAGGACACCATGCTGAAGAAACTGCTGATCACCGGCGCCACGGGCAACCTCGGCGCCGTCTGCCGCGAGCGGCTGAAGCCCATCGCAGAAACCATCCGCCTGTCCGACCGCCCCGGCGCCGACTTGGGGCAGGCCGCCCCGCACGAGGAACTGGTGCCCTGTGACCTGGGGGACAAGGCAGCGGTCGAGGCGCTGGTCGAGGGCTGCGATGGCATCGTCCACATGGGCGGCCAGTCGGTCGAGGCCAACTGGGACACCGTGCGCAACGCCAATATCGACGGGGTCTTTCACCTGTACGAAGGCGCGCGCAAATCCTCGGTCAAACCGCGCATCATCCTTGCCAGCTCGAACCATGCCATCGGTTACTACAAGCAGACCCAGCGGCTGGACGCCAACAGCACGCCCCGGCCCGACGGGCTTTACGGCGTGTCCAAGGTGTTCGGCGAGGCGATGGCCAGCATGTACCACGACAAATACGGCATCGAGACCGCAAGCGTGCGCATCGGGTCCTGCTTTCCGGAGCCCAAGAACCACCGAATGTTGTCCACCTGGATGAGCTTTGACGATTTCATGCAGTTGATCGAACGCGTCTTCATGGTGCCGCGGCTGGGCTGTCCCATCGTCTATGGCGCCTCGGCCAACGGGGCCTCCTGGTGGGACAACCGCGAAGTGGCCTACCTGGGCTGGCAGCCGAAAGACAATGCCGAGCAGTTCCGCGCCAAGATCGACGCCGAAATGGACCCGCCGCCCGCCGACGATGTCAACGCGCTCTACCAGGGCGGCGCCTTTTGCGGCGATGGCATCCACGAAGACTGAATGCACGAGGATTCAAAGACATGATCGACCCTATCGCCCTGCGCGACATCATCCGTTCCGGCCTGCTGTCCTTTCCGGTAACGCCCTTCGATGCCGATGACAGGTTCAACCCCAGTGCCTTTTCTGCCCATCTCGAATGGCTCAGCCCGCACAAGATCGCCGGGCTGATCGTCGCCGGCGGCACGGGTGAACTGTTTTCGCTGACCCCTGCCGAGGTGGTCGAGGTGGTCAAGACCGCCCGCGCCGCCCAGCCCGGCCAGCCGGTGATCGCCGGCTGCGGCTATGGCACTCGCATGGCCTGCGACATGGCGCAGGGCATCGAGGCGGCGGGTGGTGACGGCATCCTGCTTTTGCCGCACTACCTGATCGGCGCGCCGCAGGACGGGATCGAGGCGCATATCCGCACCGTCTGCAACGCCACCAACATGGGCGTGATCGTCTACAATCGGGGCCAGTCGGTTGTCTCTGCCGATACGCTTGCACGCCTGGCCGAAGAGTGCCCAAACCTGATCGGTTTCAAGGATGGCACCGGCGACATCGACACGGTCCGCCGAATCACAATCGGGCTGGGCGACAGGCTGGCCTATGTCGGCGGGATGCCCACGCATGAACTGTTCGCGCAGGCGTTCCGGGGGGCGGGCGTGGATACCTATTCCTCTGCCGTCTTCAACTTTGTCCCCGAAACCGCGCTGGAATTCCACGCGGCCTTCCAGGCGGGCGACGATGCCAAGTGCGAACGGATGCTGACCGACTTCTACTATCCCTTCGCCAGGGTCCGCGACCGCAAGACCGGCTACGCGGTGTCCGCCATCAAGGCGGGTGTGGCCCTGCGAGGGTTCGACACCGGCCCGGTGAGATCGCCGCTGACCGACCTGACCGGTGAAGAGCGCGAGATGCTGAAGGCCGTGATTGGCGATAGGCGGTAATTCTGCGGCGTTCGGGTGCGAATTATTTGGGCGGCGGCAGGGGAATCTGCCGTCGTTTTCTATTCCAGAGTTTTCCGAGTTATTTTCCCGGATTTCAGGGTTTCGAAACGTGTTGTTTCAACACCCGGATCAGGGATTCGGAAAGGTTCAATGGTCAACTCGCCCGACGCAGAGCCCGAACCTGTTTCTCCCACTCATCGCTGCGGGCCGGACCGTGAAGCTGTCATGTGGTTGTTAAGCTCATGTTTTGTTGGGGTGATGTTTGGAGATGCAGACGGGACTCGAACCCGCATACTCCGGATTTGCAATCCGGCGCCATAACCAATTCAGCCACTGTATCCAATGGCGGTAGGCATTGGTCTCGAACCAAATTCTTGGGAAAGAACGCAACGATTAGCAGTCGTGCCCCGCACCTTGCGGGTTTACCTACCGGAAGGAGGTTAGCAACAACTGCGATATGTCATTTGCGTGGTCATGCCGGGACAAATAGGCGGGCGTGTCTCATTGGTCAAGCTATTTGTTCGAATGTGCGGTCCGGAATTCCGGACCCCAAAACGCCCTGCAAAAGAAATGTGACGTTTTCGGCCTTTCATGTCGCAAACAGACCGGTATCCGACGCGGGCCGGTGGCATGCGGCTCAGATCCTTTCCATCGGGGCATCTGCATGCTGTCACCCTATTCTCTCGACCGGATGTTTTCCGACACCGAGTGCGACCAGATCATCCGCCTGACCCAGGCACAGGACTTCAGCGACGCCGGCCTGGTGCGCGGGCGCCAGAATGAGAACATCCGCGTCGCCCGCATCACCTGGCTGGACGAAGAGGGCGAGGGCGCCTGGGTCTTTCGCCGGGTGATGGAAGTCGTGCGCGACGTGAACCGCGCGCATTTCAACTTTGCCCTGACCGAGTTCGCCGAGCGGGCGCAGGTGGCGCTCTATGCCTCGGACGCGGGCGGGCATTTTGACTGGCATTCCGACATCGGTGCCGGCACCTTCGCCCAGAAGCGCAAACTGACGCTTGTCGCACAGCTGAGCGAAGGCAGCGCCTACGAGGGTGGGCGGCTGGAGCTCAACGGCAACGGACAGGTGGAAACAGCGGATGCGACACGCGGCAGCGCCATCCTGTTCCCCAGCTTCACGTTGCACCGGGTGACACCGGTATCGCGGGGCCAGCGCTATTCTCTGACCACTTGGGTCCACGGGCCGGAATTCACCTGACCCTTTGCCATTTCGCCGCCTGCCGTTAGGCTGACCCGGCGTAAGTTGCGGGGAGGGCAGCGGCATGGGCGATCCGGTCACATCCATCACCATCGTGGGGGGCGGCACGGCCGGTTGGCTGGCGGCCTGTTTCCTGCGGACGAAATGCGCCCCAAAGATCAAGATCACCCTGATCGAGTCGCCCAACGTGCCCACCGTGGGCGTCGGCGAGGCGACGGTGCCGCACATGCCCGTCACACTGCGCGAGATGAGCATTGATGACCAGGAGTTCATGCGGCGCTGCAACGCCTCGTTCAAGATGGGGGTGATGTTCAACGACTGGAACGTCGACCGCAAGGGCAGGTTCATCCGCTACATGAACCCCTTTGCCAGCCCGCCCCGGATCGAGGGCGTCGAGGCCGGTCACTATTTTCAGGCCTACGGCGCGGGCAACCGGGATTACATCCGGTCCTTTTCGCCGCTCATGGATCTCTTTGAATCCTGGAAATGCCCCTTTTCCCTGAACAAGCAGGGTGAGGATCCCATGCCCCGGGCGGGCTATGCCTATCACCTCGACGCGGTCAAGTTCGCAGGGCTCCTGGCAGAGCGGGGCCGCGACCACGGTATCGAACACATCCTGGACGACGTCGACGATGTCGAACTGGACGAGCGCGGATTTGTCGCCGCGCTGGTTTTGCGGGAAACGGGCCGGCACCCGGTGCAGCTGGTCCTCGATTGCACCGGCTTTCGTGGGCTGGTCATCCAGAAGGCGCTGGGCGAACCCTTTGACAGCTATGCGGACTACCTGGGCAACGATCGTGCGATGGCGCTGCAGGTGCCGCATCCCGATCCCGAAAAGATCCGGGCCGCGACGCAATCCACCGCGCTGGGCGCCGGGTGGAGCTGGGCGGTGCCGCTCTTCAACCGCATCGGCACGGGCTATGTCTTTTCCTCGGCCCATCGCACGGACGACGAAGCCGCCGAAGAATTCCTGGCGCATCTGGGCGACATGGCCCCGCCGGGGGCAGAGCCGCGCGTGATCCCGATGCGGGTGGGCCGATCGCGCCGGGCCTGGGTCAAGAACTGCATCGCTCTGGGCCTGTCGGGCGGGTTCATCGAACCGCTGGAGTCCACCGCGATCCACATGATCGACATGGGTCTGCGCTGGCTGTTGCAGTACTTTCCCAGCCAGGACTACGAGGACGCCACCCGCGACGCCTACAACCGGGTGTCTGACGGGATGTTCAACGAGGTGCGGGATTTCATCTGCCTGCATTACCGCCTGAACAACCGCACTGACGACCCCTACTGGATGGATTCGCGCACCCAGTTGAAGATTTCCGACCGGCTGGAGCACCTGCTGGACCTGTGGAGGCACCAGTTACCCACGCCACTGGACGTGCCCTCGGCGCATCTGTTCACCTACAACGTCTTTACCGCCGTGCTGCTGGGCAAGCAGGTCTATGACAACGGTTACGGCGACGGGCAGTTGAACCGTTCTTTCGCGCTGCCCGAGAAGCCCTGGAAGGCGTTTCTGCGCCAGTCCGCGGCACGAAACCGGGCTGTGCTGGACCACAAGGCGGATCACCGCCGGGTGCTGCTCGCACTACGTGGGGAGTTGCGCGCGGGCATGCGGGCCAACACGCGCCTTGGCGAGGTCGATGAGTCCGGCGCAGCGGAATCCGCGCTGTTCTGAGGGGGCGGTCCTCCGAGTGGTTCAGACGACCTCGATCACGCCCTTGTCGATGGCCAGCATATAGCCCCGGCGGGCGATGTTCTTGACCAGCAACTCGCTGACCATCTGGTTGCCGAGACCGTCGCGCAGCCGCTTGATCCGCGTCGCGCCCGAGGCCTCGTCGCAATCCGCCTCGGCCTTGCCAGAGATAACCGCCTCGATCTGGCTGCCGGTCAGCATCTCGTCGTCCAGCCGGGCTTCGGCCAGGACGGCCAGCGTTTCCATCATCGCATCGGTCAGCTTGAACCCCATCGTGTTCAGGTAGACGGTATTTTCCTCGCGCGAGATGATCAGGCTGGACACCTCGATGCCGGATCGTTCGATCTGGGCCATCCGCCGGTTGAGCGACACCAGCATCACCAGAAAGACCAGCGCCGCGACCAGCAGCGCGGCGGAAAAGACCAGCAGCACGAAGATCACGACGCGGTAGCTGGCCAGCGTGTCGGAAAAGGCGGTGCCGGACTGTGCCAGGATCTCCAGCAGCTTGACCTCGGCCTGGCTAGCAAGGTTGTCGTTTTCCAGGAAGATGCGTTCGACACGCGCGTTGAAGGCATTGCCGTCCGGCAGGGTCAGCAGCAGGACGGCCCCGGCCAGACCCAGGATGGTCACGATGGCGACAATGCCCAGCGTGACGATGCGGCTGCCAGAACGGCGGCTTTCGCTAGCGGTAATAGTGTTGCTTTGCAAATTCGAGTTCCGATGCGGTAGGGGGCGAATTGGTGACCTTGACGATGCCCAGAACGACCCATCCGCCCGATGAAATGCGCGACCGGACGGCGCGTTCCGGCGACGACGGGCAAGAACCCGAGCTGCGCACGATGCCGTAGTGCAGCCCGTATTTGGGCGTGTCGCGCTTGGCCTTGTAATGGATGTAGCAATCCGCCGCCGCGGCGCCGGGCATGGCCAGGGCGACAATGACGAGAGCAGCGGAAATCAGGCGGGCAAGGGTCGGGGACATGAGGATACGCCGGGTTTGGGACATGATCCCAAACTGCGCTGCCCGGTCGAGAAATTCAATAACGCGAAGGGCCTGGCAGGGCGGTTATCCAATATCCACGGGCTGATATTGAGCCGCCGGACAGGCCGGCAGGACGCTGGGGTCGGGAGTCGCTGACTTGACGCGGCTCCGACCCTTACCCGTGAGAGGAGAACACCTCATGTCTGCACGTCTCATCACATCCATCGTCGCTGCCGGTGCGCTGGCCCTGTCGCTGACCGCGGCCTCGCCGGCGCAGGCCCGCAACAACGACGACCTCAAGAGGTTCCTCGGCGCTGCCGTCGGACTCTACATTCTTGGCCAGGCGATCGAAAACCAACATCGTGGCCGGGTCGTGATTCAGCGTCAGCACAACGGGCACTGGAAGCATCGCCATCACAACGGCGGCAAGTGGAAAAAGCGGCACCACAACGGCGGCAAATGGAAACGCAACGGCGGCCATCACAACGGATGCCGCAACGGTTGGAACCGCCACGGCCAGCGTTGCTGGTAACGCCTCCGGCACCCAGGATCGAGCAGTCCCCGACCCGGGGGAGAGAGGGGTCTCTGCGGAGGCCCCTCTTTCGTTTGATGCTCAGGGCAGGACGATCTCGACCGGCAGGTCGAGCCTGACCTCTTCGAGGTTGGCGGTCTCCCCGATCCGGTCCACCACGGCAAAGAGGCCGGGCGCGGACAGAGGCGTCAGCACGCCATGCCAGGTGCCGCGATGGAAATTCACCCCCTGCCCGGGTCCGGCGAGGAAGGCGTGGATCGCGCCGGGCCTGTCGCCCGGTTCAGCCACGATGACCAGCCAGGGATTGCGGTGCATGGGCAGGAAGGCCTGGCTGCCATCCGGGTGGCGTTCGACCAGGTCGAGCAGGTAGGGCAGGGCGCGCGGCTCGGCATCGAACAGGCTGATGCCGGCCCGCCCGCCGGGACCGAAATCCAACTTCGCGATGTCATGGTGGCGGCCGCATTTTCCCGCGTTGATCAGCTTGTCGGGCGGTCCCATGACCTCCAGCACTTCGCCGAAAGGGGCAAAGGCGCTTTGCGTCAGCGGTCGTGCGATGATCTGAGGCATGTCCTTTCCTTTCGGTAGAGGGGGCGTCAGAGCAGGGCGTCGAGGCGCAGGCGTGCGATCCGTTCGACCTGGCGGCAGGCCTCGGTGAACTCCGTTTCGCTGTCATTGCCAAGGCGTCGTTCGAAAGCGGCGAGAATGCCCTGCTTGTCATGGTCGCGCACGGCGATGATGAAGGGGAACCCGTGCTTTTCGGTGTAGGCGTCATTGAGTTCTGAAAAGCGGGCGCGCTCCTCGTCGGTCAGGGCGTCAAGGCCCGCGCTGGCCTGTTCGGCCGTGCTTTCGGTGGTCAGGCGGCGCGCAGCGGCCAGTTTCCCGGCCAGATCAGGGTGGGCGCGCAGCACGCCCAGCCGTTCCTGTTCGGTGGCGCGGCGAAAGGCGCGGGCAAGCGCATTGGCCAGCCCGGCGGGGCGGTCGTGCGCCGGACCCAGTTCCAGATCCCAGGCGCGGTCCGCGACCCAGGGGCTGTGTTCGTAGATGCCCCCGAACCGGGTCACGAAGGTGTCGCGGTCCATCTGCGAGGGGCGCTCTGTCGTGATCGGCGGGTGGGTGGCGGCCCAGTGTTCGGCGATTTGCAGGCGGGTCGGGGTCCAGACACCCTCATGCGCGGCGATATGGGTGAGAAAGCGTTTCAGCCCGGCGATCTTGCCCGGGCGTCCGATGAGACGGCAGTGCAGGCCGACGCTCATCATCGCGGATTTCCCGGCCTCTCCCTCGGCATAAAGCGTGTCGAAGGCATCGCAGAGATATTGGCCAAAGTCCTGCCCCGTCACCCAGCCCGGCGCGCCGGCAAAGCGCATGTCGTTGGCCTCGAGCGTGTAGGGGATGACCAGCTGGGCACGCCCGCCGATTTCTTTCCAATAGGGCAGGTCGTCGTCGTATGTGTCCGAGATGTAGGCGAATTGCCCGGTCTCGGCAGTCAGCGCGACGGTGTTCATGGAACAGCGCCCGGTGTACCAGCCGCGCGGAGGCTCTCCGACGACCTCGGTGTGCAGGGCGATTGCCTCGGCGATCTGTTGACGTTCCTCCTCCTCGGGCATGTCGCGGTGTTCGATCCATTTCAGACCGTGGCTGGCGATTTCCCAGCCCGCCTCCTTCATGGCCTCGACCTGTTCGGGGGAGCGGGCCAGCGCCGTGGCGACGCCGTAGATCGTCAGCGGGATGCCCGCGCTGGTGAATAGGTCATGCAGGCGCCAGAATCCGGCGCGGGCGCCGTATTCATAGATCGATTCCATGTTCCAGTGGCGTTGTCCCGGCCAGGGCGCGGCGCCGGGAATGTCCGACAGGAACCCTTCGGACCCTGCATCGCCGTGCAGCAGGCAGTTCTCGCCGCCTTCCTCGTAGTTCAGGACGAATTGCACCGCGACCCGCGCGCCGCCGGGCCACTGCGGGTCGGGGCGGTGGGGGCCGTGGCCGATCATGTCGCGGGGGTAGCGGTTCATCTCTGCCTCTTGGTCTGGGTCTGTCACCTAGGCACTGCGACCGGCGCTGATTGTCAAGTCCGAGACCCGCCGCGGGTGGTGGACAGGCCCCGCGCCAGTGACTATCTAGGCGCATCATGGCCAAGAAACCCGACAGCAACCCGAACTACAAGGTGATCGCCGAGAACCGGCGCGCCCGTTTTGACTACGCGATCGAGGATGACCTCGAATGCGGCGTCGTGCTGAACGGGTCCGAGGTGAAATCCCTGCGCGAGAACACCTCGAACATCGCCGAGAGCTATGCGGCGGTTGAGGATGGCGAACTTTGGCTGGTGAACAGCTATATCGCGCCCTACGAGCGCGCGATGTTCGGGCACGAGGAGCGCCGGCGGCGCAAGCTCTTGTGTTCCAAGCGTGAATTGGCCCGGCTCTGGAACGAGACCCAGCGCAAGGGCATGACGCTGGTGCCCCTGGTGCTGTATTTCAACCACAAGGGTATCGCCAAGATCAAGATCGGCATCGCCAAGGGCAAGAAGAACGTCGACAAGCGCGAGACCGAGGCCAAGCGCGACTGGAACCGCCAAAAGCAGCGCCTGCTGAAGGAACGCGGCTGACCCCGACGGCGCGTGCGGGGAAAGCCTGCGCGCCATTCCCTTATCGCTGGCCTGCCCGGCCCGCTACCCAGTCCGCGCCCCTTGGTGGGGCGCAGGAAAGGGAGTGGACATGGAACTTTTCATTGCACTGATCTCGGGCGCGGTCGGCGGCAACCTTGCCGGCGGGCTGGTCAAGGGCATCAACCAAGGCACGCTGATCAACTCGATAGCGGGTATTGTCGGGGGTGGCCTGGGCAGTACCCTGCTGGGAATGCTGGGCGCGCCAGACGTGGCCGGGCAGGCCGGTGCTGTGGGCGGGCTGGATATCGGCACGATCATCGGCCAAGTTGCCAGCGGCGGTGTCGGCGGAGGTGTCGTTCTGGCCGTGGTCAGCGCGCTGCGTGGCATGATGTCGAAGTAATGCGCCGGTCTCCGGGGTGGCATTTCCTGCCCCGGAGGACAGATCGCGGCGCGACGCGCTTGCAAGCGGTGGCCCTCTTGCCTAAGCACACGGTAATGACCGCTGTGGGGGGCCCATGTTCGCCGACGATCCCAAAACGCTCGTTTCGACCGAGTGGCTGGCCAAACACCTGAACGATCCCGACCTGCGGATCCTGGATGCCAGCTGGTACTTGCCCGACATGGGCCGCGATGCCCGTGCCGAATACGACGCCGGACATATTCCCGGCGCCCGGTTTTTCGACATCGACGAAATTTCGGATGCGCGGTCGGACCTGCCGCACATGGCGCCGCCGCCGGAAAAGTTCATGTCGCGGATGCGCGCGATGGGCGTGGGCGACGGCCACCAGGTCGTGGTCTACGATGGCGCCGGGATCTTTTCCGCCGCCCGGGTCTGGTGGCTGTTCAAGTTGATGGGCAAAGATGACATCGCCGTGCTGGACGGCGGGTTCGCCAAGTGGCAGGCCGAGGGCCGCGAGATCGAGGACATGGATCCGATCGTCCGCGACCGGCACATGACCGTGCGCCGCCAGAACCACCTGGTGCGCGACGTGACCCAGGTGTCCGCCGCCGCCAAGCTGAAGAACACCGAGGTGATCGACGCCCGGTCGCCGTCGCGCTTTGCCGGCGAGGAACCCGAACCGCGCGAAGGCCTGCGGGCGGGGCATATCCCGGGGTCCAAAAATGTCCATTACCGCAGCCTCCTGACCGAAGACGGCACGTTGAAGGACGCAGATGCGCTGCGTGCGGTCTTCGTGGCGGCGGGCGTGGACCTGGCCAAGCCCGCGATCACCACCTGCGGGTCGGGTGTGACCGCCGCGATCCTGAGTCTTGCGATGGAACGCATCGGCAAGAGCGACCATTCGCTATATGACGGGTCCTGGGCGGAATGGGGCGCCTTCCCGACGCTGCCCGTCGCCACGGGACCCGCGGAATAACCGGAGACAGAGATGTTCGAGACGATCAAGGAACAACCCGCCGACAAGATCCTGATGCTGATGCAGGCCTTCCGCGAGGACCCGCGCGAGGACAAGATCGACCTTGGCGTCGGCGTCTACAAGGACGCCGATGGCAACACGCCGATCATGCGGGCGATCAAGGCCGCCGAAAAGCAGCTTTGGGAAGACGAACAGACCAAGGCCTATACCGGGCTTGCCGGCGATCCGGGTTTTGCCGACGTCATGGTGGCGCTGGTGCTGGGCGATGCGGTTGCGCGTGAGAACGTGGCCGCGGCGGCGACGCCGGGCGGCACAGGCGCGGTTCGCCAGGCCTTTGACATGGCGCGCATGGCCAACCCGAAAGTCCGCGTCTTTGTCAGCGATCCGACCTGGCCCAACCACCTGTCGATCCTCAAACACATGGGGATCGAGACGGTCATGTACCGCTATTTCGACAATGAAAGCGGCGGCGTGAACTTCGACGGCATGATGGCCGACCTCGCTCAGGCGGGCAAAGGCGACATCGTGCTGGTGCACGGCTGCTGTCACAACCCGACCGGCGCGAACCTGAACGCGACCGAGTGGAAGGCCCTGATCGACCTCCTGAACAAGACCGGCGCCACGCCGATGGTGGACCTGGCCTACCAGGGGTTCGGCGACGGGCTGGACGCGGATGCGCAAGCGGTGCGCATGGTGGCTTCGTCGGTGCCGGAATGCCTGATCGCGGCCTCCTGTTCGAAAAACTTCGGCATCTACCGCGAGCGCACCGGCCTGCTGATGGCCGTGGCGCAGGACGGCGGCGCGAAGACGCTGAACCAGGGCACGCTGAACTATCTCAACCGGCAGAACTTTTCATTCCCGCCGGACCACGGCGCGCGGCTGGTGACCTATGTCCTGAGCGACGATGCGCTGAAGGCCGAGTGGCAGGCGGAACTGGAAGAGATGCGCACCGGCATGCTGGCCCTGCGCGAGCAACTGGCGGGCGAATTGCAGCGCCTGTCGGGGTCGGACCGGTTCGGCTTTCTCGCGCAGCACCGCGGCATGTTTTCGCGCCTGGGTGCCACGCCTGAACAGGTCGAGACCCTGCGCCGCGATCACGGCGTCTACATGGTGGGCGATTCGCGCATGAACATCGCGGGTCTGAACGCGAAGACCGTGCCGCTGCTGGCCGAGGCCATCGTGAAATCCGGCGTCTGATCCAATTGAGCGGGCCCTTCGGGGCCCGCGCTTTGTATCTCGTCGGTCCGCCTCCGGCTCCCTCCTCGAGGTGCCTCCGGCGGGGAGTATTTCCGCCAAGAAGAAGCATGGGGTCCGGGCAGCGTTCTGTGGACTCGAAATGAGAACAAAGGGGGAATATATTGCCCCGCATGTTCGCCGAGCTTTGTATCACCTCGAACTTCTCCTTTCTCACCGGGGCCTCGCACCCGGAAGAGTACATGGAGCGTGCGGCACTTGCGGGGGTGTCTGTCATTGCCCTGGCGGATGTGAATTCTGTTGCGGGTATCGTGCGGGCGCATAGCGCGGGGCGCGAGATCGCGCGGCAGGTGGCGGAGCTGGAGCGGCTGGAGACAGAGGGCGGGGTGATCGGCCCGCCGGCGCCGCCCGGTCTGCCTGTGCCGCCGCGTGCGCCGGTGCGCAACGTGCCCCGGCTGATCCCGGCGGCGCGGTTGGTCTTTACCGAAGGTGTGGAGATGGTGGCGCTGGCGGGGTCGCGCGTGGGCTGGGGGCATTTGTGCCGGATGCTGAGCGCCGGCCGGCTGCGGGCGGAAAAAGGCGCCTGTCACCTGCACCTGTCGGATTTGCCGGAGGGCGTGGAGGGGCTGGAGTTCATCCTCCTGGCGCCGGACCGGGTTGGGGCGGGCTGGTGCGGCCATGTGGCGGCGCTGGTGCGGGGGCAGGGCGCGCGGATGCACCTGGCACTGGCGCCGCGCTATGATGGCGAGGATGCGCGCCGGTTCGACCGGCTGGCGGCGCTGGCGACGGAGCTGGGCCTGCCCACCGTGGCCACGGCGGCACCCGTCATGCACCACGGACGGCGGCGGCGGCTGGCGGATGTGCTGACGGCGATCCGCAGCGGGGTCCGCGTGGATCAACTAGGCCGGGCGGCGCTGGCCAACGGTGAACAGCGGCTGCGCTCGGAAGACGAGATGCGCCGCCTGCTGGGTCCACATGCGCAGGCGGTGGACCGGGCTGCCGCGCTGGCGGCGCGCTGCGCCTTCGACATCGCGTCCCTGCGGTACGAGTACCCGTCGGAGATCGCGCAGGGCGAGACCGCGCAGGCGCGGCTGGCGCGGTTGGCGCATGAGGGGCTGGCCTGGCGCTATCCGCAGGGGGCGCCGGAGAAGGTGCAGAAGATGCTGGCGCATGAGCTGGATCTGATCTCGCGGCTGAATTACGAGCCCTATTTCCTGACTGTCCGGGACATCGTCGCCTTTGCCCGGTCGCGCGGGATCCTCTGCCAGGGGCGCGGCTCCGCGGCCAATTCCATCACCTGCTATTGCCTGGGCGTGACCTCTGTCAGCCCCGAGGTGGGGACGATGGTATTCGAGCGTTTCGTGTCCGAGGCGCGGGACGAACCGCCCGATATCGATGTGGATTTCGAACACGAGCGCCGCGAGGAGGTGATCCAGCACATCTACGAGACCTACGGACGCCACCGCGCGGGTCTTTGTGCCACGGTGATCCATTACCGGGGCAAGCGCGCCATCCGCGAGGTCGGCGCCGCGATGGGGCTGAGCCAGGACACGATCGGGGCGCTGTCCTCGCAGCTTTGGGGGTTCTTTTCCGCGCAGGGGCTGGAACGGCAGCGCATGGCCGAGATCGGGCTGGACCCGGACGACCGCCGCCTGATGCTGACGATGGAGCTGATCTACGAGATCATCGGCTTTCCCCGTCACCTGAGCCAGCATGTCGGCGGCTTTGTCATCACCGAGGGGCGGCTGGATGAACTGGTGCCGGTGGAAAACGCCGCGATGGAGGGGCGGACCGTCATCTGCTGGGACAAGGATGACATCGACGCTCTGGGCATCCTCAAGGTCGATGTGCTCTCGCTCGGGATGTTGACCTGCATCCGCAAGGCCTTTGACCTGGTGGCGCGTCACCACGGGGCGCGGCACACGCTGGCCACCCTGCCGCCCGAGGATGGCGCGGTCTATGACATGCTGTGCAGGGCCGACAGCGTGGGCGTCTTCCAGGTCGAGAGCCGGGCACAGATGAATTTCCTGCCCCGGATGCGGCCGCGCACCTTCTATGACCTGGTGATCGAGGTGGCGATCATCCGCCCCGGCCCGATCCAGGGCGACATGGTGCACCCCTACATCCGCCGTCGCAACGGCGAGGAAAAGGTGCAATTCCCCTCGGACGAGTTGGGCGAGGTGCTGGGCAAGACGCTGGGCGTGCCGCTGTTCCAGGAACAGGCCATGCAGATCGCCATCACCGGCGCGGGCTTCACCCCGGAACAGGCGGACCGCCTGCGCCGCTCGCTGGCCACCTTCAAGAAACACGGCAATGTCAGCGAGTTTCGCAGCCTGTTCCTGCGGGGCATGGCGCAAAAGGGCTATGACCGGGCGTTTGCCGAACGCTGCTTTTCCCAGATCGAGGGGTTCGGATCCTATGGTTTTCCCGAGAGCCATGCCGCCAGCTTTGCGCTGCTGGTCTATGCCTCGGCCTGGCTGAAATGCCATCACCCGGGGATCTTTGCCTGCGCGCTGCTGAATGCGCAGCCGATGGGGTTCTATGCGCCCGCCCAGATCGTGCGCGATGCGCGCGAACACGGGGTGTTGGTGCGGCCGGTCTGCGTCAATGCCAGCTACTGGGACAATGTGATGGAACCGGACGGCAAGGGCGGGCTGGCGTTGCGGCTGGGCTTTCGCCAGATCAAGGGACTGGCCGAGGAAGAGGCCACCTGGCTGACCCATGCGCGGGGCAACGGCTACATGCAGGTGGCCGATGTCTGGCGCCGGGCCGGGTTGGCGCCCGCGGTGCTGGAACGGCTGGCCGAGGCGGATGCCTTTGCCGCCCTCGGCCTCTCCCGGCGCGAGGCGCTGTGGCAGGCCAAGGCGCTGAAGACGGGCGGGGAGCTGCCGCTCTTCTCGCGGGATCTGGACGGCGAGGCCATTGCCGAGGTGGCGGCTTGCCTGCCGCAGATGACGGAGGGCGAACAGGTGGTCGAGGATTACGTCGCCATGCGCCTGTCCCTGCGGGCGCATCCGGTGGCGCTGTTGCGGCACATCCTGACGCCCGGGGCGGGGCAGGGGGTGGCGCCTGCGACGGATCGAGGTCCGGCAGAGCTGCGCGCGGACCTGGCGCGCGCCAGGCCGCGCCACCCAAGGGACTTGCCCAGCCCGGTGAAACGGGAGTGACAGGGCCCTTGAGGGTGGAAAGGCTCAGCCGCTGATGCCCTGGATCACCAGGAACAGGCCCGCAGACAACGCCGCGGCGGCGGGCACGGTGATGACCCAGGCCGCCACGATGGTCATGAAGTGCGACCGCCGCACCAGCTTGCGGCGGCGGCGTTCCTCGGGCGCAAGGGCCGGCAGGCCGGTGATCGCGCTCTTGGATTTCCGCATCCGCCGCTCGGTGTCCCATTCGCGGAAGAACCCGACGCCAAAGACCCCGCCCACGGCGATATGGGTCGAGCTGACCGGCAGGCCCAGCCAGCTGGCCACGATCACCGTGATCGCCGCCGAAAGCGCCACGCAATAGGCCCTCATCGGGTTCAGCTTGGTGATCTGGTTGCCCACCATGCGGATCAGCTTCGGCCCGAAGAGGAACAGGCCAAAGGAAATCCCCAGCGCGCCGATCACCATGACCCACAGCGGGATTTCCACCGCGTGGGTGAAATCGCCGGTCGACGAGGCCTGCACGATGGCGGCCAGCGGGCCGACCGCGTTGGCCACGTCATTGGCCCCATGCGCAAAGCTGAGCAGCGCCGCCGAAACGATCAGCGGGATGCCGAACAGCACCTTGAGAGACTTGTTCCGGTTTTCCAGGTTGGCCGATTGCCTGCGGACCACCGGGATCATGATCAGCCAGGCGATCACGGCCACCCCGACGCCGATCATCAGGGCGCTGCCCAGCTCGATCTTGACGATCTTCTTGAGGCCCTTGACCGCAAGGTACGAGGCAAAGGCCCCTGCCATGATGCCGACGAGAACCGGCACCCATTTGCGCGCGGCGGCGATCTTGTCGTCGCGGTAGATGATGTTGGCCTTGATGAACCACAGGAACCCGGCGGCGATCAGCCCGCCCAGCAGGGGAGAGATCACCCAGCTGGCGGCAATGGCGCTCATCTGGCCCCAGCTGACGGCGGCAAAACCTGCCGCCGCGATCCCGGCGCCCATGACGCCGCCCACGACCGAATGCGTGGTCGAGACCGGCGCCCCGATCCATGTCGCCAGGTTCACCCAAAGCGCCGAGGCCAGCAGCGCCGCCATCATGGCAGAGATGAAAGCCCCGGAGGTGCCCAGGCTTTCCGGCGCGATGATGCCCTTGGCGATGGTCGATACCACGTCGCCCCCGGCCAGCAGGGCGCCGGCGCTTTCAAAGATCGCGGCGATCACGATGGCCGCGCCCATCGACATGGCATTGGCGCCCACGGCGGGCCCCATGTTGTTGGCCACATCGTTGGCACCGATGTTCAGCGCCATGTAGGCGCCAAAGGCGGCGGCCACGACAACGATGAAGGTGTTGTTGGTCTGCCCGAAGACAAGCGCCGCGACCAGTCCCGCGAACACCACGAAGATCAGCGCGATTCCAAAGCCCATCATCGGGCGGCTGACATAGGCCGTGGCCTGTTCCAGCGCCGAAAGCCGGCCCAGGTCGCGGTCAAGCGTCTCCAGGTGACTTGGATCCAGGTGTTCGTCCGACATGCATTTCCCCCCGTTTGGCCGGGGGGCCTATGTCAAATGCGGCCTCGGAGCAAGATCAACACGGTTGCAGGGTCAATTGTCCCCGAAATCGAGGAGAATTTGCCTCAGTCCCGGCTCGTCAACCATTCCTGCTGCCTCAGTTGGCGTGACCCAGCGGCGCACTCTTTCACGGGCTTCGGGGAACCGATCCTCCAGCGACCGGACCTCGACCGGAAAGACCAGCATCTCGACGGTGACCGGCAGGCCCGAATTCTTGATCTTGTCGTAGACATAGGTGCCGATGGGACGCTCTGCCGTCCGGCCCGGGCGCACCCCGGCTTCTTCCCAGGCTTCCACGACAGCGGCCTCGCTGGCGTTCTTGCCGCGCATCAGCCAGCCCTTGGGGATGACCCAGCGCCCGGTGCCGCGGCTGGTGATCAAAAGGACGCGTTTGTGACCGTCGTCGATGCGGTAACACAGGGCAGCCGTCTGCAACTGCCGGGGCCGTTGCAGCATCGGCAGCGCGAATTCCGCGCCGGTTTTCCTGATCAAGGAAAAGAGTTTCCTTATGATTCCGCCTCGAATGGTCGACCCTGCTGTCACGTAGTCCTGCCTCGTCCCGTTGCCCTATTGCCGAAAGATCGCGCACAATAGGCAACGGTTGGCCTTTACGCAAATACCCCTGATATCCGGTGACTGTCCTGTTTCCCGGCTCGACAGACTATCTGGGGTGCTCAGGGGCACAAGTCAAATCCCGTTCCCGTAACCGGATGCCCGGGTTGCAGGGAAATGCGCGGTCAGACCGCGCGGGCCACGACCAGCCAGTTGGGCAGCTTTTTCGGATAGCCTCCGCTTTCCACCACCTCGAAACCGGCCGCGCGCAGTTCGTCCTCGATCTGACCGGGCCGCAGCGAATGGACGGGGCCGGGCGCCTTGCCGACCTTCTGAAGCGCCCAGATCAGCGGCCGGAACCAGGGTTTGCCACCCAGGCAGGGCGTCTTGGAGATGAACAGCCCGCCCTCGGGCAACAGGCCGCGCACATGGGTCAGAACCGCCGCCCTGTCCGCGACTAGGTGCAAAAGGTTGAAGGCAAGCACCGCGTCGAAGGGCTGCCCGGCCCCGGCACTTTCCGCGGGAGCAGTGGCAAAGCTGACATTCGGCACCTGCGCGGCCTTTTCGTTCGCGATGCGTACCATCTCTCCAGAGACGTCGGTGCCCAGGATCTGCCCCGCATTCCCGGCCAGCTTCAGCGCCGTCGTGCCGGTACCACAGCCGATTTCCAGCACGGCCATGTCCGGACGCAGCCAATGCCGCACCCGGTCCAGCGTGGCCTCGTAGGCCTCGGTGTTGCCAATGGGCTGCTTGGCGTATTTCTCTGCAATCCCGTCCCAGAATGCCTCTGGTGTCATATCCGTTCTCCAATCTCCTGAGCTTTCCCGCATATAGGCGGAGGGCCGGAGAATAGGGATTGCCCAATGTGGCAAGGAAGCCATGCGCAAACGCATGGCTTCCCCGGTGTCATTCCGCTGCGTCGCGCTTGGGCAGCACCCAGTCGGCGCGCGGGAAATGGCAGGTATACCCGCCCGGATAACGTTGCAGGTAATCCTGGTGCTCGGGCTCCGCTTCCCAGAAATCGCCCACGGGTTCCACCTCGGTCACCACCTTTCCGGGCCAGAGCCCGCTGGCCTCGACGTCGGCGATGGTGTCCAGCGCGCATTGCCGCTGGTCCTCGTCGACATAGTAGATGGCCGAGCGATAGCTCATGCCCATGTCATTGCCCTGCCGGTTCAGCGTGGTCGGGTCGTGGATCTGGAAAAAGAACTCCAGCAGCTGCCGGTAGGAAATCTTTGCCGGATCGAACAGGATCTCGATCCCCTCGGCATGGGTGCCGTGGTTGCGATAGGTGGCATTGGCAACGTCACCGCCGGTATAGCCCACGCGGGTCTTCTCGACCCCGGGCAGCTTGCGGATCAGCTCTTCCATGCCCCAGAAACAGCCTCCGGCCAGAACAGCACGGTCTGTCATTCGATCTCCTCCACCTGGTCGATGTAATCAGAATAGCCCTCGGCCGCCATGTCGTCACGGTGGATGAACCGCAGCGAGGCCGAGTTGATGCAGTAGCGCAGGCCGCCCCGGTCCATCGGCCCGTCCGGGAAGACATGGCCTAGGTGGCTGTCCCCGTGGCGCGACCGCACCTCGGTCCGGATCATGCCATGCGTGGTGTCGCGCAGCTCGACGATATTGTCCGGCTCGATGGGTTTGACAAAGCTCGGCCAGCCGCAGCCCGATTCGTATTTCGCGGCGCTGGCGAACAGCGGCTCGCCCGAAACCACGTCCACGTAGATGCCCGGCTCTTTCATGTGCAAGTATTCGCCGGTCCCCGGGCGCTCTGTCCCGCTCTCCTGGGTGACGTGAAACTGCTCGGGCGTCAGGCTGTGGATAACCTCCGGTCTTCGTTCATATTTTGCCAAGTTGTTCTCCTCTCGGATCGGGTCCTGTCCTGTCCCTGCATAACATGGGTTTCATCGGCGCAAATCAAAGCCCGTTGTCACGGACCTCACGTTGCCTTGCGCGCCTCTTGCGCGAACCGGGTGTGGCTGCCATGTAACGGTCGAGTGACAAGCTCTTTCTCCCAAGAAACCGAGGTGTCGCTCCGGGCGCTGAGATGGCAGCTCAGCGCCCGTCCCCCTGTTCCGATCCCAGGCGCAGCACGGCCCAGCGGGCCGCGTCACGCACCGCCGGGTCCGCATCCTCGCAAAGCGACTGGACAACGGGTCTCAGCTCGGGCCGGCCAGAGTTGCCGATGGCATAACAGGTGTTCCGCACCATCCGGTCCCGCCCGATCCGCTTGATCGGAGAGCCGGAGAACCGCGCCCGGAACGCCGCGTCGTCCAGAACGGCCAGGTCCGCCAGCGGCGGCGCCAGCAGGTCCGGGCGCGCGTGGTACTTCACCTCTTCGGCGCGGCGGGCGAACTTGTTCCAGGGGCAGACCGCCAGGCAGTCGTCACAGCCGTAGATCCGATTTCCCAGCGCGGGCCGCAGCGCCTCGTCCACCGGCCCCTTGTGCTCGATGGTCAGGTAGGAAATGCAGCGCCGCGCGTCCAGCTGGTAAGGCGCGGGAAAAGCCTCGGTCGGGCAGATGTCCAGGCAGGCCCGGCACGATCCGCAGTGATCGCGCTCGGCCCCGTCCACCTCCAGCTCCAGCGTGGTAAACACACAGCCCAGGAACAGCCAGGATCCCAGCTCGCGGCTGACCAGGTTGGTATGCTTGCCCTGCCAGCCCAGCCCCGCCGCCTGCGCCAAGGGTTTTTCCGGCACCGGCGCGGTGTCGACAAAGACCTTCACCTCGCCGCCCGCCTCGGCGATCAGCCAGCGCGCCAGCCGCTTCAACCGCTTCTTGACCACGTCATGATAATCGCGGTGCTGGGCATAGACGCTGATCGCCGCCCGGTCGCGCCGATCCAACACCTCCAGCGGATCGTGCTCTGGGCCATAATTCTCACCCAGCATGATGACAGACCGCGCCTCGGGCCAGAGGACATCGGGCGCCCCGCGCCAGTGCACCCGATCCGCCAGCCAGTCCATCTGCCCGTGATAACCCCGGTCCAGGAAGGCGCGCAGCCTGCCCATCACCTCGGGCACGTCGCCGGGCCGGCAGATGCGCGCCTGGGCAAAGCCGATGGCCCGCGCTTCGTCCTTCAGGCGTTCGGTCAGTTCCCTCACGACTCCCCCTGCTTCTTCTTGGCAAAAATACTCCGGGGGAGTCCCGCAGGGACGGGGGCAGCGCCCCCACCGATCTTTCGCAGAAAGATCGCCTCGATTTCAGAAATCCAGGTCGGCATAATGGGCAGGCGGCGGGAACCCCGGCACCTGGTCGGCCAGGATGGCGCGGAAGGCCGGACGCGACTTGATCTTGGCATACCAGTCCTTGACCACGCTCGACCGGTTCCAGTCCACGTCCGAGATATAGTCCAGCGCCGACAGATGCGCGGCGGCGGCGAAATCGGCCAGGGTCATGTTGTCGCCTGCCAGCCAACGCCGGTGATCCAGCAGCCAGGCCATGTAGTCGAGGTGATACTTGATCGCCTTGGCCCCGGCCTTGACGTTTCCGCTGTCGGGGAACCCAGCCTTCATCACCTTCTTGTTGACCCGCTCGTACAGCAGTTTCGACGTGACCTCATTGTGGAACTTGTCGTCGAACCAGCCGACCAGGCGGCGCACCTCGTAGCGGGCGTCGGCGGACCGCGGCATCAGCGCCGGTTCGGGGTATTTCTCCTCGATCCATTCGCAGATCGCCGCCGACTCGGCCATGATCTTGCCGTCGATGCGCAGCACCGGCACCTTTGCCGCCGGGTTGCGGCGCATGAAATCCGGGTCTTTCTCCCAGTAACGCTCCTCGACCAATTCGCATTCGATCTTCTTCTCGGCGAGGCTGAGACGGACCTTGCGGCAAAAGGGCGAGAGGGGGACGTGGTAGAGCTTGGCCATGACCTTCCGATGCCTGAGGGGAACCCCCTCTACTTGCCGTGAAAGCGGGCCGGGTTCAACGGGGTTGATCCGGGCAGGGGCGGACGCACTCGGTAATCCGCCCATTCAAGGCGCCGGAACCCTGTCCCGGCAGTCGCGGGGCGGCCCGTTCAGGCCGCCCTCGTGCCTTATTCGGGGGCGGAACGGCGGATAAGGTACTGGGTCTCGGGCGCGAAATCGCCTTCGATCACCGTTTCGCCGCCATCGGCCCAGCGGACCGCGATGCGCACCGCCTTGTCCGCGTCGCCCAGCCCGAAATGCGCCACCGGCGCATCGAAGGACATGAAGCCGCCGCCAAGCTGGATCTCCTGCATCCGCGTCACGCCTTGCGAATCCGTCACCGTGACCTCGGCGCCGATGCCGTCGCGGTTGCCCTGCAGGTCCTCGAAACTCACCGTCAGCGCCTTGTTGTCCTGCGCGTTGTTGCGGAAGACCGCCAGCGGCCCGTTCACCGTGTAGGTCACGATGTCCAGGTCGCCGTCGCCGTCCATGTCGAACCGCGTCGCGGCGGCGGTCATCAGGTAATCCTCAAGCCCGAAGGGACCGGAGGATTCCACGAACCCCTTGCCGGTGTTGCGGAAGAACAGGTTCGACGGGCTGACCTCGTTCGGGACCCAGGTGCCGTTGACGATATAGACATCCTTCCAGCCGTCCTCGTCGAAATCGGCGATCTTGGTGTCCCAGCTCCAGCCGCCGATGTGCAGGCCCCAGTCCTTGGCCACATCCGCATAGCCGCCCGCGCCATCCGGCGTCAGCAGCACGTTGTAGTTCTTGATCTGCGGCAGGGCGGCGTCGGCCTCCTGCGCCTCGATCGGGCGCGGCGGCTTGAAGTGCACCACGCAGTAGGAATGCGCCTTGACCTGGTCTTTGGGGATCATGTCGCAGATCGCGGCATCCTTGCGCTGGATCGCCAGGTCCTTGATCAGCATGGCCTTGCATTCCACCTGGTCGCGCCCGGTCAGTTCCTGGCAGCGGCTGGCATAGGTCGGGTCAAAGCTGTTGCCCGATTTGTACCAGGTCTTGATCGCCATGTTCTTTTCGCAGGTCGCCCGCAGGTCATCGCGCTTGATGATCGCGCAATAGTGTTCCAGCGGCTGCATCTTGAGGATGTTGGACACGCCCGAGGACCGCCCGGCGATCTGCGCCAGGTAAAGTTCCGGTGCGCCGTCGTTCATCAGGTCCGCCGTCTTGATCGCCATCGTCGTGGTGGTCGTATGCGGCATGGTTCCGTCCTGGTAGGTCACGGCGCGGAACCCGCCTTTGCCGTCCCCCATGTAGAAATAGTCGGGGATCTCGAAGTCGTTGCCCAAAAGCAGGTCCTGGTCGCCATCCCGGTCAAGGTCTGTGAACAGCATCGACAGTGTCTCGCCGGGGATGCCGGGCAGCACGGTGTAGGATGTGCCCGTCAGCGCGCCGTCCTCGTTCCAGACCACGCGGTTGCGCGATTCCTCACCCGGGATACGGCGATACCAGCCTGCGGACCAGTTCCCCAGGCCCAGGTCCAGGTCGCCGTCGCGGTCGGCGTCGCCAAAGCTCAGCGCCATCGTCAAAAAGGTCCCCTCGGTGTTTTCCACCTTCTGCGGCGCACCGAACCCGTCGGGACCGTTCATCATGACGAAATTGCCGCCCCGGTAGGTCGCCAGGAAGAGGTCACGGAACCCATCGTTGTCGATATCCACGATCGCCGCGTTGAAGACCGGCGCATTGGCCAGTTCGCCCAGGTTGATCTCCATCGGGGTGAACTGGCCGCTCCCGTCATTGGCGAACAGTCGCAGGCCCACCTCGGTCGAGGCGACCGCCAGGTCGATGTCACCGTCATTGTCGATGTCGCCCGAGGCCAGGCTGCGGCCCTCCCAGAAGGGCGGCCACATGTCGGCCATCGTGAACTCGATCGGTTGATCCAGCCCGATTTCCCAACCTTCAAGCCGGGTAAAGCCCCGGTCGGCGGCGGGCGAGGGATCTGCAAAGGGGCGCGGCTCGACGATGATGCGGGGCGCGTCCTCGGTGGTCACGGTCCAAGGATCGCCCTCGGCGGCCTCGGCGGCCCAGAGCAGGCGCTGCGGTTCCTGGGCCTCGCTGGTCAGCAGGCGCAGTGCGCGGTCGGTCTGCCAGTCGTGGTAGTAATGCGCCCCGGCGCCTGCGAGGATGCCCAGCACGGCTATGCTGGCACCCAGCTGGACGGCGGCCCGCATGCCCACGGATTGCGCGACGATGAAGAAGGAATAGATGCTGAAGCTGCCCAGGGTGAACAGCAGTGCCATCACGTAGCCGTGGCTGAGCCCGACCCCCAACAGCGCCCCCGTGACAACCACGTCAAAGGCGATAGGCACCGGCAGAAAGACCCCGACAAGGCCGATCAGCACCAGCGCAACCAGGCTGAAGGCCAGTCCGGTGATCAGGTCCTGCGGCAGCAGCGTCGCGACCACGGCGCCCAGGATGCCTGCCAGCAACATCAGCGGCACGGTCATCTTGAAGATGTACCAAAGGTTCTTCAGGTAGCCAATGACCACGTCCTTGACGGCGTGGTGCACACCCGGCAGCGGGGCTGGCGGCACGGTGGCCACGCGCTGCGCCGGGGGCAGCTCGGTTTCCGGCAGATTTCGGCAGATCAGCGGCACGACCACGAGGATGACCAGCAGGCTGAGCGCGATCTTGGTCACGGCCATGTAGACCGGCAGCAGGCTGAACAGCATGGTCAGCACGACGACGTTCAGTGTCGGCGAGGCGATCATGGCCGACAGGGTCGTTTCCGCCCTCAGGCCCCCGGAATACATCCCCCGTGCGATCGGTGCGGCACAGTTCACGCAGACGCCCAGCGGCGTGCCGATGACCAGGCCCAGGGCGCTGTTGGCGAAACTTCCCTTGAAGCTCTTGCGCCGCACATAGGGCGCGGCGGTCAGAAAGGCGGCGGCAAAGAGCACGCCGAAGGTCATGCCCTTCTTGTTGGTGTTGATCCAGTTCAGCGTCGACCAGAACATCCGCTCCAGCACGGTCATGTCCTCGGTCAGGGCGAATTTCGCCTCGAAGCCCAGCGGGTCCTCCAACTGGATGGCGCCCGACATGATGGCCTTTTCCCCAAGCGCGGGGTAGCGCGATCCGGTCCAGAAGAGATAGGCCAGCACGACGACAATGGCCAATGCGAACCCCAGGCGCAGCCAGTCGGTGCGGGGGCTTTGGGTGTCCGAGATCATGTGTCCCTCTTGAATCCTGCCGACCTTCTGGCCGGTCTTTCACTTGGTGTTGCCGTGCCAGCCACAGGGCGTGGCCCGTGCACGGTGCATGCGGCGTGAAAACGCCCCGCCTGCGGGGGCAGACGGGGCGCGTGTCACACCCGTTTCATGGCGGAGGCACAGCCCCGCCCCCGGCTCAATCGACCTGGGTGGCCAGCGCTTCTTCCAGCACTTCGATCCGCTTGTTCAGCTGCGAAATGTAGATATGCGCGTGCTCCAGTTCGTTCAGCATGCCCAGGACCTTCTTGGTCAGGTCGTACTGGCCCGCCTCTGCGGTGGGGCCGACGTTGGGCAGGTAACCCAGATCGTACATCATCTGCGCGCGGGCAGAGATCGGCAGGATATCGTAATCGGCGTCAAAAACCGCGTCACAGCCGATAGAACAGCTGCCCGTGGTGGTGATTGAGCCGGTGATCGTCAGGTCGCCGTTCGCGCCCAGCGTGAACTCTGCCGCGCCGCCGTTGCCGTTGATGATGAACCCGCCGCCGGCTGTGGCCAGCGCCCATTTGTCCGAGGTGTCGGTGTTCTGCATCCGCAGGCCCACCTCGCCGTTGTTGTCCAGTTTGATCAGGTTGCGCAGCGCCACCGACCCGTTGACCTCCTGGACATAGAGCGTCGCTGTGCCATCGGAGCGGCGCACATGCAGTGCCTCGCTGGGGGCGTCTGTGCCGATGCCGATCTCGCCGGTCGAATCGATGTAGAGGCTGTCCTCGGGGGCGCCGGGCTTGGCGCGGAAGAACAGGCGAGAGCCGTTGGTCACGTCGCGGATGAAGAAGTTGGCCTCGTTCGCGGCGATGTCGTAGACCTGCGGGGCGAACCCGTCCGACCCGTCCTGCTCGAGGCGCAGGGTGGGGGTGTTGCCCTCGACCACGTGGATGTCGACCACCGGCTGCGCGGTCTTGATGCCCAGGTCGCCATCGGCTTCGACGTAGAGAGAGTTGGCCGGCGCGCCGGCCTCGACACGGAAGGGGATGCGCCCGGTGCTGTCGTCCTGGAAGGCCAGGTAGTTCAGCCCGCCGTTAGAGCTGTCGTTGGCGACGATCTGCCAGTCGACACTGGGAAAGCTGCCGCTGTTCGACGTGTCCAGGAACTTGATCCGCAGGTTGTTTTCCTTCAGCCGCAGCGTGTCGAAGCCGAAGTTTTCGCCGTTCACGCAGTCGGTGCCGACGCACAGGCTGCCGTCCACGATCACATCATCGAGGAAAACCTGGTCAGCCGCGGCCTGCTGGCCGATCATCATGCAGGCGCCGAGGCCCGCCGCTGCAAGTCCACGGGTCGGGAAGCTGGCTTTGCTCATGTTCTTGTTCCTTTTGCGCCTTTGATGTCTTAAAATTCAGTTGTCGTCTTCGGTCATTTCGTCCGGGGTCGTTATGACGCCCCGCGAGACGATGAATTGACCGGTCAGGTAAAAGGATTCCGCAGCCATGTCGGATGCCAGGTCGCCGCGCCCGTTGTTCATCGGGTTCACGACTTTGACCTGCTTGTCCGTCGCCGCCGTCAGTTCGTAGCGATAAACCCCGTCCATCGCCTTGGCGCGGTCCAGCTCGAAGACCGGCGTGCCCGAAGAGGCAAAGACCGTCGTCACCTCACCCTGCGGAGAGACGACATCCAGCGTGGCATTGGTCAGGCCCAGCCAGTTCACGAACCAGAAAGCCGTCGAGTTGTGTTGCGCCACTGGATCGGCGGCCTGGGCCATGCCGGCCAGGCTGGTGGTCAGCGCGGTCGCGATGATGGGTATGTATCGGAAAATCCGCATATCTGTCCCGTGCAACGAAATCATGGGGCCGCGGCGGCACCGCGTCCCGTATCTGAGCGAACTATGCATCGTCATGTTACGTTTGGTCAAGGAAATCACGCGTTTTGCGTGTATTTCTAATTTTCGGCATCGCGCCACTCGGACCATTTCGCCTCAGCCCGTTTCTGGGCTTCGTTGACCTGGTCAGCGGTCATGCGGGCGCTCCATTGCGCGTTCAGCCCGGTGGCGCCGTCAAAACCGGCGGACCCGGCAAGGACAAGCCACATCTGCCCGATGACATAGTCCTGTGGCACACCCGAACCCCGGAAATACATCATGGCGAGGTTGGCCATCGAGGGCGCATGCCCGGCCTCGGCGGCCCGGCGCAGCAATGTGGCGGCCCGGATCGCGCTGCGCGGGTCTGTGGTGCCTTGCTGCAACATCATGAAGGCCAACTGGAATTCCGCTACCGGGTCGCCACTGCGTGCGGCCCGTTCAAGCACCTTCAGGCCGGCCTGGTCCGTGGGAGGAGGGGCCAGCCGGGGATCGTAGATCACCTGCGGCGATTGCGCGCCCTTCGTGCCGCCGCCTTCGCCGCCACGCCGATAGTACTGCATGGCAAGCGCGTCGCTTTGCGGAACGCCAAATCCGTTCTCGTAAAGGACGCCGAGGTTGGTCAGCGCCTGCGGCAGCCCCTGGTCCGCGGCGGCCTTGAAAAGGTCGGCGGCCCGTTCATAGTCCTGCGCGACGCCGTTGCCCCGGACATACAGCAACCCAAGGTTGTTGAGCGCGCGCAGGTGTCCCTGGTCTGCGGCCTGGCGATAAAGCCTTGCGGCCTCTTCGAAGTCCTGTGGTACGCCGGTGCCGTTCTGCAGCAGTACGGCCAGGCTGACCGCGGCCTCGACATGGCCTGCCTGCGCGGCCCTGCGATAGAGATCGGCAGCACGCGCCAGGCTGGCATCGTCAGTTTGCGTGCTTTCCAGAACCAGCCCCAGGTCATGCAGGTGCTCTGCCGCGCCGCCCTTGGCCGCGCGTTCCAGCAGTTCGATGGCCCGGGGGATGTCGCGGGGCACGCCAAGGCCCGCATGGTGCAAGCGGCCCAGCCGGTTGGCGGCCTGCAGGCTGCCCGCCTCGGCGGCCAGGCCATACCAGCGCGCCGCCCGGGCAAAGTTCTGCACCACTCCGTCGCCGGTCTCGAACCGTTCGGCCAACGCCAGCTGCGCGGCCATGTCCCCGGCCTCTGCCGCCGTGCGCATGGCGGCCAGCGGATCGGTCTGCGCCTGGACCGCGGGGCTGACCAGGGCCAGCGCGATCGCCAGCGCGGAAATGGCGGCGCGCACGGTCAATTCCCCCCGAGTGCCGGCCCGCGCTCTGCGTCGGCCTCGAACCAGGCGCGAGCGGCGGCCTGGGCCTGTGCCAGCTGTTCGGGTGTCATCAGGTTTCCCAGCACCTCGCGCTGCTCGGGCGCGTCCGGATGGCCAAAGGTGGCGGCGATGTTGTACCACTTGTGCGCCTCGACATAATCCGGGGCGTCGCCGTGATCGCCGCGCGCCAGCAGACCCGCCAGCGCGAACTGCGCCGGCCCGTTGCCCAGGTCGGCGGCCGAGCGCAGCAGGGCGACGGCCTCGTCCCGGTGCGCCTCGTCGCTGTCCAGCAGGTGCCGCCCCAATGCCGATTGCGCAGCGGGATCGTCCGCCTCGGCGCGGGTTTCCAGCCAGGTCAGCGCCTCGGCGTTCCCAGCCCGCAGCGCGGCCAGGACCCAGGGCACGGCGCGCTGCGGCGCGACGCGCCCGTCCAACTGCCCGGCGGCGGCCAGCCGCCCCAGCTCGACCCGGGCCAGAGCGTCGTCATCCGTTTCCAAAGCGCGGGTATAAAGCGCCACTGCCGTATCGAAATTCGCTGTCACCCCTGTGCCCGTCTCGTACATGCGGGCCAACGCCACCATCGCCCGGCCCAGTCCATGCTCCGCGGCCCGGCCGTACCAGAGGGCCGCCTGCGTCATATCCTGTGGCAGAGTCTGCCCGGCGGCAAAGGCATAGCCAAGGTTGCTCATCGCGCCCGCGTCGCCGGCCTGCGCCGCCTGTCCCAGCCAGCGCAGCGCCTCTTGCGGATCGGCGCTCACACCGTCGCCGGTCAGGTAGCGCGTGCCCAGCATCCGCTGGGCCAGCACATGCCCCGATTCTGCGGCGCGGCGATACCAGTCCAGCGCCTCGGCGCGGTTGGTCACGGGCGTGTCGGCCGTATCCAGCAGGGTTGCCAGTTGAATCTGTGCATCCGCGATCCCCTGTCCGGCGGCGGCGCGCAGCCAGCGTATCCCCTCGTCGCGGTCACCCGTTTCGCTGTTGAGATGGATCGCGGCGAGGGCGAACTGCGCCTGGGCATGGCGCTGTTCGGCGGCGGCCAGCAGCCAGTTGTACGTGGCATCCGTGTCGCGTTCGACCCCGTCGCCGTTCTGGTACAGCAGGGCCAGCAGGTATTGCGCCTGGGCATCGCCACGCGTTGCAGCCCGGGTCAACAGCTCTGCCGCGCGGGTCGCGTCCCGTTCCGGCCCGCCGGGGACGTTGCTGAGGTAGAGCCGCGCCAGCAGGGTCGCCGCCTCGGCGTGGTTTTGTTCGACCGCCCGTTCCAGCCAGAGCGCCGCGCCCCTGGGGTCGCGCGGGCCGCCGCGCCCCTCGATCAGGATACGGCCATAGCGGTACTGTGCCAGGGCGGTGCCGGTCTCTTCGGCGAGCACCTTCAGCCCCTGCCGCACGGTCACGAAATCGCCCCGGTTCCAGGCCTGTTCGATCTTGGCCATCTCGGGCAGGTCCTGCGCCTCGGGAGGCGGGTCGGCGGCGTCCTGTGCTGCCAATGGCAGCGGGGACAGCGCCAGTGCGCTGGCCAGGACGGCAGAAAGGAAGGGGCGGCAAGAGGTGGTCATGGCGGCTCCGTTTCACGGGCAGGTCGTGGCGCCCGACCCTAACGATCCTGACGCGATGTGCGAGCGGTTTATGCGCCTAGAGGATGGTTTCGCGCAACAGCCACAGCAGGCCGGCACTGGCACAAAGCGCGGTGCCGAAGGGCAGCGGCAGGTCGCCTTTCGGCGCGCGGTGCCGCAGCAGGGCCGTGGCCAGCGCCATCAGCGCCGCGACCAGAACCAGCAGGGGCAACTGGGCGGGGCCGGTCAGCGCGCCAAGGCCTGCCATCAGCTTGACGTCGCCCAGGCCCAGCCCCTCGCGCCCGCGCAGGGCGGCATAGGCGATGCGCAGCGCCATGAAACTGCCCGCACCGATCAACCCGCCCGCCAGCGCCCACAGCAACGCCCCCTGCACCAAGGCCACGCCGAGGCACAGCGCCGCCAGCGCGGCTGTCAGGGCATCGGGCAGGCGAAAACTGCGCAGGTCGCTGACCGCCAGCGCCAAGAGCAGCCACAGCAGGAGGGCCGAGCACCAGACCTCCCACCCGGTGCCGCCGCGCAAAAGGGCCAATACGGCAAGTCCCAGCGCCGCCAGTTCCATCAGCCAGAGCCAGCCGGGCACCGGCGCCCCGCAATGGCGACAGCGCCCGCGCAGCAGGGGAAAGGACAGAAGTGGCACCAGATCACGCAGGCCCAGCCGCGCCTTGCAGGCACGACAGCGTGACGGCGCCGTGACCACGTCCTCGCCGCGCGGCAACCTGTCCGCCAGCACCGCCATGAAGGAGCCGGCGGCAGGGGCTATCAGCAACAGGAAAAGGGTCGAAAAGACGTCCATTCCGGCCCTCCCTGCCGTGTATCGCGCCTGCGTGGCGGCGATTGTCTGCTCCGGGGTTCTTGGCTAGGATCGCCGCAAAACGTCAAGAGGCGCCTTGGGCGCAGGTGAGCATATGAGCGATACTTCACAGGCCGCGCCGCGCCGTCCCGCCGACGCGGGCTTTTCCCTGCTCGAACTCATGGTGGTGGTTGTCATCCTGTCGATCCTCGCGCTGGTCATCGTGCCACGCGTCATCGACCGGCCCGACCAGGCCCGTGCCGCCCGTGCGCAATCGGACATCGCGGCGATCCAGGCGGCGATCAATCTCTACCGGCTGGACAACTTCCGCTATCCGACCACCGACCAGGGGCTTGCGGCGCTGGTCAGCCGCCCCTCGGCGGATCCCGTGCCGGCCAACTGGGCCTCGGGCGGCTACATGGACCGCGTGCCGCAGGACCCCTGGGGCCGGCCCTACCAGTACCTGCAACCGGGTGTGCACGGCGATTTCGACGTCTTCACCTATGGCGCCGACGGCGTGCCGGGCGGCACCGGGGCGGATGCGGACATAGGCTCGTGGACGGGGGGCTGAGATCCGGCGACGCGGGGTTCAGCCTGCTGGAGCTGATGGTCTCGGTCGCCGTGCTGGCCGTGCTGGCAGTGGGCGTCGGCCTGTCGACGGGGGCGGCGGTGCCCGGCGCCGAACGCGACGCGCAGCGGTTCCAGCGGACATTCAACCAAAGCTGGGCGCTGGCGATCCTGGCACGGCAGGAACAGGGGCTGGAGATCACGCCGCGTGGCCTGACCCTGTCCCGGCACACTACCGACGGCTGGGACAAGATGCGGAGGCTCTTTGACTGGCGGGGGCAGGCGCGGCTGGTCTCTTCGACGCCGATGCCCGCAGGCACGCCGCGCATAAGGCTGCGCGCCGATGGCGGGACCAGCGCCTTTGCGCTGACCTTCTCGGGCGGGGGGGAGGTCTGGCGCTGTGCCAGCGATGGATGGAGCAGGCTGACATGCGTCCCCGACTAGGCCGAACCACAAGGGGCCTGACCCTGCTGGAGCTGGTGATCGCCATCGCCATCCTGTCGCTGGGCACGATGGCCACGCTCAAGGCCACGGGACAGGCGCGGCTTGTCCTTGGTGGGGCAGCGCCGCGCGTTCTGGCGCAACTGGCGGCGGAAAACCGGGCCGAGGCGCTGCGCCTGCCCGGTGCCGTGGACCTGCCCGACACCGTGACCCTTGGGCCTTACCAGTTTCACGTCGAAACCCGCCGTCGCGCCACCGCGGCCGGGCTGATCCGCGCCGACATCACGGTGAGATCCTCCGAGGGGCCGGGGGCGACGCTTGTCACTTTCCTGCCCGGTGGAGGGGCACCGCGATGAAGGGCACGCGCGGGCTGACGCTGATCGAACTTGTGGTGGCAATGGCGCTGTTCTCGCTGGTTGCGGTGATGGGAATGCAGACCCTGAACGGCACCATCCGCACCCGCGATGCGCTGGGTGGACGGGATGACCGGGACCGGGCGCTGGCGGTGACACTGGCCCTGTTGCGCAGCGATCTGGACCGCGCCGCGCCGATGGTGTTTCACGCTCCGGACGGACCTCCGCAATCGGCGCTCACCTTCGATGGGAGCGTCCTGGCTCTGACGGTTTCGGCGCTGGACGGGACAACCGCGCCTTTCCAGCGGGTCGAATGGCGATATGACCGGGCGACTGGCGGACTGTCGCGCGCGTCCTGGCCGGTGTCTGCCCCCGCCAGTGCCGCGCAGCGCAACCCCGACCGGGTGTTCCTGACCGGGGTCGAGAGCGTTCGCCTGCGCAGCTACTGGGAGGTGCAGGGGTGGGTCGAGGGGGCAGGCGCCGGGCTGGTCGGTCCCGCAGCCGACGCTCCGGATGCCCTGGACGAGGATCGCACGTTTGCCCGCGTCGCCAATCTCTATTCCGATGTCTTGCCAAGCGCAGTCGAATTGACCTTCAACCTCGACGGGCTTGGAGAGATCCGCCTGCTGGAGGCGCTGCCATGAGTGCCACGCGCGGATCGGTCCTGGTCAATGCACTGGTGCTGGTGGGGGCGCTGGCGGCCGCAGCGACGGTGCTGCTGGTGCGCGCCGGGCACAGCGTCGAACGGCAGCGCGCCTGGCAGGGGGCCGCGCAGGCAGAGGCCTATCTGGACGGGGTCGACACGCTGGCGATTTCGCTGCTTCAGGGTGATCCCGGCCCCGCCGACCACGCGCAAGAGGCCTGGGCCCAGCCGATCCGGGATGCCGAACTGGATCGGGCGCGGGTCAGCGGCGGGATCGCGGACCTGCAGGGGCGGTTCAACGTCAACTGGCTGGCGGTGCCAGAGGACGTGCAGGCGCATGAGGCATTTGCACGGCTGCTGGGCGGGCTTGGCCTACCGCAGGAGACGGGCCGCGCGATCCGGGATTTCCTCTCCCCCGGCGGCCCGGCCGATGCGGCGGCCTATGCCGCGATGCGGCCAAGGGGCGGCCCGATCAAGGACCCCGCTCAGCTCCGGGCCATTCCCGGCCTGACGGACCGGCAATTCGCCCGCCTGTCACCGCTGATCGCCGCTTTGCCCAGCGACACGCGGCTGAACGTGAACACGGCCCCGCCCGACGTGCTGGCCGCCTGGTTGCCGCAGTTGAGCGATGCGCAGGCGCGGGCGCTGGTGGCGGCGCGTCAGCGCGCGCCCTTCGGGTCGGTCGCGGATCTGCTGCTGGCCTTGCCACCCGCGACGGCGGGTGCGGTGGACGACACGCGGCTGACCGTGGGCAGCGACTGGTTCCTGGCCCGGGCCACGGTCGACTTCGAAGGGCGGCGGCTGTCGCGGCGCACCGTCCTGTTCCGTCAGCCGCTTCCCGTCGGGGTGCGGGTCGATTATCGTCTGCCCGATGGCTGATTTGGCAGAGTTCCCCTTACCGCCGGACGATCCCGGCCTGGCCACCGCGCCTGTCGGCGGTCCCGTGCCGCGCGGGCGGTACGTTGCGCTTGTGCCGGGCGAGGCGGTGCCGCTGGTCACGCTGGACCTGCCGGACCGGTTGCGCGGCGTCGCGCGCGAACAGGTGGCGCAGCGGCAACTGGCGGACCTGCTGGGGCCAGAGGCTGGCGCCTTGCAGATGCGACCCTATGCGCTGGACGGCAATGCCGAAGGCTGGACCCGCGTCCTGGTGGTGGATCGCGCGGCGCTGGAGCGCTGGCGCGGACAGGTGGACAAGGGCTGTGTCGCGGTGCTGCCCGACTACCTGGCACTGCCGGTCGACAATACATGCTGGACCGTTGCGGGAACACCCGACCGGCTGCGCGCGCGCTTTGGCCCGGCGGATGGCGTGACCACCACCGAGGCTGCGCTCTGTCTGCAGGCCGAGGCGATCATCGCGCGGGACGGTGCTCCGGAGCGTGTCCACCGCTATGGCCCGCCCTTGCCGGAGTTCGAGGCCTGGCTTGCCGCGCGGGACATTCCAGTGGTTGCGGGGGGCCCGGACAAGCGGGCGGACCTGCGCGCCTTCTCGCGCGGGGAAACCGGGCTGGACCTGCGGGCTGATCCGCAGGCCGCACGCGGGCGGCTGCGCCGACAGCTCTCCGCCTGGCGCTGGCCGGTCCTGACCGGGGCCGTGGCGGCCGGGCTCTGGGCCGCGGCGCAGATCGCCGTGATCCGCGCCACCGAGGCGGAGACCGCCGCACTGACCGCCCGCGCGATGGAGCTGACGCGGGCCGAATTTGTCACCTCCGGGCCGATCCTCGACATGCGGGTGCAGATCGCCCGTGCGTTGGCCGAGCAGCGCAGCGCGCTGCGCGCCCGCAGCGGGGACAGTTCTCCGCTGGATCTCTTTGCCGGGGCGGCGCCTGTCCTGTCCGGTGCGGGGGTGCGTCTGGACACCGTGGCCTGGGCGCCGGACGAGGGGCTGCAACTGGTGCTGGAGATGGGCGATTTCGCGGCGGTCGATGCGCTGGTCGACAGCCTGGCCGCCGAAGGGCTGCGGATCACCGTGCGCGACGCGCGGCTGGGCGGAGAGGGGGGCGTTATCGCCGACCTGACGATCCGGGAACCGGAGCAGGGCGGATGACCGGGCGCATGGTGGAACATCTCTTGCGCCTGACGGGGCGCGAACGGCTGTTGCTGGGGGTCATGGCGCTGGTGCTGCTGCTGGGCGCCGGGGTCGGCCTGCTCTGGCCGTTGGCGGAACGGCGTGCGGCCTCGGTCACGGCTCTGGAAGAGGCCCGTGCGCTGAATGCCTGGGTCGCGGCGCGGGCCGAGGATGCCCGGTTGCTGCGCTCGGCCGCCGGGCCGGGACCGGCAGAACCGATCGGGCTGGCCGCGGTGCAGCGCAGCCTTGAGCGGGCAGGCCTGTCCGGCAATGTCGCCACGCTCTCGGCGCGGCAGGGCGGCGGAATCGAAATGCGGTTCGAGGCGGTCAGTTTCGACGTGTTGATCGGCTGGCTGACGCAGGTCGAACCGGTCTGGGGCTATCGTTTCGCGGGCTTCCGCCTGGACCGTGGCGCGGAACCCGGTCTGGTGGATGCGCGGATCGAGGTTGTGCCCTGAGGGGCTATTTCTGGCCGATCTTCGGCTCTGTCCCGGCGCGCAGCCGGGCGAGGTTGGCCGAGTGCCGCCACCAGACCAGCGCCGCCAGCAGGACCCCGCTGACCAGCAGATCGGTCCGGCCCGTGACCAGCATCCAGACCGGCGCCCCCGCCGAGGCGGCCAGCGCCCCCACCGAGGAAATGCGCGACAGGTAGGCCGCCGCCGCCCATGTGGCGCAGCACAACAGGCCGATCGGCCAGGCCAGCGCCAGCATCAGCCCAAGGAAGGTCGCCACCCCCTTGCCGCCTTTGAAGCGCAGCCAGACCGGAAAGCAATGGCCGAAAAAGGCCGCGACACCCGCCGCCTGCACGGCGATGCCGTCCGCCTCGAAGGCGCGGGCGATCAGCACCGCCGCCGCGCCCTTGCCGCCGTCCAGCAGCAGGGTCGCCAGCGCCGCCCCCTTGTTGCCGGTGCGCAACACGTTGGTCGCGCCGATGTTGCCCGACCCGATCTGGCGCAGGTCGCCCAGGTTCATCGCCCGGGTGATCAGCACGCCAAAGGGGATCGACCCCAGCAGGTAGCCAAGCGCGGCCCAGAGGATCACCATGCCGCTCATGCCTCGAACACCCGCGTGCCGCCGACCCATGTGCCCAAGACCCGGCCTTGCAGGCGGGCACCGTCAAAGGGCGTGTTCTTGGATTTCGAGCGCAGCTTGAACCGGTCCAGCACGATGGGCTTGTCTGCGTCGAACATCACCAGGTCGGCGGGTGCCCCCGCTGCGATCCGTCCGCAATCCAGCCCCAGACGTTTCGCAGGGTTCAGCGACAGGGCGCGGAACAGCGTCGGCAGATCCAGTTCGCCACCGTGGTAAAGCCGCAAGAGCACCGGCAGCATGGTTTCCAGCCCCACGGCGCCGCTGGCGGCCCCTTCGAAGGGCAGGCGCTTGCTCTCTTCGTCCTGCGGGCTGTGATAGCTGCCGATGATGTCGATCAGCCCGGTGCGCACCGCCTCGACCACCGCCTGCCTGTCTTCCTCGGAGCGCAGCGGCGGCGTGACCTTGAAGAAGGTGCGATAGTCGGCCACGTCCATCTCGTTCAGGGTCAGGTGATGGATGGACACCCCGGCTGTGACGTCAAAGCCGTTGGCCTTGGCGCGTTCCAGTGCGGGCAGGGCGCGGGTGGTGGTGATCTTGTCCGCGTGGTAGCGCACGCCGGTCATCTCGACCAGGGCGATGTCACGGTCCAGCCCCATGCGTTCCGCCATCGGAGAGACCGAGGGCAGCCCCCGCAGGCTTGCGAATTTTCCGCTTGTCGCGGCGGCCCCCTGCGACAGGCCCGGATCCTGCGGGTGGCCGACGACCAGCGCATTCAGCGAGCGGGCATAGGTCATCGCCCGGCTGAGCACCTTGGTGTCGCGGACCACGTTGTTGCAATCGGTAAAGGCCACGGCCCCGGCATCCAGCAGGAACCCGAACTCCGTCATCTCGCGGCCCTGCCGGCCCTTGGTCAGCGCCGCCATCGGCAGGACGTTGACCGGCGTTTCCTCGATCGCGCGGCGGCGGATGAATTCCAGCGTTTCCGGCGTGTCGATGCAGGGCTGCGTGTCGGGGCGCGTGACCATCGTGGTCACCCCGCCCGCCGCCGCCGCCTGACCGGCGCTGCCATAGCTTTCCTTGTGCCGTTCGCCGGGTTCGCAGACCTTCACCCCGATGTCGACGATGCCGGGCGCCAGGAAGGCATTGCCCGCGTCGACCCGATCCGGCTGGATGTTTCGCGCGCGAAACATGCCTTCAAAATCAGTGCCTTGCGTTAAGATTTCGGTAATCTTTCCGCTTTCGATCAGAAGCGCGCCGGGGGTGATCTCCCCGGCTTCGGGGTCGATCAGGCGGGCGTTGTGGATCAGGGTCTGGGTCATTCTTGGCCTCTCGGGCGGGCGGCCTCGATCCGGGCGATGGTTGCCTGCGGATCGGCCTGGAACTTGATCAGGTGCTTGTCGCCGGTTTTCGTGACGATCTGGACGGCGGCACCGATGGCGCGGATCTTCTCGACCTGGTCCAATGGCACGCGGCGCTCGCCGGGGCCTTCCAGAACGCCGTCCTCCAGCCGCCAGGCATGGCCCAGTTCCTCGTCCATCAGGTACCAGCCGCGCAGGGCGACGGCGGCCAGCCCGCCGATGGCGCCGGTCCAGACATGCGCGTTGCCGAGCGCCCAGAGGATCGCCATGCCAAGCGCCATTGCAATGGCGGCCATGATCCAATGGGTGCGGATATAGGTGGCGCGGTCGGGGGTGAAGGTCATGTCCGGCCCCGCTGGATGCCGCGCATCAACCCGTAGACCTTGCGCGCCTCGTCGATGTCATGAAAGCCGATGCGGGTCTCGTAGCTGCCCTTCTTGCCGCGCCGCCATTCCGACGCGAAAATCACCGAGCCCGGGGTGCCATCCTCCAGCGTCAGCTGGTTGTCCGGGCTGATCGCGTAGCTTTTCAGCTGCTTTCCCTTCAACGGCAGTTCGGTGGCGATGAAGGCGCGGGTGTCTGTCAGCGTGTACCAGGTGTGACGGCGCAGGTAGGGGCGGCCCAGAAGCGGCCAGCAGATGATCCCGAGACCGACCATGAAATGGATCATGCCGAAGACCCAGAACAACCCGCCCACGCCGGAGACAAGCGCCATCCAGACCAGCGCGAAACCGGCAAAAAACGTGCCGAAGACCATGAGGAGGATATCGCCGATGCCCAGCCGGATGCGGGCACCGGGACGGCCCTGCCAGAGGATCGTCTCGCCCGGGTCGAGCAGCCCCTCCCACCCGCTTTGTGGGGCCTGGTCCTGCATGTTCATCTCACGCCTCCCATCTCATACCAGCGCCAGCCAGAGCACCAGCGCCAGGATCAGCGCGACGGCGGCGAGGATGAGTTTCAGAAGGGGCGAGTTGCCGCTGCTACGTCGCGCGGCGGGCTGTGCGCCACCCTGGCCCCGGGCCGCTCTGGATACCGGGTTGGCGCCGCCTGCGGTGGGGCGCGCCTCGCCGTAGCTGCCAACGAGGGTCAGCGGCGGCGCGATGGTCAGCTCCTGCGAGGTGCCGTCAAAGGCCTGCGGCGGCAGCACCACCGCATGCCCCTTGAGTGCGTCGATGCGTGCGCGGTCCTTTTCCAGGGCGCGGGCAGGCACGTCGTACGCCGCCGAGATATACTGCGAGAGCGTCATTTCGCCCAGGTCGCGGATCGAAACCACGTCGACAAAGCTTTCGCGCAGGCGCGTCGCGCCAAGCGCGTATTTCAGCGGCCATTCACCCGTACCTGCCATCTGCGTGAAACGCTCGACCGCCTCGGGGGGAAGGTCGAGATGGGTGAGGTAAAGCGTTGTGCGGTCAGACCCGTTGACCTGCACCCTGGTCATGTCATCACCTCGGTCGGACGGGCGCGCAGGTTGCGGGCCAATAGGTCCATCGCCGCCATGCGTACGGCGACACCCATCTCCACCTGGTCCTGGATCACGCTGCGGTTGATGTCATCTGCCAGGGTGCCGTCGATCTCGACCCCGCGGTTCATCGGGCCGGGGTGCATGACGATGGCATCGGGTTTGGCGTGGCTCAGCTTTTCGGCGTCCAGCCCGTAGCGGTGGTAGTACTCGCGTTCCGAGGGGATGAAGCCGCCGTCCATGCGTTCCTTTTGAAGGCGCAGCATCATGACCACGTCCACGTCCTTCAGCCCCTCGCGCATGTCGTCGAAGACCTCGACGCCAAAGGCGTCGATGCCCGAGGGCATCAGGGTCGGCGGGCCGATCAGGCGGATGCGGTTTTCCATCTTGTGCAGCAGCAGCAGGTTGGACCGCGCCACGCGGGAATGGGCGATGTCGCCGCAGATGGCGATGGAGAGCCGGTGCAGCCGCCCCTTGGCCCGGCGGATGGTCAGCGCGTCCAGCAGTGCCTGGGTGGGATGTTCGTGCCGCCCGTCCCCGGCGTTCAGCACCGCGCAGTTGACCTTTTGCGCCAGGAGATCGACCGCGCCGGAATGCGGGTGGCGCACCACCAGCAGGTCGGGGTGCATGGCGTTCAGCGTCATGGCGGTGTCGATCAGGGTTTCGCCCTTCTTGATGCTGCTGGCCTGCATCGCCATGTTCATCACGTCCGCGCCCAGCCGTTTGCCCGCCAGTTCGAAACTGGCTTGGGTGCGGGTGGAATTCTCGAAGAACATGTTGATCTGGGTCTGCCCGGCCAGCGCATTGGCGTGCTTGTCGCGGCGGCGGTTGAAATCGACATATTGATCGGAGAGGTCGAGGATCGTGGTGATCTCGTCCGGGCGCAGGGGCTCGATCCCCAGCAGATGGCGGTGGTCGAAGCGCATTCGGGTCCCTCGGTGGCGTTCTGGACCTTTTATGTAGGGTGCCCTTGCGGGGCAAGGCCCCCGGCAGGCCCGAGGGCGCGCCGCGTGGCGATGTTGCGGGGGGTATTTTCGCCAAGAAGAAACAGGGGCGATTTTCTTTGCCCCCGGCGGGGGCTAGGGTGACGGACATGGAGAACATGGACTGGTACGCCGCGAAGGCGCTTCTGGAATGGCAGCTGGAGATGGGGGTGGACGAGGCGATGCTCGACGCGCCCGTCGACCGTTTTGCCGCCCATGAGGCCGAGCAGGAGGCTCTGAAGGCGCAGCACGCGGCGCGGGCGGCGGCGCCCGGGGGCGGGCGCGGCGCGGCACCGGTCAAGGCGCCCGAGGTCGATCCGGTGGCGGAGGCGGGCAAGCTGGCCTCTGGCGCGGCGGACCTGGGGGCGCTGCGGGACGCGCTGGCGGGCTATGAACATTGCCCGCTCAAGCGCGGCGCGCGCAACCTGGTCTTTGCCGATGGCGTGGCGGGGGCGCGGGTGATGCTGGTGGGCGAGGCGCCGGGGCGGGACGAGGACCTGCAGGGCAAACCCTTTGTCGGGCGGGCCGGACAATTGCTGGACCGGATGCTGGCGGCGGTGGGGCTGAGCCGCGCCGAATCGGTCTATATCACCAATGTCCTGCCCTGGCGGCCACCGCAGAACCGTGACCCGAAGCCTGACGAGATTGCCATGTTGCTGCCCTTCCTGCACCGGCACATTGCCCTGGCCGATCCCGATCTGCTGGTGATCATGGGCAATACATCCTGCCAAGCGCTGCTGGGCAGGCGGGGGATCACGCGGCTGCGCGGGACCTGGGTCGAGGCGGCAAAGCGCCCGGCGCTGCCGATGCTGCATCCCGCCTACCTGCTGCGCAATCCGCAGGCGAAACGCGAGGCCTGGGCGGACATGCTGTCGCTCAAGGCAAAACTGAGGGCACTGGAATGATCGTCGACCCGATTCTGTTGCTGGCTTTCATTCCCGCCGGGCTGGCGCTGAACGTGACGCCGGGGCCGGACATGATGTTCTGCCTGGCGCAGGGGCTGCGCGGGGGCGCGCGCTGTGGCTGGGCGGCCTCCAGCGGCGTGGCGCTGGGCGGCATGCTGCATGTGCTGTTGGCGGGGCTGGGGCTGGGGGCGCTGGTCGCCGCCTTGCCGGGGGCCTTTGACGTGATCCGTTGGGCGGGGGCGGCCTACCTAGCCTGGATCGCCTGGAAGACGTTGCGCACGCCCATCGCGGGCAGTGATGCGCCGCCCCTGGCGCCCGCGCAGGCCTTTCGGCAGGGCTTTGTCGTCAATATCACCAATCCGAAATACATTCTCTTTGTGCTGGCCTTCGTGCCGCAGTTCATCGACCCGGCGAAGGCGGTCTTGCCGCAGTTCCTGGTCTATGGCCTGCTGATGTCGATTGGCGGCGTCACGGTGAACGGGCTTGTCGGCCAGTTCGCGGGGCGTCTGCGGCGTCGGCTGGAGGGCGGGACGCGCACGGAACGCGCATTGCGTTACACCTGTGCCACGCTCTTTGGCGGGCTGGCGGTGCGTCTGGCGGTCTGATGCGGGTGCTGGCCTTTTCCGACCTGCACCTGTCGCGCCGCCATGCGCGGGCCTTGGTGGAGGCGAGTGGCGAGGCCGACCTGGTGATCGGCGCCGGTGATTTTTGCCATGTGCGCGAAGGCCTGGACGAGGCTTTGTCGCTGCTGGAAGGCGTGGCGGCGCCGATGGTGGTGGTGCCGGGCAACAGCGAGACGGCCGAGGAGCTGCGCGCCGCTGCCTTGCCGGGGACAACCGTTCTGCATGGCGAAGGGGTCGAGGTGGAGGGCCTGCGGCTTTTCGGCCTTGGCGGCGGCATTCCGGTGACGCCCTTTGGCGACTGGTCCTTCGACCTGACTGAGAACCAGGCGGCGGAGATGCTGGACCGCTGCACCGGCGCCGACCTGTTGATCACCCATTCGCCGCCCAAGGGAATTGCGGATGTCACCTCGCGCGGTGCGTCGGTCGGTTCGACCGCGATCCGCGACGCCATCGCCCGGCTGCAACCCGCGCTTGCGGTTTGTGGTCATGTGCATGATTGCTGGGGCCAGGAAGGCCGGATCGGGGACAGCCGCGTGGTGAACCTCGGGCCTGGGCCAAACTGGTTCAACCTGTGAGGACATCATGAGCCGTATCGACGAAACCAAGGAGTTCATCCCGGTCCGAATCGCCATCCTGACCGTGTCGGACACGCGCGGGCTGGAGGATGACAGATCCGGCGACACGCTGGTGCAGCGGTTGACCGACGCGGGCCATGTGCTGGCCGATCGCGCGATCGTGAAGGACGAGCGCGCGCTGATCGCGGACAAGCTGCGCGGCTGGATCGCCGACCCGGAGGTCGACGTGGTGATCTCGACCGGGGGGACGGGGCTGACCGGGCGCGACGTGACGGTCGAGGCGCACAGGGATGTCTACGAAAAGGAGATCGACGCCTTCGGAACGGTCTTCACGATGGTTTCCTTCCAGAAAATAGGGACTTCCGCGGTGCAGAGCCGCGCCACGGGCGGCGTTGCCGGGGGCACCTACCTGTTTGCACTGCCGGGGAGCACGGGGGCCTGCAAGGACGCCTGGGACGAGATCCTGGGGCTGCAGCTGGATTATCGGCACCGCCCCTGCAACTTTGTCGAGATTTTTCCGCGCCTGGACGAACATCAGCGACGGAAGTGATCGCGAGCTGCGTATAACTCCCCGGGGTTTGAATGCATCCCCGCGCTTCTATTTCAGAAGGGTGCACCGCGGAGTTTGAAAGATGCGCTTTTTGCGAAAGAGCCTGACGGGGCTGTTCCTGTTGTCGCTGACCCTGGGGTTGCTGGGGTTTGCCGGGATCATGGTGCGCGATGCCGTCGAGGCGCGTATGGCCGAAGAGGCCCGTGTGCCCCAGGCGCGCGAGCGGGTCTTTGCGGTCAACGTGGTGCCGGTGGCGTTCGAAACGGTCACGCCGGTGCTGACCTCTTTCGGTGAGGTGCAGAGCCGCCGGACGCTGGAGCTGCGCGCGGCGGCCTCTGGCGCGGTGGTGGAACTGGACCCGGAATTTGTCGAGGGTGGGCAGGTCGAGGCCGGGCAGTTGTTGGCGCGGATCGACCCGGCGGATGCCGAGGCCGCGCTGGACCGGGCCGAAAACGACCTGCTGGATGCGCGGGCCGAGGTGCGCGAGGCCGAACGTGCCCTGGTCATCGCAAAGGATGAGCTGAGTGCCGCCGAGGAGCAGGTGGTGCTGCGCGAAACCGCGCTGCGGCGCCAGCGTGACCTGTTGGATCGCAACGTCGGTACGGCGGCGGCGGTGGAAAGCGCGGAACTGGCGCTGGCCAGCGAGCGGCAGGCGGTGCTGACCCGGCGCCAGGCGGTGGCCACCGCCGAGGCCCGTATCGACCAAGCCGCGACCCAGCTGCGCCGGTCGGAAATCGCGCGGGACGAGGCCCAGAGACGGCTGGACGACACCCAGATCCGGGCCGCGTTCGCGGGCACGCTGTCAGAGGTCACGGTGGTGTCCGGTCGGCTGGTCTCTGCCAATGAACAGCTGGCGCAGCTGGTGGACCTGCAGGCGCTGGAGGTGTCGTTCCGTGTCTCGACCCAGCAATACGCGCGGCTGCTGGACGGGGACGGACGGCTGCGGCAGGCGCCGGTGAGCGTGGCGCTGGATGTCTTCGGCACCAATATCACCGCCGCGGGCCGGATCACCCGGGACAGTGCCGCCGTGGGCGAGGGCCAGACCGGTCGGCGGCTGTTCGCGGTGCTGGACGCGCCACGCGGCTTCAAGCCGGGGGATTTCGTCACCGTTCGGATCGAGGAACCGCCGCTGGAGCGGATGGCCCGTCTGCCTGCCACGGCGGTGAACGCCGGTGGCGAGGTCCTGATCGTGGGGGCCGAAGACAGGCTTGAGACGGTGGTGGTCGAGGTGATGCGGCGCCAGGGCGATGACGTGCTGATCCGCGGGCGGGGCCTTCGGGGGCGCGAGATCGTGGCGGAACGCACGCCGCTCTTGGGCGAGGGTATCAAGGTCAAGCCGCTGCGCACCGGCGCTGTGCCGGAACCCGAGGCCATGCTGGAACTCAGCGAAGACCGGCGTGCCCGGCTGGTCGCCTTCATAGAGGCCAACACGCAGATGCCCGAGGCTGCGAGGACCCGCATCCTGGCACAACTGGCGCAAAAGGAAGTGCCAGCCGAGATTGTCGAGCGCATCGAATCCCGGATGGGGGGCTGAGGCATGGCACGCGCGCTTCCCTCTGCCGCTGGCGGGATCTTCGGCTATTTCGTACGCCACCCCACGGTGGCCAACCTGCTGCTGGTGATCATGCTGGCGGCCGGTATCCTCGCGGTGCCCAACATGCGGGCGCAGTTCTTTCCCGATATCATCATCGACGAAATCGACGTCTCGGTCCGCTGGGACGGGGCGGGGGCCGAAGATGTGGACGCGGCCATCGTGCAGGTGCTTGAACCGGCGCTGCTGGCGGTCGAGGGGGTAATCGCCTCCAGCGCCGTGTCCCGAGAGGGGCGGGCCGCGATCGAGCTGGAGTTCGAACCCGGCTGGGACATCGCGCGCGCCGCCGATGACGTGCAACAGGCGGTCGACGCGATCACGACGCTGCCCGAGGACGCGGATGAGCCCAGCGTGCGGCGCGGCGGCTGGCGCGACCGGGTGACGGACCTTGTGATCACCGGGCCGGTGGGCGTCGATCAGCTGGCGCGGTTTGCCGACGAACTGGTGGTGCGGCTCTTTGCGGAGGGCGTGACACAGACCACGATCCGGGGCCTCGCGGCGCCCCAGACGGTGATCGAGGTGCCGGTGCAGAATCTCATCGCCCACGACGTGACCATGCGCGAGATCGCCGACGCCATTGCCGCCGAGGTGCAGGCAGACCCTGCGGGCGACGTGGCGGGGGCTGGCGCGCGGGTGCGTACGGGGATCGAGAAACGCTCTGCCGATGCCATAGCGGATATCGTGCTGCGGTCTAACCCGGACGGCTCCAGCCTGACGGTGGGCGACGTGGCGCTGATCCGGGTCGAGGGGATCGACCGCGAACGCAGCTATTTCGTGGGCGAGAACCGGGCGATCTCGATCCGGGTGGACCGCTCTGCCGAGGGCGATGCCATCGGCATCCAGGCCACGGTCGAAGAAGTCGCCGCCGAGCTGACCGCCGTGTTGCCCGAGGGTGTCAAGATCGACCTGATCCGCACCCGGTCGGAATACATCACCGGGCGGCTGAACATCCTGATCGACAACGCGGTGACGGGACTGGCGCTGGTGGTCATGCTGCTGTTCCTGTTCCTGAACACACGCACGGCCTTCTGGGTGGCGGCGGGCATCCCCACGGCGCTCTTGTCTGCCATCGCGCTGATGTACGTGGCGGGGCTGACGATCAACATGATCTCCCTGTTCGCGCTGATCATCACGCTGGGCATCGTGGTGGACGACGCCATCGTCGTGGGTGAACATGCCGATCACCTGGCGCGCCGGGGGCAGGGGCCGTTCGACGCCGCCGAGAACGCGGCGCGGCGCATGGCGCTGCCGGTGTTTTCGGCGACGATCACCACCGTCATTGCCTTCTTCGGCCTGACCGCCATCGGCGGGCGGTTCGGCGACATGATCTCGGACATTCCGTTTACGGTGATCGTGGTGCTGATCGCCTCGCTGGTGGAATGTTTCCTGATCCTGCCCAACCACATGGCCCATGCGCTGAAGCCGCGCGTGCAGCGCGGCACGCGGTGGTGGCGTGTGGGGCTGGGCGTGGTCGGGGTGACGCTGGTCGCCGTCCTGGCGGTGGCTTTGCTGACACTCGCGATGCTGGCGCTGCCGGCTGTTGTTGCGGCGCTCTGGGGGTTGGCCGGCGCCGTGCCGGGGGCGATCACGACGGCGCAAGGCGCCGCCGTGGACCTGCGCGGGGCGATCTGGGGGCAATTGCCGGTGCTGGCCGGGGGACTGGCGCTGCTCGTGGCGGCGGCCATTGCGCTGCGCCTTGTGGTCATGCCCCGGGACGAACGCGCGCCGATGCTGCGGATGCTGTCCGACGGCGGGATCGACATGGCGTCGATCCTGGTCAACCGCGGCTTCCGCTGGATTCGCGAGCGCCTGTTCCGCCCCTTCATGCGCGGGATCGTGGCCGGGCGCTATGTCGTCTTTGCCCTGTTGGTCGTGGCACTGGCGACGCAGGTGACGTCCTTTATCCGGGGCGATGTCACCTGGCGGTTCTTCAACTCCCCGGAGCAGGGGTCTGTCACCGGCAACTTTGCCATGTCACCTACCGCCACGCGGGCGGACACGATCGAGCAGATGCGCCTGTTCCAGAAGGCCGCCGATGAGCTGGGCCGCGAATACGAGGACCGCTATGGCCGCAACCCGCTGGACTATGTCCTGGCCGAGATCGGCGGCAACGCGGGCCGGTCGCTGCCCGGTGCGGATACCAAGGACCCCGAGCAACTGGGCGCCATATCCATCGAACTGATCGAGGCCGACCTGCGGCCCTATTCCTCGTTCGCCTTCGTGGGCGAGTTGCAGGAGCGTGTCGAACGCCACCCGCTGGCCGAGACGATTTCCTTTCGCGGGTGGCGCGGCGGGCCGGGGGGCGATTCCCTGGACGTGCAATTCTATGGCGCCAGTTCCGAGGTGCTGAAATCCGCCGCAGAGGACCTCAAGGAGGCGGTTCTGCGGTTCCCCGAGGTTTCGGCGGTCGAGGACAACCTGTCCTACGACAAGGACGAATTGATCCTCGAACTAACGCCGCAGGGGCTGGCGCTGGGCTTTGACATCGACGGGCTGGGGCGCGTGCTGCGCAACCGGCTGGGCGGGATCGAGGCGGCGACCTATCCCGACGGGCCGCGCTCTGCCGAGATCCGCGTGGAACTGCCCGAGGGCGAACTGACCGCCGATTTCATGGAGCGGATGCAACTGCGCACGCCCGGCGGTGCCTATGTCCCGCTGGCCGATATCGTGCGGGTCGAACGGCGCACCGGCTTTTCCACCATCCGGCGCGAAAACGGGCTGCGCGTGGTCTCTGTCACCGGCGATATTTCCGAGGACGATGCGGCGCGGGCCGAGGAGGTCGTCAAGGCGCTGCGCGAAGAGATCCTGCCGCAGATCGCCGAGACGCGGCAGGTGGATTATCGCCTGGCCGGGCTGGCCGAGCAGGAAAGCGATTTTCTCACCGATGCGCGCAACGGGCTGATCATGGTCCTGCTGGGGATCTACCTGGTCCTGGCCTGGGTCTTTGCCAGCTGGACGCGGCCCTTCGTGGTCATGGCGATCGTGCCCTTCGGGCTGGTCGGGGCGATCTATGGCCACGCCTTGTGGGACGTGCCGTTGAGCATGTTCACGGTGGTCGGGCTGTTGGGGATGACGGGGATCATCATCAACGATTCCATCGTTCTGGTGACGCAGATCGACGAATACGCCAAGGAGCGCGGGCTGATCCCCTCGATCATCGACGGGGCCTCGGACCGTTTGCGGGCGGTCTTTTTGACCACGGCAACAACGGTGCTGGGGCTTGCGCCGCTGCTGTATGAATCCTCGTCGCAGGCGCAGTTCCTGAAACCCACGGTGATCACGCTGGTCTACGGGCTGGGGTTCGGCGTGGTGCTGGTGCTGCTGATCGTGCCCGCGCTGGTGGCGATCCAGCACGACATGGGACAGCAGTTCGCGGCGCTCAAGAAAGGGCTGCGGTTCCGGGGCGCGGGGCTGCGCGGTGTACTGGTCGCGGCGCTGTTCGCAATGCTGGGATGGCTCGCGGCGACGCTGGGATATACCGGGGTCACGGGAGCGCCGATGCCGGGGCTGCCCGCCTTGCGCGGTGTGTCGCCGGAGGTCTCGGCACTGGGGCTGTTCCTGCTGGGGGCTGTGGCGGTGCCGCTGGCGATCTACGTCGGTGGCGGGATCGTGATGCTCTGGCGGCGCGGAGCGCGGGCAAAGACGGACGCCTGACCGCCGGCCTGCGCCGCTTTCCCGGCCTGCCGGGTCAGCCGCTGCAGCCGGTCAGTTCCACCGGGATGGTGCCGCCCAGGATGGTGATCCGCAGGCCCGAGCGGTCGAGCGCAAAGACGCCGCCGGACATATGTGTCACGCGGGTCTGCGCCACCAGCCGCCCACCCTGCCACGAGGTGCTGGGATCGGCGACCCAGAGGTTCGGGTCCGACGTCTCGATCACCGTTTCCTCGCGTCCGGTGCCGCGCGGCATTGCAATCGACACGGTCAGGCCCATGCCCTTGGCCTGTGGCGTGATGCGGCAGGAGACGCCGGTCACGCCCGCGTCCTCTGCCCCGAAGGGCACGTCGGCCATCGCGGCCGCGATCCTTGCGTCGGGTTTCGTCTGACCGGCGGGCAGGCTGGCGGACACGCGCAGGCGGTGCGGCAGGCAGACGTCCTTGCAGATGCCGATGTCGATCACCCCGCCCAGGCGCGCATCCTTGCCGGGCTGGCTGGGGCGGATCCGGAGCGGCAGGATCACATCGCCCTTGTAGCCGACGGACCGCATGTTTTCCTGCCAGAAGACGTGCGGCGCGGGCCAGTAGACGCCGATGGCCGACATGTTGCGCGCGCCGCTCCAGTCGAACTGGGGCGGGATGCCCGCATCGCCGGGTGAGCGCCAGTAGGTTTTCCATCCCGGGGCCAGCTTCAGGTGCAGCGCGGCCATGTGGTCGCCATTGGGCAGGCGCCACCCGGGCAGGATCTGCGCCTCGACCACGTCGTCATAGGATTGCGCGGCGGCAAGGCCGGGCAGCAGCATCAGCAGGAGCGTCACAAGGATCTTTTTCATGTCCTTGGATTTGGCCCTTCCGGACTGAAATGAAAAGTCACGTTCCGGCGACCCCCCCTATCAGTTGACGAAGATGTGACGGTCTTGCCAGTCCTCGCACGGGCGGTCATGGTAAGCCCGTGCAATGCGAAAGGGAGCCATATGGTCGCCGGAACCGGAACCCCACAGACCAACCTGACCGGGCATCTGCTGATCGCCATGCCGGGCATGGGGGATCCTCGGTTCGAGCACAGCGTCGTCTTCATCTGCGACCATTCCGACGAGGGCGCGATGGGGCTGATCGTGAACAAGCCCAGCAATGACGTGGACATGCCGACCCTGCTGTCGCAGCTGGACATCGACCAGGTGTCGGACCTGTCCGAACGGTCGGTACATTTTGGCGGACCGGTCGAGATGGGGCGCGGATTCGTGCTGCACACGCCGGATTACCATTCGGTCGTGACGACGCTGGAGGTGCGCGACGACATCCACATGACAGCGACCCTGGACATCCTCGAGGACCTTGCCCGAGGTGAGGGGCCGGAGAAATGGATGATGATGCTGGGCTACGCCGGGTGGGCGGCGGGCCAGCTGGAAGGCGAGATCGCCGAGAACGGCTGGCTGGTCTGTGACGCCGCGCCTGAGCTGATCTTCGAGATGGCCGACATGGACAAATGGGAAGCCGCCCTGAAGACGCTGGGCGTGGCCGCCCTGGCGTTGAGTTCCGCCGGCGGCCGGGCCTGAGGAATCGGGAGGGGGCCGGACGGGACTCGGGCTGCGCCCATCGCCCGCCCGCCACCCCTCGGCTGGCCCATGCCGGAACATGAGGCCTTGTGGCGGGTGGCGCCGGCTTCAAGGGCTCACCAGCAAACAGGCCCGTGCCTGTGTCCCGTATCCACCTCTCTCTGATTGATGCCTGAGGCACAAGCCCGTGCCCCGCAAGGGCAAGCCGCGCAAGGCGCGGGGCTGCGCCCCCTTGCAGGCCCCGGTCCTGTGCCTCTGATCGGCATCAGCGAGAGGCGGCTCCGGGAAACAGGCTCTTCGGAAGGGTCAGCGTTCGGCGGCGGCGCGGCTGAGCCGGTCGTTGATCGCGATGCCCAGGCCCAGGTGCGGGATCGGGGAGATGGCGATTGTCGCGGCGCCGGCGGCATCGAGCCGATGCAGGTATTCGAACAGGTTGGCGGCGGCCTCTGTCAGGTCCTCGCCGGGCGAGAGATTGAGGTCGCAGGGCACGGTGCCGAAGCCCAGCCGGGCCTCGCCCGGTTCGAAGTCCACCGCGTTGAGGCGGACCCGTGCGCGCGGCGCGTAATGCGAACGGGTCTGGCCCGGGGCGGTGATGCCGTCGGTTTCGCGGCGAAGCGCGATGCGGGTGTCGAGGACCTCGTTCAGCGCTTCCTCGGTGATGCCGCCGGGACGTAGCAGGGTGGGCGGCGTGCCGGTCAGGCCGAGGATCGTCGATTCCAGCCCCACGGCGCAGGGGCCGCCATCGACCACCGCTTCGATCCGGTCGCCAAGCCCCTCGAGCACGTGGGCGGCGCGGGTCGGGCTGATCTGACCGGAGCGATTCGCCGATGGTGCGGCGACCGGCCCGCCGAAGGCGCGCAGAAGGTTCTGCGCCACCGGGGCGGCGGGTATCCGAACCGCCAGGCTGTCGAGACCGGCTGTCACCAGCCGCGACACATGCGCGCCCTCGCGCAGCGGCAGCACCAGTGTCAGCGGGCCGGGCCAGAAGGCATCGGCCAGGGCCTGGGCGGCCTCGGACCAGATCACCAGGTCTTTCGCGGCGTCGAGGTCGGCCACATGCACGATCAGCGGATTGAACTCGGGGCGCTCTTTGGCCTTGTAGATACGGGCCACGGCGTGATCCTGCCGCGCATCGGCGCCCAGCCCGTAGACCGTTTCGGTGGGAAAGGCGACAAGACCGCCCTCTGCCAGGATGCGCGCGGCGCGGGTCAGGTCCTGGGTGCTGGCGCTGAGACGTAGGGCAGGCATCGCGGCGACCCCTTATGACGCGGCGTTCCGGTTGAAGCGCGGGCGGCGGGAAGTACCCTCACACCCGCGCTGCGCGCGTGCTACAAGAGCGGCGCGTCCTTGCCAAGCCGGAGGAGACACCCATGCCATATCGTGCGCCGATCGATGCCTACATGCGGCTTTTGCGCGACGTTGTCGGCTATGACGCCGTTGCCGCGACTGACCGTTTTGCCGAAGCGAACCATGAAACCGTGGCCGCCGTTCTGGGCGAGGCCGGAAAGCTGTGTGAGGAAGTACTAGCGCCGCTGCAACGCAATGGCGATCTTGATCCCGCGCGGCTGGAGAACGGCGTTGTGCGGACCTCGAAAGGCTTTGCCGAGGGGTTCAAGGCGCTGGCCGAGGGCGGCTGGATCGCCACATCGGCGCCGGAGGCCTATGGCGGCATGGGGCTGCCGCTGACCGTGACCACCTGTGTCAACGACATGATGGGCGCCGCCTGCCTTGCGTTGCAGCTGAACCCGCTGATGAGCCAAGGCCAGATCGACGCGCTGGAACATCATGCCAGCGACGAGCTGAAGGACTTGTACCTGCCCAAGCTGATCTCGGGGGAATGGGCGGGGACCATGAACCTGACCGAGCCGCAGGCCGGGTCGGACGTGGGCGCATTGTCGTCGAAGGCCGTGCCCAACGGTGACGGGACCTACGCGGTGACCGGGCAGAAAATCTATATCTCCTGGGGAGACAACGACTTTTCCGAAAACGTCTGCCACCTGGTGCTGGCGCGTCTGCCGGATGGCGTGCCGGGGACCAAGGGGATCAGCCTGTTCCTGGTGCCCAAGCGGATCCCGGATGAAAACGGTAACCCGGGCGTGGCCAATGACCTGCATGTGGTGAGCCTGGAACACAAGATGGGCCTGCACGGTTCGCCGACCTGCGTGATGCAGTACGACGGTGCCCGCGGCTGGCTGGTGGGGGAGCCGCATGACGGGATGCGTGCTATGTTCACCATGATGAACAACGCGCGTCTGGGCGTCGGTGTGCAGGGGGTCAGCGTGGCCGAGGGCGCGCTGCAACACGCGCTGGGCTATGCGCAGGAGCGCAAGCAGGGGCGCAGCCCCGAGGGGACGATCATCGGCCATGCGGACGTGCGCCGGATGCTGGCCACCATGAAGGCCGAAACCTTTGCCGCGCGGGCCATTGCCCTGTCGCTGGCGGTAGCGATCGACATGGGCAACGCGACCGGCGATGCCGAGTGGAAGGCGCGTGCCGCCCTGCTGACGCCGATCACCAAGGCCTTTGGCACGGAAACCGGCATCAAGGTGGCCAACCTCGGCGTCCAAGTGCATGGCGGCATGGGCTATGTCGAGGAAACCGGCGCCGCGCAGTACCTGCGCGACGTGCGGGTGACGGCAATCTACGAGGGCACCAACGGCATCCAGGCGATGGACCTTGTCGGGCGCAAGATGATGGACGGGGGCGAGGCGATCTTTGCCCTGCTGGACGAGATCGAGAGCGGCGCCGAGGCGGCGCGCGGCCAGATGCCGGAGTTGGCAGAGCCGGTCTGGCAGGCCGCGGAATCGCTGCGCGAGACCACCGAGGCGCTGGTGGCGCGAGACATGGGCGACCGTTTCGGCGGCGCCGTGCCCTACCTGATGGGGTTTGCCCGCGTGCTGGGGGCGCATTATCACCTGCGCGCGGCCCTGGCCGCGCCGGACAGCGCCGATGCCCGGCTGGCAGGCTTTTACATCCAGCGACTGCTGCCTGAACATGCCGGGTTGTTGGCCGAAGCCCGGGCCGAGGTCGGCGCGCTGGCGAACCTGAAGACAGAGGACCTGGTGGCGTGATGGACGGAACGGTGCGCGCAATCCGCTATCCCTGGGAAACGCCGCCCGCCCTGGCTGAGGCCATCGAACTGGCCGAGGGCGTGCTGTGGATGCGCCTGCCGCTGCCGATGAAGCTGGACCACGTCAACGTCTACGCGCTGGATGACGGGGACGGCTGGACCGTGGTCGACACCGGCTTTGCCTCGCGCACCTCGCGTGAGCTGTGGCAGGGCCTGATGGCCGGGCCGCTGGGCGGCAGGCCGGTGCGGCGGGTGGTGGTGACCCATCATCACCCCGACCACATGGGGTTGGCGGGATGGTTCCAGACGGCGCATGGCGCCGAACTGGTGACGACGCGCACCGCCTGGTTGTTTGCCCGGATGCTGCAACTGGATGCACAGGACCGCCCCACGCAGGAAACGCTGGACTACTGGCGGAGCGCCGGGATGGAGCCGCGCATCCTGGAACAGCGGATGGCGGAACGGCCCTTCAACTTTGCCGACGTGGTGGCGCCGATGCCGCTGGGCTTCACGCGGATCAAGCAGGGCGATGTCCTGCGCATCGGCGGACGTGACTGGGACGTGCATGTCGGCAACGGCCATGCGCCGGAACATGCAACGCTCTGGTCGCGGGACGATCATCTTGTGCTGGCCGGGGACCAGATCCTGCCTTCGATCAGTTCCAACCTCGGGGTCTATGCGACCGAGCCCGAGGCGGACCCGGTGGCCGACTGGCTGGAATCCTGCGAGCGGCTGGCAACGCTGGCGCGCCCGGATCACTTGGTCATGGGCGGGCACAAGCTGCCCTTTACCGGGCTGGGGCTGCGCATGGCGCAACTGATCGAGAATCACCACGGCGCGCTGGAGCGGCTGCACGGGCACCTGGCCACGCCACAGACGGCCGGAGACTGTTTCCCGCCGCTGTTCAAGCGCCGGATCGGGGACGCGGAATACGGGTTGGCGCTGGTCGAGGCGATGGCCCATTGCCTGCACCTCTGGCACGAGGGGCGGGCGGACCGAACCCGCCGCGACGACGGCGCCTGGCTGTTTCAAGCCGTCTGAACGGGCACAAGGCTCACATCTGCGTGCGCCGGGGGCCAGGCGCGACATCCTGGCCCCCGGCGGTGCGTGACAGGGGCGCGGAATTGCGCTAACTCATCACGGAACGCAAACACGGGACAGGCCGCAGGAAAATCGACATGGCTGAGCACAAGCACGGAAGCATGGACATCACCGTTCAGGAAAAGACCTTTGAAGGGTTCATCAATTTCACCATCCGCACGGTCATCGTGATCCTGTGCATCGTCATCTTCATGGCGATCTTCAATTCCTGATCGGACGAACCGCCCCTCGGGGCGGGGTGGGGTAACATGATGAACAGACGTGCGGCGATGGCGGGGCTTGGTGCCTCGGTTCTCGTGGCTGGTTGCGCAGGCAGCGTTTCCGGTCCCGACTCGACACCGGAACAGGCGGCAGCCGCCGCCTACCGTCACCCGGGGGAGCCGGAGATCATCCTTTACACGATGATCAACAACCGGACCGGGTCCGGGGCGCATTCCTCCATGCTCATCAATGCCCCGTCGCAGCGGGTGATCTACGATCCCGCCGGCTCTGTCCGGTTTCAGAACGTGCCTGAAATCGGAGACGTTCTTTACGGGATCACCCCGCAGGCCAAACAGTTCTTCGAAAGCGCCCATGCCCGCAGCACCTACCGGATGCTGGCGCTGCGCCGTCCGGTGGACGGTGCGGTGGCGGAGCGCGCGCTCAAGCTGGTCCAGTCCAAGGGGGCGGCGGCGCCGGCCCTGTGTTCCAACGCGGTGTCCGACACCCTGGGCCAGCTGCCCGGGTTCGAATCGCTGGGCGGCATCTGGACGCCGATGAAGCTGGCCAACCGGTTCGAAAAACTGCCGAACGTCAGCCGTCGCGAGCTGCGCGAAAACGATTCGGATGACAAGGACGCGGCGATTGCCGCGCTCGAGGCCGGCAAGACGACCCAGGCCGGTCAGCCCTGATCCGGGCCGTCAGAACGGCAGCCAGGCGCCCGCGATCATGACCGCGGCGCCCGCGCCGACAGCGCCATAAAGGCTTTTCGTGATATACCCGACAATCAGCGCAGCGGCGGCGGCGGCCAGCCGCAGGGGATCTGTTTCGCCGCCCGTCGCGCTGGGCCAGATCACCAAAGGCGCCACCAGCGCGGGCATGACCGCCACGGCGGTATAGCGCAGGTGCCGCAAGAGCCAGTCCGGCATGGCCCTGTCGCCGACCAGCCCCAGAAACACGAAGCGCAGGGCGAAAGAGCCCAGGCCCATCCCGATGATGACGATCCAGAGGTCTTTCATGCGCCCGGCCTCCGGTCTGCCTGCAACCCGGCGCGGCGTTCCACTTCGGCGCCTGCCATCATCCCTGCCACAGCGCCGACGATCAGGCCGAGGTTGTAGGGCAGGAACGCGAAAGCCAGCGCCATGAGCGCCGCGACCAGGGCCGCCGCGCGATGGGCGCCGGTGCGCAGCGCGGGCGCGAAGAGCGCGATAAAGGCGATGGGCAGCACGAAATCGAGGCCCAGCTCGGGCGGAACGGCCTCACCGGCCCAGGCGCCCACGAGGGTGAAGAGGTACCAGGGCGGGCAGATCGGCGTCGCGACCCCCATGAAAAAGGCGAATTTCTCTGCCAGTGTCTGCTGCGGTCGTTCTTCGTAATCGATGATCGAGGCCGCATAGACCTGGTCCACCAGGAAATAGGCGACGAACATCCGTTTCCACAGCGGCAAGGGGCCCAGGTGCGGCGTGATCGAGGCGGAATACATGGCCATCCGCAGGTTCACGGCCATCGCCGAAACCAGCACGACGATGGTCGGCGCATTGTCCTGCATCAGCTGGACGGCGGTGAACTGCGCCGCGCCCGCGATGACGACGATAGAAAACATCAGCGTTTCAAAGATGTTCAGCCCCGCATCCGTCGCCACAACGCCGAACAGCATTCCGAAGGGGCCGACCACGAACAGGAAGGGCAGGGCATTTCGCACCCCGCGCCAATAGCTTGACATCACATCTGTGCCGTCCATGACTACACCCTCACTAACGTACTTCGCCCTAGCCCAGGGGAGAGGCCAGATGCAATCACCTGCCGACCACCCGGATAATGACCTCGCGTCCGACTACCTGATCGCGCCCGACCCGGGGGCGCCGCGCCTGACCCGTGCCGTGACCGGAACGGACCATACCGGCGCCGAGGTGGAGGTGTCGGTGGTCGAGGAGCGCCCCCTGACGATCTTCCTGAACCGCCAGGAAATCGTCACCGCCATGACCATCGGGGATTACCCCGAATACCTGGCCATCGGGTTCCTGCGCAACCAGGGGATGCTGGCCGACGGCGAAGAGATCACCGGCGTCGATTACGACGAGGAACTGGAAACCGTCGTCGTGCGCACGGCCTCGCAGACCACCTACGAGGAAAAGATGCAAAAAAAGACGCGGACCTCCGGCTGTGCCGTGGGAACCGTCTTTGGTGACATGATGGAAGGGCTGGAACAAGTGCGCCTGCCGGCGACAGAGGTGCGGACTTCGTGGCTCTACGCGCTGGCGCACAAGATCAACACGACGCCCTCGTTGTACCTCGAGGCCGGGGCGATTCACGGCACGGTCCTGTGCCAGGGCGACCGTCCGCTGGTCTACATGGAGGACGTGGGCCGCCACAACGCGGTGGACAAGATCGCGGGCTGGATGTTCCGCGAGGGTGTCAGCGCGGAGGACAAGATCCTGTACACGACCGGGCGGCTGACCTCGGAAATGGTGATCAAGACGGCGCTGATGGGTATCCCGGTGCTGGCGTCCCGGTCCGGCTTTACCGCCTGGGGGGTAGAGATCGCGCGCCAGGTGGGGCTGACCTGCATCGGGCGGATGCGCGGCAAACGGTTCACCTGCTTGTCCGGTGCCGATCGGCTGGTGCGCGACATGGACCCGGACGCGGTGCCCGAGGAAAGCAGCAAGCATCGCCGCAAGAGCGCGGGGCAGGTATGAAACAGCCCGTTGGCGTGATCCTTGCAGGCGGCCTGGCCTCGCGCATGGGCGGCGGGGACAAGGCGCTGCTGTCGCTCGGTGGACAGACGCTGTTGTCCCGCGTGATCGACCGGCTTGCACCGCAGGTGGCAGCGCTGGCGCTGAATGCCAATGGCGATCCGGCGCGCTATGCCGAGACTGGCCTGCCGGTGGTGGCGGATTCCATCGACGGTTTTCCGGGCCCGCTGGCCGGGGTTCTGGCCGGTCTCGACTGGGCAGCAGAACAGGGCGCTGACACGCTGGTCAGCGTTGCCGCCGACACGCCTTTCTTTCCCTGCGACCTGGTCCCGTGCCTCTTGCTGGCCAGCGAGGGGCAGGATCATCCGCTGGTCCTCGCCGCGACAAAGGGCGAGGCCGAAACCCGCAGCAAGTCGCGCTCGGGCCTGATCCGGCATCCGACCTTTGGCCTCTGGCCGGTGGCGCTGCGCGACGACCTGCGCGCGGCGCTGGAGGGCGGGCTGAAAAAGGTCGTGCTCTGGACAGAGAAACACGGCGGGCGCGAGGCGCTCTTTCCCTCCACGCCCTTCGATCCATTCTTCAACGTGAACACGCCGGAGGATCTGGCACAGGCGGAGGCGCTGCTATGAGGCTCTACGGGGTGACAGGCTGGAAGAACGCGGGGAAAACCGGGTTGATGGAACGGCTGGTGACGGAAATCACCAAGCGCGGGCTGACTGTCAGCACGGTCAAACACGCGCATCACACGTTCGACGTGGATCACCCGGGCAAGGACAGTTATCGCCACCGACACGCGGGCGCATCTGAGGTGATCCTGTCCTCGCGCAACCGCGTCGCGCACATGATAGAGCTGCGCGGCGCCGGGGAGCCCACGCTGGACGACCTGCTGTCGCGGCTGGCGCCGGTGGACCTGGTGCTGGTCGAGGGCTACAAGCGCGACCGCCATCCCAAGATCGAGGCCTACCGGGCAGAGACCGGCAACCCGCTGATTGCCCATGACGATTCCACGGTGCGCGCCGTGGCCTCGGATACACCCCTGACGCTGGACAGACCCGTCTTTGACCTGAACGATACCGTGGCTGTGGCGGACTTCATCCTCGCGGAGGTTGGCCTGGCAAGGGCGGCGGAATGACGGGGTTCGACCGCTTTCTGATGGTGGACTGGTCGGGCGGCAACGACGCCGGGCCACGGCCCCGCAAGGACGCGATCTGGATCGGTGCGACCGGCCCGGCGGGCGAGGCGGAGCCAGTGTACCAACGCAACCGGCAAGTGGCCGAAGAGACGCTTGCGGATGTCATCGAGACCTCCCTGACCCGGGGAGAACGCCTGTGCATCGGGTTCGATTTTCCCTTTGGCTACCCGGCGGGTTACGCCGAGGCGCTGACGGGACAGGCCGATGCTTTATCGGTCTGGCGCTGGCTGGCCGCGCGGGTCGAGGATGCGCCGACCGAAAACAACCGTTTCGACCTCGCCGGCGAGATCAACAGCCGACTATTGCAGGGGCGGGGGCCGTTCTGGGGCAACGCGCTGAAACGGGACATTCCGGGCCTGCCGCGCAACAAGGCCGGATACGACAATCCCTTTCCCGACCGCCGGGCCTGTGAACAGCGGAGCACGGGCACCTTTACCTGCTGGCAACTGGCAGGCGCGGGAGCCGTGGGGTCGCAGGTGATCATGGGGCTGCCGGTGCTGGAGCGACTGCGACAGCGGTTTGCCGGGCAGGTATCCGTCTGGCCCTTCGAGCCGCTCGACCGGCCTGTCGCCTTTGTCGAGATATGGCCGGGTCTGATCAATGACGCCGTGCGTCGGGCAACTGGCCCCGATGACATCCGCGACGCGGTACAGGTCCACTTGCTGGCCCGCGCGCTGTCGGATCTGCCGCCGCAGCGCCTGCAGGCCATGTTGTCGGTGGAAGCCCCCGAAGAGGGCTGGATCCTGGGGCTTGGCGCCGAGGGTGAATTGATGGGGAGCCTGGCCGCATGAGTTTGAAACCGCCCCCCCTGAACAACGATTGTTTCGCCCTGCCGCCCGGTGTCGACTGGACCCCTGTGGACGAGGCGCTGGACATGTTGCGCGACCGGCTGCACCCGGTCGTCGCCCGCGAAGATGTGCCCGTAATGTCGGCGGCAGGTCGGGTGCTGGCCGCGCCGCTAGTGGCCCGGCGCGCCAACCCGCCGCTGCCAAACACCGCCGTGGACGGCTATGGCTTCGCCGCCGCCACCATCGGCGATGCGGCCGAGTTCACCCTGCCACTGGTCGAGGGACGCGCCGCGGCCGGCCTTGCCTATGCCGGCGCGGTGCCGCCCGGCCATGCCATCCGCGTGCTGACCGGCGCGGCCCTGCCCGAAGGCGTGGACACGGTGGTGCTGGATGAGGATTGCGCGACCGATGGCGCGGCGGTGGCCTTTCGCGGCCCGGTCAAACCCGGTTCCAACACCCGCCGCGCGGGCGAGGACGTGGGCGAGGGCGACGAGATCCTGCCCCGGGGGCGGATGCTGACCCCGGCGGACCTTGCCCTCGCCGCCGCCACGGGACTTGCCGATCTGCCCGTCTACACGCCCCTGCGCGTCGGTGTTCTGTCGACCGGGGACGAGGTCGTGCCCGCCGGACAGGCAGCTGCGGCGGGTCAGATCTACGATGCAAACCGGCCCATGTTGCTGTCGCTCATCGCGCATTTCGGCCATGACCCTGTCGATCTTGGCCATGTGCCGGACGACCGCGAGGCGTTGCGCGCGCGGCTTGACGGGGCAGAGGTGGATGCGATCCTGACATCCGGTGGAGCCTCGGCGGGGGATGAGGACCATGTTTCGGCGCTGCTGCGTGAGACCGGGGCGCTGACCGCCTGGCGCATCGCGCTGAAACCGGGGCGCCCCCTGGCGCTGGGGCTGTGGCAGTGCAAGCCGGTCTTCGGTCTGCCGGGCAACCCGGTGGCGGCTTTTGTCTGTTCCCTGGTCTTTGCCCGCCCGGCGTTGCGCCTGCTGGCCGGGGCCGGTTGGGACGACCCGGCGGGCTACATGGTGCCGGCGGCATTTGCCAAGAAAAAGAAACCCGGACGGCGCGAATACCTGCGCGCCCGCCTGCGCGATGGCCGGGTGGAGGTGTTCAAGTCCGAAGGCTCGGGTCGGATATCGGGGTTGAGCTGGGCCGAGGGGCTGGTGGAACTGCCGGATGCGGCGGCAGAGATCGCGTCGGGTGACCCGGTGCGCTACATCCCCTTCGGCAGTTTCGGGTTGTGACCCGTGGCGGGGGCGCTGCCCCCGTCTCCCTGCGGTCGCCCCCCCGGAGTATTTTGACAGAGAAGAAGCCTGGGTGGCGGGCCTCTAGTCGAAGGTGCCCGCCACCCGGCCCAGCAGCATGAAGGCGCGCGCCGTGCGCGTCATGGCGAAGGCCGAGATTTCCTCGTCCGAGGCACCGGGCTCGAAACTGGAAAAGCTGGTGTCGAAGCGGCGCAGGAAGTGATGCGCCGCATCGCGGAAGATCGGATCCTGTTTCATTCGTCCGGCTGCCAATGCCAGCGAGGACCGGTCGCGCACGCCACCCAGCGAGGCGATGGGGCGGCCGCGTTCGCCCTGGGCAAAGGCGCGCCAGGTTTCCGGGCGGGCAAGATCGGGGCGCAGGTCGTCCATATAGATGCCGTCCTGGCTCATCAGGGTCAGGACGTCCTGGGCCGCCTGGATCAGCTTGGCTGTGCCGCGATCCTTGAGCGCCCGACGCAGGGCGGCAAAGCCCTCCTCATCCTCGGCGGTTTCCGGGAAGTGCAGCGCACGGATGTAGTCGGCGTTGGGCAAGGGCGGTTGAAGCGCCTCTGCCGGGGTGCCGAGCGACAGGGCAGGCTGGTCGTCGCCCTCGGTGCCGTCAGGGGCGGGCAGGGCGCCGGGCTGGCCGCCCTGGCGGATGCCGCCCAACATCGCCAGCGTTGATTCCAGGTTCTTCTGTGCGCCGGCGATATCGTCCAGCCGCTTGACCAGCATAGGGTGCGGTGGCTGGCCCTTGCCGCTTTGCGCCTGGGCGACATAGGCCTGCCGGATCGCGTCGATGGCGGCCTGCAGGCGGGCGCTTTCGCTGCGCATGATACGGGCGGCGCGGATCGCCAGTGCCGCCACCCAGATCAGGGCCACCGGCATGACGATTACCATGAGCGCCAGCAGGAACCGCAGTGGCCCGCCTTCGCTTTCGGGCAGGCCAAGGAAATACCAGCCCGAGATCACGACCCAGATGACCGAGATCACCGCCGCGGCGATCTCGATTCCGGTGACGCCCTCGGCCGCGCCGCGGGCATAGAGGCCGGGCAGCGTGGGGCGGGCGTCCTTTGGGTCGCTCATGGCGTGTCAGCCCTACTTGTAGGCGATGCTCAGGATTTCATAGGACTTGGCGCCGCCCGGGGTGCGAACCTCGACGCTGTCGCCCTCTTCCTTGCCGATCATGGCACGGGCGATGGGCGACTTGATGTTCAGCAGGCCCTTTTCGACGCTGGCCTCGTGTTCTCCCACGATCTGCCAGGTCTTTTCCTCGTCGGTGTCCTCGTCGACGACGGTCACGGTGGCGCCGAACTTGATCGGGCCGGAGAGCGACTTGGGGTCGATCACCTCGGCCAGGCCAAGGGCACCTTCCAGTTCCTTGATGCGGCCCTCGATGAATCCCTGCTTCTCGCGCGCCGAGTGGTACTCGGCGTTTTCCTTGAGGTCGCCCAGTTCGCGTGCCTCGGCGATCGCCTGGATGATGGCGGGCCGCTCCTCGGACTTGAGCTTTTTCAATTCGGTTTCGAGCGCGGTGTAACCCGCGCGGGTCATCAGGATCTTGTCCATTTTCGGATCGTCTCTGCCTCTTCAGCGAGTGTTTCAGGAGTGTCGTCGCCCGTTGCGCCGATGTAAAGCCAAGCAGGCCGTCAGACCAGCGGGATTTTTCCGGTCTGCCTGCGGGTTTGACTTTCGAACCGGCGCGGGTACTGTGGACTGCACCTTATTAGCAACGAGATTTTGATATGCGTTCCCTTATTTCCCTTGCCGCGGCTGCCGCGGTTTCCGGTATTGCTGCCACATCCGCACCGGCCCAGTCCATCGAAACGATCAGCGTGTCCCCCGATGGTCAGACCGTCCTCGTGGGCGGCACCAACCGGACGGTCTATGCCCTGTCCGCCGAGACGCTGGAGGTGACGGACCGGCGCTATGTGTCCGAACTGGTGCGCCAGATCGTGCATGGCGTCGATGGCGAGCTGGTCTTCTTTCGCGACGATGCGGACACGCTGACCGCCTACAAGACCGCCGACATGTCCTTTGCCTGGAAGGCCTCGGACGTGGACGACATGGCTTATGATCCGCGCGCCGGTGCCATTGCCGTGCTCGACCAGCACTACAAGGACGATTCGGTCAGCCTGCTGTTCGCCGCCACCGGAGAGCAGATGGCGCGGGTGGCGATGGGCAAGATCAAGTCCAACCTGATCGCCCTGGCGCCGGGGGCGGACAAGGCGCTGATTCTGACCAACTACACCAAGACCGACGCCGAGGAGAAGGCGGACGAGCCGGACGACCTGAGCAAGCTGCAGAAGGCGGACTTCAAGCAGTTGCACGACGGCTATGTCAGCAACGTGGTGACGGTGGATTTCGGCACCGGCGCTTTCGAGATGTCCGAAACGCCCTATCGCGTTTCTTACCCCAAGGCGGTGCGGATGGCCGGGGACAAGATGATGGTCCTGCGCACCAACATGGATTCGATGATGCTGGCCCCGGACGGGACCGGCGCATTGATCGACCTGGGCGAGGATTATTTCAACTACGCGGGCATCGACGCCAAGGGAGAAACCTACATCCTGACCAAAGGCGTGGACCTGCGGTTCGTGCCCGTGGCCCAGGACGGCCCCGAGGGGCTGCTCAAGGGTGAGCGGCTGCGTGGCGGGCCCGCGGAATGGATCACCGCGATGGCAGAGGCGCCGGACGGCACGCTGTATTTCGGCACCAATGCCTATCGGTTGCTCAAGGTCGGCCCGGATCGCGGCAAGATCGAGATCGTGCCGGTTTTCTGAGCCTAGGACAGCACCGGACAGATGGAAAAGCCGCCTTCGGGCGGCTTTTTTCTTGCGGGACGGGGCAGGGGAACGCGCGGCAGTGTCGCTATAGGACCTTGCAACGCCGTGTCGTGATTGACCTGTGCTGCACTGCCGCGCTACTCAGTCGCGAAAGAAAATTTCAATGCCCCCCGAAGGGAAGGAGCCGGAATGTCCGACTTTCAGCGCGAATCCATGGAATACGATGTCGTCATCGTTGGCGGCGGCCCCGCAGGCCTCTCTGCCGCGATCCGGCTGAAACAGCTTGACGCCGATCTGCAGGTCGTTCTGCTGGAAAAGGGATCGGAGGTCGGGGCGCATATCCTTTCGGGGGCGGTGCTGGACCCCTGCGGCCTGGACGCGCTGATCCCCGACTGGAAGGACAAGGGCGCCCCGCTGAACGTGCCGGTGACCGAGGACAACTTCTACATGCTGGGCGAGGCGGGCAAGCTGCGCATCCCCAACTGGCCGATGCCGCCGCTGATGAACAACCACGGCAACTACATCGTTTCGATGGGCAATGTCTGCCGCTGGATGGCCGAACATGCCGAGGAGATGGGCGTCGAGATCTTCCCGGGCATGGCCTGTTCCGAACTGGTCTACGGCGAAAACGGCGAGGTGCGCGGCGTCGTGGCCGGTGAATTCGGCAAGAATCCCGACGGCACGCCGGGTCCCAGCTATGAGCCGGGCATGGAACTTTTGGGCAAATACGTCTTCCTGGGTGAGGGCGTGCGCGGCTCGCTTTCCAAGGAAGTGATCGAGAAATTCGACCTTTCTGCCGGCAAGGAGCCGCAGAAATTCGGCCTTGGCATGAAGGAGATCTGGGAGATCGACCCGGCCAAGCACCACGAGGGACGCGTGACGCACACGATGGGCTGGCCGCTGGGCTCGAACGCCGGGGGCGGGTCGTTCATCTACCACCTTGAGAACAACCAGGTCTACGTCGGCTTCGTCGTGCACCTGAACTACGAGAACCCCTACCTGTACCCCTACATGGAATTCCAGCGCTTCAAGCACCACCCGATGGTGGCCGAGCTGCTGGAGGGCGGCAAGCGCGTCGCCTACGGTGCCCGTGCGATCAGCGAAGGCGGCTACCAGTCGATGCCCAAGATGGTGGCGCCGGGGGTGGCGCTGCTGGGCTGTTCGGTTGGCATGGTCAACGTGCCGCGCATCAAGGGCAACCACAACGCCATGCTCTCGGGCAAGGCGGCGGCAGAGGCGGCCTTTGCCGCGCTGCAGGATGGCCGGTCCAGCGACGAGCTGTCGGACTACGAGACCGAGGTCCGCGAGGGCGCCATCGGCAAGGACCTTAAGATGGTTCGCAACGTCAAGCCGATGTGGTCGAAATACGGTCTCACGGCCAGCCTCACGCTGGGGGGGCTGGACATGTGGACGAACAACACGCTGGGCTTTTCCTTCTTCGGCACGCTGGGCCACGGCAAGACCGACGCCGAGGCCACTGGCATATCGGCCAAGTTCGAACCGATCGACTATCCCAAGCCCGACGGCAAGCTCAGCTTTGACCGGCTGACCAACGTCTCGTTCAGCTTTACCAACCACGAGGAAAGCCAGCCCGCGCACCTGCAGCTGAAAGACCCGCATGTGCCGACCTCGATCAACCTGCCGAAATACGCCGAACCGGCACAACGCTACTGCCCGGCTGGGGTCTACGAGGTGGTCGAGGACGAAAGCGGCCCGCGTTTCGTCATCAACTTCCAGAACTGCGTCCACTGCAAGACCTGCGACATCAAGGACCCCAGCCAGAACATCAACTGGACGGTGCCGCAGGGCGGCGAAGGACCGAACTATCCCAACATGTGACGGGGCACGATGATGCGTTGCGGCGGCCGGGGTTGGATGACCCCGGCCGTTTTGCATTCAGGGGGATGTCAGGCGCTGCGCAGGGCCCTGTGCGCAAGGGTGGCGATCAAGTCTGTGCGGGTCACGATCCCGACGAGACGGTCGTATTCCAGCACGGGCACCGCATCGACCGCGCCATCCGCCATCATCGGCAGCAAGGCGGCGATGGGGGTGCCTGTCGTGGCGCGGGGGCCGGCCACCTCCATGATCTCCTCGGCCCGTACCGGCATGCCCCGCTCGCGGTCCACCAGCCGCCGAAAGGCGACTGCGAACCCGCGATCCAGGCGCAGCGCGTCCTGCATCGTCCGGTCGATCAGGTGCATTTGAAAGATCACGCCCAGGAATCTGCCCTCATCCGTGACCACCGGCAGCGAGGTGAAGCGGTGCTTGCGAAACAGATCCGCCACCTCGCCCAGGCCGGTGTCGGACCGGACGGTGATCAGTTTGTCCGACATGATGTCCGCGGCGGTCTCGGCACTGGCGGTATGCGAGGCCGCCTGCAGTTCCGCCGCACCGATCAACTGCGCCAGGTCTTCGACCCCCATGTTGAACGACTGGCGATAGCGGCCGAGCAGTTCGACCAGTTCGTCCTCGCTGAGATCCAGCCGCATGCGCGATCCGGGCGCCGCCTCGCCACCGGTTTCGAATTGCCGAAACGGGTAGTGGCGACCGGTCAGCCGGGCATAGATCGCGGCCAGAGCCACCAGCACGATGGTGCCGGCGGCGACCGGGGTCAGCGCAAACCGGAACCCGAGTTCCTGGATCGCGGCGGGGCTCATTGCGGCCGTCATCGCCACGGCGCCTGCAGGTGGATGCACGGCGCGGCACAGGATCGTCGCCGTGATCGCCAAGCCCACGGCCAGCGCGACCCGCAGTGTCGGGTCGGCCACGGTCATGCAGACGGCGACCCCCACCAGCGCCGCGACGGTATTGCCGACCACCGCCGACCAGGGCTGTGCTAGGGGGCTGTTGGGCACCGCGAAAAGCAGCACCGATGTCGCCCCGAACGGCGCGATCAGATAGAGGCCCAGGTCCGGGTCCATCGCAGGTGACAGCAGGAACACCCCCGCCAGTCCAAGCCCGACAATGGCCCCGACCCCGGCGCGCAGGGCCTCGACCGGCGAGACGCTTGCGACGGCGGGTCCGAGTGATCGCAGTTTGTGCATCATGAGCGCCCCAATTCCAGTTGCGCCCAAATTTTCACCAAAGTGAGAAGTTTTCAACCACAAGCAATTCCCGGCGCGCTGCCTGCTTGTTGAGCGCGGACTCACAATGAGGTGAAGCACAGGCCCGCTTCTGCGGCCTGTCGCGATTGCCTTGCCTGCTCAACCGCTCTAGGCTTTGGCGAAATGGCGACTGAGGAGACCGGCATCTTGACAGCTTGGACACAGACGGTGCGCGCGGCCTTGTTGGCGACGGCGCTTGTGCTGCCTTCGCTCGCAACGGCGCAGGGGTTTGCGGGCGATTATTTGGCCGCGCGCCAGGCCAGTTTCCTGGGCGACTTCAAGGCCGCCGCGCATTACTACGGCAAGGCGCTGGCCCGCGATCCGGGCCGTCCCGAGCTGCTGGAACGCGCGGTTCTGGCCAATATCTCGCTGGGCGAGGTCGACCGCGCCGGAAGCTATGCGGAACGTCTTGCGCAGGATGGGTATTCCAGCCAGATCGCCCAGATGGCGCTTGTGGCCCGTGATGCGCGGGGCGAGGCCTATGGCGCGATCATCAAGGCCATCGACGACAAGCGCGGCCTTGGCCCGCTGGCCGACGGCCTGGTCAAGGCCTGGTCCCAGCTGGGCGAAGGCGACATGACCAGCGCCCTTGTCACGTTCGACGAGGTCGCGGGCATCCAGGGGCTGGCGCCCTTCGCCGCCTATCACAAGGCTTTTGCCCTGGCTTCCGTGGGGGACTACGAGGGCGCCGAGTTGATCCTTGGGGGCAACCAGAGCTCGGGCATGGGGTCGACCCGCCGCGGCGTCATGGCCCATGCCGAGATCCTCAGCCAGCTTGACCGGAATGCAGACGCCGTCCAGCTGCTGAACGACTCCTTCGGCAGCAGCCTGGATCCGGGGCTTGAGGATCTGCGCACCCGCCTTGAGGGCGGTGAAACCGTGCCCTTCACCCATGTGCGGTCGCCGCGCGATGGCATCGCCGAAGTGTTCTACACCGTGGCCGGCGCGCTGGCCTCCGAGAACAACGAGGACCTGACGTTGCTCTATGCGCAGATGGCTGAATACCTGCGCAACGATCATGTCGACGCGATCCTGCTGTCGGCAGAGGTGTTGTCCAAGATCGGCCAGTACGACCAGGCCATCGACACCTATGCCAAGGTGCCGCAGGACAACGACGCCTATCATGCCGCCGAACTGGGCCGCGCCGAGGCGCTGCGCGCAAGCGGCGACATGGATGCGGCTATCGGCGTGCTGGAAGACCTGGCACAGTCCCACGGGTCGATGGCAGTGGTGCATTCCACGCTGGGCGACTACCTGCGCCAGGATGAACGCTATGACGAGGCGGTCAGCGCCTATACCGAGGGATTGTCCAAGGTCGCCGAGGTTGGCGAACGACACTGGTTCCTGTTCTACGCCCGTGCCATTTCCTACGAGCGCCAGGACAAGTGGGCCGAGGCCGAGGCCGATTTCCGCAAGGCGCTGGACCTGAACCCGGAACAGCCGCAGGTGCTGAACTACCTCGGCTATTCGCTGGTGGAAAAACAGGTCAAGCTGGACGAGGCGCTCGACATGATCGAACGCGCGGTCGAGGCGCGGCCCAACGCGGGCTACATCGTCGACAGCCTGGGCTGGGTGCTGTACCGGCTGGGCCGCTACGAAGAGGCCGTGCCGCACATGGAGCGCGCCGCCGAACTGATGCCGATCGACCCGGTGGTGAACGACCACCTTGGCGATGTCTACTGGGCGGTGGGGCGTCAGCGCGAGGCAGAGTTCATGTGGAAACGCGCGCTCTCCTTCGTCGACTGGGAAGATGCCGCCGCCGAGGCCGACCCCGAACGCATCAAGCGCAAGATCGAGGTCGGGCTGGACCAGGTGCTTGAAGAAGAAGGCGCGCCGCCGCTGACACTTGCCGATGACAGCGCAGGCAATTGAGGTCTTTGCCCCCGCCAAGATCAACCTGACCCTGCACGTCACCGGCCAGCGCGCGGACGGTTATCACCTGCTCGACAGTTTGGTGATGTTCGCGGATGTCGGGGATCGCGTGACCGTTGCGCGGGCAAGTGAGATGTCCCTGCGCGTGACCGGGCCGATGGCGGCGGGCGTGCCTGACGATGCGCGCAACCTCTGCTGGAAGGCGGCAGAGGCGTTCGGCGAACCCGTGGCCATCACCCTGGACAAGCACCTGCCCGCCGCTGCGGGCATCGGTGGCGGGTCCTCGGATGCGGCGGCGGTCCTGCGGGGCATGGAACAGCTTTTCGGTCGCCCCTCCGGCGTACATCTGCCGGATCTGGGGGCGGATGTGCCGGTTTGCATGCTGGCCCATGCGGCGCGCATGCAGGGCATTGGCGAAGAGGTGCTGCCGCTCGACATGGCGCCTTTTCACGCGGTCTTGGTGAACCCCGGGGTCGAGGTTTCCACGCCGGCGGTCTTTCGCGTTCTGGGTTGCAAGGACAACGCGCCGATGACGCCTATGGCAGAGACTGGCATGCCATTGGCGGCGCTGAACTGGCTTGCCAGCCAGCGCAACGACCTGCAGCCACCTGCAATCATGGTGAAACCCGTCATCGCCGAGGTTCTGGACGCGCTGGCGGCGCTGAAGGGCGCTCGCCTCGCCCGCATGTCCGGCTCTGGCGCGACCTGCTTTGCGCTGTTCGACACGCGCGCCGCGGCGGACGGTGCTGCCATAACCCTCTCTTCCGCCCATCCAGAGTGGTGGGTGCGGCCCGCGACATTGCGCTGAGTGTTCCGTTGGAGGGGCAGTGTAGGATGGGTGATGTCACCCATCCTCCTCAGCTCACGCGGCTCACCACGTAGTCGTTGAGGTCGATCAGCAGGTCGCGCAGCTCGCTTTGCGGCAGGCTTTCCATAGCGGCCTTGGCGCGTGCGGCCCAGGCCAGCGCCTCTTGCCGTGTCGCCTCCAGCGCGCCGTGCTTGTTCAGCAGGGCGATGGCATGTTCCAGGTCGCCGTCACGCTGGTCACCCTTCTCGATCACCCGCTTCCAGAACGCTTTTTCCTCGTCATCCGCCGCGGCAAAGGCCTTGATCAGCGGCAGCGTCAGCTTGCGCTCGCGGAAGTCGTCGCCGACGTTCTTGCCCGTCGCGTCCGAGCCCCAGTAGTCCAGCAGGTCATCCACGATCTGAAAGGCGATCCCAAGCGCGTCGCCATAGTCGAACAGCGCCTTGACCTCTTCCTCTGGCCGCCCGGCGATCACGCCGCCGACCTCGGTCGCGGCCGAGAACAGCGCTGCCGTCTTGCCGCGCACCACCTGCAGGTAAATCGCCTCTGACGTCGACAGATCCTGCGCGGCCGTCAGCTGCAGCACCTCGCCCTCGGCGATGGTCGCCGCCGCGTCGCTCAGGATGCGCAGCACCCGCAGGTTGCCGGTTTCCGTCATCAACTGGAACGAGCGGGCAAACAGATAGTCGCCGACCAGCACGCTGGACTTGTTGTCCCAAAGCAGGTTTGCCGTGGGGCGCCCGCGTCGTTTCTTGCTTTCGTCCACCACGTCGTCATGCAGCAGCGTCGCGGTATGGATGAACTCCACCGTCGCGGCCAGGTAGACGTGGTAGGGGCCGTCATAGCCGCACATCCGTGCCGTTGCCAGCGTCAGCAGCGGGCGCAGCCGCTTGCCCCCGGCCTCGACCAGGTGGGCCGTCACCTCGGGGATGCGTGGCGCATGTTTCGACGCCATGCGCGCACGGATCAGGGCGTTGACCTCGTCAAGATCCCCGGCCAGCATCGCGGCGAGACGTTCATGCGGCTTTTGAATGGCGTCGTCCAAGCTCATCAAACTCCCGTGCAAGGCTCGACAAATCGTGCGCCTTGTCCTTACATCCCCGACATGGAAGAGCTCTTGCGCACAAACGACATCACATTGATCCCGCTGGTCCGGACCCTTCTGAACGGGGAGGGTATAGACAGCTTTGAACTGGACGTAAACATGAGCGTTCTCGAGGGATCCATAGGCATTCTGCCGCGGCGATTGATGGTGCGCGCGGACCAGATCGAGCAGGCCCGGCGCTTGCTGCGCGAGGCCGGGGTGAACTTTGAGGGCTGAGCCCTTTGCCCCCGACGCGCTGACCGAGGACGCGATGCTGGGCGGCAGGGTGCGCCTGCTGCAACCAAAGGATGGATACCGTGCCGGAACCGATCCGGTGGTGTTGGCAGCCGCCGTCGCGGCCCAGCCGGGGCAGAGCGTTCTGGAACTGGGGTGCGGTGCCGGACCGGGGCTGTGCTGCCTTGGCGCGCGCGTGCCGGGGCTGCGGCTGAGTGGCCTGGAGCTGCACAGCCCGGATACGCCGCGCTGGCCCGCCGCAACCTGGCGCACAACGGGCTGAACGGGGAGATCTGGACCGGCAACCTGTCCGATCCGCCGCCAGAGCTGAAGGCGCAGAGCTTTGATCACGTTTTTGCCAATCCGCCCTATTTCGAGGCCGGCAAGCGGATCAGCGCCGATGAAAGCGGGCGGGAAATCGCCCTTGCGGGGGAGACGCCACTGGCCGATTGGGTCGCCTGTGCCGCCCGGCGATTGAAACCGCGCGGCTATGCAACCTTCATCCAGCGCGCCGAACGCCTGCCGGACCTGATCGAGGCCATGCAGGGCCGGCTGGGGGCGCTGGAACTCTTGCCCTTGCTGCCGCGCAAAGGGCGTCCGCCGCGCCTGATCCTGCTACGCGGACGCAAGGAAGGGCGCGCGCCTTTCCGTTTTCACGCCGGTACGGTGATTCACGCCGGCGACCGCCACGAGGAGCCAGGGAACCGCTATACCGCCCGTTTCGAGGCGATCATGATGCAGGCAGCGCCGCTGGAATTCCCGGCAGGCCGAATTTGACCTGTATCCATGTTACATTTTTGCGAAGCCATTTTGCAGCCGCAGCGTGACTTGCGGGAAATTCTGTGCTGCACTGAGAGTCCAATCATCTGAAAGGAGGATCCCATGAGCTTGAGTTCGCACTTGCAGGAACTGAAAAGGAAGCATTACGCCTTGTCGGAAGCCGTGGAGGAGGCGCAGCGCGCCCCCGGGACCGATGACCTGCGCATCGCGGACCTGAAAAAGCAGAAGCTGAGGATCAAGGAAGAAATAGCGCGGCTGTCGCCGCAGAACGTGATGTAACACGGTTCGTTTCAGACCTGTCCCGGTGTCTTGCTCAGGCCCGGGTCAGGTCGTCGACAGAGACCAGCGTCTTGCCCTCGAGTCCCGTGGGCAATGCCCTGATCTCCGCAAACAGCCACTCGCGGAACGCGGCGATCTGTGGACGTGTCTCCGTACCCTTGGCGCAGAGAAACCGGAATCGCGCGGCTGTTGTCAGGGCGATGTCGAACGGCGCGACCAACTGTCCCGAAGCCAGCAACCTCTGTGCCAGCGATGTGCGTGACAGGACAACGCCACCGCCCGCCAGGGTCGCGTCCAACGCGTGATCGGCCTGCGAGAATCGTGCGGTCGGGGTGGGACAGTCCGTCATGCCGCAAGCGTTGAACCATTCGGTCCAACCGGCGGGCGGGTCCATGAAGTCATGCGAGGCATCCTGCAGCAGAGGGGCATCCAGCAGGCTGTCCGGCGTGGGGTAGAGCGCCGCTAGGTCGGGGCGCATCAGTGGCGTCACGCCTTCGTCCAGGAGGTGTTCGCTGAACAGGCCCTCGTCCGTGCCATAGCCGTAGCGGATGGCCACGTCGATCTCATCCCGGTCGAAATCCATCATGCGCAAGCCGGCGACAAAGCGCAGTTCGATGTCCGGGTGGGCCTGGGCAAAATCGTAGAGCCGCGGGGCCAGGCATTTGGCGGTGAAGGCGGGGCCGGCGGTGACCGTCAGCTTGCCTGTGTCCTGCAGGCGCCGCGTCGCCCGCCAGGCGGTGATCAGCCGCTCAAACCCCTCGGAGGCTCCTGGTGCCAGGAGGCGCCCGGCTTCGGTCAACTCAACAGCGCGGTTGAGGCGGCGAAACACCGGCGCGCCCAGATGCTCCTCGAGGTTCTTGATCTGGAAGGACAGCGCGGCGGGCGTGACGTTCAGTTCCTCGGCTGCCTTGGCAAAGGACATGTGACGGGCGGCGGCGTCGAAGGCGCGCAGAGCGGTGAGAGGAGGCAGGCGGTCAGACATGATCACACAAGTATATCTTGACTGAGTGCCTGAGAAGTCTCGTTTGCCGCTTTTCTTGCGACTACCTAGGTTGGGATCATCAAGGAATGCTTGTTCAAAGAGGTCCGTCATGCTCGAAGCCGCCAGTGATGCCCGCCATCGTGACGCGATCCGCGCTGCCCATGCCGCACGGGGTCGGCTTGTGTCCCGCCTCTGGAAAAGTGTTTTCGCCCGTCGCCGCTGACCGCAGGTCGTGAGTCTCCCCGCTCCCGCCGGTCTGGACGCGCGAAAAGAAACGCCCCCGAACCGCAAGGCTCCGGGGGCGTTTTGTCTTGGCCCGCGTTATTCGATCCGCGCGCTGGACCGCATGAGCCCCAACGTGCCCAGAGCCGCGAGGGCCAGCAGGAGAATGCCCAGCCAGAATGCCGCCGCCGCACTGCCGACCTGTTCCGACAGGGCGCCGGACAGGGCCGGCATGACCGCCATCCAGAAATAGTACAGCGTAAAGAAGATCCCCATGCCCAGTGCGCGGCTTTCGGGCTGCAGGACGCGGCCGGGGAGGGCCATGATGGGTCCGGCCGGCAAACCGCAGGCCAGCCCCATGAGGATGAAGACAGGCAGCGAAGGTGCGGCGAGAGCAAGGGCAAAGGTCGCTGCGAATCCGGCCAGTCCGACAAGGAGAACGGCGTTGGGGCGTCCTATCCGGTCGCCGATGAGGCCGCCGGCCGGGACCGAGAGCACGGCCAGCCAGAGGACCAGCGAGCTGGTTCCGCTGGCCACTGTCAGGGCGACGCCGCGTTCCACCAGCAACGCGGGACCAAAGGCAAAGACCATCGCCAGCGCGCCATTGTAGAGGCCCCAGACACAGCCCGCGATCACGATGCCGGTCAAGGCGCCGTTCCGGGGCCAGCGTCCGGTAGGCGCGCTTCCGGCAAGGGGTGCAGGCGGGTCGCGATAGACAACCGTCATCAGAACCAAGCCCCCGATGCAGAAGGCCATCGAGGTGGCAAGAGCCGTGTTCAGGCCACCGGCCTGGGCGATCAGGGGCAGCACCAGCAGGGCCAGCGCGATCCCCGCGGGCCAGGAGTTGACGAAAATGCCCATCGCGGTGGCGAGATTGCGGCCCGCAAACCAGTCCGCCACCATCTTGGTCATGATGACGTTCAGCAGGACGCCTCCGGTCCCTGCGAGGAGACGCCCGAGGATCTGGTGTGACCAGCTTTGGCCCTGCCACATGATCAGCCCGCCAAGGACCATCACGACCAGTCCGCCGGCGACCACGCGCCGGTCGCCCAGGCGCTGGGCGATGCCGCCGCCGGGGAGGGCGAAAACGAGGCCGGGCAGGAGATAGAGGGAAATCAGGATGCCGAGGTCCGCGAGGTCGGTTCCGTGGCGTTCCATCAACATCGGGCCCAGCGATCCGACGACCTGGTACTGAAAGGCCATCGCCAGCCGAGCGGTGAACAATACCGCGAGCGCGGCCCAGGGAGAGGTCATCGGTGTCGCTTTCGAAATCAATGACCGATGCTAGCACCGAAAACATCGCCCCAATGAAAAAAGCGCCCGATGCGGGCGCTTTTCCTGTGCGTACGGGCCGGTGGGTGACGCTTGTCCCGTCCTTTGGACGGAACCTCGCCCCACCCGCCGTCCCTTGGCGGTGCGCTCAGACGAAGAACTGGGCGCCGTTGGCCGAGATGGTCGAGCCGTTGATGAAACCCGCGTCGTCGGAGGCCAGGAAGGTCACGCAGCGCGCGATTTCCTCGGGCTCGCCCAGGCGGCCGGCGGGGATCTGCGCGATGATGCTTTCACGCACCTTCTCCGGCACGGCCATGACCATTTCGGTCGCGATGTAGCCCGGGCAGATCGCGTTGGCGGTGATGCCCTTGCGCGCGCCTTCCTGGGCCAGCGACTTGATGATGCCGAGGTCGCCCGCCTTGGTGGCGGCATAGTTGACCTGGCCCATCTGGCCCTTCTGGCCGTTGATCGAGGAGATCACGATGATCCGGCCAAAGCCGCGGTCGCGCATGCCCGGCCAGATCGGGTGCACGGTGTTGAAGACGCCGGTGAGGTTGGTGTCGATCACCTCGTTCCACATCTCGGGGGTCATCTTGTGGAAGGCCGCGTCGCGGGTGATGCCGGCATTGGCCACGACCACGTCGATGGGGCCAAGATCGGCCTCGACCTGTGCCAGCCCGGCTTTCGAGGCCTCGTAGTCGGCCACGTTCCACTTGTAGGTCTTGATGCCGGTGGCTTCGGTGAAGGCGGCGGCCTTCTCGTCGTTGCCGGCATAGGTCGCTGCGACCTCATAGCCTTCGGCCTTCAGGGCCTTGGAAATGGCTTCGCCGATGCCGCGGCTGCCGCCGGTGACGAGTGCTACACGTGCCATTGGGGTTCCTCCAGTTCTCTGTCCGTGTCTGGTAACTTTGTTACCGTGAGATTTTTCAATGAGCAACAATGTTGCCCGGCTTTTGGGGTCGTTTGGCGCGACCTCTTGTCCGGCCCGGGATGTGCCCGAACCCTCCCCACAAAAAAGGGGGCGCCATTGGCGCCCCCGATATGCCGTGTACCGCTGGGTTACGGACGCTCCACGCAGAGCGCGACGCCCATGCCACCGCCGATGCAGAGCGTGGCGAGACCCTTCTTGGCGTTGCGGCGCTTCATCTCGAACAGCAGCGTGTTCAGAACGCGCGCGCCGGAGGCACCAATCGGGTGACCGATCGCGATGGCGCCGCCGTTCACGTTCACGATGGCCGGATCCCAGCCCATATCCTTGTTGACCGCGCAGGCCTGTGCGGCAAAGGCTTCGTTGGCTTCGACCAGGTCCAGGTCCTCGACCTTCCAGCCGGCCTTTTCCAGCGCCTTGCGCGAGGCGTGAATCGGACCCACGCCCATGATCGACGGGTCGAGCCCGGCGGTCGAATAGGAGGCGATGCGGGCCAGCGGTTCGATGCCGCGCTTTTCGGCCTCGTCGGCGGACATCAGAAGGGCACCGGCGGCGCCGTCGTTCAGGCCGCTTGCGTTGGCCGCAGTGACCGAGCCGTCCTTGGTGAAGGCCGGGCGCAGCTTCTGCATGGCCTCGATTGTGGCGCCGTGGCGGATGTACTCGTCCTTGTCGACCACGATGTCGCCCTTGCGGGTCTTGACGGTGAAGGCCACGACCTCGTCGTCGAACTTGCCGGCCTTCTGGGCGGCCTCTGCCTTGTTCTGCGAGGCGACGGCGAATTCATCCTGCATGTCGCGGGTGATCTGCCACTGGTCGGCCACGTTCTCGGCGGTCTGGCCCATGTGGTAGCCGTTGAAGGCATCCCAGAGGCCGTCGCGGATCATCGTGTCGATGTATTTCATGTCGCCCATCTTGTGACCGGCACGCAGGTGCGCGGCATGGGGCGACAGCGTCATGTTTTCCTGGCCACCGGCGCAGACGATCGAGGCGTCGCCCAGCATGATGTGCTGTGCACCAAGCGCAACCGCACGCAGGCCCGAGCCGCAGACCTGGTTGATGCCCCAGGCCGCCGATTCCTTGGGCAGGCCGGCGTTGATATGTGCCTGGCGGGCAGGGTTCTGGCCCTGCGCCGCGGTCAGCACCTGGCCGAGGATCGTTTCGGAAACATCCTCCTTGGCGATGCCGGCGCGATCGACCAGCGCTTCCAGGACGGCTGCGCCCAGGTCATGTGCCGGGGTGTTGGCAAAGGAACCGCCAAAGCTGCCGACGGCCGTCCGGGCAGCGCTTGCGATAACGACGTTGGTCATATGTAGTCCTCCAGGCAAGCGGGTGCATCAGGTCAAGACGCGGCCCCACCGGTTGCGGGTCCTTCTCTTCCTCGCTTGTCGGCTAGGGAGATAGCCGAAGTGGCGGACCATAAGAACCGGACAGGGTGTCTCAGCCCGAAGATGCATGGCGGAGATGCCGGTTGTCCATGCCTTATGTGCCGCAACGTCAGTGGGAGAAGGTGCCGTTGCGTCAGCCGACACGGCGCGCGGCGTCTTCGCGGCGCCAGGGCGGGCGCACGCTGGGCGCGGCAAAGAGATATCCCTGAAGGCAGTCGATCCCCAGCGCGGCCAGGCAATCGGCATCTTCATGCGATTCGACCATTTCGGCGACGGTGAACATGTCGAACTGCTCGGCGATCTTCACCATCGCACCGACAAGCACCTGGTTGTCCGGATCCGTGGCGATGCCCTGGCAGAACTGGCCGTCGATCTTGAGGACGTCAAAGCGGAAGTCCTTGAAGTGGCGCAGGGCGGTGTAGCCGGCACCGAAATCGTCGATGGCAAAGGAGATGCCGCGGCGCTGCAGGTCATCCATGAAGCTGACCACCAGTTCCGGGACCAGCATTGCAGAGCTTTCGGTGATCTCCAGGATCAGCCGTTCGGCAATGGTCGGATCCTGGTCGAGGCCGCGATGGAGCGTGCGCATCCATTTCTTGTAGCCGATGGAGCGTGCGGACATGTTGATGGAAAGGCGCAGGCCGGGCACGCGGCCGAGTTCGGCCAATCCCTTTTCCAGCGCGATACAGTCCAGCATGCGCCCGTATTCGGTATCCTCGACCGTGTCGATGAAGTCGGTTGCCGGAATGATCCGCCCGGTTTCGTCGAGAACGCGGATCAGCCCCTCGTAAAAGGCGACGCGCCCCTGTGTCTGGGCCTGCATCACGGGCTGGAAGGCCAGCATGACCTGACGATGCTGGATCGACCGCCGGACCATGTCCATCACGGATGCATCGCGGGTCTTTACCGCGTGGTCCAGCGCGTTGCGCGCCGCGTGTTCATCTGCTGCCGGTTTCGCCACTTCCGCCTCCGTGCCGTGGTCTTGCCCCATTTGACTCCCGAGGTGTAAAGCAATTGTTAATGTTCCCCTTTGGTTCAAATTGTCCGAACCCGGCAAGCAGCGCGCTTGACTCGGCCCCCGGAGCCTGTATAAGCGCGCGCTCATTGGTGTTGGTGGCCCTCGCAAGGGGATCCCTGTCACTCCGGCCAAATCCGGGGAGAGGACAACGCCCTTCGAAAACCTGACGAAGGAGATCAGCCGTGACCAAACGCACGACTGCCAAGTACAAGATCGACCGCCGCATGGGCGAAAACATCTGGGGCCGCCCCAAGTCGCCGGTGAACCGCCGCGAATACGGCCCCGGCCAGCACGGTCAGCGCCGCAAGCAGAAAATGTCCGACTTCGGCCTGCAGCTTCGCGCCAAGCAGAAGCTCAAAGGCTATTACGGCGACCTGACCGAAAAGCAGTTCCGCCGCATCTACGCCGAAGCCGAGCGTGTGAAGGGCGACACCGGTGAAAACCTCATCGGCCTGCTCGAGCGTCGCCTGGACGCCGTCGTCTACCGCGCCAAGTTCGTGCCGACCGTCTTTGCTGCCCGCCAGTTCGTCAACCACGGCCACGTCCTGGTGAACGGCAAGCGCGTGAACATCCCCTCGTACCGCGTCCAGGAAGGCGACGTGATCGAGGTTCGCGAGAAATCCAAGCAGATGGCCGCGCTTCTGGAAGCGACCCAACTGCCCGAGCGTGACGTGCCCGACTATATCGAGGCCGACCACTCGAAGATGACCGCGACTTTCGTCCGCACCCCGCAGCTGGGCGACGTGCCCTACGCCGTGGTGATGGAACCGAACCTGGTCATCGAATACTACGCTCAGAACTGAGTGCGCGCGGACCCCGGGTCCGCCGCCATGCAAGATCGCGAAAGGCCGCCCTTATGGGCGGCCTTTTCTGCTTTGTGGAACCGGTCGGGCTTGGCTGCGCGCGGAAAATGGGCTGGGATGGACACAGGACGGCCCGGTGGCCGATTGCGGAGGATGCCGAGGATGATACGGACGGGATGGATGCTGGCGCTGCTCTTGCTGGCCTGGCCGCTGCAGGGCGCGGCGCAGATGGCGGGGCACGGTATGGGGCTGCATCACGGTGCGGGCGGCGCCGGACACGATGAGGTCAACATGCCGGGCCTGCGCGGGCTGGATGCAACGCCGGAGGAAAGCGCCGAACTGGCGGTGATGTTCCGCAATTTCGACAAGATCGAGCGCCGGGTGGACAACCTGCCCGACGGGATTCGCACCGTGACCTTTTCGGACGATCCTGAGGTGATGCAGGTGCTGGTCAGCCATGTCGCCGGGATGATTGCCCGGGTCGAAGAAGGGCGCGATCCGCAGGTCTTCATCCAGAGCCCGACGCTGGACATCTTCTTTGCGCGCCGGGACGAGATCGAAACCGAGATCGAGGTCACGCAAGAAGGGATTGTCGTGGTCCAGACCTCACATGCGCCGGAGATCGTCACGGCGCTGCAGGTGCATGCGGCCGAGGTTTCGGACATGGCCGACCGTGGCATGGCGGCAGTGCACGAGATGATGATGCGCCGGGCGGGGAACTGAACGACCCAAAATAATGACGCCGCGCCCGGGTCGGGGCGCGGCGGTCATCAGAAACCAGGCGGGTGATTGCCTGCGGTCTGTGCGATCAGATGTAAAAGCTGTCGCGGAAGACGTGACGCACGATGTCGGTGCGTTCGATACCCAGTTTTTCCAGCTGTGCGTCGGACATGCTGTTCAGGCGTTCGATTTCCTTGACGCGGCTGTTGGCCTCGGAGATGCGGACCAGGAAGTTGAAGATGCCTTCGAAAAAGCCGGTGAAGAAATTGCCGCCGTGGGCGGTGGTGGTTTGCACATGTGCCATATCAGGACCCTTCGTTGCAGTGATCGGGTTCCCCCCTTGGCCATCAACCTAGGTTTTGCTGCGCTGCAGCGCCAGAGATTTGCATGCATAGCCGCCTGTAAACAAATGCATGGCTGGTCAATGGCGGGTTAACATGCCCTGCCGCGATGCTGCCGCTGCATAATCCGGGTGGCGTCACAAAAGTTTTGTGCGTTCGTCACGGAACGGACAAGGCATCGCCTTAGCACGCCCCCTCAGACACGAGGGGGTGCTGCGTGCTACGCATCGAACAGTTGACCAAGCGCTTTGGCGCCAATGCTGCCGTGGACAACGTCAGCTTTACCATCGACAAATCCGCGATGATCGGCGTCATCGGGGCCTCGGGCGCCGGCAAGTCGACATTGCTGCGGATGATCAACCGCCTTGCCGATGCAAGCGAGGGCACAATCGCCTTTCAGGGCCGAGACGTGACCCGGCTGACCGGCAGTGCCCGGCGCAAGTGGCAATCCGAATGCGCCATGATCTTTCAGCAGTTCAACCTGGTGCCGCGCATGGACGTGGTGTCGAACGTGCTGCACGGGACGCTGAACCGGCGGTCGACATTTTCGACGCTGTTCAACCTCTACCCGATCGAAGACATCCACACGGCGATCGAGATCCTCGACCGTCTGGGCATCGCCGATCACGCGCCGAAACGGGCCGAGGCCCTGTCCGGCGGCCAGCAACAGCGCGTCGCCATCGCCCGGGCCCTGATGCAGGACCCGCAAATCATCCTGGCGGACGAACCCATCGCCTCGCTCGACCCGATGAATGCCCAGATCGTCATGGATGCGCTGCGCCGCATCCACGAGGAAGACGGCCGCATGGTCATCGCCAACCTGCACACGCTGGATACCGCGCGGCGCTATTGCGACCGGGTGATCGGCATGCGCCGGGGCCGCGTCGTCTTTGACGGCACGCCTGATCAGCTGACCACGGGTGTCGCGCGCGACATCTACGGCGCCGGGGCCGAGTTTTCCGAGGCGGCGACCTCTACCGACATCAATGCTCTGGCGGAAGCGCGACACGCCGTCACCGCCTGAGCCCCCACAGGTTTTCATCCCCCCGGTCAGTGGTTGGCAGGGGCCATTCAACAAAAGAGGAAGACGATGAAAAAGCTCCTTGCAGCTCTTGCAGCAACCACCGCCCTGGCCGCACCGGCAATGGCACAGGAAATCACTGAATTCCGCATCGGCATTCTGGGCGGCGACAACGTCCAGAGCCGTCTGAACAACTACCAGTGCTTCGCCGACTACATCGCCGAAGAGCTGAACGTCGAGGTCAAGCTGTTCACGCCCGCCGACTACAACGGCGTGATCCAGGGCTTCCTGGGCGGCACCCTGGACCTGGCGTGGTTCGGCGCCTCCTCCTACGCCGCCCTGCACCTGCAGGACCCGTCGGCGGGTGAGCCGATCGCCGTCAAGACCAACCTGGACGGGTCGTACAGCTACCACTCGATCGGTTTTGCCCGCAAGGACAGCGGCATCACCTCGGTCGAGGATCTCGAAGGCAAGGTCTTCGGCTTTGGCGACCCGAACTCGACCTCGGGCTACCTGATCCCCTCCGTCGAAATCCCCGCCCAGTACGACGTCACGATGGAGTCGGGTGACTTCTTCGGCGAGGTCAAATTCACCGGCGGCCACGAGCAGACCATCGTCGCGGTCTACAACGGCGACATCGACGCCGGCGTGACCTGGGCCGACGGCCTGGGCAACTGGGAAGACGGCTACAACTCGGGCGCGCTGCGCCGCGCCGTGGACAACGGCCTGGTCGACATGAACGAGCTGGTCCAGATCTGGCAGTCCAAGCCGATCCCGGAAGGCCCCGTGACCATCCGCGAAGCCCTGCCCGCCGAGGTCAAGGAAAAGGTCACCGCCCTGGTCCTGGGTCTCTACGAGAAAGACCAGGAATGCGCCTACAACGTGGCTTTCGGTGAAACCGCCGGTTTCTTCCCGATCACCCACGAGGCCTATGAGACCATCATCGAGGTCCGCAAGAAGAAGATCGACGGCTGATCGCCCTTTCGATCTGACAAAGGCACAGGACCCCGCCCCCTTTCCCGGGCGGGGTTCCCACATGAAGGCAGGGCAGATGACAGACATGACGCAGGGCGGTGCGCCGCTTGCCGCGACGCAGGACAGTTACATGGCAATGGTGCGCCAGAAACGGCTGTACAGCGGGATTGCCATATTGGTCTTCGTTGTCCTGCTGGTTTCTGGCTTTCGTGTCGCGAACGACCGCAATGCCGGGGGGTTCTTCGACGGTATCCACCGGATCTTCGACTTTCCCGCCGACGTGGTGGGCGAGGCCTGGGAAAAGCGCGCCGACTTGGCGGGCCTGCTGTGGAAATACCTGCCCGACCTGATCGAGACGCTGAACATCGCTGCTGTGGCAACGCTGCTGGGCGCCGCGCTGGGGCTGGTGCTGTCGCTCTTGTCCACGCGCGGCATGGCGCGCTGGCCGGTGCTGATCCCGCTGTTCCGCCGCATCATGGACGTGACCCGCGCGCTGCCCGAAATCGTGGTGGCGCTGGTGCTGATCTACATGCTGGGCGGCGGCCCGATCCCGGCAATGATCGCCATCGCGCTGCACACTGCGGGCGCCCTGGGAAAGCTCTATTCCGAGGTGAACGAGAACGCAGACCTGAAACCCGTGGACGGGCTGACATCTGTCGGCGCCACCTGGAGCCAGAAGATGCTGCTGGGGGTCATGCCTCAGGTGGCGCCCAACTATCTCAGCTACGGCCTGCTGCGGTTCGAGATCAACATCCGCGCCTCGGCCATCCTGGGCTTTGTCGGCGCGGGCGGCATCGGCTACGAGCTGCGCAACTCGATGGCCTGGGGGCCGGGCCGCTTTGACGAGGCGGCGGCGATCTTCATCCTGCTCTTTGTCACCATTGTCGTGGTCGACCAACTGTCGTCCAGCCTGCGCAACCGTCTGAGCGAAGGGGCGAAACAATGACCGACGCCAGCCTTTCGATGATCGACCGCCAAGAGGCGGCACAGGCCCTGTTCAAGCGCAAGCGCCTGGTCTCGGTCGCGGTGCCCGCGGTGATCCTGCTGTACCTGGCCTATATCTTCTTTGCCTTCGACGTCATGGGCCTGGCCGAGCGTGCGCGGCTGGACAATGCCATGACGCTGATCCGCGATACCTACAGCTACAAGACCCATGTCACCCGCGCCAATCGCTCGGGCGAGGTCACGATTGCCAAGGAGGGCGAACGGCCCGCGACGTGGCCCGAAGGGCAAAGCCCCGACTGGGTCGCCATCGACGGTGAGACCGTGACCATCGACCTGCCCAGGGGGCATAGCGTCCTGTTCCTGCCGGACCAGACGGCGGTCTATCGTCACCCGGAGTTCGGGGACATCACCGCGAAACTCGATCCCTCCGTTTCCATCAACATCCCCGAGGACGCGCTGCCCGAGTGGATCAGCTATTCGCGGACGCGGCTGGACATCCGGACGGAGGCCGGGCGCCTGACCATGACCCGCGCCAAGACAGAGGTCTTTCGCTATTTCTTTGGCTGGGAGCTGTTCTGGTTCACGCTGGACAGCCCCTATCACGGCACGCCGGTCTGGACGCTGCTATTCGGTCCGCAGATCGACGCCGACCGATCCAACATCGCCGGGGCCTGGCAAGATTTCTGGGCCAACCCGCTGTGGCACCACGGCAAGGTGGCCTGGGCGATTGGCGAAACGATCCTGATGGCCTTTCTGGGTACGATGGGCGCGGCCCTGGTCGCCCTGCCGCTGGCCTTTCTCGCGGCCCGGAACTTTACCCCGGTCGTCGTGGTGCGGCAGTTGGTGCGCCGGGTGTTCGACTTTGTCCGTGGGGTCGATGCGCTGATCTTCACCATCCTGCTCAGCCGCGCCTTCGGGCCCGGCCCGCTGACCGGCGCGCTGGCGATCCTGCTGACCGACACGGGCTCGCTGGGCAAGCTGTTCTCCGAGGCGCTGGAAAACGTCGATCAGAAACAGATCGAAGGGGTCTCCTCGACCGGGGCCAAGCCGCTGCAGCGCTACCGCTTTGGCGTGATCCCGCAGATCACCCCGGTTCTGCTGAGCCAGGTTCTGTATTTCCTCGAATCCAACACCCGTTCCGCCACGATCATCGGCGCGATCACCGGCGGCGGCATCGGCCTGATGCTGACGCAGGCGATCATCACCCAGAAGGACTGGGAAGAGGTCAGCTATTACATCGTGCTGATCGTCCTGATGGTGATCTTCATGGACTGGCTGTCCGGTATCCTGCGCCGCCGCCTGATCAAGGGCGGGGGGCACTGACCCATGTCACGGCTCTCCGCCGAAGGGGCGGTTTTCCATTCGGACTGCGCTATCTCGGAGAGTGACTTTGGCGCCTACACCGAGGTGGGGCATGGCAGCCGCGTCGCCAACAGCCGCTTTGGCGCCTACAGCTATTGCGACCGTTTCTGCGACATCGCCAACGCCGAGATCGGAAAATTTGCCAATATCGCCAGTTTCGTGCGCATCGGCGCGACGGATCACCCGCTGGACCGGGCCAGCCTGCATCATTTCATGTATCGCTCTGCCTCCTACTGGGAGGATGCAGAGGATGATGCCGACTGGTTCACCATGCGCGCCAGCCGCAAGGCCGTGATCGGGCATGACACCTGGATCGGCCACAACGCGCAGGTCAAACCCGAGGTGCGGGTGGGCAATGGCGCGGTGGTCGCCTCTGGCGCCATCGTCACCCGTGACGTGCCGGCCTATACTATCGTGGCGGGCGTTCCGGCCCAGCCGGTGCGCGAACGGTTGCCCCGGGAGCTTGCCGAGCGGGTCGAGGCGCTGGGGTGGTGGGACTGGGATCACGCGGCGCTGCGCGCTGCGCTGGTGGATTTCCGTCAGTTGGGCGTACCCGAGTTCCTGGAGAAATACGCCGGTTGAGGGGCGTCTGGGCAAGGCGCGGCTGAAGACAATATGGGCGGCCTTCTGGCCGCCCGATTGATCCTCGAAATTCCTCGTAACCCACTCACTATGTGTCCCGGGACACTGAAACGAAACCGTCCCGGATCTTGGTCTCACTCACCTGCGCCTTCCTAGCCGGGTGCCGTGACGCTTACGTGAAACTATCAGCAAATTGTCGAAAATGCAGGGGCATGTCGGGCAACTCAGAGTTTCCGCACCGACAGCCGGTTTCTGTCCTGCTGGTTAACGCGGGCTCACTCGGCGGCCAGCCGGATCTCTTCGTTGCCCGCGCTCAGGAACCGCTGTGCGGCCTCGCCGGCAAGGTGGGCGATCCGGCCTTCGCAAATCGTTGCCTCGACCACGCGTGTCTCGGCATTGACCACGGCCAGGTCGGCGCGTCGGCCATAGTCGATCACGCCCCGGTCGGGCAGGCGCAGGATCTCTGCCGGCCGGGTCGAGATCATCGCCCAGGCCTGCGGCAGGTCCATCATCTCTTCGTCGACGAGGTGAAAGGCGGCCTGCAGCAGCGCCGGATAGTAGTAGTCCGACACCAGCGCATCGCAGAGTCGTTCCCGCACCAGGTCCTGTGCCGCGATGTTGCCCGACTGCGAGCCGCCACGCACGACGTTGGGTGCCCCCATCAGGATCGGGTCGCCCACGGCCCGGGCCAGGGCGGCTGCGGCGCGTCGGGTCGGAAACTCGCAGATCTTGGCCCCGATCTGCGAGAAATATTCACGCGTTTCGCCGTCCTCGTCGTCATGGCTGCCATAGCTGACACCCAGCGTGTCAAAGGCCTCGGCCAGGCGGCAGAGATAGCGTGGCACGTCGCGTTTCTGGCCGCGGGCGGCATGGACGACGGCCAGGTGTTCCTCGATCGACCGACCGGCCTGCCGCGCCCAGAGCGCAAGCCGCGCCGGGTCGATCTCGGCCAGCTGGATCGCCTCGTCGAGGTGGTTGTTGAAGACGACATAGTCGATGCGGTGGCGGCGCACGGCGGCCAGCAGACGGTCGGCGGTGTCGACGGTATGGGTCTCGCAGCGGATCTGGACCCGCAGATCGGTCAGCGCCTCGTCGGCATAGTCATCCAGCGCCTTCAGAAAGGCCTCGGCGTGGTCGGGCCCGCGCGCGCCGCCTTCCCAGCTCCAGCTGTGGGCCATCCAGGCGGTGGTGATCCCGTTGGCCGCCGCGTCGCGATCCGTGGCGCGCAGGGCGGTGCGGATCGGAAAGGGGGCCGAGGGGCGGGGCGCCAGGTGGCGTTCAAAGGCGTCGCCGTGCAGGTCGATGATCCCGGGCAGGATGTAGTAGCCGTTCAGGTCGACCTCGGGCAGGGGGCCCTTGGAAATGCGCCCGTCCTCGATGGCGACGGACCGAGACTGCAGCACGCCGTCGCGCAGGACAGTGGCGCCGGTCAGGCGCAGGGAAGAAGGGGCAATTGGCATGGAACCGCTCTGGACTCGAAATGTCCGGCATTTTTAGGCGTTCAATGTATCAACAGGGTGACAAATGGCGGTTTTTTCCATGAAACAAAGGGGGTCGGCGTCATTGTTCCAGCGTCAACGTCACCCTGTCGCCCGCGAACCAGGTGATGCCGTACTCGATCGGCTGACCCGAGGGATCGACGTTGACGCCGGTGGTCCGCAGCAGGGGGGCGCCATCGGGCAGGCGCAGGCGCCGGGCCTGCGTGGGGGTGGCAAGGTGAGCCGTCACCCGGGTCGAGGCGCGGGTGTAGTCGGCCACGCCGCAGGCCGCCAGGGCGGCGGTGACAGAGCTGTGGGCCTGCAGGGCCTCCGGCATTCCGGGCAGCCGCGCGGCGGGAAAGACACCCTCGCCCAGGGCGATCGGTTCGCCATCGGCCGTTGCGATGGTCTCGTAGGCCAGCACCGGGTCGCCTGGGGCGATCCGCAGGGCCTGTGCCTCTTCCCTGTCGGCTGATCGGGTGTCCGACATCAGCAGTTCGCGTCCCGGGACCCGCCCGGCGGCGCGCAGGTTGCGGTGAAAGCGCACACGCTGGCCGATCGGGTATTCGGTCGGGCAGGCGGCGACAAAGACCCCGGCGCCACGCCGCGCATGCACCAGCCCCTTTTCTGCCATGTGCTGCAGGGCGCGGCGCACCGTGTGGCGATTGACCCCGAACCGGGCCGACAGTTCGGCCTCTGTCGGCAGCTTGTCCCCAGGGCCATAGCGCCCGGTGGCGATGTCGCCGGTCAGGCTGTCTGAAATCGCGGTCCAGAGCGCAGGGCGGGGCATGTCACGAAACTTTCACGCTGTTGACCTTGCCCGACTCGCGGACAGGGAGTAGGAATTTGTCTAGTTGTATAAATACTCCGACAACTCCGCAAGGTGTCTAGATGACCGAGATGACCGCCCGCAAAGACTGGATGAGCCTGCTGGCCAAGGCGCCACCCAAGGCCCTGGCCGTGCTTTGGGAGGGGCAGGACGCGCCCGATTTCACCTGGCTGCGCGCGCCGGAAATCGGCGCCGCGATGGTGCGCGGGCGCATGGGCGGCACCGGGGCGCCTTTCAACATGGGCGAGATGACGGTGACGCGCTGTTCGCTGCAACTGGACGGCGGGGCCGTGGGCCATGCCTATGTGCAGGGCCGCGACAAGGCGCATGCGGAACGCGCCGCGCTGGTCGATGCGCTGATGCAGACCGATGCGGCGGAGCGGGTCCGGGCCGAAGTGCTGGAGCCCCTGTCGGCGGACATGACCGGACGGGCCAAGGCGCGCGCGGCAAAGGCGGCCGCCACCAAGGTGGAGTTCTTCACGCTGGTCCGAGGAGAAGACTGATGGACGCTGGGGTTCTCAAGGGCGGTTTTTCCGATGCGCCGGTCGATGCCGCCCGCGCCTTTCGCGCCGCGATGCAGGCGATGGCCCGGCCCGGCACGATCCACGACGTCGCGGGTGCCGAACCGCCCGCGCCTCTGTCACAAGCGGCCGGGGTCCTGATCCTGACACTCTGCGATCCGGAAACGGCTGTGCACCTGGCCGGCGCACATGACTGTGCCGAGGTCCGCGACTGGATCACCTTTCACGCCGGCGCGCCGATGGTCGGTGCCGAAGACTGCGACTTCGCCCTGGGCACATGGGAGGCCCTGCAACCGCTGGATCGGTTCCGCATCGGCACGGCGCAATACCCGGATCGCTCTGCCACGCTGATCGTTGAACGGTCAGAGCTGAAGGCCGAGGGCGCGACCCTGACCGGCCCCGGTATCCGCGAAACGGCCCGCATGTCCTTGCCGGAGGTCGCGGCGTTCCGGACCAATGCCGCGCGATTCCCGCTGGGGTGGGACGCCTATTTCTGTGCCGGAAACCGCCTCGCGGCCCTGCCGCGCAGCACGCAAGTGGAGGGCTGAGCGATGTATGTTGCCGTCAAGGGGGGCGAACACGCCATCGAGAATGCGCACAGCTGGCTGGCCGAGGAACGCCGGGGCGATACCGCCGTCGCAGAATTGACCATCGACCAGATCCGCGAGCAGATGAAACTGGCGGTCAACCGGGTCATGGCAGAGGGCTCGCTCTACGATCCCGACCTGGCCGCGCTGGCGATCAAGCAGGCGCGGGGCGACCTGATCGAGGCGATCTTCCTGATCCGCGCCTATCGCACGACGCTGCCGCGCTTTGGCGCGACGCGGGCCATCGACACGGGTGACATGGCCTGCATCCGCCGTATCTCGGCCACGTTCAAGGACGCGCCGGGCGGGCAGGTCTTGGGGCCGACCTTCGACTACACGCACCGCCTGCTGGATTTCAAACTGGCCGCCGACGGCGAGGTGCCGCCCGCGCCGCAGGCCGCGCCGCGCCAGGAGCCGACACCGCATATCACCGGTTTCCTCAACCGCGAGGGGCTGATCCAGACCGAGGCGGCCAGTGATGAGAACCCGCCGGACCTGACGCGCGAACCGATGGAGCTGCCCGGCAGCCGCGCCCTGCGTCTTCAGGCGTTGACGCGGGGGGATGAGGGGTTTGTCCTTGGCATGGCCTATTCCACGCAGCGTGGCTATGCGCGCAACCACGCCTTCGTCGGCGAGTTGCGCATCGGCACCGTCGCGGTCGAGATGGATATTCCGGAATTGGGCTTTGCCATCGAGATCGGAGAGATCGAGGTGACCGAATGCGAAACGGTCAACCAGTTCACCGGGTCAAAGACGGAACCGCCGCAGTTTACCCGTGGGTACGGTCTTGTCTTCGGACAGACCGAGCGCAAGGCGATTTCAATGGCATTGGTCGACCGGGCGCTGAGGTGGCGTGAACTGGGCGAGGATGACATGGGCGCCCCCGCACAGGACGAGGAATTCGTGCTGTATCACTCGGACAATATCCAGGCGACGGGGTTCCTTGAGCATATCAAGCTGCCGCATTACGTCGATTTTCAGTCCGAGCTGGAGCTGGTCCGGCGCCTGCGCCGCGAAGCCGAGGGCGCGCAGCAGGAGGCGGCAGAATGATCCGGTCAGTCGATCCGGGCGGCGGGGCTGTTCTTCAGCCACCAGGCTTCCTTGCTGTTGGAAACGGTCAGGCGCTTTTCGCTGAAAAGCGTGTTCAGCTTGGAGTCCTCGGGCAACCAGACCGACAGCGCGTAGCGGATGCCGATTGTCAGCACGCCGGCCAGCGTGATCAGGATGATGGTCAATTGATCCGACATATGTCCTCTCCTTTGTCGGTGTGTCGCCCAATGGTTGCGCCTGAACTTGGGCATTCCCGTGACCGAAACGGACAATTCGGGCGCAATTTGCAGGAAATTTCGGGGCCAAGATCATGAGCGACTACAATTTCGCCTACCTTGACGAACAGACCAAGCGGATGATCCGCCGGGCCATCCTCAAGGGGCTGGCCATCCCCGGCTACCAGGTGCCGTTTGCGTCGCGCGAGATGCCCATGCCCTATGGCTGGGGCACCGGCGGCGTGCAGGTATCGGCCGCGACGCTGACGCCGGAGGACCGGCTCAAGGTCATCGATCAGGGCGCCGATGACACCACCAACGCCGTGTCCATCCGCAAGTTCTTTGAACGCACTGCCGGGGTCGAGACCACCGAGGAGACCGCGCAGGCCAGCGTCATCCAGACCCGCCACCGCATCCCCGAAGAGCCGCTGACCGAGGATCAGGTGCTGGTCTACCAGGTGCCGATCCCGGAACCGCTGCGGTTCCTGGAGCCGTCCGAGATCGAGACCCGCAAGATGCACGCGCTGGAGGACTACGGCCTGATGCACGTCAAGCTCTACGAGGACATCGCCCGGCACGGCCAGATCGCCACCGCCTATGCCTATCCGGTCAAGGTCGAGGGGCGCTACGTCATGGATCCCAGCCCGATCCCCAAGTTCGACAATCCCAAGATGTCCGGCATGGCGGCGATCCAGCTGTTCGGCGCGGGCCGTGAACAGAGGATCTACGCACTGCCTCCCTACACTCAGGTCGTTAGCCTCGATTTCCGGGACTACCCTTTCGAGGCTTCCAAGGCCGATGCGCCCTGCGATCTTTGCGGGGCAGAGGACAGTTACCTGGACGAGGTCATCGTGGACGACGCGGGCGGGCGGATGTTTGTCTGTTCCGACACCGATTATTGCCGGGCCCGCCGCGCGGCAGGTCATGTGGGCGCGCAGGGCAAGACGGAGGATGCCGCATGACACCGCTGTTGAAGGTCGAGGGCCTGACCAAACGTTACGGCGCCCGGATCGGCTGTTCCGATGTGTCCTTCGATCTCTGGCCGGGCGAGGTCATGGGGATCGTGGGGGAAAGCGGCTCGGGCAAGTCGACCCTGCTGAACTGCATGGCTGGCCACCTGGCCCCCGACGCGGGCCGCGTGATGTTCGACACCCGCACCGAGGGGCTGCAGGACACCATCACCATGTCCGAACCGGAACGGCGGATGCTGGGCCGGACCGACTGGGCCTTTGTCCACCAGCACGCCCGCGATGGGCTGCGCATGAACGTCAGCGCGGGCGGCAACGTGGGCGAACGGCTTATGGCCGTGGGCGCGCGCCACTACGGCGAGATCCGCGACAGCGCCGAGGACTGGCTGGGCCGGGTGGAAATCGACGCCAGCCGGATCGACGACCGGCCCACGGCCTTTTCCGGCGGGATGCAGCAACGGTTGCAGATCGCGCGCAACCTGGTGACCGGACCGCGCCTTGTCTTCATGGACGAACCCACCGGCGGGCTGGATGTCAGCGTGCAGGCGCGCCTGCTGGACCTGCTGCGCGGACTTGTCCGCGAGATGGGGCTGTCGGCGATCATCGTAACCCATGACCTTGCCGTCGTGCGGCTGTTGGCGGACCGGCTGATGGTGATGAAGGACGGGCATGTGGTCGAGGCAGGGCTGACCGACCAGGTGCTGGACGATCCACAGCACGCCTATACCCAGCTCCTGGTCAGTTCGGTGCTGCAGGTCTGAGTGTTTCGCGCGCGAAACATATAATTTTAACAATAGGTTAATGCCATGATCGAAATTCGGGATGTGTCCAAGACCTTTACCCTGCACAACCAGGGCAGCGCGGTCATCCGGGTGATGGAGGGCGCCTCGCTTTCCGTCGCGGCGGGCGAATGCGTGGCCCTGACCGGCGCCTCGGGCGCCGGGAAATCCACGCTGATGCGCATGATCTACGGCAACTACCTGGCCGCGTCCGGAGAGATCCTGATCGGCGGTGTCGACGTGGTGCGGGCCCAACCGCGCGAGATCATCCGCCTGCGGCGCGAGGCGCTGGGCTATGTCAGCCAGTTCCTGCGCGTGGTGCCCCGGGTGCCGACGCTGGACGTGGTGGCGGAACCGCTTCTGGCGGTGGGCGTGGACCGCGCGGCGGCCATGGACCGGGCGCGCGACCTGCTGACCCGCCTGCGCATCCCCGAACGTCTGTGGAGCCTCTCGCCCACCACCTTTTCCGGCGGCGAACAGCAGCGGGTGAATATCGCGCGGGGTTTTGCCCACGCCTATCCGGCGCTCTTGCTGGACGAACCAACCGCCTCGCTGGATGCGGCGAACCGCGACACGGTGCTAGACCTGATCCATGAGGCCAAGGCGCGCGGCGCGGCCATCGTGGGCATCTTTCACGACGCCGAGGCGCGCGACGCGGTCTGTGATCGCGTGGTGGATGTGACCGGCTTTTCCCCGCAGGCGGCGGCCTGATGTCGGGACGGTTCATCGCGGTGGTGGGGCCGTCGGGTGTTGGCAAGGACAGCGTCATGGCGGCGCTGGCGGAACGCGATCCCCGGTTTGTCCTGCTGCAACGCAGGATCACCCGCCCGCAGGAGGCGGGGGGCGAGGATCACTTTGCCATCACCGGGGCCGAGTTCGAGCAGGTGGAACGCGCGGGCGGCTTTGCCCTGTCGTGGCGCGCGCACGGTCTGGCCTATGGCATCCCGGTCGCGGTGGATCAGCAACTTGCCCAGGGCAGTGACGTGCTGGTGAACCTGTCGCGGGCTGTCCTGATGCAGGCACAGGCGCGGTTCCCGCGGTTCGTCGTCCTGTCCCTGACGGCCCCCGCCGAGGTGCTGGCGCGCCGTCTGGCCGGACGAGGCCGCGAAAGCGCCGAGGAGATCGCCGCGCGCCTCTCCCGCAAGGGGGATGCCCTGCCTGCCGGGCTGCCGGTGATCGAGATCGACAATTCCGGCCCGCTGGAGCGCACCGTCGAGACCATCCTGGCCCGGCTTCAGCCGGAAAGGGCGTAGCGGTGCAGTTCGTGGAAATAGCCGGTGGAATCCTCGCCGCACAGCGTCAGCGCCTCCACCGTGAAGGGGCTTGGCAGGTGCGGTTCGATGTGGGGCAGCAGGGCGCTGCGCACCTGTTCGGCCGTGTCACGGTCCAGCTTGCCGCTCAGCGTGATGTGAAAGCGGAACTGGTCCATCACGTAGGGATAGCCCCAGCGGGTCAGCAGTGCCTCTTGTCGGTCGTTCAGGCCGGACTTGCGGCGATTGTCCAGCTCTGCCTCGGTCAGGGGCGCACGGAACGGGTCCAGCGCCTCGACCGTCCGGGCGGCCAGCGTGGACAGGGCGCCGGTTTCGCCGACGGGCGTCAGGGCCAGGAAGCGGCCCAGCCGGGTCAGCGCCAGCCCGTCCAGCGTCACCGGCGCCTGGGTCGCGCAAAAGCGGGCAAAGCCATCGTGCAGCGCGTCGAAATCCATGCCCCCGACCAGTCGGAAGGGCGGCTTGATCGTGCCGTGCAGCCCGTACTTGCGCGGGGTGGCGGTGATCTCATGGGCGGGCAGCGGCAGGCCGTGAACCACAGGCGCGTCGGGCCGTTCGCCCGTCGCGGCGTTCCAGCCCAGCCAGGCGGCGCCGAAATCGGACAAGGGACCCTGCGGCAGGGTTACATAGACAGCGTAACGGGAGAAATGCATGACGACCTCCACTCTTGCCGAGCCTATGCCCGATGCGCGTGACGGCGGCGTGACAGAGAGCCTGGCATTTGCCAATGCGACACTGGTGCTGCCGGATCGTGTGGCCCGCGGCTGGCTGCAGGTCGAAAATGGCGTCATCGTCGGGATGGGCGAGGGGGCAAGGGTGCCTGCCGGTGCGGTCGATTGCGGCGGGGATTTCCTGGCGCCGGGGCTGATCGAGCTACACACCGACAACCTGGAACGCCATATCGAACCGCGCCCCGGCGTCGACTGGCCCCATGCGGCGGCCATCGTCGCCCATGACGCCGAGCTGGCCTCGACCGGTATCACCACGGTCTTCGACGCGATGCGGGTGGGGTCGATCCCGACGGGCAAGGGGCGGTACAGGAAATACGCCAGGTCGCTGGCCAGCGAGATGCTGGACCTGCGCGCCGCCGACATGCTCAAGATCAGCCATTTCCTGCACCTGCGGGCCGAGGTCTGTTCCGAGACGCTGGCCGAAGAGCTGGCAGAATTCGGGCGCGAGGACCGTGTGGGCCTTGTCAGCATCATGGACCACACGCCCGGCCAACGGCAGTTCCGGGACATCTCGAAGCTGGAACAATACGTCAAATCGAAACGCGGCATGTCGGATGCCGAGTTCATCGAACATATCGCCCACCTGAAAGAGCTGCGCGCCCGTAACGGCGCCGCGCACGAGGCGGTATCCGTCAGGGAGGCGGCGCGCTTTGGCGCGGTGCTGGCCAGCCATGACGATACCACAGCCGACCAGGTCGCCGTCTCTGCGGGCTATGGCATTCGGCTGGCCGAGTTCCCGACCACTATCGAGGCGGCACAGGCCTGCCACGACCACGCCATCGCGGTGATGATGGGGGCGCCGAACCTGATCCGGGGCGGCTCTCACTCCGGCAACGTCGCGGCAGAGGAGCTGGCGCGCGAAGGACTGCTGGACATCGTGTCGTCCGACTATGTTCCGGCGGCGCTGCTGCTGGCCGCCGTCCGCCTGGGGGAGATCTGGGGCGACATGGCGCGCGGGATCGCGACGGTGACGAAGGCGCCCGCCGAAGCGGTGGGGCTGGATGACCGGGGCGTTCTGAAAGAAGGCCGCCGGGCGGATCTGATGCGTTTCCGCGTCGCCGAACATGTGCCCCTGTTGCGGGGCGTCTGGAGCAGGGGGAAACAGGTGGCCTGAGGCCCGGGAAAAACCGCTGCGCGATGCGCGGATCCTGACGTAGTCTGGACCTGTTCGGAATTTGCCGGGCGGCAGACAAGGGATCCGCGCATATGTTGACCGCCGCCGAGGCGCCCCGCCGCGTCTTTACCGATCCCCTGACGGACTCGTCGCGGTGGTCCCACTTCGTTCCGCGGGCGGGCGACATCGTCGTCTCGACCCCGCCGAAATCCGGCACGACCTGGACGCAGGGTATTCTTGCCATGCTGATCGCGGGTGATCCGGAGGTGGATGCGCAGACCTCGATGAAATCGCCCTGGATCGACATCAATGTCCGCGACGTGGGCGAGGTCATGGCGCGGCTGGAGGCGCAGGAACACCGGCGGCAGGTCAAGACGCATTCGCCGTTCGACTGCATCCCGGTCTGGGCCGAACTGCGCTATGTCACCGTCTACCGGCACCCGATCGACGTGCATTTCTCGATGCGCAAGCACCGGCGCAACATGGGCTCGCACATTGGCCTGCCACCGCTGCCCGAGGACTCGTCCGAGAGTTTCCGGGAGTTCCTCTCAGGCGAGGACCACGCAAGCCTGCCGGCGATCCTCGACCATTTCCAATGCACGCGGGCGCGCGAGTCGCGCGAAAACCTGATCCGGCTGCACTACGCCGACATGCTGCGCGATCTGCCGAGCGCCGTGGCGCAGATCGCCGGGCATGTGGGCATCGACCATCCGCCCGAGGTGATGGCGGCCTGCGTCGAGGCGGCGACATTCGACAACATGAAGGCCAACGCGGATCGCTTTACCCCCTCGGCAGGGCAGGGGTTCTGGACCAGCGATGCGGGGTTCTTCGACAGTGCCACGTCCAACAAGTGGGAAGGACGTCTGACCGAGCATGACCTCGCGGCCTATGATGCCGTGATGACGAGGGCCTTGTCACCAGAGGACCGGCGCTGGCTGGAATGGGGGAGCGCGGGCTGAACCGGCCAGTCAGTCGGAACGCCCGCTGCGTTCGATCCGGCGCGTGCGGCGTTCCTCTCCGGATTGGTAGATCAGGATCCAGGCCAGCAGGATGAACATCGGGTGGGTCAGCCCGCCCGAGAAGATGATCGCCGGAATCCAGATCAGCAGGACGATGATCGCAAGGAAGATGCGCCCGGTCAGAAGGACCGAGAGCGGCGGCAGGAAAAGGGCGAGGACGTAGTTCATTCAAGGGTCCCAGGGCGTTTGCTGCAATGTTTCTGCGATTAACATGGGGTCTGCGGCCAGGAATGAAAGGGCCTGGAGCCCCGGGGGAGGGAGGGCCGGGGCAAAGCCCGGCCCCCGAACGGTGCGCTCAGAGCGCGAAATCATCCGCCGTCAGGCCGATCACATCGGCCACGCGGATCTCCCCCTCGACCGTGGCGAGGTTGGCGTCCAGGTTGATCTGAACGATGGTCGAGCCGCTGCCCGTCTCGATCAGGCGGACCTGGTTCGCGGCTGTGAACGGTCCGGTGCCGACAAATGCCAGCGACCCGTCGATGATCCCGGCGAGGTCGATCACGTCCGCGCCCTGGTCAAAGTCAAGGATCTGGTCGCGGCTGGCGCCGGTTCCCGCCTCGGCGGCAGAGGCAAATCGGAAGGTGTCGGAATCCTGCCCCCCTGTCATAAAGTCAAGCCCGGTGCCGCCCGAGATCGTGTCGGCGCCGTCGCGTCCGCGCAGCACGTCAGTCCCGTCACCCCCGCGCAACACGTCGTCACCCGATCCACCGTCGAGCGTGTCGTCGTTCTCGCCGCCGTCCAGCAGATCATTGCCTTCGTGGCCCGCCAGCACGTCATTGCCGGACCCGCCGTTCAGGGTGTCATTGCCGGAAAACCCGCCCAGCGTATCGTTGAACGATCCGCCGTCGAGAGAGTCGTCGCCCGCTCCGCCGTTCAGGTCATCCGTGCCCGCGCCGCCCAGCAGGGTGTCGTGGCCAGGACCGCCGGTGATGATGTCGTTGTCCGCGCCGCCGTTGACCAGGTCGTCACCGATGCTGCCGGCCAACTCGTCGTCTCCGTCGCCGCCCTGGATATCGTCATTGCCCGCACCGCCGTTGATCGTGTCGGACGCGCCTTCCCCCAGCAAGAGGTTGTCGCCGCGATTGCCGTTGATCGTCTCGGACAAGTTTGACCCCCGCACTTCGAGATCGTCGCCGCCCAGCAGGCGGATTTCCTCGAAATTGACTGCATCAAGGACATCCCCCCGCGCCAGCAGGAGATCTATGCCCAGGCCGCCGTCGACCTGGGCGTCGTTCTGATCGATCATGATGGTGTCGTTGCCGGACCCGCCATCGACGACGCCTGTCACGGTGCCGCCGAAGCCGATGAAGGTATCGTTGTCAAAGCCAAGGTCCAGATTGCCGGAGACGACACCGTCGTTGCGGACGGTATCGTTACCGTCGAGCATGCCGACGTCGCCTTCGATCAGGCCCGAGTTGCGCAGGATGTCATTGCCATCGTTGGTGCGGATGGCCTCGAACCCACCCTGGATGGTGCCGGAGTTGTCGATGATCACCACGCCGGTTGGCCCGGCGGCCCCGACAGCGCGGAATTGCCCGGTCACGAGGCCGGAGTTCACCAGTTTGTATTCGTCGTTGTTGCGGAAATCGATCGCTTCGCTGTTGCTGGAAATCGTACCGGAATTGATCACGGTTGTTGCGCGGTCGGTCTCGATGGCATGGGTGACGCCGCTGATGTGGCCCGTGTTGACGATGGTCGCAGTATCCCCGGCAACAGCGCCGGAAATGAAAAATCCCTCGTCGCCGCCACTGATCTCGCCGTGGTTCTCGACGTAGAAGTCGGTTCCGCTGGCACTTGCAAAGATGAGTATGGCGCTGTCGAAGGCCCGGATGATCCCGGTGGGGCCGTTATAGATCGACGCATCGAAGTCGAAGCCGTTCCCGGTTCCGATGCTGAACGCGTCGTCATCCGCCGAGATGATGATGCCGTCGTTGTAGAAATCGAAGGTGCCCCCGGCGCCTGCCTCGATCGTATTGGTGCTGGCGCCGGTGGTGCTGCGCACGCTGTTGGGCAGCAGGAAAGTGATGTCGCCAGGAGCGGTCACGACGGTGCCGCTGCCGGATGAAAGTATGGTCATGGGAGACTCCTTTGTCGAATTTGGTGCAAGTGGTTTCGGGGCGCAAACCCTGCTGCGAGGCACCGTCCCGGGCTGATCCGGGACGCCGGGGCTGGTGCCGGAGGTTCCGCTTTCTGAACGCGCTCCGATGGGGGGTCATGCGGGCCTCGTGGCGGACGTCTCGGCAGTGCCGGCACCCTCCATGCCGGCCAAGTGCCTGAAGCGTGCAGTCGTGCCGCCGGGTTGCAAGGGGCAGGGGGCGAACAGAGGGCGGGCGACTGTTCCCGCCCAAAACGGCTGTGTAAATTCCAGCACAAATCACGAAGCCAGGCAAATCCGGGTGTCGGCAAGGGGGCGGCTGGGCGGATCGACGCTGTACTGTACGGCGCGTGGGATGCGCATTCCCCGGCGGTCGGTGCAGAACGGCGATTGGCCGCGACCTAGCGGATGTTCGCGCTCCAGGTGCCGCCACCGCCGCAACTGGCCGATCCGTTGCCCCTGTAGGGCAGTCCGTTCGTGACGTCGCGTGGATACCAGGTGCCGGACAGAGAGCACCCCGCGAGTCCGCCCGTCGCCGTGACCACGCTGAGGCTCCGACCGGTCATGCCGACCGTCGCGGTGCCTTCCCAACGGGCGGTCGTGGTCCAGACATAATAGTTCCACATGCTGTCCGCCGCACAGGTGAGGCGACGCAGTTCAAAGCCGTAGATCGTGCTGCCAATGTCTATCCGGCCCTGCCAGTTCGAGCCTCTGCTGTCACAGTTCTGGGCTGCTGCGCCGCCCGCCAGTGTGATCGAGAACGCAAGCGCGGCTGTCGTTGCAGTCAGGAGTTTCATGGGTGCCTCCGAAAAATGTAGGTGTGAAAAAAACATACGTCACGCGGGAAAATCGTGGCCGAAGGATACGGCAAAATGGGGTTTGAGTCGACGCCGCGCCCTTGGCAGGTCCTCACGGGTCACGGCTGGACGCTTGCGCCGCCTTCGGGACCGGTTCCTGGCGCTTGCTCGGGTCCGGGGCTTGATCCTGCGGCATCCTTGCTCTATACCGCGCGCGTCGACAAGGCAGCAAACGCCGCGGCAAAAGAGATCGAGCAGGGTCGGACATCTCCGGCCCTCTTTGTTTTGCGGCAGCTAAAGAGACCAATCCAAGACCGGCGGAGACAACCGCTCGGCCAGAAAAAACCGTTGTAAAGGACCAAACACACATATGCCCAGCGCATCGATGGAGGAATTCGAGGCCCTCCTTAATGAAAGCCTCGAAATGGACACGCCCGATGAGGGCACTGTCGTCAAAGGCAAGGTCATCGCGATCGAAGCGGGACAAGCCATCATCGACGTCGGCTACAAGATGGAAGGCCGTGTCGAGCTCAAGGAATTCGCGGAACCCGGTGAACAGCCCGACGTGAACGTCGGCGACGAGGTCGAGGTTTACCTGCGTGCCGCAGAAAACGCCCGTGGCGAAGCCGTCATCTCGCGCGAGATGGCCCGCCGCGAAGAAGCCTGGGACCGCCTGGAGAAGGCCTATGCCGACGACGCCCGCGTCGAAGGTGCCATCTTCGGCCGCGTCAAGGGTGGCTTCACCGTCGATCTCGGCGGCGCCGTGGCCTTCCTCCCCGGTTCGCAGGTCGATGTGCGCCCCGTGCGCGACGCCGGCCCGCTGATGGGTCTCAAGCAGCCGTTCCAGATCCTCAAGATGGACCGTCGCCGTGGCAACATCGTTGTCTCGCGCCGCGCGATCCTCGAAGAGAGCCGCGCCGAACAGCGCGCCGAGGTCATCGGCAAGCTGCAAGAGGGCGACGCGGTTGACGGCGTGGTCAAGAACATCACCGAGTACGGCGCCTTCGTCGACCTGGGCGGTGTGGACGGCCTGCTGCACGTCACCGACATGGCATGGCGCCGTGTGAACCACCCCTCCGAGATCCTGTCGATCGGCGAGACCGTCAAGGTCCAGGTCATCAAGATCAACAAGGAAACCCACCGTATCAGCCTGGGCATGAAGCAGCTGCAGGAAGATCCGTGGGACCTGGTGGGCGTCAAGTACCCGCTGGCCTCTGTCCACAAGGGCCGCGTCACCAACATCACCGATTACGGCGCCTTCGTCGAGCTGGAGCCGGGTGTCGAAGGTCTGGTGCACGTTTCGGAAATGTCCTGGACCAAGAAGAACGTCCACCCGGGCAAGATCGTCTCCACCTCGCAAGAGGTCGACGTCATGGTCCTGGAAATCGACAGCGCCAAGCGCCGCGTTTCGCTGGGTCTCAAGCAGACCATGCGCAACCCGTGGGAAGTATTCTCCGAGACCCACCCGGAAGGCACGCAGGTCGAGGGCGAAGTCAAGAACATCACCGAATTCGGTCTGTTCATCGGCCTCGAAGGCGAGATCGACGGCATGGTCCACCTTTCGGACCTCAGCTGGGATCAGCGCGGCGAGGAAGCCATCCAGGAATACCGCAAGGGTGACGTGGTTCAGGCCGTCGTCTCCGAAGTGGACGTCGAGAAAGAGCGTATCTCGCTCTCGATCAAGGCCCTGGGCGGCGACAAGTTCGCCGATGCGGTTGGCGGCGTGAAGCGCGGCTCGATCGTGACCGTCGAAGTCACCGCGATCGAAGACGGCGGCATCGAGGTGGAATACGAAGGCATGAAGTCCTTCATCCGCCGCTCCGACCTGTCGCGTGACCGTGCCGAGCAGCGCCCCGAGCGTTTCTCGGTCGGCGACAAGGTCGACGTCCGCGTGACCAACATCGACAACAAGACCCGTCGTCTGGGCCTGTCGATCAAGGCACGCGAGATCGCCGAAGAGAAAGAGGCCGTCGAACAGTACGGTTCCTCCGACTCCGGTGCATCGCTGGGCGACATCCTGGGCGCCGCGCTCAAGTCCGGCGACGAGTGATCGTCGCACGGCCTTCGGGCTGAAAAGCTCAGGGCCCCCGCAATCGCGGGGGCCTTTTTTGTTGCGGCTTGCACGCTCCGGGACGGACGTTAGGCTCGGGCCGGGCAACAGGGGGTATCCATGCGGGCAGGTGGACTGGATCTGAGCGGCGACTGGACCGGCGTCTATGACTACGGCCAGGACGGGGACGGATCGGTCCCCTTTGCCGCGACGCTCTTTGACGTGGGCGGGGTGATCTGGGGCACGACGCTGGAACCCAATACATTCGCCCCGGACGCGGGCGCCGAGCTGGAGGCCGAGATCAGCGGCAGCCGCAGCGGTCACGAGGTGCATTTCCGCAAGGCCTACCTTGGCCGCCCCGTAAACGGACAGGAGCCAGTGCATTACACCGGCCATGTCGCGGCTGACGGCAACCGGATCGAGGGCAACTGGACAATCCGCGCTCTGGGCCTGTTCCTGTCCGGGCCCTTCGTGATGAACCGTATCAAGGGCACCGCGGCCCGCGCTCGTCTTGGCGCCCGTGCGGGAGAAACGGTCGAGGTCTTTTGAACGCGATGCAGGAAAGGCTCGCCTTCCTGTCGCGGGTTTGCTTTGCTCGGACGGCGAGTCGGTGCTGGAGGTGATGCGATGCGCAGGATGACGGGGCGGGTTGTGGCCTTCTGTATGCTGGCGATCCTGTGCGGGCCGGTGCTGGCCCAGGATCAAATCGTGATCCCGGATGAGGACACGCGTTTCATCCAGGAGGCCCCCACCGGCGGCGGAACCGGCCTGACCATGCGCGCGGTGACGGTCAAGGATCAGAACCAGCTGCGCGGCGCCTTCGGCGACAAGTGGCAGCCCGACGAGGTCCGTGCCCGGGCGGCGCAGGTCTGTGCGGAGGCGGGTATGCGGCTGGTCTATTTCCAGCCCGGAAACAGGGATTCCAAGGGGCGCACGCAATTCGCGGCGGTGTGCCAGTAGGTCCCGGGCGCCCCGAATCGCGTGAATTGCATTCGGTCGATACGGCGCCGCGCGGCGCTGAACACGGCACCGTTCGCTGCCGAAACGGGCGGAAATCAGCGCAAAGCGCGGAAAAACATGGGTTTTCCCCGAAAATGCACGGTTCCCGTTTGATCCTGCCCCGCGTATAGTTTGGCTGAAATAACAAGGCCAAGGCCGATTCCACCGGGGGGCGTGGGGGATGATCAGATCCGAATTGATCCAGAAGATTGCAGACGAAAACCCGCATCTGTATCAGCGTGATGTGGAGAGGATCGTGAACACGATCTTCGACGAGATCACCAATGCCATGTCCCGGGGCGACCGGGTCGAGCTGCGGGGCTTCGGGGCCTTTTCGGTCAAGAAGCGGGACGCGCGCGTCGGGCGGAACCCCCGAACGGGAGAGTCGGTCCAGGTCGAGGAAAAGCACGTTCCCTTCTTCAAGACCGGCAAGCTCCTGCGCGACCGCCTGAACGGAAAGTAATCCATGCGCTACATCCGCTATGCCATTTATGCCGCTGTGCTCATTGTCCTGACGGTCATCTGCGTGGCGAACCTGCAATGGGTGACACTGAACACCCTGCCCGAGGGGCTGGCGCGCATCCCGCAACTGGGCTGGCTGGCCTATTCGGTCGACGTGCCGTTGTTCGCGGTGGCGCTGGGCTTCCTCGTGCTGGGCTGGGTGCTGGGCGAAGTCTTTGAATGGCTGCGCGAGTACAAGTACCGTGCCGAGGCTTCGGCCAAGAAGACCGAGGTGCGCAAGCTGGAACGCCAGCTGAAGAAGACCCAGGCCGAGCGCGACAAGGACAAGGACGAGGTCCTGGCGATTCTCGACCAGGCCAGCTGAGCGCTGGTGTCGCGTGGGGGAGGGGGCGCTGCCCCCTCTTGGCCTGACGGCCAATTCACCCCAGGGTGTATTTTTACCAAGAAGAAACAGGGGCTTGGATGGCGGACGTCCGGGTAAAGATCTGTGGCCTGACGCGGCCCGGGGACATGGAGATGGTCGCCGGGGCAGGGGCGAGCTATGCGGGCCTCGTGTTCTTTGGCAAGAGCCCGCGCAACGTGACGCCCGAGGTGGCGCGGGACCTGGCGCTGGAGGCGCCGGTGGGGCTGGCCAAGGTCGGCCTCATGGTGAACCCGACGGATGAGTTTCTGGACGAGGTCATGCGGCTGGTGCCGCTGGACATGGTGCAGTTGCACGGCGCCGAGACGCCGGAGCGGGTGGCGGAGGTGCGCGCGCGCTGGGGGCTGCCGGTGATGAAGGCGGTGGGCGTGGGCACAGCCGAGGACCTGGAAAAACTGGCCGTTTATCAGCAGGTTGCCGATCAGATCCTGGTGGATGCCAAGCCGCCCAAGGGGGCGGATCTGCCGGGTGGAAACGGGCTGGCCTTTGACTGGAAACTGATTGCCGGGCGGCGCTGGTCGCGGCCCTGGATGCTGGCGGGCGGGCTGACGCCAGAGAACGTGGGCCTGGCCGTGGCGATGACCGGCACGGCGCAGGTGGATGTCTCTTCGGGGGTCGAAAACGCGCCGGGGATCAAGGATGCGGGCAAGGTCCGCGCCTTTGTCGAGGCCGCCAAAGGGGCAGAGGCGGCGCCGCGCCTCTAGCCCGCAGGTTTGTACAAAACGTACGTTTTGTACGTCGATTCCAGCATTTTGTACAAAGCGCTAAGGCCGCGTTAACCGCAGGTGTCACAGCCAGGCCGCACGCCCCGTTCCGACCGCCTCGGCCACGGAGGTGAAGCCGTCCCGTTGCAGCAATGCGTCCAGTCCCAAGGCGATCTCCTGCACCAGGCTGAGACCGCCGTAGACAAGCGCGGTGTAGAGCTGCACGGCACTGGCGCCGGCGCGGATCTTTTCATAGGCCTGTCCGGCAGAGCCGATGCCGCCGACACCCACCAGTGGCAGCTTGCCCTCGGTCAGTTGTGAAAGCCGGGCCAGCACGCGGGTGGAGCGATCAAAGAGCGGCTGGCCGGAGAGGCCGCCGGTCTCTGACGCGTGGCGGGAGCGCAGCCCGGCGCGCGACAGGGTGGTGTTGGTGGCGATGATCCCTGCGACACCCGAGGAAAGCGCGACCTCGGCCACGTCGGCCAGTTCGGCGTCGTCCAGATCCGGCGCGATCTTGAGAAAGACCGGCACCGGGCGGGCCAGCTCGTCCCGGGCCTGCATCACGCCCGCGAGCAGGGCGGAAAGCGCCGCCTTGCCTTGCAGGTCGCGCAGTTTCTCGGTGTTGGGAGAGCTGACGTTGACTGTGGCGAAATCCACGTCGGCGCCGCAATGGGTCAGGACGCGGGCGAAATCGCCGGCGCGGTCCTCGCTGTCCTTGTTGGCGCCCAGGTTGAGGCCCAGCACCAGGTCGCGCGGGCGGGATTTCAGCCGGGCGCCGATCGCCTCCATCCCCTCGTTGTTGAAGCCGAAACGGTTGATCGCGGCGCGGTCCTCGGTCAGGCGAAAGAGGCGCGGGCGCGGGTTGCCGGGCTGGGGCCGGGGCGTGGCGGCGCCGACCTCGATAAAGCCGAAGCCCGCGCGGGAGAGACCCCGCAACGCGGTGGCGTTCTTGTCGAACCCGGCGGCCAGGCCGACCGGGTTGGGCAGGTCGAGCCCGGCCAGCGAACAGCGCAGCCGGTCGGAGGTGACCACGCCCGGCGCATGAGCGGCCCCGGCCTGCAGCGCCTTGAGCGCAAGCCCGTGGGCGGTTTCCGGGTCGATCCGGTGCAGGGCGGCGAGGCCGAGCCGTTCCAGCGGGGTCATCAGTGCATCTCCGCCGGAAAGACGTGGCCGTCGGGGCCCAGCGGCAGCGGTTTGTGCCATTGCACGTCCGCAAGGCGCAGGGGCGCGTAGAGATGCGGGAACAGCGCGTCGCCGCGCGAGACCTCCCATTTCAGGGCCTCGCCGAGGGCGTCGGCCTCGAGCGCCAGCAGGACCAGCCCCTCTTCGCCCGCAAAATGCTTGGCCGCGGTGCCGCGCGCCTGGTCGGCGGTGGAAAAATGCACATAGCCGTCGGCCACGTCGATGGGCGCACCGGCGGTTTCGCCCTGTGCCCGCAGCGCCGCCCATTCGTCGGCCCGGAGGATCTTGTATATCAGCATGGAGGCAGTGATGCCGCGCCCCCCGGCAAGGGTCAAGCGGCCAGTCGGCAAGGGCCGCGCGGCAATTCAATGCAGGGGCGTCATGCCCCTGTCACCGGGCGCGGGCTACCCATACGTCAGGCTTTGACTCCGGCCTCGCGCCGGGGCAGGCTTTGGGCATTCAACAAAAAAACCTGACGGAGAGGTTTCCCATGACGCGTACACTGATGAGCGGTGCTGCCGCGCTTGCCCTGATGGCAAGTGCCGCGCAGGCCGACTATTCCCTGACCATCCTGCACACCAACGATTTCCACGCCCGGTTCGAGCCGATCAGCAAGTACGATTCGGGCTGTTCGTCCGAGGACAACGACGAGGGCAAGTGCTTTGGTGGCTCGGCCCGGCTGATCACCGCGATCAACGAGGCCAAGGCACGCACCAACAACCATATCCTGGTGGACGGTGGCGACCAGTTCCAGGGCACGCTGTTCTACACCTACTACAAGGGCAAGCTGGCCGCCGAGATGATGAACCTGATGGGCTACGACGCGATGACCGTGGGCAACCACGAATTCGACGACGGCCCCGAGGTGCTGCGCGGCTTCATGGATGCGGTCGAGTTCCCGGTGCTGATGTCGAACGCCGATGTCTCGGGCGAGCCGCTGCTGGCGGACGCGCTGATGAAATCCACCGTGATCGAGCGCGGCGGCGAAAAGCTGGGCCTGATCGGGCTGACGCCGCAGGATACGGATGAGCTGGCCAGCCCCGGCGACAACATCATCTTTACCGATCCGTCGGACGCGGTGCAGGGTGAGGTCGACAAGCTGACCGAGATGGGCGTGAACAAGATCATCGTCCTGTCGCATTCGGGCTATGGCGTCGACCAGACGGTCGCCGCGAACACCACCGGCGTCGACGTGATCGTGGGCGGCCATTCCAACACCCTGCTGGGCGAGATGGACGGCGCGGCGGGGGCCTATCCGACCGTGGTGAACGGCGTGCAGATCGTGCAGGCCTATGCCTACGGCAAGTACCTGGGCGAGCTGAACGTGACCTTCAACGACGCGGGCGAGGTGATCTCTGCCTCGGGCGGGCCGCTGTTGATCGACGCCGCCGTGGCCGAGGATGGTGACGTCAAGGCGCGCATCGCCGAGGCGGCCAAGCCGCTGGACGAGATCCGCAACAAGGTGGTGGCCGAGGCTGCCGAGGCCATCGAGGGCAACCGAGACGTCTGCCGGGCGATGGAATGTTCGATGGGCAACCTGGTGGCGGATGCCATGCTGGACCGGGTCAAGGACCAGGGCATCGACGTGGCCATCGCCAACAGCGGCGGGTTGCGCGCCTCGATCGACGCGGGTGAGGTGACGATGGGCGAGGTGCTGACCGTGCTGCCGTTCCAGAACACGCTGTCGACCTTCCAGATCACCGGCGCGACCCTGGTCGAGGCGCTGGAAAACGGTGTCAGCCAGATCGAGGAAGGCGCGGGCCGCTTCCCGCAGGTGGCGGGCATGACCTTTACCGTCGATCCCTCGGCAGAGCCGGGCAGCCGGATTTCCGATGTCATGGTCGGCGGTGCGCCGGTCGAGATGGACAAGCTCTATGGCGCGGTGTCGAACAACTACGTCCGCAATGGCGGCGACGGCTACGCGATGTTCAAGGACGCGCAGAACGCCTATGACTTCGGCCCCGACCTGGCCGATGTGACCGCCGAGTACCTGGCCAAGGAAGGGCCGTACCAGCCCTATACCGATGGCCGCATCACCATGAAGTAAGCGGCGCCTCGCGCCACGTGCAGGGCCGTCCCCGTCCGGGGGCGGCCTTTTTCGTCACTTGGGCGTGTCCGTGGTGACGGTGACCTGCGGGGGCTGCCCCGGTGCCTGGCGGATCGTGATGTGCAGGCCGTCCCTGTGCCAGCTTTTGGGGGTCCTGCCGGGGGCAAATCCCGCGTCCGCCAGAAGGTGCGGGGCGGTTTCCGCGATGCGGGCAAGGTCGCGGCGCATCTGGCGATCCCGGCGCCATTGGGTCAGGAAACGTGCTGTTTTTCTGATCCAGTGGGAGTCCCCTGCGGGCAGGGAAACGGGGCGGAGGCTGGTCGTGGTCTGCATGATGGAGCCTGCTTCGTGGCCTGTATACTTGATCCCAGTCTGGTGTTTTGCCTGCTTGTGCGCAAACCAGGCTTTCTCCTATCATGGGTCAGGTTATCTGATCCTTGGTCCCGCCCATGCCGAAACTGCCCCCGCTCAACGCCCTGCGCGCCTTTGAGGCCGCCGCCCGTCACGAGGGGTTCATCGGCGCGGCGGAGGAACTGCATGTCACGCGGGGGGCCGTCAGCCGGCATGTCAAGCTGCTGGAGGATCATCTGGGCGTGCCGCTGTTCCGGCGCCATGCGCAGGGGGTCAGCCTGTCCGAGGCGGGGCGGCGGTTCTTGCCGGTGCTGACCGAGAGCTTTGCCCGTATCGCCGCCGAGGCAGAGCGGATCGCCTCGGATGCCTCGGACCTGCATATCATCTGTCCGCCCGCCACCTCGATCCGCTGGCTGCTGCCGCGTCTGGACGGGTTCCGCCAGTGTCACCCGGAGATCCGGGTGCGGCTGACCACGGATTTTCACTGTGACATGAAGTTCGACGGGCTGGAGTATGACCTTGGGTTCTCGATCGAGAACCAGCCCACCCGGGCGCCGAACATCGCCGTCCAGAACCTGTTCGATGTGCGCATGTCCCCGGCCTGTTCACCTGCCTACCTGGCCAACCATCCGCTGGAAAGGCCCGAGGACCTTGCGCGGGCAGATCTGCTGCACGAGACACCGCGGCACGGGGACTGGACCGACTGGCTGGCAACCTATCCCGTGGCAGGCGTCGATCCGGCGCAGGGGCATGATTTTGCCAACCTCGACCTCGCCACCCGGGCGGCGGTGATGGGGGCCGGTGTGGTCATGGCGGACATGGTGTTGTGCCGCGACGAGCTGGAGGCCGGGACGCTGGTGCTGCCTTTTCCCGAGATGGTCAGCGGGTCGCCGCTGGGCGGGATCTGCCTGCTGGGCATGGCGGACAAATGGGACCTGCCAAAGGTGCGGCTGTTCCGCGAGTGGGTGGCAGAGGAGGCGGCGGGGTGAGCCCTATTCCGCCGCCAGGCCGTCGGTGAATTGCAGCCGGGCGAGGCGCGCGTATAGCCCGCCTTCCGAGACCAGCGCATCATGGGTGCCGGTGGCAACGATGCGACCCTGGTCCATGACGACGATTCGGTCGGCCTTTTTCACGGTGGCCAGACGGTGCGCGACGATGATCGTCGTGCGCCCCTCGGCCAGCAGGTCCACCGCCTGCTGCACCGCGCGTTCGCTTTCGGCATCCAGCGCGCTGGTCGCCTCGTCCAGCAGCAGCACCGGCGCGTCGCGCAGGATGGCGCGGGCGATGGCGACGCGCTGTTTCTGGCCGCCCGAAAGCATCACGCCGCGTTCGCCCAGCCAGGTATTGTAACCGTCCGGCAGGGCGGAGAGGAACTCATGCGCCGCCGCCGCCTTGGCTGCGGCGACGACCTCGGCATCGCTGGCATCGGGGCGGCCAAATCGGATGTTGTCCTTGGCCGAGGCGGCAAAGATCACCGGGTCCTGCGGCACCAGCGCCAGCTGGCGGCGGAAATCGTGGCGGGCCATGTCGGTCAGCGCCACGCCGTCCAGCAGGATGCGCCCCTCTGCCGGGTCGTAGAACCGCTGCAAGAGCTGAATGATGGTGGTCTTGCCCGCGCCCGAGGGGCCGACAAGCGCCACGGTTTCGCCCGGCGCAATGCTCAGGTCGACCGCGTCCAGCGCCGAGACGCCGGGGCGCGCGGGATAGGCGAAACTGACGTGATCGAAGGTGATCTCTCCGCGTGCGGGATCGGGTGCGGGCAGGGGGGTGACGGGATCGCTGACCGTGTCCTCTGCCTGCAGCAGTTCGACAAGGCGTTCGGTGGCGCCGGCGGCGCGCTGGAGTTCTCCGAAGACCTCGGACAGGGCGCCGACGGCGCCGGCCACCATGACCGAGTAGATCACGAACTGGATCAGCGTGCCCGCGCTCATGCCCCCGGCGCGTACGTCCCAGGCGCCGATCCAGAGCACGCCGACGATGCCGGTGAAGACGAGGAAGATGACGATCATCGTCATCGCGGCGCGGGTGGTGATGCGCTTGCGCGCGGCGTCAAAGCTTTTCTCTGTCACGTCGGCAAAGGCGCCGCGCGACTGGACCTCGTGGGTATAGGCCTGCACTGTCTGCACCGCGCCCAGCGATTCCGAGGCATTGCCGGAGGAGGCGGCGATCCAGTCCTGGTTTTCGCGGCTCAGCTTGCGCACGCGACGGCCCAGCACCAGGATCGGCACCACGATCACCGGCACGATCAGCAGGACTAGCCCGGTCAGCTTGGCCGAGGTGAACAGCATCAGCACCAGCCCGCCCAGGAACAGCAGCGTGTTGCGCAGGGCGATGGAAATGGACGAGCCGATCACGGAAAGGATCAGCGTGGTGTCGGTGGTGATCCGTGACAGGACCTCTCCGGTCATGATCTTTTCGTAGAAGGCGGGCGAGAGGCCGATCACCTTGTCGAAGACCGCTTTGCGGATGTCGGCCACCACCCGTTCGCCCAGCCGCGTAACCAGCGCGTAGCGCAGCGCCGTGCCGACGGCGAGGGCCGCGGCGATCCCCAGTGCGGCGCCGAAATACTTGTCCAGCAGGGCGCCGTCCTGGGTGTTGAAATTGTCCACCACGCGGCGCACGGCCAGCGGCAGGATCAGCGAGATGGTCGCGGTGGCGACCAGCGCCGCCAGCGCGGCCAGCATCAGCACCCGATAGGGCCGCATGAAGGGCCAGAGCGCGCGGAGAGACCCCAGCTTGCGAGACTTCTCGCGCTCCTGCTCGCCGGTGCCCGGCTTGGTCTTGGCCGCCATGAGGTCTCCTTCCGTGTCGCGCAGGGGGCGTTTTGCCATGCGGGGCGCGCGCGTCAAGCGCCGTCTTGACGCGGGGCGGGCTGCGAAAGGGGAAGAATTGGAGCGGGCGACGGGAATCGAACCCGTATCATCAGCTTGGAAGGCTGAGGTCTTACCATTACACAACGCCCGCTCGGCGGGGGCCTTGGTATGCGATCCCGCGCGGGCGGTCAAGATCGTGCCGGCATGGAAAACGCGTCTTGCGGGGCTATTCCGCCACGTCCGGCGCGCGCGGGCATTCGGCAAAGATCCGGACGGGGCAGGTGGCGCAGACCTGCGGGTCGAGCAGGGGAAAGACCTCGGCGATGGCATCGCGTTTCGACAGGTGGATGCGTTCGCGGGTCAGTGCCTTCATCACCTTGAACCGCGCCAGTTTCGAGATCGTGCGCGGGGTCTTGGTCTGCAGGTGGAACGAGCCGCCGTTGCGGTGGCGGCGGGCGGCCTCCTCGATCAGCAGGTCGGCGCCGGGCATGTCGATCTCTCCGATGCCCTTGACGATGAAGATCATGTGTTTCTGGCCCGGGCGGTCGATCTCGAACCGGCGAAAGGCGCGGCGGACATGTTCGACCGAGCCGAAGTAGAGCGGCCCGTCGAGCCGCGAGATCAGCAGTTGCGGGCATTCCGCAAGGTTGTTCTCGGCGGCGTTCTTGAACATGCGGGTGGGGGTGTCGGGATCGGGGGCGCCGACGCCGACAAAGGGCTGCGAGGTCTTTTTCAGGAACAGGGCCAGCGACAGCAGCACCCCGGCATAGATGGCGAATTCGAGGTCGATGAGCAGTGCCGCGCCGAAGGTGACGGCGGCGATGGCGGTTTCCTCGGGCGAGGTGGTCAGGATGTGGCGGATCTCGGCCAGGTTCACCAGCCGGATGGCGACCAGCAGGATCACACCCGCCATCGCGGGGATGGGCACATAGGCGAACCACGGCGCCACCAGCAGCAGGATCAGGAACAGGAAGAGCGCGGCGAAGATTGCCGACAGAGGCGTCTGCGCGCCGCTGTCATAGTTGACGCCCGAGCGGGTGAAGGAGGCCGAGCCGGGGTAGCAGCGAAACAGGCTGCCGGCGATGTTGGACAGGCCCTGCGCCACGAACTCGCGGTTGCCGTCGATGGCCTGGCCGGATTTCAGCGCGATGGCGCGCGATACGGACATCGCCTCCAACAAGCCGACAAGCGCGATGGCGAAGGCGGCGGAGCCGTGGTCGCGGAGGGTCTGCAAGGTGACGTCGGGCAGGGCGAAGCCGGGCAGGACACCCTCGATGGTGCCGATGGTGGCGAGGCCCGCCGCCTCTCCGCCCAGCAGGAGACCGAGGATCGTGCCGGCAAAGAGCGCGATCAGGTAGTTCGGCAGCGCCGGGTTCAGTTTCCGCACGCCCAGCCCGATGCCAAGTGCTGTGCCCGCGACCAGCAGCGCGCGCCAGTCGGTCTCGGGCAGGCGTTCGGCCAGGGCCAGGGTGAATTCCCCCAGCGCTTCGGGGCGGGGCAGGTCGATCCCCAGCGCCTTGTCGAGCTGGCTGAGCGCAATCAGGATCGCGGCCCCGGTGACAAAGCCGGTCATCACCGAATGCGAGACGAAATCGACCAGAACGCCCATCCGCGCCAGCCCCAGGGCCAGCTGGATCACGCCGACCATCAGCGCCAGCGCGATGGCGGCCGAGATGAACTGCGGCGATCCCGGCGCCAGGCTGCCCGCCAGCGCCCCGAAGACCAGCGCCGAGATGGCGGTGGTGGGGCCGGAGACCGCGTGCCAGCTGGACCCGGTCAGCGCGGCGACGACAGGGGTGATCATGGCGGTATAGAACCCGTATTCCGGCGGCAGGCCCGCGATGGCGGCAAAGGCCACCCCCTGCGGCAGCACCAGCGTCGCGCCGGTCAGCCCGGCAAAGGCATCGGCGCGCAGGCTGGCGGGGGTGATCCGTGCCGTCCAATCCGGGCGCAGCGCGGAGAATGCCGCCGAAATGGCCCGTTCCGTCGCCGCCCTCATGCCGTCCCCTCCTGTGCGTGATGCCCGGCGGCTACCGGGAAACCTGGCTTTGGGCTAGTTATCGAAAATTTCAGGGTATAAGTTTTGGGAATAGGGTGAGGCAGCCGGGGGGAGGGGGCCGCATGATCAAGATCCAGCATATCGAGATGCTGCTGGCGGTCGAACGTGCGGGCAGCATTCGCGCCGCGTCCAAGATGCTGGGCAAGACCCAGCCCGCGGTGACGAAGGCGCTGCGCCAGGCCGAGGCGGAACTGGGCGCCGCGATCTTCAAGCGGGCGCCCAGCGGGGTTGTGGTGACCGAGGACGGCAAGCCGATCCTGCGCCGGGCGCGGGTGATCCAGTCGGAATTGCGCAAGATGCAGGAAGAGGTGGATCAGCGGCGCGGGCTGGGCACCGGGCGGCTGAACGTGACCGTCTCGCCGCTGGCGGCGACGCGGCTGATCAGCGGGACGTTGAAACGGTTTCAGCGGCGGTTTCCGAACGTGCATGTGCAGATCAGCGGCGGGCACGAACCGATCGCCTTCGGCCCGGTGCGCGACGGGCAGGTGGACATCGTGATCGGCCCCGAACCGCAAGCCGCGGACGTGGCGGGGCTGAGCACGAGTTTCCTGATCGAAACGCCGATCTCGGTGATCACCGGGCGCAATTCGCGCTGGGTGGGGGAAACACGGCTGTCGGAGCTGGCCAAGGGCGACTGGCTGATGATCGGAACGCGCGCGCGGCTGCCCTATCTGCGGCGCCACTTCACCAAGCTGGGGCTGGAGCCTCCGGACCCCAAGGTGACGTCGGATTCGATCTTCAGCGTGTTGTCCCTGATCGAGGAAAGCGACTACCTCTGCACCTACCCCGGCCGCATCCTGGAACAGACCGCCGCGCGCTGGCGCATCGCGGCGCTGGAGGTGGACCCGCCGCTGGTCTCGGCCCGGATCGCCGTCATCACTTCTTCCGAGCGTCCGCCGACACCCGCGCTGCAATATTTCGTGGACTGCGTGCAGCAGGTCTCCAGCAACCTCTTCGGCCCGGGGGATGCCAAAAAGTTATAGCCATCAACATTCAGGGTCTCCCTGACTTGCCTTGGCGGCTGTACTCCGCTCTTGTCCGGGGTGTGCCTTTGTCCCCGGCAAGGGAGGAGGGGCACGATGAATATCCTTTTCATCATGTATGACCAGTTGCGGTTCGATTACCTGAGCTGTGCCGGGCATCCGCATCTGCATACGCCGAATTTCGACCGTGTCGCCGAACGCGGCGTGCGGTTCACCAATGCCTATGTGCAATCGCCGATCTGCGGCGCCTCCCGGATGAGTTTCTACACCGGGCGCTATGTCTCGTCCCACGGGGCGCAGTGGAACGGCTTTCCTCTGCGGGTGGGCGAGGTGACGCTGGGCGATCACCTTCGGGCGCTGGGCATGGACTGCTGGCTGCTGGGCAAGACCCACATGAAGGCGGATGCCAAGGGCATGGAACGGCTGGGTCTTGCGCCCGACAGCCTGATCGGCGCACGGCAGGCCGATTGCGGGTTCGACGCCTGGGCGCGGGATGACGGGCTTTGGGGATCGGGACCGGACGGGGACTATGACCAGAAACGCTCTCCCTACAACGAGTACCTGAAGGCGCGGGGCTATGACGGGGACAACCCCTGGGCCGATTACGCGAACGCAGGGGTCAGCGACGGAGAGATCGCCAGTGGCTGGATGTTCATGAACGCCGACAAGCCGGCCAACATCCGCGAAGAGGACAGCGAGACGCCCTGGCTGACCTCGGAAACCATCCGCTTTGTCGACCAGGCCAAGGGGCCGTGGTGCGCGCATGTGAGCTTCATCAAGCCGCACTGGCCCTACATCGTGCCCGCGCCCTATCACGACATGTACGGTCACAACCAGATTCAGCCGCCCCTGCGCCACCCGGTCGAGCTGGACGATCCGCACCCGGTTCTGGGCGCCTATCATGACGCCCGCGTGGCGCAGGCGTTCCAGCGCGACGAGGTGCGAGACAAGGTGATCCCGGCCTACATGGGGTTGATCAAGCAATGCGACGACCAGTTGGGCCGGCTGCTGGACCACCTCGAGGCGACGGGTCAGTTGGATGACACGATGATCGTCCTGACCTCGGACCACGGCGATTACCTGGGCGATCACTGGCTGGGGGAAAAGGATTTCTTCCACGAGGCCTCGGTCAAGATCCCGATGATCATCTGCGATCCGCGCACCAGCGCCGATGCGACGCGCGGGACGACCTGCGATGCGCTGGTCGAGGGCATCGACCTGGCCGCCACCTTTGTCGAGGCGGCGGGCGGCGCGGTGCCGGATCACATCATCGAGGGGCGGTCGCTGATGCCCTGGCTGCGCGGCGAGGCGCCAAAGGACTGGCGCCAATTCGTCATCAGCGAGTATGATTATTCCGTTACGCCACGGGCCGAGGCCCTGGGCGTCCAGCCCCGCGATGCGCGCATGATGATGGTCTTTGACGGGCGCTGGAAGCTGATCCACTTCGAGGGCGGTTTCCGCCCGATGCTGTTCGACCTTGAAACCGATCCGCACGAGTTCGCCGACCTGGGCGATGATCCCGCGTATCAGGCACAGGTCGACCGGCTGTATGACTGCCTCGGGCAATGGGGGCGCCGCATGGCGCAGCGCGTGACCATGTCGGATGACGACGTGCGCGCGGCGCGAGGCCGGTCCATGCGGCGGGGCATCCTGCCCTTCCTGGCCGATGGCAGCGAGGTTCCGGAGGAGCTGACCGTGAAATACCGCGGTCCCGCCCGCCAGGTCCACGCAAAGACACCTATGGCGAAGGAGGAGAGCCATGACGTCTGAAGATACGGAAGCGCCCGCGCCCGATCGCGGCGGCGCCCTGTTCGACAAGCACCTGGCCGACGTGGTTGCGGTGGCCTTTGCCCTTGTCATCGTTCTCTACTCGGCCTCCGGTCCGATCAGCGAGTTTGTCCGCTGGTTCATCGAGACGACGACACCGGCCTTCGACGAGATGAGCCGCCGCGACCAGCGGGTGTTCCTGCGCGAACACTGGCTGGGGGCGGCCTATCGCAGCTTTGAACAGTCGTTCCTGCTGCCGACCGGGCTGATCATCGGTCTGCCCATCGTGATGAGCTTTGCCATCACCCTGCTGACGCTGCACCGCAAGCCGGGGCAGCGGGGGATCAACTGGGGGCTGACGGTGCTGGCGGTTGTCGCTTTCAGCAGCTGGATCATCGCCATCTTCGCTTCGGACGCGGGTGCCTTGCCGGTGGCGCGGCCCATCGACTTCGTCATGTTCCCGCTGGCCACGGCGATCACGCTTTACCTGACATGGCGGCTGTTCGGAGGGTTCATCGTCGCCTTCTGCCTGTTCTGGGTGATCTATTTCTTTGCCAAGGGCTGGCTGCCGGAATGGACCGGCATCCTGGCCGGGTCGGAATCGACGATGGCGCAGAACCTGCGCCAGATGGTGCTGCAGTTCTGGGCCCAGACGGGCGGCATGTTCGGCCAGCCGATCCAGGTGGTGACGGGCAACGTGCTGATCTTCATCGTCTTCGGCGCCGTGCTCATGGCCTCGGGCGCGGGGGACCTGCTGATGAAGATCGCCAACCGGCTGACCGGGGGCATGACCGGCGGGGCAGCCCATGCCTCTGTCGCCTCTTCGGCGCTGTTCGGCACGCTGAGCGGTGCGGCGATTTCGAACGTGGTGTCCACGGGGGTGATGACGATCCCGGTGATCCGCCGGGCCGGGTTCAAACCCGCCTTTGCCGGCGCGGTCGAGGCCGCCGCCTCGACCGGGGGGCAGATCATGCCGCCGGTCATGGGCGTCGTCGCCTTCTTCGTCGCCGGGCAGATTGGGCTGGAGTACCGCTATATCGTGGTCGCCGCGATCCTGCCGGCCGCCTTCTTCTACCTGGGCACCTTCCTTGCCGTCTATTTCGAGGCCCGCAAGCGGGGTGTCGGCGCTCTGCCCCCCGAGGCGCGGCCGAAACTGACACGCGGGGAATGGGTGCAATGCCTGGTCTTCGTGCTGCCGCTGGGGACGCTGTCCTACTTCCTTTTCGCGCAGCCCTCGGTGCCCAAGGCCGGGTTTTACGGGCTGGTCGTTGCGGTGGTGGCTGCGGCGGTGCTGTTCCGCGAGTTCCGGTCCGCCAGCCGCATCTGGCACGCCTTTGTCGACGCGGGCCGCATGGCCGGGTCGATCGTGGTGATCGTGACCGCCATCGGGCTGATCGTCGGGCTGATCCAGACCTCGGGCTTTTCCGGGCGGCTGTCGCAGCTGCTGGCCGAAGCCGCAAGCGGGCCGTTGCCGCTGGTGCTGATCGTGGTGGCCTTTGGCGCCATCGTCCTGGGCATGGGGCTGCCGCCGGGGGCGACCTATTTCATCATCGTGATCGCGCTCAGCTCGGGCATCGATACGGTGGGTATCGCGCCGCTGACGCTGCACCTCTTCGTGGTCTTCTTCGCCATGATGTCGACGGTGACGCCACCTGTGGCCCTGGCCGCCTTTGCCGCCGCGCCCATTGCCGGGGCCGACCCGATCAAGACGGGGTTCGAGGCGGCCAAGATCGCCCTGGCCGGTTTCCTGATCCCCTTCGTCTTCGTCTATCACCCCGCGGTCCTGTATAAACTGCAGGTGGTGTTCGAATGGTTCGGCGAGGATCGGGTCGACTCGCGCGCGATGATCGACATTGCCACGGTCACATGGTTCGAGTTCTTCTGGATCATTGCCGCCTTCACCCTTGCGATGTGGCTGATCGCCTCGGCGCTGGCGGGCTATGACCGGACACGGATCGCACCCGTGGAACGCCTGCTGCGCGTTGCCTTGGGCGGCGCGGTCCTGCTGCCGCAGATGATCCTTGCCGGTCCGGCGGCGGTGCTGGGGCTTGCGCTTCTCTTCATCAGTCCGCGCCTGGCCGGTCGGCCCGGCGCGGCCACTACATGACTTTCGACATTCGCACCGAACAGGGAGGAAATCCGATGCGACACCTGACACTTGCAGCCGCTGCTGCCCTGACCGTCTCTGCCACCGCGGGCCTGGCGCAGGAGACACTGAAAATGGCCACGATCGAACCCAGCCTGGGCCAAGCGATCACGATGGCGACCTTTGCCAACGTGGTGAACGGCAAACTGTCCGACATCCAGATCGAGGTCGCCGGGGGCGGGGCCGCCACCCTGCACCAGATCGAGGCTGCGCGCGGCAACCTGGACATGTACATGGTATCGCCGACGATCTACAACTTCATGTCGACCGGCAAGGCGATGTACGCCAACCAGCCCGACGCCGCCGAAGTGTCGGAAAACCTGGCGCTGCTGATGTGGTTCCCCTACGGCCAGTACCACTATGCCGTGCGCGGCGACAGCGACATCGAGTATCTCGACGACATCGAGGGCGCGACCGTCTTCCTTGGTCCTGCCGGGGGCGGCGCCTTCAACGCGGCCAAGGGCTGGATCGAGGCCACCACGGGGCTGGTCGCGGGCGAGGATTACGAGGCGATCACCGCCAACTGGGCGACCGGCTTTCAGTCCTTCCTGGACGGCAAGATCGACATGTATGTCAACGGCTGCATCGACCCCTGCCAGCAGTTCATCCAGTTCACCGAGACCGAGAGCCTGCGGTTCATCGGGCCGGAAGATCACACCGGCGAGGCCGTCGACAAGTTCCTTGGCAACTTCCGCTACCTGGCCGAGGTGCCCGCCGGCATCTACGGCAACCAGGTCAACGACGGCCCGGTGATGTCGAATGACACCGCCGTGGGCATCGGGCTGCGCGCGGACCTGGACGAGGAAACCGTCTACCAGGTGACCAAGGCCTTTTGGGACAACGTGGACAGCATCACCTCTGACGCGCCCTGGGCCAAGGCGCTGAGCATCGAGTTCGCGGTGCAATCTCTGGCCGGGATGCCGCTGCACCCGGGGGCAGAGCGGTACTACCGCGAGGTCGGCGCGCTGAAATGAGGATCGGGGCCGGGGCGCTGTGCCCCGGCCTTTCGTTCGCAAGCACTCTGGAGACCGGCCATGTTCATCCGCCGCACCACCTATCGCCTGACGCCCGGAACCGATCAGGCGGCGTTCGAGCGCGACATGCGCGACAGCATCCGCCCGCATGAGATCGAGGGGCTGATCAGCACCGCGCATGTGCCCAACGACGATGGCAGCTGGACCGTCGTCGCGCTGTGGGAAACCAAGGTCGAGGCGATGGCCGCCGCGCCGCGCATCCGCGCCGAATGGGATCGCCGCGCCGGGCAGATGACCGCGCCGCCGGTGGTCGAGACCGCCGGGGTCAGCTTCTGGGAAGGCGCCTGAACGCCCCTTCGGGCGACGGACACTTGCCTCTGGCCCGTGCTCCTGCATGACTGTGACCGTGCCGGCCTCATATGAGGGGGGCGGATACGTTTGCGGAGGAGCCTTGCCATGAATTTCAGCATCTCGCCGGAGCTGGAGGACCTGAGACGCCGCGTCGCGCGGTTTGTCGAGGACAGGCTGCTGCCGCTGGAGGCGGACCGCGCCAATTACGACGATCATGAGAACATCACCCTGGAGGTGCTGGACCGCGAACGCGCCTCCGCGCGCGAGGCGGGCCTGTGGTGCCTGCAGATGCCGCGCGCACTAGGGGGCGGCGGGCTGGGCAAGGCCGGGATGGCCGTTGTCTACGAGGAAATGAACCGCTCGATCTTTGGCCCGGTGGTGTTCAATTCCGCCGCGCCGGACGATGGCAACATGATGGTGCTGGGCGCGCTGGGGACAGAGGCGCAGCGCGAGCGCTGGCTGATGCCGATCATGTCGGGCGCGGTGCGGTCGGCCTTTGCCATGACGGAACCGCACCCCGGAGGCGGGTCCGATCCGGGCATGATGCAGACCCGGGCCGAAAAACGTGGCGACCGTTACATCGTGACCGGGCGCAAGTGGTTCATCACCGGCGCGGCGGAGGCGGCGCATTTCATCCTGGTGGCGCGGACCTCCGACGATGCGCGGCGCGGGCACACGGCTTTCCTGTTCCACCGCGACGATCCCGGTTGGCGGATCGAACGTCGTATTCCGATCATGGGACCGGAGGAACACGGCGGCCATTGCGAGCTGATCTTTGACGGGCTGGAAATCCCGGCCGAGAATGTGCTGCTGGAAGAAGGGCGCGGCATGAAGGTCACTCAGACGCGGCTTGGCCCCGCGCGGCTGACCCATTGCATGCGATGGCTGGGACTGGCCAAGCGTTGCATGGAGATCGCGACGGATTACGCCGAGCAGCGTGAGGGGTTCGGCCAGCGGCTGATCGAACGCGAGAGCGTGGCGCAGATGCTGGGCGACATCGCCATGCGGATCGAGGTGGGCCGCCTGCTGGTGATGAAGGCCGCGCAAGAGATCGACCGGGGCGGGTTCGCGCGCAAGGAAATCTCGATGGCCAAGATCCAGGTGGCGAACGTGCTGCACGATGCCGCCGACGTGGCAATCCAGGTCAACGGGGCGCGGGGCTATTCCAAGGACACGGTGCTGGAATGGATCTATCGCTATGCCCGTCAGGCGCGGCTGGTCGATGGCGCGGACGAGGTGCACCGCATGGTCCTGAGCCGCGAGCTGCGCAGCGAGGGGCGCGACTTCTGGCGCTGGGACGTGGCCGCGGAGGCGGGATGAGCGAGACGGATTTCGACCCCGCCCGCCTGCATGCGGTGCTGGACGCGCACCTGGGGGCGGCACCGGTCACGGAGCTGGCGCGCATTTCGGGCGGGCAATCGAACCCGACCTATTTCGTCACCCACGGCGGGCGCCGCATGGTGCTGCGCAAGCAGCCCAACGGCGAGATCCTGAAAGGCGCCCATGCCATCGACCGGGAATACCGGGTCATGCAGGCGCTGGGCCCGGCCGGGGTGCCGGTGCCCAAGGCCGTGCTGTTCCACGATGACCCGGCGGCGCTGGGCACGCCCTTTTACCTGATGGAGCGGCTGGAGGGCCGGGTGTTCGAGGACTGCAGCCTGCCGGGTATCGACCCCGAGGAGCGGCGGCAGATCTACCTCGGTATGGCTGATGCGCTAGCAAGGTTGCATTCGGTCGATCCCGAAGGCATCGGGCTGGGCGACTATGGCAAGCCGGGGAATTATTTTGCCCGGCAGGTCGGGCTTTGGACGAAACAGCTGCACGGCTCCACCGGCGCGCCGATCCCGGAATTGCATCGCCTATCGGAGTGGTTGAACGCGAACCTGCCTGAGGATGACGGCCAGAGCCGCATCGCGCACGGCGATTTCCGGCTGGGCAACCTGATGTTCCATCCGACAGAGCCGCGCGTGATCGCGATCCTGGACTGGGAGTTGTCGACGCTGGGGCATCCGCTGGCCGACCTGGGCTATTGCTGCATGACCTGGCACACCACGCCGCAGGAATACGGCGGCATCCGGGGGCTGGACCTGGCGGCGTTGAACATCCCCACCAAGCAAGAGTTCGTGCGCCACTACGAGGGGCAGGCGCAGACCGGCCGCCTGACGGATTTCCACGTCATCTTTTCGCTGTTCCGTTTCGGCGTGATCTTTGTCGGCATCGCCGACCGCGCCCGCGCGGGCACGGCGGCGGGCAGCAATGCCGATCAACTGGCGCCGCTGGCGCAGGCGCTGGGGCGGCGGGGGCTGGAGCTGTTGCCGGACTAGGCGGTCAGTCAGTCCAGCGAAACCAGCAGGCGGGCCACCCCGTCCTCGTCGTAGCGGGCCGAGGACGAGGCGCCCGCGGGCAGGCGGTGGCAGGGGATGCCGTGGTGCGCGGTCACGGAACGGCAGGCTGCCTCGGGCCAGCTTTCATCGCAGATCACATGGGTCATCAGCGCGGTCGGCGGCGTGTCCGGCCCGGCATCGCGCAGGAGCGGCGCGAGGATCGCCGCCACCTGGTCGGCAAGGTCGTGGCCCAGGGCCTCGGGGTCGGTTCCGAGACTGGGCAGGTAGACCTTGGGCACGCGGCGCGCGGCAACGGCGCGGCCCACGCCGGCAGGCAGCAGGTTGGCCACGACGCTGGAATAGAGGCTGCCGGGGGGATAGCAGATCACGTCGGCCTGCTCGATCAGCTTGCGGTTCCGCTTGGGCAGGGGCACCTGCGCGGGGTCCAGTTCGGCCTTGCCGTCGCTGAGAAAGCAATGGGTGATGCGCGCGTCGACGGGGGCGACCTCCTTGCCGCTGATCCGGCGCTGGCCGATGATCCGGCGTCCGTCCGCCAGGTCGACGCCCAAGTGCAGGTTCTCGTCGACGATGGCGCGGACGGTGCCGCGCACGTCCACCATCTTGGACATAAGGAACAGCACCGGTTCCAGCGCGCGGCCATTGCCGAGATAGCCGCCCGCCAGGATCAGGTTGCCAATGCTGGCGTTGCGATAGTCGAAATCCTCGGGCACCTGGTCGGCGAAGCGGCGCAGCTGGATGCGGATCAGCTGGCGCATCGGCTTGGCAATGGCGGTGATCAGCGGGTGCTTGCCCTGCACCATCCGCCCGATCTCGGCGCGCAGCGCATCTTGCGGGGCATCCTTGGGCAGGCGGTGGCTGAACAGGGCGTAGACATCCGGTTGCCCCAGCACCGATTCGTCCGCCAGGGCCATCAGGCGCGACCGCAGATCGCCCACGGCGGGCATGTCGAAGGCCCGGCGCAGCACCTGCGAACTGCCGCCGCTGTCGAAGGGCGTGATCAGGTGCATCGAGTTGAAACTATAGCGCTTCAGCCGTCGCGAAATGCCGTTCAGCGCGCTGCCGCCGCTGAAGAACAGGATGCGTGGGCCAAGGTGCGGCGCGCTTTCGGCGCGGGCGACGCGCAGGTCGTCGGGCAGGCGGGCCTCTCTTTCGACGTTGATCGCGGTCATTTCCTGTCCGTCTCTCCGATCCTGCCCGATTCCGGCTTTGCATCCATGCCTCTGGCGGCCCATATGTCCGCATGGACAACGACGACCTCATACGTCCGACGGTGCGCGCTGTCATCCGCAAGGGAAACCTTGTGCTGGTGCAGGTCAAGCAAGCGGCCTCGGGGCAACGCTACCTGACCCTGCCGGGCGGCCGGCAGGAGGTGGGAGAGACCATGCAGCACTGCCTGATGCGCGAATGCCTCGAAGAGATCGGGGTGGCACCGGAGGTTGGCGATGTGCGCCATGTCGCGGATGTCTTTCGCAAGCGCGCCGGCGGTGTGCGGCAATTGATCGAGGTGCTGTTCGACTGCGCGGTGCCCGATGCCTATGTGCCTGTCCTTGGCGCGCGTCCGGACAAGCGCCAGGTGGCCACGATCTGGGCCGATCCGGCCCGGCCGGAGGCACCCTTTCTGCCGCGCTACGACCTGGCGCTGATGCGCGGGGACACGCCGGTTCACCTAGGGAGGCTGGACTGTGCCACGCCCTGACCCGATCGCCGAGAACATGTCGTTCCTGCTGGCCGAACTGGACGGCCAGCTGACCCGGCTGATCGCCTATTTCGACGATCCCCGGACCGAAACGGCGCTGCAACTGGTGCAAAGGGCGGGCTATTCGCACAACCTGTCGGTGCGCGTGCGCAAGGCCTGCCTTGCGGGCATGATGCGGGGCAAGAAGTCCGAGGCGACACAGCTGCGCCTGCAGGGGATCGACACCATCGCGCGCAACCTCGACCTGATTTCGCGCCTCGGGCGCCGGGCGGTGGAACAGGCGGAACGGGTCGACCGGCAGAAACTCTTGCGGGCCGATACCTATGGTGCGCCGCTGAAACGGGTGCGCAGGACCGTGGCCCGCATCAACGAGGCGCTGGAGGCACGCGACAGCAAGCTGGCGGTCGAGATCGGGCAGGCCCGCACGGAGATGGGCAGCTTTCACGACCAGCTGTTCCGGACCTACACCCGCGACATGCAGGGCGCCAAGCACACCGAGGACCTGGCCTATGGGCTGCTGTGCCTGAATGAGGTCACGCGCATGGGCGAGGCGCTGCAGACGATTTCCGAGGCGATCCTGTCGATCAACATCGGCCAGTCGGTGCAGTTCGAACGCTATTTCACCCTGCGCAGCGTGCTGGCGGGCGTGGCGCGGGACGAGGAGATCACCCTGCAGCCGCTGGCCGAGACCCGCTCCGGCTCTGCCATTTCCAGCGTCAACCTGCGCGGCGCCAAGGGCGAGACCGTGGCCGCCGTCTTCAAGGACGGGGACCGCCGCAAGGTCAAGGAAGAGCGCGTCGGCGTGAAAAGCTGGAACTCGGTCTATCCCGGCCTTGCGCCCGAGATCCTGTCCTACGAGAAAAGCGGCAAGTCCGCCGCCCTGCTGATCGAGCACCTGGAGGGCGAGACCTTCGAGGACATCGTTCTGGGCGCCACCGACGAGGCGCTGGCCGAGGCGCAGAAGGCGCTGCACAAGACCGTGCGCGACATCTGGCGTCAGACCCGCACCGACGAGCCCGCCGAGATGAAGGCGATGGAACAGCTGGCCAAGCGGATGAAGGATGTTCATCGGCTGCACAGTCGCTTTGTGCGCGGGCCGCAAAGCGTGAATGGCTTGGCCGTGATGGGCTTTGACGGTCTGGTTTCCGCTGCGGCAGCGCGCGAGGCGCGGATCGCGGCGCCGTTTTCCGTCTATATCCACGGGGATTTCAACCTCGACAACGTGATTTACGACGCGGTGGGCCGCAAGATCCGTTTCATCGACCTGCACCGCTCGCGCTACATGGACTACGTGCAGGACGTGTCGGTCTTCATGGTGTCCAACTATCGCCTGCAGGTGCTGGACGCGGGCACGCGGGCGCGCATCGCTGCGGTGGCGACTGACATGCACGCGATGGCGGCGAAATTCGCCCGGCAGCAAAAGGATCCGACATTCGAGTATCGGCTTGCTCTGGGGCTGGCACGGTCCTTTGCCAGTTCGACCCGCTTTGTCGTCGACGAGAAACACGCCCGGCGGATGCTGGTCCGGGCGCGCTACATCCTTGAATCCGCGCTGGCCGTGCCCGAGGGCAAGGAGGCGCGGTTCAGATTGCCCATGAAGGAATTGTTCAGTGACTAAGAGGATCGGGGTGATCGGGACCCCCGGAAAATGGTCGACCGAGTCGCTTGCGGATGCTTTCGGGGAGCGGACCGGGTTTCGGCAAGTGATCGACATGGCCCGCGCGGTTCTGGATCTGGATGCCGGGACACTGGTCTGCGACGGGGTGGACCTGACAGCGCTGGACGGGCTGGTGCTGAAGAAGGTCGCCGAGGAATACAGCCCCGACGCGCTGGACCGGCTGGAACTGCTGCGCGTGGCCGAGGCCCGTGGCGTGCACATCTTCAGCCCTGCCGAACGGGTGATCCGCCTGATGGATCGGCTGGCCTGCACCGTGACGCTGCGGGGGGCCGATATTCCCATGCCGCCGACCACCATCACCGAGGACGTGACAGCCGCTCGTGCTGCGCTGGACCGCTATGGCGCGGCGGTGTTCAAGCCGCTGTTTTCCACCAAGGCGCGCGGCATGGTCCTGCTGGACTCGGATGCACCGGATGCCGAGGCGCAGATCGCGGCCTTCAAGGCCGCCAACCCGGTGATGTATATCCAGCAGAAGGCCGACCTGTCGGGGCATGACCTGGGCATGGTCTTTCTGAACGGCGCCTATGTCTGCACCTATGCCCGGGTCAGCCAGACAGACAGCTGGAACACGACGATCCACTCGGGCGGGAAATACGCCCCCTATGATCCTTCGCCCGAACTGATCGAGCTGGGCCGGCGCGCGCAGGCGCCCTTTGGCCTGACCTTCACAACGGTCGACATCGCGCTGACGCCCGATGGCCCCATCGTCTTCGAGGTCTCGGCCTTTGGCGGCTACAGCGGGGCGTTGAAGGGCTGCGGCATCGACGCCGCCGCTCTGGTGGCCGATCACGTCCTGCAAGAGGTGTCCGCATGAGAACCGCCGAGGATGTGCTGACGCAGCTGGACCTGGGGGCTGCCGGGACGCAGCCCTTTCACCTGGGGGTGGGTCATGTCGGGGTCACCGTGCTGGCACCCGAGCCTTTGCGCGCGTCCCTGATGGCCTACTTCGTCGGGGCGCTGACGCAAACGCCGGGTGAGATTACGGTGCACCTGCTGCCGGGGCAGGTGTTGACGCCCGAGCCGGAGTGGACCGACTGGCAGCGCGAACCCGGCAAGGCCGGGCGCAAGGATGCGATCCGCGACCTGGCCGGTGCGCGGCTGATCCGCAAGGTCCGCAGCGGCGTCACCTTTTTGCAGGCGCCGGGCGTGGCGGTGGCGTTTGGGCCGCTGGCCGAGAATGAAAGCACGGTCATCAATTTCATCAACACGCAGATCCTGAACACCGGCCTGCGCGAGGGCTGGCAGCTGTGTCACGCGGCGGCGGTGACACGGGGGCCGCGCACGCTGGCGATCTCCGGTCTGTCGGGCGGCGGCAAATCGACCTCGATCCTGCGGATGATGGACATGGAGGGGATGTGTTTCCTCAGCAATGACCGGGTGCTGGTGCGCGCGGGCCGCCCGCCGCGTGCGCTCGGCATCCCCAAGCAGCCGCGCATCAACCCGGGCACGATCCTTGGCAACCCGCGCCTGCGGGACATGCTGACCCCGGCCCGGCGGGCCGAGCTGGAGGCGATGCCCGCCGCCGACCTCTGGGCGCTGGAGGACAAGCACGACCTGATCATCGGAGAGGTCTATGGCGCCGATCGCCTGCGGTTCGAAGGCGCCCTGACCGATTTCTGGGTGCTGAACTGGGAACATGGCACCGATGCGCCGACGCAGGTGGCAGAGGTCACCCTGGCCGAGCGCCCCGACCTGCTGGGGGCGATCATGAAAAGTCCCGGTCCGTTCTACCAGCACCCTGACGGCAGTTTCGAACCGAATGGCACCGCGCCCGATCCCGCCCCCTATCTTGAGGCGCTGCGCGGGGTTCGGGTCTGCGAGGTTTCGGGCCGGGTGGATTTCGACGCGCTGGCGGCGGAGGGGCGGCGGCTCTTCGATGGCTGAGCGCGCCTATGTCGCCATCCTGCGCCACGGGGCCTATCACCAGCGCAATGGCGTGCCTTCGGCCCGGCAGCCCTGGCCGCTGACCGATGAGGGCAGGGCGCAGGCCCGCGCCGGAGCGGATCTGCTGGCGGCGATGATTGCCGAACACGGGCTGCGCCTGTCCCCCGTCATCCATGCCTCGCACCAGTTGCGGGCCTGGCAAACGGCGCAGGAGGTGGCGGCGCGGCTGGGTGAGCTGGGACATGCGACAGAGGCGGTCGAGGAAACCCCCGCGCTGGCCGAGCGCGGGCTTGGCAGCGCCGCCAACCTGACGGCTTCAGAAATCGAGGCGGCGTTGCGGGACGATCCGCGCCATGACGCGCCGCCGCCGGGCTGGAAATCCGACAGCGATTACCGCCTGCCTCTGGAAGGGGCCGAAAGCCTGATGATGGCGGGGCGGCGGGTGGCCGATCACCTGGCGGCCACGGCGCGGCCCGGCTGGCTGACCGTCCATGTCGGGCACGGGGCGTCCTTTCGCCATGCCTGTCATCACCTTGGCATCCTCGATCGGGCGGAAATTGCCCGCCTGTCGATGTTTCATGCCCGACCGTCACTGATCTGTCATGATGCAGGTGGTAGGTGGTCCCACTTGGCCGGAGCGTGGAAGATCAGGGAACCCGGGGGCGACCCCAAGGATTGAGCCCCTGAGTGCCCGGCCGTGGCAAGGGGGGACCGAAACGTGGCGCAAATCCAGGACAGTATCGGCAGCGAGTCCATCCTGTTGCCGCAGGTCTTTGACGGGGATGCCTGCCTGCCGGACCTGCCGCGCAGTGTCATCCCCTGGCCCGGGGCCGGGACGCAGCCGCAGATCGCCCGCTGTCTGGATCGGGCGCGGGCGCATGGTGGCTGGCGCTGGCCGGCCCGGCCCGTCGTCTTCGTTTCTGATCCACATGCGGATGCCGAGGGGTTCCTGCGCTCGCTGACTGCCGCCGGGGTGATCCATCGCGCCGGTGGGCGCATCGGGCTGACAGGCTTCGGCCAGCGGGCGCGGATCGTGCTGGGCGGCGATAGTCTGGACAAGGGGCCGAGCAACCTGGCCCTGCTGGATGCGATTGCCGCGCTGCGCGCCACGCGGGCGGATGTTCATATCCTCGCGGGCAACCACGACCTGCGGATGCGCATGGCCGTGGCCGCCCTGCGCGGGCCTCGGTCCGCCCTGCGCGAACACCTGTTCGTCCGCATGGGCCGCAAGATCCTGCCCGCCCTGCGCGAAGTGCTGGAACGGTTCGTCACCAAGGCCGACCTGGACGCCCTGCCGGACGAGGCCGCCTGCAAGGCCCGGCTCTTGCCGCGTGCGGACTGGGCGGAACGGTTCGAACGCGCGGCCCGTGCCGAGCTGCGCCCCAAGGTCATCGCCAAGGAGACCGCCAAGCTGGGCGCCAAGCTGGAGAAATTCGATGCGGAATGCGCGCGGTCGGGGATGACCTGCCGCGAGATCCTGGCCGCGGCGCTGAAATGTCACCAGGTCTTTTTTGAACCGGGAGGCGCCTATGCCTGGTTCTATGACGGCATGGACGTGGTGGCGCGCAGCGGGTCCTTGCTGTTCGTGCATGCGGGCCTTTGCGACAGCATGTGCGATGTGCTGGTAAACGAGGGGCCGGAGGCGGTCAACGCGCGCTATCGCGCGGCGGCAGAGGATGCCTCCCTGGGGTTCTATTTCGGCCCGCTGGCGAACCTTGTGCGGACGAAATACCGCGCCTCGGACTGTGCGCTGACGGATCGCGGGGTTGGGGCGCTGCACCGCGCGGGCATTCACATGGTCGTCCAGGGACATGTCAACAACCACGCCGGCCAGCGCCTGCTGGCCAAGCGCGGGCTGTTGCACCTCGAAGGGGACATCACGCTGGACCGGGCGTCTCGCGCGCTGGAGGGGCTGGAAGGCATCGGCGCGGGCGCGACCTTGATCTTTCCCTCCGGAGATGTGATCGGGCTGAGCCGTGACTATCCGTCGGCAAAGCACTTTGCCCCGGAACGCATGAGCTGAGACAGCGAAAGGGTCGGCATGAGCGACGAAAAAGGCCGTTTCTCACATGAATCCCTGCAGGATGCGAAGACGATCAAGACCCTTCTGACCGCGCTGGCCAAGGGGTTTTCCAAGGGCGAGATGACGCTGGGCGACGAGGACGACGAACTGGTCCTGAAGACCGCCGGGTTGATGAATGTCCGCATCAAGGGCGAACGCCAGGACGGCCAGTGCGAGGTCAGCCTGCGGGTGACCTGGGCCGATCCGGCCGAACCCGCGACGCGCAAGGAAAAGCCCCGGATCGACAGCTGAGGCCCCCGCACAGCCGGGACGTCGGTCATTCGCCTTGAATGGACAGGGGACCTCGTGAAGGATGGTGTCGGAGGAGCGACGCCGTCCCCAAGGGCGCGCGCGAGGGGAGGAACGACAGGTGACCACAGTGCTCGGCGCGATTGCCGATGATTTTACCGGTGCGACGGACCTGGCCGGGTTGCTGGCGCGATCCGGTGTCCGGGTGTCGCTGCGCATGGGCGTGCCGGAGGGGCCACCTGCCGATCCGGCGCCCTTCGAGGTGATCGCGCTCAAGATCCGGACCGCGCCGGTTGATGACGCCGTGGCCGAGGCGCGCGCCGCGCTGGACTGGCTGCGGCGGGCCGGAGCAGAGCGGTTCTTCTGGAAATACTGCTCGACCTTCGATTCCACGCCCGAGGGCAATATCGGCCCGGTGGCCGAGGCGCTGATGCGTGACCTTGGCGCGGAGCAGACCATCTATTGCCCGGCCTTTCCGGAAAACGGCCGGTCGATCTTCATGGGTACTCTCTTTGTCGGGGAACAGCCGCTGGGCGAAAGCCCGATGAAGGATCATCCGCTGACACCGATGCGGGATTCGAACCTGATGCGCCTGCTGGCGCCGCAGGTCACGCAGCCGGTGGGGCTGGCCAACCGGCTGACCGTCGCGCGCGGTGCCAATGCGCTGACCGCGCGGCTGGCAGAGTTGCGGGCCGAGGGCGTGGCGCATGTGGTCGTGGACGCGGTGGCGAACGAGGATCTGCAGATCATCGCCGAGGCCTGCCGCGACATGCCGCTGATGACCGGCGGCAGCGCCGTGGCCATGCCCTTGCCCGGTCTCTGGCAGGCTGACGGGCTGCTGTCACAGGCAGAGGCGGAGTCACCGCCCGAGGTCGGTCCGGGGGCGGTGGTCCTGTCGGGCAGTTGTTCGGCGATGACCAACGCGCAGGTGGCCGCCTATCGCGCAACGGGCGCCCCGGCCTTTCAGCTGGACCCGCTGGAACTGGCGGACCGTGGCGCGGCGCCTGCGATTGACTGGCTGCGTGAGGTGCCCGCCGAGGCCGCGCCGCTGATCTATGCCACTGCCGATCCGGCCTCTGTCAGGGCCACCCAGGAACGGCTGGGCGCCGCCCGTGCGGGCGCGATCGTCGAAGAGGCGTTGGCGGCTTGCGCCATCGCCGCGCGCGACATGGGGCGGCGCCGGTTTGTCGTCGCGGGCGGAGAGAGCTCCGGCGCGGTGACGCAGGCGCTGGGCGTCACCCGGCTGGACGTGGGCCGGGAGATCGCGCCGGGCGTGCCCTGGTGTTTTGCCGAAAGCGGGGGCAAGCGCATCGCGCTGACGTTGAAATCGGGCAATTTCGGCGCCGAGAGCTTTTTCACCGACGCGCTGGACATGCTGGACCGATGACCGAGGAAACCCGCCTCCGAGAGCAGATCTGCACGCTGGCAAAGTCGATGTTCGACCGGGGGCTGACCGGCGGATCGACGGGCAACATATCGTCCCGCACGCCGGACGGGGGGCTGCTGGTCTCGCCCACGGGCACCAGTTTCGGGCGTCTGGACCCGGCGCGGCTCAGCCGGTTCGACGCCGAGGGGCGCCATGTGGATGGCGACCGTCCGACCAAGGAAATGCCCCTGCATTCGGCCTTTTACGACACGCGCAGCCAGGCCGGGGCGGTGGTGCACCTGCATTCCTGTCACGCGGTCGCCCTGTCCATGATGCCGGATGTGGACGCGGAGGATTTCCTGCCGCCGCTCACGCCCTACGGGATCATGCAGCTTGGCCGGATCAGGCTGCTGCCCTTCTTTCGCCCCGGCGATCCCGCGATGGGTGAGGCGGTGCGCGGGCTGGCGGGCAAACGCTCGGCGGTCATGCTGGCGAACCACGGGCCGGTGGTGGCGGGCAAGGATGTCGAGGCCGCCTGCAACGCCATCGAGGAATTGGAGGCCACCGCGCGGCTGGCAATGCTGACGCGGGGCCTGTCGCCGCGCGCGCTGTCAGAGGCGCAGGTGCAAGACGTCGTCACGCATTTCAACATCGAGTGGGACACATGAAGTTCTCTGCAAACCTGGGTTTTCTCTGGACGGACCTGTCCTTGCCGGACGCGATCCGGGCGGCAAGGGCGGCGGGGTTCGACGCGGTCGAATGCCACTGGCCCTATGATGTGCCGCCGGCGGATGTTCGCGCCGCGCTGGAGGAAACCGGGCTGGAGATGCTGGGCCTGAACGCCCGGCGCGGCAACGTGGCGGCAGGGGATAACGGGCTGACCGCGATCCCGGGCCGCGAGGACGAGGCGCGCGCCGCCATCGACGAGGCGCTGGCCTATGCGCGCGCGATCGGAACGCTGTCGGTGCATGTCATGTCGGGCTTTTCCGGTGGCCCAAGGGCGCAAGCGACCTATTGCGAAAACCTGGCCTATGCCTGCGATGCGGCGGCGGCCGAGGGGATCACCATCCTGATCGAGCCGATCAACCACTACGATGCGCCGGGCTATTTCCTGTCGACCTCGGCGCAGGCCGCTGCCATCATCCGCGAGGTCGGGAGGCCCAACCTCAAGATGATGTTCGACTGCTACCACGTCCAGATCATGGAGGGGGATGTCTGTCGGCGGCTGGAGGCGCTGCTGCCGCTGGTCGGTCATATCCAGATCGCCGCCGTTCCCGACCGGGGGCCGCCGGATCATGGCGAGCTTGACTATGGTCACGTGCTGGATCGGATCGGGCAACTGGGATGGACCCGGCCCATCGGGGCCGAATACCGGCCCCAGGGACCGACGGATGACAGCCTGGGCTGGATGGCCCGGTATCGCGGGTGACAGGGGCCGCTGGCCGGGGAGGGGATGAGATGACAGAGACAATCGCCATCATCGGCGCGGGCCTGATCGGGCGGTCATGGAGCGTGCTGTTCGCGCGCGCCGGATACGATGTGCAGGTCTGGGATGTCGATCCCGCCGTGCTGGAGCGGTTTCCGCGGGACTTTGCGACTCTCTGTGACACGCTGCAGGCCGAGGAGCTGCTGGAAGACCGGGCGGGGACATTGGCTCGCGTCCGCACTTGCCCGACGCTGGAAGAGGCGGTTTCGGGCGTCAGTTTCGTGCAGGAAAACGGGCCGGAGCGGATCGAGGTCAAAGAGGCGCTCTTTGCCCGGCTGGACGCGGCCGCGCCGCCGGAGGCGGTCCTGGCCTCGTCGACCTCTGCCATCGTGCCGTCACGCTTTACCGAGGGGCTTGACCACCGGGGGCGTTGTCTGGTGGGCCATCCGGTGAACCCGCCGCACCTGGTGCCGGTGGTCGAACTGTGCCCCGCCCCCTGGACCACGGCAGAGACGATGGACCGGGCCGAGGCGATCTACACGCGGATCGGCCAGGTGCCCGTCCGGATGAGAGCGGAACGCGACGGCTTTGTGCTGAACCGCCTGCAAGGGGCGCTCCTCGCCGAGGCGCTGCGCCTGCTGGGGGAAGGTGTGGTCAGCGTCGAGGGGCTGGACGCCACGATCAAGGACGGGCTGGGCCTGCGCTGGACGCTGATGGGGCCCATCGAGACCATCGACCTGAACGCTCCGGGCGGTCTGATCGACTATGCGACGCGCTATGGCCCGTTCTTTGCCGGGTTGGCAGAGACACCGCCGGGGCCAGAGGTGTTTTCGGTCGAGACCGCCGAAAAGATCGCCGCAACCTGGCCGCAGGACCGCAGCCCCGACAGCATCCGCGCGCGGCAGGACCGCCGTGACCGCCGCCTGGCCGGCCTGCGCCGCCACCTGATGTCCGACACCGACTGATCCAAGGAGACCCTCATGGCCAAGCCCCGCAAGGTGATCGTCACCTGTGCCGTCACCGGCGCCATTCACACGCCGTCCATGTCGGAACACCTGCCCGTCACCCCGTCGGAGATCGCCGAGGCCGCCATTGGCGCGGCCAAGGCCGGTGCCGCCATCGTCCACCTGCACGCCCGCGACCCGCAGGATGGGCGCCCGGACCAGACGCCAGAGGCCTTCACGCCCTTCCTGGGCGTCATCAAGCAGGCCTCCGACTGCGTCGTGAACATCACCACCGGCGGCGCGCCCACCATGAGCGTGCAGGAACGCGTGCGCCCAGCGGAAACCCATCGCCCCGAGGTCGCCTCACTGAACATGGGCAGCATGAATTTCGGCCTCTTCCCCATGCTGAAACGCTTTCCGGATCTCTCCCACCAGTGGGAGCGCGACTACGTCGGCAACAAGGACATCATTTTCAACAACAGTTTCGGCCAAATCGAATACATCCTGACCACGCTGGGCGCCTCGGGCACGCGGTTCGAGTTCGAGTGTTACGATACCTCGCACCTGTATAACCTGCGGTATTTCCTGGACGAGGGGCTGGTGAAACCGCCGTTGTTCATCCAGACGGTGTTCGGCCTGATGGGGGGCATCGGTGCGCATCCCGAGGACGTGCAGCACATGAAACGCACCGCCGACCGGCTGTTCGGTGATCAATACCGCTGGTCGGTGCTGGGCGCGGGCAAGAACCAGTTGCCGATTGCCGCGATGGCCGCCGCGATGGGGGGCAATGTCCGCGTGGGGCTGGAGGATTCGCTCTGGCTTGGCCCCGGGGTGCTGGCGAAGACCAACGCCGAGCAGGTCGGCAAGGCGCGCCAGATCGTCGAGGGACTGGGCCTGGACCTGGCCAGCCCGGACGAGGCGCGCGAGATGCTGGCCCTGAAAGGGGCCGACAAGGTGGGGTTCTGAAGGCGCGCCCACCGCTTGGAGCGCCGGGGAAATGGCACTAGGCTGGTTTCGCCGGGACGGCGTGAGGGGAATGGAATGACCAAGGCACATGCGGTGATCATCGGCGCGGGCGAGGGGCTGTCGGCGGCACTGGCGCGGGAACTGGCGCGGGATCACGCGTTGACGCTGGCCGCCCGTGGCGGCGAGAAAATGCGCGCCGTGGCCGAAGAGACCGGCGCCCGCCGCGTCCTGCTGGACGCCACGGACGAACATGACGTCGTGCGGCTGTTCGACGATCTGCCGGCGGTGCCCCGGGTCGTGATCTACAACCCCTCTGCCCGGGTGCGCGGCCCGGTGGCGGAACTGGACGCCGACGAGGTGCGCGCGGCGGTCGAGGTGACGGCCATCGGTGCCTTCCTGACCGGCAAACACGCGGCGCGCCGGATGCTGGAGGCCGACCCGGTGGCAGGCACGCGTGGCACGATCCTCTTCACCGGCGCCTCGGCGGGGGTAAAGGGGTTTCCCAATTCGGCGCCATTCGCGATGGGCAAGTTCGCCCAGCGGGGCCTGGCCGAAAGCATGGCGCGCGAGCTGCATCCGCAGGGCATCCATGTCGCCTGGGTCAACATCGACGGCGCGATCCTGAACCCGGGCCGCAGCGAGCCGGACGAGGCGCCTTCGTCGATGTTGCGCCCCGAGGCGATCGCCCGCAGCTATCGCCACCTGATCGAACAGGACCGCAGCGCCTGGTCGCATGAACTGAGCCTGCGTCCCTGGGTCGAACGGTTCTGAAAAGGGCCATGACGCGCGTCCTGATCCTGTCCAGCTGGGTCGCGCATGGCCATGTGGGCCTGTCGGCGGCAGTGCCCGCGCTTCAGGCGCTAGGCCACGAGGTCACGCAATTGCCCACCACGGTCCTGTCCAATCATCCGGGCTGGCCACATGTGGCCGGGGCGCCGGTGCCGGTCGACCAGATCCGGGGCATGATCGAGGCGCTGGACGCAAACGGCTGGCTGATGGCGCAGGACGCCTTGCTGCTGGGCTATATGCCTTCGTCCGATCATGTCGCGCTTGCCGCTGATCTTGCGCGGCGGATGCGCGAGGCCGGGGTGCGCGTGGTCGTCGATCCGGTGCTGGGTGACCTGCCCGGCGGGCTCTATGTATCGCAGGAGGTGGCGTGTGCGCTGCGCGACGACCTGGTGCCACTGGCCGATGTGCTGACGCCCAACCTGTTCGAACTGGGCTGGCTGACGGGCGCCCGGATGGCGACATTGGCAGAGGCATGCACCGCCGCATCGGGCCTGTTGGACACGGCGGACGAGGTTCTGGTGACATCCGCGCCCGTGGGGCCGGGGACCACCGGGCTGTTGCGGGTTTCACCGGAGGGGACGCAGGTCTTTCCGGTGGCGCTGCGCAGGGGCGTGCCGCATGGTGTGGGGGACGTGTTCTCGGCCCTGGTGGCGGGCGGGCTGTCGCCCGGCCAAGCCTTGGGGCATTTGTCGGCCCTGATCGACGCCAGCCTGCACGCGCCGCACCTGCGCATCGCCCCGGCGGCCCCGAACTGGACCCGGGCCGCCGCCCTGACCCCGACGGAGATCTGACCGATGGCCTTTGACTTCATCCTGATGCTGACAGCCAATGACCGCACCATCCCCGACGCCCGCGCGCGGCTGGAAGAGGCGCTGGAAGGGGGCGTGCGGCACATCGGTTTCAAGGACATCGGCCTGCCGCTGTCCGAGCTCAAGGGGCTGGCGGCGGCGATCCGCAGCGCCGGGGGACGGTCCTACCTGGAGGTCGTCAGCCTGGATGCGGAAAGCGAGCTGGCCTCGGCCCGGGCGGCGGTGGAAATCGACGTGGACTGCCTGCTGGGCGGAACGCGGGCGCAGGATGTGACCGAGGTCACGCGCAACCATCCGCTGCGCTACTATCCCTTTCCGGGCCGGATCACCGGCCACCCCAGCGTGCTGGAGGGCCCGGCAGAGGAGATCGTGACCTCCGCCCGGCGGCTGGCGGATCATGAGCATGTGCATGGGCTGGACTTGCTGGCCTATCGCTTTGACGGCGACGTCTCGGAGTTGATGACCTCTGTCTGCGCCGCAGTGGGCAAGCCGGTGATCATGGCGGGCAGCATCGACAGCGAAGAGCGCGTGGCCGCCTGTGCGCAGGCCGGCGCGGCGGGGTTCACCGTGGGTACGGCGGCGCTGTCCGGCGTGTTCCCGGCGGAAAGCCAGGGCTTCGCGGCCCAGGTCCGGTCGATCCTGGCGATCACCGCGCGGGCGCGGGCCGTGTCCACGGCGCCGCGGCGGCTGGCACTGGTGGCGCATGACACGCGCAAGGCGCAGCTGCGCGCCTGGGTGCTGCGACACCGGGCGGCGCTGTCGGGGCACCGGCTGATCTGCACCGGCGGGACGGGCCGGATGCTGCATGAACTGGCACCCGAACTGGACATCCGTCGCCTGCAGCGCGGCGACCGGGGGGGTGATCAGCAACTGGGCGCCCTGGTGGCGACCGGAGAGCTGGACGCGGCGATCTTTTTCGCCGATCCGACGGTGCCGCATGGCGGGGACGCCGACCTGCAGGCGCTGACCCGGCTGGCGATGCTGCATGACGTGCCGCTGGCGCTCAGCACCTCGGCGGCGGACATGCTGGCCGCCGCATTGCTGTCGGCGGCCCGAGAGCCCTTACAACTGTAATCATTCTCCCTGAGGCGTAGACACTTCGTTTCCGTTTCGGCGCCAATCTGACCTCGCGTTCTTCCCGAGGCAGAGGCGATCATGCCCATCCTTCCCATGCCCTTCGCCAGTGCCGGCGAGGCTGCGACCGCCTGGCTGTTCGGCGGCAACATCCTTGCGCCCCGCGCGCCCATGACCGGCCCGGGCAGCTATGCCGAGGCGGTCGAGGCACTGGGCGTCACCGGCCTGCGCTATCCCGGCGGGTCACTGACCGAAAGCTACTTCGACCTCTCCGATCCCGATGCGACCACGGTCGTGCACAACGAGACCGGCGAACGGCAGGCGTTCATGCCGCTCTCGGACGTGATGGCATATGCCGATGAGACGGGCAGGGCGGTGACCATCGTGCTGCCCACGCGGGAACAGGTTTCCGCCCGGTTCGACGACAATGGCGACCGCTATGCCGACGTGGACGAGGCGGAACTGCGTGGCTTCGTGCGCGACGTCGTCACCGGGGAATACGGCGACGCCCCGGTGGCGGGCTTCGAGATCGGCAATGAATATTGGGGTTCGGGCCGGATGAACGCGGTGGAATACGGCCGCGTCGCGGCCGAGATGACCCGCATCATCGATGCCGAGCTGCAGGCGCTGGCGCCGTTGTATCCCGACGCGGCAGAGATCGGCATCCTGGTACAGATGGGCACGAACTTCGGGGAATCCTCATTGGACGAGGCCTATGACGGCATGTCCAACCTCGAGATCATCGCCGATCTGAACGCCACTTACGGGCTGGATCTGCCGCCGGGGCGTGGCGTCGACTGGACCGAGTTCAACAACCTGCTGGTGATCGAGCAATTCGATCCGCAGGAGCTGGCGGCGGTGGACGGGGTGATCGCGCATGTCTATTCGCGCGGCGCCGACATGCCGCATACCCGCTATTTCTCGCTGGACCAGATCCAGGACACCTGGTTCGAGGAAAACCCCGACCTGGAAATCCACGTGACCGAGTGGAACCTGCGCTCGAACTCGGACAGCCTGATCGATGACCGGGATTATGGGCTGTTCCAGGCGCAGGAAATGCTGGAGCAGGTCGAGGCCTTCCTGGCCGCAGGCGTGGATGCGGCGCAGGTCTGGCCGCTGATCCAGAACACGCCCTCGGCGCTGGGCCTGGGACAGGCGTGGTCCGGCAGCACCCCGCCGGGAGAGATGTTCGCCCTGATGTCGGCCAACATCCCCGGCATGACCATGCTGGATTTCGCGCCCTCCGATCCGCGGGAAACCGAATTCGAAGGCGCGGGGCTGGAGGTGCATGGTTTTTCCGACGGATCGGACATGCTGCTTTACATCATGGCGCCGCAGGGCGGTGGTTTCGTCCAGAGCAGCGTCGACCTGAGCGGGCTTGTCGCGGATGTGGGCAGGGTAGAGGCGGTGGTTCTTGGCGTGGCGCCGGGACAGGCGCCGGGGGACAATGCCTCGGAGGCGGTTCTTGAACGGCTGGAGCCGGAAGATGTCTGGGACGAGGGCGAGGTGGATGTCCTTCTGGCAGAGGGGGAAATCCTTCAGGTTCGCCTGATCGACGTGACCCCAACGGCGGGTTTTGCCCCGGTCTTCGTCAGCACCGCTCCGGGGGCGGGGGCCATCGAGGACGTGTTACTGGACGATGAGGAGATCGAGGTCGGTAACAGCGCGACCGACCTGCCCGACCCGGGCGGGCGGTCTTCCGCGCCTGCGCCGGCGGAAGCCCCGGCGCCAGAAGCTCCGGAGGAACTGTCCCTGGTCCTGGGGTTTTCCGAGTCCGCCCGCGACCCCCAGCCGGAGGTGCCCGACCCGACGCAGGATTGGGGGGCCGTCTTGCCCCGGGTCGAGCCGTCTGGCGATCAGAGGGCGATGCCCGACGATACACCAGAGGCGCCGGTTCCCTCATGGGGTGTCGGGTTTCCGGCCCGCCCCGCCGCTGCGGGGCCTGACACGGGGCGGGCCGAGGTGGACCAGCTGTTTTCGGGTGTGCCGGAGCGGTTCCTGTCCCCGGGCCGTGGCGACGGCGCGGATGGTCCAAGTGGCCATGCGGGGCCGACGGCCGCCGATCCCGGCGAAACGGCCCAGGAATTGCTGCGCCTCATGGGGTTTGCCCCCTCCGGCGGTGACACCGGCGGACCGGACCCGTTGGGCGACGGGCTGTTCGCGGATCTGCCTGACCTGGAAGACCCGCCTGAGGATCATGGCGGACCGGCGGACGACATGGGGCTTGGCTGGGCCTTGTCGGTCATGCCGCTGCTGGCGGCGGCCGGATTGGGCTGAACCGGGCGCTCAGATCGGCTCGATCAGTTCTGGCCCGCTGGCGCGGTTCGAATTCACCGTCGTGCCGACCCGGTAGAACGCCAGCGCGTCCTCTGGCGCGGGCTGCATCAGGGTGGCCGCGCCATGCCCCTCTTCGCCCAGCCACTTGGCCCAATCCTGCGGATCCAGCACCACGGGCATCCGGTGATGAATCCGTGACATGGCCGTGTTGGCGCTGCAGGTGACAACGGCGCAGGTCCGATAGGCCAGCCCGTCGCGTTCCCAGTCCTGCCAGACCCCTGCAAAGACCAGCGGGCCATCGTCAGCGGGGTGGATGTACCAGGGCAGGCGGTTGCCATCGGCGTCCTTGGTCCATTCGTAGAAGCCGGTGCAGGGGATCAGGCAGCGGCGCTCGCGGCAGGCCGCCTTGAAGGCGGGTTTCTCGGCGATCGTCTCGGCCCGGGCATTGATCAGCAGCGGGCCGCCGTTGGGCGCCTTGTACCAATGCGGCAGGAATCCCCAGCGCATCGAGACCAGCCGCCGCCCGGCATCCTCCATCACCACGTGAATGTCGTTGGTCGGGCAGACGTTGTAATTGGGCACATCGGGCAGGTTGTTGGCAGGCACCGCGTCGAACAGCTGTGCCATCGCGTCCGGGGGCAGGGTGACCGCGAACCGCCCGCACATGGCCTAGAGCCCGAAGCGCGAGTAATGCAGCAGTCCCCAGGCGGTCAGCTCTCGTTCCAGCCGGCCCCAGAGGTCGGCAAAGCGCAGCGGGTCGAGCTTTGAAACCTGTTGGATCTGGGCGATGCTGCGGCGGTTGTCGATGGCGGCCATGAGCGGCGCGCATTCACGGGGCAGGCGGATCTGGATGTCCGCCTCTTTCAGCGTGATCGGCAGCGGGCGGCCCTGGGCAATCGCCTGCGCCGGGCGGCGCATGTCGCTGGTGGGGGAACGGGGGATCAGGCTCTGGCGTGAACCGCGGGCGATGGGGCGGTCCTCATCCGAGGGAACGAGGTAGCCCAGGTGTTTTTTCATGGTGCCGCGCAGTTTCTCGGCCAGGGCCATCGCGGTCGCGTCGTCCATGCCCTTGGGGCGCTCGGTGATGCGGGCCAGGTCATACAGCCCGGGTTGCAGCAGCGCCTGCAGCTTCCAGCCGGTGGTGTCCAGGGTCCGCATCAGGCGGGGAATGTCGAACGGCGTGTCCTGCCCGTGCAGCAGCAGGTCGTAAAAGCCCGCGTCGCTCTGTTCGTGGTCGGTGACGTTGATGTTGGCGGCAAAGGGGTGCCCCTTGTGCAGCCCGGCCACGATCTTTTTCGCCTTTGCCAGACGTGCCTGCGGGGCCATGCCGTCGAAAAGCGCGCCAAAGGCCTCTTGCAGCTGGTAGATGCCTGAGCGGCCATAGGGGGCATAGACCATGAACCCCATCCCGCCCCCCGGCGCCACGGCGGCCCGCAACGCGGCAAAACCTGCGTCCGGGTCGGGCAGGTGGTGCAGCACGCCGCAGCAGTCGATGTAGTCGAACTGGCCCAGCTCTGCCGCGTCCAACAGGCTGCCGGTGACGAAGGTGATGCCGGTCAGTCCGCGCGCCTTGGCCCGTGCCTCGGCGATCTCGCGCGATGCGGTGGAAAGGTCGACATAGGTGATCTCGTAGGGCGCGCGGGCGCTGGTCATCATCTGGGCGATCTGGATCAGCGCATCGCCGGTGCCGCCCCCGGCCACCAGCACGCGAAGAGGCTGCGACCAGTCGCGCTGGCCGCCGAAAAGATAGTGGTCGATTTCAAGCGGGTGCGAGGGTGAACCGGTGATCAGCCGCTTTTTTTCATCCTCCGGGCGCCTTTCCGGGTAGGGATAGCTTTCGTACTGTTCCTTGACCGATACCATGCGCGCCTCCGTGACCTCGGGACAAGGGTTTGCCCAAAAGGCGCGCGGGGAACAAGCCCGGATATGCCGGGGCGCATAGCGGCGGAACCTGCCTCAGCCGCGCCGCCGGGCGATTTCCAGCCGGGTTTCCAGCAGCGCGATTTCGCGGATCAGCAGGGCCCGCGCGTCACGGTCGGCGGTGTCGCGCAATGTCTCGCGCAGCTGGGCCAGGTCGCGGGTCAGCGAGACCGCCTCCGGCACCGCGCCATTTTCCTTGAGGATACGGGTCATCACCGCGCCGTCGGGATCGCCGCAGCGGGGCAGAGGGCGCCCCGCGCCTTCGAGGTTGTCAAAGGCGCCGTCGCGTTCCGCCGCGGCGATGCGGGAATTGATGAGGTCGATCAGCGGGTGGTCCATGTGAGGATGATACCCCCAAACGGAGGGTCGGCAAAGTGGCCGAGGCCGGCAGGGCGCCGGATTATCGCGGCAATTCTAACCATCCGTTAACCATTGTCCCGGAACGCGGCGTCATCGAGGAACTGCCGCTGCGTCGGTGACTCTTGCGCGGGGCGTGAAAGCCTCACACACTGTGCGGCAACGAAAACGCTTTGGGGAGGAGTGGCGGAGATGACCTATGCGGGCGTGGAGGATCGCAACGCAATCGAGGCGGAGATGCCCTGGGCGGACCGGGATATTCCGCCGACGCTCTGGGGGCAGCTTTCGCGCACGGCCGACCGTTTCCCGTCGCGGCCCGCGGTCAGCTACCAGTTGCTGTCCGGCCCACAGGACAAGGCGGAAACGCTGAGTTGGTCGCAGCTGCGGGACCAGACGGCCCAGGCCGCCAACCTCTTCCGCAGCCTGGGCGTGGGCGAAAACGATGTGGTCGCCTACGTGCTGCCGAACTGCAACGAGACCATCTCGACCCTGCTGGGTGGCGCCGTTGCGGGGATCGTGAACCCGATCAACCCGCTGCTGGAGGCTGAACAGATCGCCGCCATCCTGCGGGAAACCGATGCCAAGGTGGTGGTCACGCTCAAGGCCTTTCCAAAGACCGACATCGCCCAGAAGATGGCCGAGGCCGTGCGCAACGCGCCGCATGTGCACACGGTGCTTGAGGTCGATTTGAACCGCTACCTGACCCCGCCCAAAAGCTGGATCGTCCCGCTGGTGCGGCCCAAGAACCCGGGCAATCATCACGCCGACGTCAAGGATTTCCGCAAGGAAATGGCCAAGCAACCCAGGACGCTGAGCTTTGCCGACAGCGCGGGTGACCGGGTCGCGGCCTATTTCCATACCGGCGGCACCACGGGCATGCCCAAGGTGGCGCAGCATACCTACGAGGGGATGCTATACAACGGCTGGCTGGGGGACAGGCTGCTGTTCACCGAGGAAGACAGCGTGATGTGCCCGCTGCCCCTGTTCCACGTCTTTGCCTGCCACGTGATCCTGATGGCGATGGTCTTTTCCGGCGCGCATGTGGTGTTCCCGACGCCTGCGGGCTATCGCGGCGACGGCGTGATGGACAATTTCTGGAAGCTCTGCGAGCGCTGGAAGACGACCTTTGTCATCACAGTGCCCACTGCCGTCTCGGCGCTGATGCAGCGCAAGGTGGATGCCGACATCACCAGCATCAAGACCGCCTTTTCCGGGTCTGCCCCGATGCCGATGGAGCTGTTCAAGCGGTTCGAAAGCGCCTGTGGCGTCACGGTCTGCGAAGGCTATGGCCTGACCGAGGCAACCTGCCTCGTGGCGGTGAACCCGCCCGACGGGGCCAAGAAGGTGGGATCGGTCGGGATTCCCTTTCCCTATACTGATGTGCGGATCATCAAGGTGGCGCATGGCGAACCGGTGGAATGCGGCGTCGACGAGATCGGAGAGATCTGCGTGTCCAACCCCGGCGTCTACGCCGGCAAGACCTATACCGAAGAGGCCAAGAACGTCGACCTGTTCCATTATGGCACCCATCTGCGCACCGGCGACCTGGGCCGCATGGATGCCGATGGCTACCTGTGGATCACAGGGCGGGCCAAGGACCTGATCATTCGCGGCGGCCACAACATCGACCCGGCCGAGATCGAAGAGGCGCTGCTGGCGCATCCGGCGGTGGCCTTTGCGGGCGCCATCGGCCAGCCGGACTCGCATTCCGGAGAGCTGCCCTGTGCCTTTGTCGAACTGGCGGACGGGGCCAAGGTGACGGAGGCGGAATTGCTGGAACACGCGCGGGTGCATGTGCATGAACGCGCCGCCCATCCCAAGCACATGACGATCCTGCCGGAACTGCCCAAGACCGCCGTGGGCAAGGTGTTCAAACCCGACCTGCGTAAACACGCGATCACGCGGGTCTACAACGGCGCGCTGGAAGAGGCGGGCTGTGCTGCGCGCGTCGTCTCGGTGATCGACGACAAGAGCCGCGGTCTGGTGGCGCAGGTCGACCCCAATGGCGCCGACGAGGCGCAGATCGGCGAGGTTCTGGGCGGGTTCACCCGGCCCTGGGAAAAGGCCGGACGGGGCACGGCAGCCGCTGTCTGACCGTCAGGCGGTGTGGGTCACGACGGGGTCGATCGGCGTGCGGCTGACCTCGGTGGCCTGCTCCAGCCGCCGGGCGATCTGCAAAAGCCGCGCCTCGCCCCGGGGCGGGCCGATCAATTGCAGGCCCACCGGCAACCCGCACGCATCGCGGCCCACGGGTAGTGACAGCGCGGGCAACCCGCAAAGCGTGGCGAGGAAGGCAAAACGCAGCCAGTCGAGGTAATCGGTGCTGGCGATGCCTGCGATCTCTGGCGGATACTCGATCTCGACCGGAAGCGGCCCTATGCCGGTCACCGGGCAGGCCAGAACGTCGACCCGTTCCAGGTACTGGCGCATCGTCTCGTACAGGCGCGCGCGGGCAAGGTTGGCATCTGCGATCTGATCCACCGTCAGCTTGCCGCCCTGGGCGATGTTCGCCTGCAGGGTGGGCTTATAGCGCGAGGTGATCGCCTCGGGCGTGGCGCGAAAGCCGGTCCACATGCCAAGCGCGCGAAAGGTGCGGAAAGTGCTCTCGATCCCCGGCAGGTCGGGCGTGTCCTCCACGACATCGACGTCGGGCGCCTGCACCCTGGCAAGCGCGGCGGAAAGGATCTGCGCCATCTCCGGTTCAACCGGCGCCAGCCCGCCAAGATCGGGCGCAAAGCCGATGCGGATCGGGCCGGGATCGCGGCGGCAGCTGTCCAGGTAGCCCCCGGCGGCGGGCGGGAAGGAAATTGGCGAAACCGGGTCAAAGCCGCTCATGGCATCAAGGAAAAGCGCGCAATCCTCGACCGTGCGGGCCATCGGCCCCTCGACGCCGAAAGGGTTGAACCCGTCGCCGCCCGGGCTGGCGACGATGCCGGGGGAGGGGCGCAGGCCGACGACACCGCAAAAGCTGGCGGGTGTGCGCAGGCTGCCGCCCAGGTCGGACCCCTGGCTGAGCCAGACCTCGCCAGCCGCCAGTCCAGCGGCGGCCCCGCCCGAGGAGCCGCCTGCGTTCATCGTCGTGTTCCAGGGATTGCGGGTGGCGCCGAAGACCGGGTTGAAGGTATTGGCACCGGCGCCCATCTCGGGCGTGTTCGTCTTGCCGACTACAACGGCGCCGCGGGATTCCAACCGCGTGACCATCGGGTCCGAGACGTCGGGCACGAAATCCGCAAGGCCGGGCGTGCCATAGGTGGTGCGCACCCCGGCGACCGGTGTCAGATCCTTGATTCCGATGGGCAGGCCAGCCAGCAGGCTGGTCGTCGAGGCCTTGCCCACGGCGTCGCGGGCGCGGTCGGGGCAGGGTGTCACCAGGGCATTGATCGCCGGGGATGTCTGTTCGATCCGGGCCAGGCTAGCATCCAGCAGTTCGCCCGGGCTGACCTTGCCGCGTTTCAGCAGGTCGACCGCTTCGCAGGCAGTCAGACGACAGAGGTCGGGGCCGGAAAAGCCGGGATCAGCAGCCGCCATCGGGCTGTGCGCAGAATATGTCGTAGAGTAGCCCGATCACCCGGCTCGTGTTTTCGTTGGCAAGGCTGTAGTAGATCGTCTTGCCGTCACGCCGGGTCTTCACCAGATCTTCCTCGCGCAGCCGCGCCAGCATCTGGCTGACCGCTGCCTGCCGGATGCCCAGCAGCTCTTCCAGCTCACCCACGGATTTCTCGCTCGACCCGAGGTGACAGAGGATCATCAGCCGCCCCTCATGCGCCAGCGTCTTGAGAAAGGCCGCGGCGTGCTGCGCGTTGGTTTGCATTTCCTCCGGCGGAGGCGGCAGTTTTGTCTGGTCTTCCATGTGACTCGCGTCTTGATCAGTTGAGTTAATATAGCCCTCCGTTCGGGAAAGACCAGATCATGATTCGGTCAGGGGCGGCGCGCCGCCCTGGAAGGCGTTGCCAAGGGCGTAATCGCAGGGCGCGTCCTGCATCTGCAGGTGCAGATCGCCCCCGGTGTAGGGGTGCGCGCGGGCCAGATCCTCGTCCACTTCGATGCCCAGACCGGGGGCGGTGGGCGCGGGGATGAAACCGTTGTCAAGCGATATCGTGTTCTTGATGAGCGCCGCGTGGAACGGAGTCTCGATCGTTTCGGCAAGCAACAGGTTGGGGATCGAGACCGCAAGCTGGATATTGGCCGCCCATTCGATCGGACCGGCATAGAGATGCGGCGCCATTTCCGCGTTGAAACTCTCGGCCATCGCGGCCAGCTTGCGCATCTCCCAGATGCCGCCTGCCCGGCCCAGCGCCGGTTGCAGGATCTTCGCCCCGCCGCTGCGCAGAAGCGTGGCGAATTCGGCGCGGGTGGTCAGGCGTTCGCCGGTGGCGACGGGTACGCGCACCGCGCGGGCCACCTCGGCGAATTCCAGCAGGTTGTCCGGCGGCACCGGTTCCTCGAACCAGAGCGGCAGGTAGGGTTCGATCGCCTGTCCCAGGCGGATGGCGCCTGCGGTGGTGAACTGGCCGTGGGTGCCGAACAGCAGGTCGGCCCGGTCGCCCACCGCCTCGCGGATGGCCTTGCAGAAGGCGACGGACATGGCGATGTCGCGCATACCCGGCTGGTGTCCGCCACGCATCGTGTAGGGGCCGGCAGGATCGAATTTCACCGCCGTATAGCCGCGCTCGACACAGTCGATGGCCGATTCAGCCGCCAGTTCGGGCGAGGTCCAGAAGTCGTCCATCCGGTGCTGCGGAAGCGGGTAGAGATAGGTATAGGCGCGCACCCGTTCGTTCATCATGCCGCCGATCAATGCCCAGACCGGGCGATTGCGCGCCTTGCCCAGGATGTCCCAGCAGGCGATTTCCAGGCCGGAAAAGGCCCCCATGACCGTCAGGTCCGGGCGCTGGGTAAAGCCAGAGGAATAGGTGCGTCGGAACATGCGTTCGATGTTCTCGGGGTTTTCGCCCTGGAAATAGCGGGCAAAGACATCTTGGATGACGGCGCGCATCGTCTCCGGCCCGACCGAGGAGGCATAGCATTCGCCCCAGCCGGTGATGCCGTCGTCGGTGGTCAGCTTGACGAGGATCCAGTAGCGCCCGCCCCAGCCCGGTGCGGGCGGCGCGGTGACGATCACGTCGAGGTCCTGGAGTTTCATGGCCTGTTCCTGTGGCTTGCGGGGGATGGGGGCTCTGCCCCCGTCTCCCTTTGGTCGACTCCCCCGAGAGTATTTTCAGCCCAAAGAAACAGCGGGCGTGGCGCCGGGGTCAATGGCTGTCGAAGAGGATCACGTTGCGACGGGCGCCGCCCGTCATCGTGTCGGCGATGGCCTCGTTGATCTGGTCGAGACGCCAGCGGCCCGACACCAGCTCGTCGAGCTTCAGCCGGCCTTGCCGGTAGAGGTCCGCCATCCAGGGAATGTCGCGCTGAATCACCACGTCGCCCATTTTCGAGCCGATCATTTCCTGGCCCATGAAGGCGGGCACGACGGGTTCATAGGTGGCCATCGCGCCGGAATGCGGCATTCCGATCATCACCATGCGTCCGCCCCAGCCGAGGTAGCGCATGGCCTGTTCGTAGGCGGGGATCGCGCCCACGGTCACGGCGACCACGTCGGCGCCCCGGCCCAGGGCAGTGTGGGCTGCCTCCCAGGGCGCGTCCTGCGTGGCAAGGATCCCGTCTGTGGCGCCGAAGGCGCGGGCGATGTCCAGCTTTTCCTCGCTCATGTCCACGGCGACGATGCGGCGGGCGCCGCCGATATGCGCGCCCTGTATCGCGTTCAGGCCCACGCCGCCCGCGCCGATCACCACCACGTCGTCGCCCGGGCGCATCTTGCCGGCGTTGATGACCGCGCCGATGCCGGTGATCACGCCGCAGGCCAGCAGGCAGACGGCCTCGGGGGGCATGTCGTCGGGCAGGACGACAACCTGGCTTTGATCGACGACGACCTTTTCGGCAAAGGCGCCGCAGAACATGGCCGACATGACCTTTGTGCCGTCGGGCCGTGTGAGGACGGGCGTGGTATCACGGTCGCCGATACAGATGGTCGGGCGGCCCGAAGCACAGGTGGGGCAGGTGCCGCAGGCGCGGATCAGCGTGACGACGACACGATCGCCGGTCTGCAAGCCGCTGATGCCCTCGCCCAGGGCAGTGACGCGGCCCGCCGCCTCATGGCCGTAGACCGCCGGAAGTGCGCCGCCCCAGGCTCCGGTGGCATAGGAAATGTCGGAATGGCAGATGGCGACGGCCTCCAGCGTGACCTCGATCTCTCCGGCGCCGGGGGCGCGGAGGTCGAGCTCTTCGATCTGCAGGGGCGCGTCGAAGGCGGTGCAGACCGCCGCGCGGATGCGTGTCATGGGTTCCTCCCCGGTGTCTTCCGGGCAGGGTGCGCGGGCAGACAAGCGGGCGGCTGTTCCGAAAGCGACATTGGCGGTGTCGCTTGCATTGCGTGACGTGACGGCAGGTCGGGTCAGCTTGCCAGGCTGGTGACTCTGGCGGCAAAGGCGCGGGCCTCGTCCGGTGCGGTGCCCATCTGGTGGACGGGGTCGAACAGGTCTGCAGACAGGTCGGGGTGCGCGGCGCGGGCGATCTGTTCCAGCGTCTGACTGCTGTCGCGTGCCTGCGTGCACAGCACCTTGGAGGCGGCTTGTGCTTCTGGCCGGGGCATGGTCCGCGCCAGGGCAAAGGACAGCGCCTCTGCCATGAGAAGCCCGCCGGTGGCGTCCAAAGTCGCCTTCATGGCCTCTGCATCCGGGGTGAGGCTTTCTGCCAGCGATTGTGCCTGCGTCGCGGCGGCCGCGGCGGAGAGCACCAGTTGCGGCAGGCACAGCCATTCGGTGAACCATGCCGCGCCGTCGCGTTGTTGCCGGTGCAGGGCCGCCCCCTGCAGCGTGGCGTTCAGCCCCTGTGCGTGGCGTGCCAGCGCGACCAGGGCCGAAGGCGCCACGGGGTTCTGTTTCTGCGGCATGGTCGACGAGGCGCCAGAGCCGCCAAGGCGGACCTCGGCGATGCCGCTTTGCGTGGCCAGCACCAGGTCCTCTCCCAGTTTGCCGAATGCAAGCGCGGTGCGGGTGAACCAGTCGGCGATGGTCAGGATCGGGGTGCGGTCGCTGTGCCAGCTGTGGCCGGGGTCGGCCAGGCCCAGCTTTTCCGCCATTTCCGCGCGCAGGGCTGCCGGATCGGGACCAAGGGCCGAGGCGGTGCCGGCTGCACCGGACAGCGAGACGCGCAGGGCCTGGGCCCGCAGGGTCGGCAGGGCCTCCAGCGCCTCGATCAGGGGCCAGCCCCAGGCGGCGGCCTGCGCGCCAAAGCTGGTGGGCGTGGCGTGCTGACCATAGGTGCGCGCGGCCATCGGGGTTTCGGCGTGATCGCTGGCCAGCCGGGCCAGCGCGGTCAAAGTGGCGCGCAGACGGTTCTCTTGCTGGGCAAGGGCCTGGCGCAGGCGCAGCATCAGCCCGGTGTCCTGGATGTCCTGCGAGGTGGCGCCCCAGTGCAGGTATTGCGCATGTTCTGGCGCGCTCATCGCCTGGCGAAAGGCGGCGACGAAAGCGGGGGTCGTGACGCCGTTCTGGCCCGTGGCCTCGGCCAGCTGGGCCGGGTCGATCTGGCATTCCAGGCTGGCCCGCTGGATCGCGGCGGCGGCGGTTTCGGGGATAACGCCCTGTGCCGCCTGCGCCTGCGCAAGCGCTGCCTCGACCAGCATCATGGCGCGGATCTCGGCGCTGTCGGAAAACAGCCGCGCCGTGTCCCCGGTGGGAAAGAGGCGGTGCAGGTGGGCGCTGTCAAAGGGCGTTGCGGGCATGGGCTGTCCTGTCAGGGGGTCTTGGCGGCGATTCGGTCGAGCAGGTCGGCCAGCCGTCCGGGCATGGAGAAGAAGGGCGAATGGCCGCTGTCCAGTTCGTAGACCTCGCCGGGCGCGAAACGGGCGGCGAGCTTTTCCTGCAGGTCGGGCGGGATCGCTCCGTCCTTGCGGCAGAGGATGTAGCTGCGCGGTTTGTCCTGCGAATTCGCGGTCAGCTCGACCACGGTCTTGCCGGGTGCCTGCGCCTGCGGGGTGAGCCGAGGCAGGGCAAAATCCACCGTCTCTGGCGGGCAATCCTGGTAGAAGAGGCCCGGCGCCATGTCCGGGTCGAATCTGTGCGACAACCCATCGTCAGAGACGCGAATGGCGGCAACCAGCGGCTGCGTTGCGCCGAGAAAGCGCATCTCGGACATGGTCTTGCCGGGCCAGGGCGTGTGTGCGCACAGGTAGACGAGGCGCGCGATCATCCCGGGCGCCAGTTCTGCGGCGCGGGTGATGGGGAAACCGGCCATCGAGTGCCCGACCAGGATCGTGGGCACGGTCAGGTGGCGGATGATGGTTTGCGCGTAAAGGTCGAGCGTCACGTCGCCCACCGGCGTCCCGTCGTCGCCGTGTGACGGCAGATCGATGGCGATGACCTCGTGGCCGTGGGCCTCCAGCGCGGGCACCACGTCGCGCCAGCACCAGGCCCCGTGCGAGGCGCCGTGGATCAGCAAAAAACGCGCCATGTCAGCCCGCCGCGCCCTGCGCCTTGAGGAAGGCGGTCAGGAGCGCGGCGTATTCGCCGGGTTTCTCGACACAGGGCAGGTGGCCTGCCCCGCGGATCAGTTCCTTTTGCGCGCCGGGGATCAGGTCGGCGGTCTCGAAGACCAGGTCGGGCGGCGTCGATCCGTCCTCGGACCCGGCGATGGCCAGCGTGGGCAGGCGCAAGCCACTGGTCGACGACAGGAAATCCGTGCCCGCGATTGCAGCGGCACAGCCGGTCCAGCCTTCCGCGGGGGTGCGCAGGAACATGTTGCGCCAACCGGGGAACTCTTCGGCGGCATGGAAAGGTTTCGAGAACCATCGGTCCATCGTCGGGCCGGTGATGCTCTCCAACCCGCCGGTTTCCACGGCGGCGATCCGGTCGGCCCACATGTCGCGGGTGCCGATCTTGGCGGCGGTGTTCGACAGGACCATCGCGCGCACCAGGTCCAGCCGCTTGGCCGCAAGCCCCTGGGCGATCATGCCGCCGATCGACAGGCCGACGAAGATCGCGTTGGAAAAGCCCGTGTGATCCATCAGCCGTTCCACGTCGGTGATGAGCGCGCCCATGCTGTAGGGACCGGAAGGCGTATCCGACAGCCCGTGCCCGCGCTTGTCATAGCGCAGGATGCGCAGGCCGGCGGGAAGGAGCGGCAGCACCTCGTCCCAGAGCCGGAAATCCGTACCCAGCGAGTTGCCAAAGACGATGGGCGTGCCTTCCTCGGGACCGGTGACGCTGTAGTGCAGGCGAAGATCGCCGATTTGAGCCATCTGCATGGGTCGTGCCTCCCTTTGGCGCATGGTTTAGCGTGTGGGGCAGGGGACCGGAAGGGGGCGTGCTCAGTACCGGGTGTCCAGAGGGCGCAGGCCGCCGCGTGTCACCTGCACCTCGCCCCGCCATTCGGGGATGCGGGTGAGGTCGGCACTGATGGCGGCGCCGAAATCGACGGAATAGGAGATCACGCGCAGCCCGCCCGGCGCCGGTTCGACTGACAGGTCGACGCGGCAGTACTGCTGCGCACCGGCGCTGAACCAGCCGGGGACGCTGTAGCTTGGCCCGGTCAGCAGGGCGCGGCGGCGTTCGGGGCTGCTGCCCTGGGCCGGATCGCGCTCCCTGACATGGATGGCGTAATCGGCGCCCTGGTAGGTGGGGTCCGCCGTGCGGGCGACCAGATCGGCAAAGTCATAGCCTTCGCGCACGAAATGCTGGCGGTAGGTCAGCGTGTGGGTGCTTATGCAGATGCGACGGTAGATCTGGTCGAAACTCGCGCGGGTGTCGGGAAAGACGGTGCTGTATTCCAGGTCTTCGGTCAGCTCGATGTCCATCAGCTTGGCCTCGGCGATCGTGTCGACATAGCGCATGTCGGCCGAGGGTGTGCCCAGGACAATGGCCAGAAGTTCGGGCGGCAGTGCCGGGCCGGAGGCAGTCAGCGCCTTGTAGGAACTGTCGGCCAGCAGCTTGGCGACCTGCAGGGCCACGCGAAAGACCTCGGCGTCGGAGGCGGCGGGATTGGCACCGTCGCGGATGAAGGGAGAGTGAAAGCCCAGCCGCGCGCCCGGTTCCAGCTGGCGGCTGGGGTAGGGGCTGTTGGCGCCAAAGGCCTGGCCGAACATAAAGAGGATCGCGCAGGAGGACAGGCATGCGTCGCCTGTCCGAACGCGGGTGCCGAAAAAGAACCCGCCCGTGTCGCTGTTGGCGGCCTTGAGAAAATTCAGCACCTCCGCCAGCGAGCCGCCGGGACTGTTCAGGCAGATGCGGGCGTTGAAACCGCCCAGCACGTCCTCTTGGGTGGCGCGCATCAAGTCGCCGGGTTCGATCACCCCGTCGAACCGCAGGTTGCAATCGCCGAACCCCGCGGGGTCCAGCCGGGTCCATTCGCCCGCCCAGGCAGGGGCGGCGAGGGTCAGGCAGGTGAGGGCAGCGAGGGCGCGAAGCAAAGCGGACATGAAAAGGGCCTGTCTGTTGAAAACGACAGGCCCAGAATGCCGGGGGACAGGCCCCCGGCGCAATGATTTCCTGAAGGCTCAGGCGATCTCGACCAGCTCGATGTCGAAGGTCAGGTCCTTGCCGGCCAACGGGTGGTTGGCGTCCAGCGTCACCACCTCTTCGGTCACGGCGACGACGGTCACCGGCAGCACCTGGCCGCCCTGTGCCTGCACCTGCAGCTGAGTGCCGAGGTCCAGCGGGATGTCGTCGGGGATCTCGGCGCGCGGCACGTCCTGGCGCGCCTCGGGGTTGGTTTCGCCATAGGCGTCCTCGGCGGGAACCTGGACGGTCTTCTTGTCGCCCACTTCCATGCCTGGGATCGCCTTGTCGAGACCGGGAATGATCTGGCCCGAGCCGACGGTGAATTCCAGCGGGTCGCGGCCCTGGCTGGAATCGAAGGTGGAGCCATCGGTGAGCGTGCCGGTGTAATGAATGCGCACGGTGTCGCCGGTCTTGACCTGCGTCATGGGAAACCTCTGTCTGTCAGGGGGTGATTGGGTGAGGCCGGGTCCGTCCCGGGTGCTCGGATTTGGCACAGCCTACGCGCGCCTGCACAGGTTTGCAAACCGGCTTCTTGGGTCAGAACGGCCCAAAACCGTGTAAAAGACGCTCGGATCGGGGTTTTCCAGCGTCCCGGCCCGTGTCAGGGTGACGCCGGTTGCAAAGGGGGATGCGGTCAATGGCGATCAAGGTTTGCGTGTTCGATGCCTATGGCACGCTGTTCGACGTGGCCGCCGCGGCGCGGGTCGCGGCAGAGGAACCGGGTCGCGGGGCCCTGGCAGAGGTCTGGCCGCAACTGGCTGCCGACTGGCGCGCGAAACAGCTGGAATACAGCTGGCTGCGCGCGGTGACAGGTGATTACGTTCCCTTCTGGCAAGTGACCAAGGACGGGCTGGACTGGGCGATGGACCGCGCCGGCCTCGATGACATGGAGCTGCGCGAACGGCTGCTGGCGCTCTACTGGGAACTGCCCGCTTACCGGGAAGTGCCGAAGATGCTGGCGCAGCTGAAGGCCAAGGGGCTGAGCACGGCGATCCTGTCGAATGGCAACCGCGACATGCTGGACGGCGCGGTGGACAGCGCCTGTATCGGGGAATTCCTGCACGCGGTGCTGTCGGTCGAACAGGTGGGCATCTTCAAACCGGCCCGCGTGGTCTATGACCTCGTCGGGGCCGAATTCGGCTGCGCGCCCGAAGAGGTGCTGTTCGCCTCCTCGAACGGTTGGGATGCTGCGGGGGCGGCGGCCTACGGGTTCGAAACCGCCTGGGTGAACCGCATGGGCCTGCCGATGGACCGCCTGATGGCCCGGCCGAAACACGTCCTGACCGACCTGACCACCATTCCGGAACTTGTGTGATGCCGAAACTCCAGACCTCCGACGGGATTTCCCTGTTCTACCGCGACGAGGGGGAGGGGCTGCCGCTGCTCTGCCTTGCGGGGTTGACGCGGAACGGGCGCGATTTCGATTTCGTCGCCCCGCACCTGGAAGGCGTGCGGCTGATCCGGTTGGATTACCGCGGGCGCGGACAGTCGGACTGGGCGCCGCATGACACCTACCAGATCCCGGTCGAGGGGCGCGATGCGCTGGAGCTTCTGGATCACCTGGGGCTGGAAAAGGCTGCGATTCTGGGCACTTCGCGCGGCGGGTTGATCGCGATGGTGCTGGCGGCGACGGCGAAGGCCCGACTGCTGGGCGTGGCGCTGAACGACATCGGGCCAGAGATCGCCGGGCCGGGGCTGAAGGTGATCGAGGGCTACCTTGGGCACAAGCCGCCGCAAAAGACCCTAGCCGAGGTGGCGCAGCGGCGCGCCGAGGTCATGACCGGCTTTGTCGGCGTCTCCGAGGCGCGCTGGATGGAAGAGGCGGAGCGGCTTTTTGTCCAGACGGATCAGGGGCTTGAGCTGACCTATGACCCCAAGTTACGCGACGCGGTGCTGGGGGGCGGCGCGCAGCCCGCGCCGGATCTCTGGCCGCTTTTCGACGCGCTGGAGGGGTTGCCGCTGTGCGCGATGCGTGGCGAGAATTCCGACCTGCTGACGCCCGAGTGTTTTGCCGAGATGCGCCGGCGGCGGCCCGACATGATCGCGACAGAGGTCAAGGGGCGCGGGCATATCCCCTTCCTCGACGAACCCGAGGCGCTGGAGGCCCTGCAAGGCTGGCTGGCGCGGCTGCGCCGGGACGGCTGAGGTTTGTACAAAACGTACGTTTTGTACGCCGTTTCCAGCGTTTTGTACAAAGCGGCAAGGATCCGTTAACCCGCCCCGCAAGGCGTGTTCGGGCGCAGCCCTCAGTCGGCCAGGTTGAAGACCCGGCTGGGGTGCAGTTCTCCCGCCTTGAAGCGGCCCACCGCCAGCGGTTTGCCCTCGAAACTGGCCCAGGCCTCGTCGCCGTATTCCACGTCGCCGGGCACCACCATGCCGGGGTTGCCGTTGCGCAGACGCGCGGCCCCCTGGGCGGTGCATTTCAGCTCGGGCAGGTCGGCCAGCCCGACCTCCAGCGGCAGCAGGTGGGCGTCCAGTTCCGGCGTGCGGGCCAGCGCGTCGATCTGGTCCAGCGTGATGCCCTGCTCGGCCTCGAAGGGGCCGGACCAGAGGCGGCGCAGGGTGACGACATGGCCGTGACAGCCCAGAACCTTGCCCAGGTCGCGGGCAATGGAACGGACGTAGCCGCCCTTGCCGCAGGTCATTTCCAGAACGGCGGTGTCCGGGTCGGGGCGGTCGGTCAGCAGCAGTTCCTCGACCCAGAGCGGCCGGGCCTCGATCTCCATCTCCTCGCCGTCGCGGGCGCGCTTGTAGGCGCGTTCGCCGTCGATCTTGACTGCCGAGAACTGCGGCGGCACCTGCATGATCTCTCCGACGAAACCGTGCAGCGCCTCCTTGATCTCGTCATCCGAGGGGCGCGCCTCGGAGGTGGCGATCACCTCGCCCTCGGCGTCGTCGGTGTTGGTGGCCTGTCCGAAACGCACGGTAAAGCGGTAGGCCTTCAGCGCGTCGGTGATGTAGGGGACGGTCTTGGTCGCCTCGCCCAGGGCCACGGCCAGCACGCCGGTGGCCTCGGGGTCGAGCGTGCCCGCATGGCCGGCCTTTTTCGCTTCCAGCGCCCAGCGGACCTTGTTGACCACGGCGGTCGAGGTCAGGCCCGCGGGCTTGTCCACGATCAGCCAACCGGAAATGTCGCGTCCCTTGCGCCTGCGTGCCATAACGTGTCCTCTTGGATGAGGCGCGCGAGGTAGCAAGCGGCGTCCGCCCTGTCAATTGCAGGCGGACGCTCATGGAGGCGTGTCAGATGAGAGCGGTTGTTCAGGACGTATACGGCGGGCCGGAGCGGTTGCGGATCGCGGATCTGCCGGTGCCAGAGCCGGTGCCCGGTCAGATCCGTCTGAAGGTGTCGGCCTGCGCGGTGAACCTGTCCGACTGGGAATACCTGACCGGCAATCCCTTTTACGCGCGGATGGTCGGCGGGCTGTTCCGCCCGAAACAGCCTGTGCTGGGATCGGACATCGTCGGACTGGTGGATGCGCTGGGAGAGGGCGTGACGGGGATCGGCCTGGGGCAGCGCGTTGCCGGAGATTTCGTCATGACGCGGGGCGGGTTCGCCGAATATGTCTGCGTGCCAGCGGACCATGCGGTGACCGTGCCGGAGGCGCTGTCGGACGTGATCGCCGCCTGCCTTCCGCAGGCCGGGGGAATCGCCGTGGCCGGGACCGAGGGATTGAACGCGGGGACACGGTTGCTGATCAACGGCGCGGGTGGCGGATCCGGGACGATGGCACTGCAATTGGCGAAGGCCGCCGGGGCGCATGTGACCGTGGTGGACAACGCGGGCAAGGTGGCATGGCTGAAGACCCTCGGTGTCGATGCCGCGATGGATTACAGAGAGGCCGACTTTGCCGGGACCGGCGCGTGCTGGGACCGCATTCTTGACATGGTGGCGACACGCGGACCGGGGCGGATTGCGCGGGCCTTGGCGCCGGGCGGGCGCTACCGCGCCGTGGGCGGCGAGGTTGGCGTGCTGCTGTCGCTGGTGTTTGGCGGTTTCGCCTATCGGCTGGCGGGCAAGTCCATCGGGATGCTGATGGTGCCCTCGGGGCGGGCCCTGACCGAACGCGTGTTGCGCATGGCCGTGGAGGGGCGCATCGCGCCGCATCTGGAAGCGGTCCTGCCACTGGACGCGGTGCCCGAAGCGCTGCGGCGGACCGGGCAGGGAGAGGTCAGGGGCAAACTGGTGATATGCCCCTGACCCCTGTTGTCAGTCCCGCTTGCCCGCGAAGCGTTCCTGCCATTCCTCGCGCTCGGCGTCGGTGATCTTGCGGAAGGTCACGTCTGGCACGTCGAAGGCATGACCCACGGGCAGGGCGGTCAGAGCCGCCTCGACGTCATCGGGCCAGTCGGCATCCTCGGCGTGCATGGCCTTCAGAAGGTCGGCAGAGGCGTCGGGGATGAAGGGCGCCGAGATCACCGCGTAGAGCCGGATCAGGTTCAGCGCCAGCCGGATCTGCATGGCGGCCTGGTCCGGGTCCGTCTTGAAGGTGGTCCAGGGGGCGACCTCTTGCAGGTATTCGTTGCCCAGCACCCATGCCGCGCGCAGGGCGGCGGCGGCCTTGCGGATCTCGATGGCCTCCATGTGGGTCTCGTATTCGCGGACCTTGGCGGTCAGGTCAGCGATCAGCTTTGCCTCGGCCGCGCCAGGTGTGCCGCCCTCGGGGACCGCCTCGGAGAACTTCGAGCGGCAGAACTTGGTCACGCGCGAGGCAAAGTTGCCCAGCACGTCGGCAAGGTCCTTGTTCACGCCGGACTGGAAGCTCTCCCAGGTGAATTCGCTGTCCGAGGTTTCGGGGACGTGGCTCAGCAGCCACCAGCGCCAGTAGTCGGCGGGCAGGATGTCCAGCGCCTGGTCCATGAAGACACCGCGCCCGCGCGAGGTGCTGAACTGGCCGCCGTCGTAGTTCAGGTAGTTGAAGGACTTGATGTAGTCGACCAGCTTCCAGGGCTCGCCGCTGCCCAGGATCGTCACCGGGAAGGACAGGGTGTGGAAAGGCACGTTGTCCTTGCCCATGAACTGGGTATAGCGCACGTCGTCCGCGCCCTTGTCGGTGCGCCACCAGCGTTCCCAGTCATCGCCCTTGCCCGCGTCGACCCATTCCTGCCCGCAGGCGATGTATTCGATGGGCGCGTCGAACCAGACGTAAAAGACCTTGCCCTCCATGCCGGGCCAGGGATCGTCGCCCTTTTGCACCGGCACACCCCAGTCGAGGTCACGGGTGATGCCGCGGTCCTGCAGCCCGTCGCCATCGTTCAGCCATTTCTTGGCGATCGAGGTGGTCAGGACGGGCCAGCCGACACGGGTGTCGATCCATTCCTCGATCTGGTCCTTCATCGCGGATTGGCGCAGATACAGGTGTTTCGTCTCGCGCATTTCCAGGTCGGTCGAGCCGGAGATCGTCGAATGCGGGTTGATGAGGTCGACCGGGTCGAGCTGTTTCGTGCAGTTGTCGCACTGGTCGCCGCGGGCCGAGTCGAAGCCGCAGTTGGGGCAGGTGCCCTCGATGTAGCGGTCGGGCAGGAAGCGGCCGTCCGCCTTGGAGTACATCTGGGTCTCGGACACTTCGCGGATCAACCCGTTGTCGTCCAGAACCTTGGCGAAATGCTGGGTCAGCTTGCGGTTCTGCTCGGACGAGGAGCGCCCGAAGTGGTCGAACGACAGCCGGAAGCCCTCGGCCAGCTTTGACTGCACTTCCCACATCTCGGCGCAGTAGTCGGCCACGGGCTTGCCCGCCTTTGCGGCGGCCAGTTCGGCGGGGGTGCCATGTTCGTCGGTCGCACAGAGATACAGCACCTCGTGTCCGCGGGCGCGCAGGTAGCGGGCATAGAGGTCGGCGGGCAATTGCGAGCCGACGAGATTGCCCAGGTGCTTGATGCCATTGATGTAGGGAATGGCAGAGGTGATAAGGTGTCGGGCCATGATGTGCGCTTCTGTCAGATGCGGGGTTTGCGCCCGGTTTAGCGGCCAAGAGGCCCGAGGACCAGAGGGCGCCCCCGCTTTGTCGCAAACGGGCCGAAAGACGGCGGTGCGGCACGGGAAGCGCGGCCTGCCGCGTGCGAGGCGGCGCGGAGCGGAACCGCCATCCCGCACAGCACGAAAGGACATCGCATGAACTCGGTGATTTCAGGGGTCTGGGCCCTGCTTGTCGGCATTGTCCTGATCATGCTGGGCAATGGCATGCATTTCACCCTGATCGGCCTGCGCGGCGGGATCGAGGGGTTTTCGGCGGCGGAACTGGCCATTGTCACCTCGGGCTATTTCGTGGGGTTCCTGTCGGGCGCGCAGCTAACGCCGCGCATGATCCGCCGGGTGGGCCATGTCCGGGTCTTTGCGGCGCTGGGCAGTTTCATGTCGGCGGGGCTGATCGCCTTTCCGCTGGCCGCCGATCCCTGGGTCTGGACGGTGCTGCGGATCGTCGTCGGGTTCTGCATGTCGGGGGTCTATGTCACCGCCGAAAGCTGGCTGAACAATGCCGCCACCAACGAGACCCGCGGCAAGGTTCTGTCGGCCTACATGATCGCGCAGACGCTGGGGCTGATCGGGGCGCAGGGGCTGCTGACGCTGGGGGATGCGGCGACCTCGGTGCTGTTCATCGGTGCCTCGATCCTGGTGTCCATCTCCTTTGCGCCGATCCTGCTGTCGGCGGTGCCGGTGCCGGCGGCAGAGGTGGCGCGGCCGATGCCGCTGCACCGGCTCTTTGTCAGCTCGCCCCTGGGGACGGTCGGGATCTTCCTGCTGGGCACGGTCTATGCGACGCAATCCGGCATGGGGGCGGTCTATGGCACCGAGATCGGGCTGAGCACGAACCAGATCGCAACCTTCATCGCGACGCTCTTTGCAGGGGCGTTGTTCCTGCAATACCCCATTGGCTGGCTGTCGGACCGGGTGGACCGGCGCAAGCTGATTTTCGGGGCGGCGGTGATCGGCGGGGTTGCCGCCGTGGCCGGCTGGTTTTCCGGTGGCGGGTTCTGGCTGCTGACCGGCGCGGCCTTTTTCGCAGGCGGCGTGTCGGCGCCGCTGTATGCGCTGTTCCTGGCCTATACCAACGACTTCCTCGATGCCGAGGACATGGCGGCGGCCTCGGGCGGGCTGGTGTTCACCTTTGGACTGGGGGCCATCGCGGGGCCGCTGGCGACGGGCTGGGCGATGCAGGTCTTTGGGCCCGGGGCCTTCTGGCTGTTCATGTCCGGCACCTTTGGTGCCATCGGGCTGTACGCGCTGTACCGCATGACGCAGCGGGCCGGTGTCCCGGTGGACGAGACCGACAGCTACCTCGGCATCCTGCCGACCTCGTCCCCGGTGGCTCTGGAAGCGGCCAGCGCCTGGGCCATCGACCAGGCAGAGGCAGAGGCAGAGGGCGAGCGGGCGGAGGCTCAGTCCTCCTGATTGGAGCGTTCGCGGATGCCCGACAGCAGGCGGCCCACAAGGAAGGTCGAGCGGGGCGTGTAGATGTAGCGGGTGCGGGTTTCCGTGGCGCGGCGCTTGCGCATCCGGACCAGGCCGAAGACCACCAGCAGCGCGTGCCCCGCCGCGATCATGACAAAGAGCGCGGGCGGGCCGTAAAGCTCGATCAGGGCCGAGGCGAACCAGGGCGCGGCGATGGCGCCGACGGCGAACCAGAACATCAGCGCCGCCGAAAGCGCGATGCGTTCGTCGCTGGCGGCAAAGTCATGCGCATGCGCGGCGGCGATCGAGAAGATCGGAAAGGTGGTCAGGCCGAAGATGGCGGCGGTCAGCATGATCCCGAGGGTGGGCAGGCCGGTGGCCAGCGCGGTCAGCGTGCAACTGGCGATGGCCGCGACCGACAGCCAGACCAGCACCCAGCGCCGGTCATAGCGGTCGGCCAGCCAGCCGACCGGGTATTGCGCCAGCGCCCCGCCCGCCACGAAGGAGGCCAGGAAGAACGCGATCTGCGCGGTCTCCAGCCCGACGCCGGTGCCGTAGAGCGGGCCAACCATCCGGAACGAGGAACTGGACAGCGCGGCCACCAGCACCCCGGCCACCGCCAGCGGTGAACGCGCCCAGGCCAGGCCCGGTGTCAGGCGCGGGGCATCGGGGGTTTCCGGCGGGCGCAGGCGACTCAGCGTCAGCGGCAGCAGGGCGGCGGTGCAGAGCAGCGCCAGCAGCGTGTAGCTGACGTAATGCGCCGGCGGCAGGATCGAGATCATCAGCTGCGCGCTCAGCGAGGCGCCGAGGTCGGCGAGGCGATAGGCGCCGGTGGCGCGGCCCCGGGTCTCGTTCGTGACCTTGGCGTGCAGCCAGGCCTCGATCACCGTGTAACAGCCCGCCACGCAGAGCCCCTGGCCGATCCGCAGCGTGGCCCAGGCATAGGGGTTTTCGACCAGGATGTGGCCCAGGATGCCGATGGTGCCCAGGGCGGTGAAGGCGGCGAAGGCGCGTGAATGGCCCACCGATCCCATGAGGCGCGGCGCCCACCAGCAGCCGATGAAGAACCCGGCGAAATGCGCCGAGCCCAAGAGGCCGATCTGCGTGGTCGTGAAGTCCAGCGCCAGCCCGGACAGCGCGTCGAGCGGGCCGACGCTGCCCGAGGAAAGCTGTAGCAGGATGACCGAAAGAAAGAGCGAGGCAAAGGAGATGAACAGGCGCATGTCGTGTTTCTGCCCGCTCGGGCGGCAGAAGTCAGGTGGCTTCGCGACATATTCTTGTCGTTTCGGCCGTGGCCTCCGCTCAGCCGGGGGTGGGCCAGTCGTGCAGCTTTCCCGCCTCCAGACGCCATGTCCGGGGCGGCTGCATCCGGGCGCGCAGCCGGTCTATGCGCCAGGCGGTCTGGTCCGGTGCATGGACGGGATCGCAGCGAAACCGCGTTTCGACCCCCGGCGCGCCGCCCGCGCCCGGCGTCAGGATCAGCCCCAGCGGACGGCAGTGCCCCATGCCCGCCCCGGCCTCTGCCGCAAGGTGCAGCCGGCGCACAGGGGTCATGGGGGGCGGCTCTGCCAGGTCCCCGACCACCAGTGGCGCCGCGCCGCTGCGCAGCGCCTCTTCCATCGCCCAGAGGCTGTCGACGGGGCGGTCGGTGGCGACGAAGATCACCTCTCCCGGGGGCAGGATCGCCTGCATGCCGCAGGGGTTGAGCTGATCCGGGCTGTGGCGGCGGGTGATCCAGATCACCGGCCCGCCCGCCTGTGCCGCGACATGCAGCGCCAGCGTGCGCCGGGCCTGACCGCAGAGTTCGTGCACGCGGGCATGCGGCAGCAGGATGTCACGCCACAGAACCAGCGCGGGGGGCGGCGCATGGGGGCGGCGCGTGAGCAGGGCAGAGGCCATCGTCATGAGGGCAAGATTAGCGTGTTCCCATTTTGTTCTCAAGCGTGGAGTTCGGATTGCCCGACGGAAAAGCGCCGGGACCGGTGCCCCTTGCCATCCCGGCTGGGCCTGTCATCTTGGCGCCCGACCGACGATTTCAGACAAGGGCCTTTCCCATGAAGATGAACCCGCTGGGCCGCACCGGCCTGATGGTGTCCGAACTGTGCCTGGGCACGATGACCTTCGGCAACCAGACCCCGCCCGCAGAGGCCCACCGCCAGATCGACAGGGCGCTGGAGGCCGGGATCAATTTCATGGACACCGCCGAAATGTACCCGGTGAACCCGGTCCGGGCCGAAACCTATGGCCGGACAGAGGAAATCATCGGCGACTGGAACGCCGCCTCTGGCCGCCGATCCGAATGGATCCTGGCCACCAAGCATTCCGGCGAGGGCAGCATGGCGCGCGACGGGGCGCCGATCACCTCGAAGACGATCCGTGACACGGTCGAGGCCTCGCTCAAGCGCCTCAAGACCGATTACATCGACCTCTACCAGTTCCACTGGCCGAACCGGGGCAGTTACATGTTCCGCAAGAACTGGCGCTATGACCCCTCGCAATCGGGCTGGACCCGCGCGCAGGTGGTGGCGGACATGGAGGATTGCCTGCACGCGCTGCAGGCCGAGGTCGAGCGGGGCACGATCCGCGCCTTTGGCCTGTCGAACGAAAGCGCCTGGGGCACGGCGCTGTGGCTGGAGGCGGCGGAGCGCGTGGGCGGGCCGCGCGTGGCCTCGATCCAGAACGAATACTCGCTGCTCTGCCGGCTGGCGGACACCGACCTTGCGGAATTGATGGTCTACGAGGATGTGGGCCTGCTGCCCTTCTCGCCGCTGGGCGCCGGGTTCCTGACCGGCAAGTACCAGGGCGGCGCGGTGCCCGAGGGCTCGCGCATGTCGCTGAACGAGACGATGGGCGGGCGGCTGAGCCCGCGTGTCTTCGAGGCGGTCGAGGCCTATCTTGGCGTGGCGCGGGAGTTTGACCTGGACCCGGTGCACATGGCGCTGGCCTGGTCGGCGCGGCGGCCTTTCGTGGCGTCCTCGATCTTTGGCGCGACCACGATGGAGCAGCTGGACCACCTGCTGGGGGCCAGCGACCTGGTGCTCTCCGACGACCTGCTGGCGCGCCTGGACGAGGTCCACAAGGCGCATCCGATGCCCTATTGAGACGGCCCCTCCGGGCGGCGCGTCATTGCCGGGCCAGCCGCTCGAAGGGATCGCGTTCCAACTTGGCATGCGGCTCTGCCGGGGCGTCGAAATCCGGAAGGTAAAGTCCCGCAGTCCAGCTTTCGGGCAGCTTGTCGATCACTACCGCAAGCCATTTTCTGGCGGCGGCCGCACGTTTGCGCAGCCGGTCCGCGGCATCCGGGTCGCGGTCACGCAGGCGGTCGTACCGGCCGGCAACCCAGGCCTGGACGCGGTCGGGGCCAATGGAAAAGTAGAGCACGAGCGCGGCCACGAGGCTCATCACCGCAAGAAAGACCACGAAGCCCGGTTTCAGGATGACAAGCGTCAGCAGGAGCAGCAGCGAGAGGATCCTTGGCGCGTCCGGGCGCCGCAGGAAAGCCCGGGCCCGCGTGCGGAGCCATTGCAGCGGAGGTCCTTTTTTGCCGCTGCGTTCGGACGGCTGGGCCCCTGCCGCGACCGCAGGCGCATGATCCTGCGCAGGTGATCCTTGAGGGATGCTGCGCCGGCGACGCCTTTGCCGGGCCGGTTGTTCCGACGGTGATTGCGTGTCCTCATGCTGGTCCAGCATCGTTCGAATTGCCAGAAGATCCGGATCGGCGGACCCGTCACAATACGCGTCTGCTGATGGGGTGTCTGGATGAGGGGCCTTTCGCATTCTGCCTTCCCAACTTTCCTGGAACGTCTTTTTCAAAGACCTGGGCCGCGCAAAAGGCAGGACATCGTTCAACCCGTTTGCGCCCCTTCAGGGTAATGTTGAATGCGGCGGAATTATGGTGCTGGCGGACTTCGGGCCGGGGTGTTGCCCCTATCCCCTCACCTTTGCCTCCAGCGCCCTGACATGGTCGGGCAGGGCGCGGGCGGTGATGCTGGCCTCTTTCACCAGGTGGTCGAAATGACGGGTGATGGCGGTCACGCGTTCGGTGTCGCGGAAGGCCAGGTAGTTGCGGCCCATGTAGAGCACCGCCAGAAGCGGCCCGAAGACCGTGACCGGCGCCGAGTAGAGCCGTCGGGCATCGAAGAGATAGATCCGCAGCCGGGGGTAGAGCGTGGCGCTGAGGTCCGCCAGTTGCGCCAGTTGCACGCGGCGAATATCGGCCGGAATGCCGGCGTAATAGCCCACGCCTTCGGCGAAGCTTTCGACCTCGTAGAGGGGCAGGGCGATTTCATAGTCGGATTTCGAGGCGCGCATCCAGTCCAGCCGGTCCTCGGACGCGTTGATCGCCTGTTCGGTGGTGCGGCCCAGATGCGGCCCGTATTCCCATTCCAGCACCGCGCGCGTCTTGAGCATGTCGGGCAGCGCGGCGGGAACGTGGCGGATCTTGTAGCCCTCCGCCTCGCGGTGCCAGCGGAAGATCTGTTCGTCCACCAGCGCCCGGGGCGCCTCTGTCAGGGTCAGGGAGGTGGCCAGCAGGTCGGCGGCGGATTCCGGTCGATCCGAGAGGCCCAGGAGCCAGTCCGACGACACGCCGAGCGCCTGCGCGCAGGAGCCGACAAGCTGGGCATTGGGCAGGCGCGCGCCGGTGTCCTTGAGCAGTTGCGAGATGGTCGAGCGGTCGACGCCCACGGCCCGTGCCAGCGCGGTCTGGTTCGACCCCGCCCGCTGCATCGCCTCTGTCAGCCGTTTGCGCAGCAGGTCCGCGCGCACCCGCTTGTCGATAATTTTGCTCATTGGTGATTTTTATCACATGACGCGAGAAATGTGAACCATAGACAGGATGCCACCCCGCTCACGCGTCCGTTACCCTGGCCCCGAGTTCAGAACATTCGGAGGTTTTATGGAAACGCGGGCGCGCACGCTTGTGAAATCCGTACTGTGGACGGCATTGGGACTGGTGTCGATGGCGGGGGTGGGCCTGGCCTTTACCGGCTCATTGGCGGTCGGGGGCGGGATGGCGGTGGTGAACGCCGTGATCGGCTTTCTGTCCTACCTGGTCTACGAGCGCGTCTGGTCGGGTATCCGCTGGGGCCGGCATGTCTGAGCGGCTGCGCGGGCTGGAATGGCCGACGCTGCTGCTGTTGGCGGGGTGTTATGCCCTCTGGGCACTGGGGACGACATGGGCGGCGGCGGTCTGGCTGCCGCTGGGCATGATCCTGGTGACGCTGGGCGCGGCGCTGCATTCCTCTCTGACGCATGAGATGCTGCACGGGCATCCGTTCCGGTCGCGGTTCTGGAACGGGGCGCTGGTGTTTCCGGCGCTGTCGCTGGTGGTGCCCTACCTGCGGTTCAAGGACACGCACCTGGCGCATCACCGGGACTCGATCCTGACCGATCCCTACGACGACCCCGAGAGCAATTTCCTGGACCCCAAGGTCTGGCACCGCCTGCCGCGCGCGGCGCGGATGGTGATGCGGGTGAACAACACGCTGGCAGGGCGGATGTTGCTGGGGCCCTTGCTGGGGACACTGGTCTTTACCTTGTCGGACCTGCGCGCGGCGAGGCGCGGGGACCGGCGGGTGCTGCTGGGGTGGGCGCTGCATGTGCCGGCGGTGGGTGTAGTGGTCTGGTGGATGCTGGCGCTGGGGCGGATGCCGGCCTGGGCCTTCCTGCTCAGCACCTATGCGGCGCTGGCGATCCTGAAGATCCGCACCTTCCTGGAGCACCGCGCGCATGAGGACGCGCGGGGGCGGACGGTGATCATCGAGGATCGCGGGCCGCTGGCGCTGATCTTTCTCAACAACAACCTGCATGTGGTGCACCACATGCACGCGATGGTGCCCTGGTATCGGCTACCGGTGATGTACCGCCGCAACCCGCAGCGCTACCTGTCGCGCAACGGCGACTACCGCTATCGTTCTTACGGCGAGGTGTTCCGGCGCTATTTCCTGCGTGCCAAGGACCCGGTGCCGCACCCGCTCTGGCCGCGGGGCTGACCCTGTCCCGGGGCGGGTTGCGCTTGCACCTGCCGGCCCGCTGCCGCTAATGGCGGCATGGACCTCTGGATCATTGCCACCCTTTGCGCGGCCACCTTTCAGACCGCGCGTTTCATGCTGCACAAGCTGTTGGCGACGGGCGACATCAGCGCCACGGGCAGCACCTTTGCGCGGTTTGCCTATGCCATGCCGGCGGGACTGGTGGTGCTGCTGCTGTACCTGGGCCTGACCGGGACCAGCCTGCCCATGCCCGCGCCTGCCTTCTGGCCCTGGGCGGTGGTCGGCGGACTGGGGCAGATCCTGGCCACCGTGCTGGTGGTCCTGGCCTTCCGCGAGCGCAATTTCGCCGTGGGCATCACCTTCAAGAAGACCGAGGTCATCCAGACCGCGCTGATGGGGTTCGTCCTTTTGGGCGAGGCGATCTCTCCACTTGGCTGGCTGGCGATCGGGATCGGGCTGGTGGGCGTGCTGATGCTGTCCAAGACGCCGGATGCGGCGGGGCTGTGGCGCGGGCTGCGCAGCCGCGCGGTGCTGCTGGGCGTCGGGTCGGGCTTTTTCTTTGCCGTCGCGGGCGTGGGCTATCGCGCCACGACGCTGGAAGTGCCCAGCGAGGACCCTGTGCTGCGCGCGGCCCTTTCGCTGGTCTGCGTGACGGCCATGCAGACCCTGGGCATGGCGTTCTGGCTGCGCTGGCGCGAGCCGGGGCAGATTGCCGCCGTCTGGGCCGCGCGAGGCCGGGCGGCCTGGCTGGGGCTGACCTCGATGGCCGGAACAATGGGTTGGTTCACCGCCTTCACGCTGCAGAAGGCGGCCTATGTCTACGCGCTGGGCCAGGTGGAGCTGATCCTGTCGCTGGCGGCCTCGGTGCTGTTCTTTCGGGAAACCGTCACGCGGCGGGAGGTGCTGGGGATCGCGGTGCTGACGGCCTCGATCCTGGTTCTGGTTCTGGGGCTGTGAGCGGCGCGCGCGAGAGCGCGTCGCGCAGGACCAGCGTCACGGTGGTGAAGCTGACGTAAAGCAGAAGATACCACGAGCCCATCTTGGACAGGTGCACGAGGTCGAGGGTGGTCTGGCCCTTGTAGAGCCATGTGTTGGTATTCGTGCCCACGTTCTCGGCGATCCAGAGGAAGATCGAGGTGAGGAAAGCGGCCACGGGCAGCGGCATCCAGCGGCGGGTACGGTTGATCGTGAACCAGACGCGGGTGCGGGCGAAGAGCAGCACCGTGGCGGCCATCAGGACATAGCGCGCGTCGGGCAGGTAGTGGTGGGCGAAGAAATTGACGTAGATCGCCACGGCCAGCGTCACGCTGGTCCAGAACGGTGGGTAGGGCGCGAATTTCATGTCGAAGATGCGGATGACCCGAGCCATGTAGCTGCCGACCGCCGCGTACATGAAGCCGGAGAAGAGCGGCACGCCGTGGATCTTCAGAAGCGCGTCCTCGGGATAGGCCCAGCTTCCTGCGTTGACCTTGAACAGTTCCATCGCCGTGCCGGTGAGGTGGAATAGCAGGATGACCCTGGCCTCGGTCAGGGTTTCGAGTTTCAGCGCAAGGAAGGAGAGCTGCAGGGTGAGGGCATAGAGGAAGAGCCCGTCGTAGCGATGAAGTGCCCAGTCGTCCTGCCAGATGCGGTCCGACAGGATCAGCCCGCCCAGCATCAGGAAGCCGAAGAGGCAGGCCCAGCCCTGCTTGAGCAGGAACATCAGGAGATCGGCAAGGCCGGTGGGGAGATGCGCGCGGGTGAAATCCCCGAGCGCGCGTTCGAGGCGTCTGGTCGTGATCATGGCGTCTTGTGGCCCCTTGGGGGAGGGCACGCCAGTCAGGGATGCCTGACCTTTTGGCTGCTGGGGAGCGGGGGCGCTGCCCCCGTCTCCCTTCGGTCGACTCCCCCGGGTGTATTTTGGCCAAGAAGAAGCCAGGGGCGGGGCGTCAGGGGGCGCGGGGGCCGCTGTAATCGGCGTCCGTGACCTTTTCCAGCCAGTCGGCGGCGCCGCCGTCCTGGGCCTCCTGGATGGCGAGATGGGACATGGCGACATCGGGGGCGGCGCCGTGCCAGTGTTTCTCGCCGGGGGCGAACCAGACCGTGTCGCCGGGGCGGAGTTCCTGCACCGGGTCGCCCTCTTTCTGCGCAAGGCAGAGGCCGGAGAGGATGTGCAGGGTCTGGCCAAGCGGGTGGGTGTGCCATGCAGTGCGGGCGCCCGGTTCGAAGGTGACGATCAGGGCGTGGACGCGGGCCGGGTCCGGCGCCGCGATGACGGGATCGAAGCGGACGGTGCCGGTGAAATAGTCGGGGTTCGGCGTGACGGAAGGGCGGGAACCGGCGCGATGGATCTGCATGGTGAGCCTCGTGGTTGTTGGCGACATGCCTACCCTAGGCGATTCCGGGTGCGGGGGAAGCCCGGGCGGATGGTCTCAGTCCGGCAGGCGTTCGAGCCGTGTGGGCGGGACATGGTCCACAAGCCAGACACCGTTCAGCGACCGGAAGAACAGCATGCCGCTGCGGCCCATCTCTCCGGCGGCGACGGCAAGGATGACCGGCTTGCCGCGGCGGGCACCGACCTTTTTGGCGGTCTCGACGTCCGGGGACAGGTGTACGTGATGGCGGGACATGGGGCGCAGACCCTCGGCCAGGATCGCGTCGAGCGCGCCGGGATGGGTGCCGTGATAGAGCGTTTCGGGCGGGGCGAGCGGCGTCAGGCCCAGATCGACCGGGATCGAGTGGCCCTGGTTGGCGCGGATACGGCTGCCATCCGGGGAGCGCGCGAAGCGCTGTTTGTCGGAGGCGGCGACGACCTGCTCCAGCCGCGCGCGGGTGAGGGGCATGGGCGCGCGGTCCAGCAGGTCGTCGATCGTCGCCCAGCCGCCCGCGTCGAGCGTGAGCCCGATCTCCTGCGGGGCGTGGCGCAGCACGTAGGAGAGGAATTTCGATATGTCGCGGTCGCTTGCCATGTCCATGGATATGAAAAACCGCCGTGGAGAAGTCCACGGCGGTTTTCCTGACCTAGGGCGGCGGGGTGATCCCCGGCCTGCGTGCGCGTTCAGAGCTCGGGGTAGATCGGGAACCGTTTGCAGAGGGCGTCGACCTCAGCCTTGACCTTTTCCTCGACCGCGGCGTTGTTGTCCTCGCCGTTGGCGGCCAGGCCGTCGACGACCTCGATGATCCAGTCCGCGATCTGGCGGAACTCGGCCTCGCCGAAGCCGCGGGTGGTGCCCGCCGGGCTGCCGAGGCGGATGCCGCTGGTCACCGTCGGCTTTTCCGGATCGAAGGGCACGCCGTTCTTGTTGCAGGTGATATGCGCCCGGCCCAGGGCCTTTTCGGTGGCGTTGCCCTTGACGCCCTTGGGCCGCAGGTCGACCAGCACCACATGCGTGTCGGTGCCATGCGTGACCGTGTC